>NZ_JBVHEO010000052.1:0-1011 GCF_055562815.1 Streptomyces sp. NPDC016677 | reverse complement strand
CAGTGTTAATATATTTTTCTCCAAATCGTACACCGCCTTTTGGCTGTATTTTTGAGATGAAATTAAGATCATAACCCTTTTCTCTTAAACTTACTTTCTGTTTTTCTTTTAATCTCATGTTTTCATTCCCCCTAGACTTCTGTATTCATGTTATTTAAACGAATTAAAATGTTCTCTATATTGTCTCTTTCTACAAGCTGTAAATCGTACTGTTTACCGCCTAATCTTGTCATATCTCTAACGCGAAGCTCTAACTCCTTTTGACTTTTTTCGTACACGACAATAAAGAAAGTAAGCTCTGTTAGATTATCCTCGACCCACGTTACTCTTCTTAAATTGTCTACAGCCAGGCGAAGCATTACTTCGTGTCTAATCATTTCTGATTCTGGCACATTGTCAGCCATTAAAACCCTTCGATATTTGTTAATTCGACTCTTCCAAAACATTTGCTGTTTCGATGTTTCAGTAGAATAAGTCATAGAAAGGATTTTAAAAGGCTCTGTGTATACTCTGCATATACTAGTTAGTTGAGAAATCATTCTGTTTAAATCGGAATTGTTCATCGAAACTAAATCATTTGTTTTTACTCATAAATAAGCTTGGTATTCATTCTGTTTATCTATAAGGAAGCCTTCTTTTGTCACTCTTTTATAAGGCATAATATCGATAATCGGTAAGTCATTACTTTTAAAAGAAGAAAACAAAACGTCAAGAATCGTAGTATCTTGACGTTTCTGTTTATTTTCAGCTACTTTCATCACCGTTTTTCCGTCCTTTCCTCTAAACCAAAGTCTTTAATCTCTATAGCATGGTATTTATTCCGGTCCATCTTGAATAGATAGAAGAGAATATTATAGTTGCGATCCGTGGGATGACTGGGAGTTTTCGCGCATAAGAACATCCCGAATGCAGCCGACAATATATAATAAAACATCGTCATTCCTGGTCCGAGTGGTATAACCTTTTTTACATATGTCGCGATCATGAGCATACCTACCACACTGCCTATAC
>NZ_JBVHEO010000051.1:0-1131 GCF_055562815.1 Streptomyces sp. NPDC016677 | reverse complement strand
ATAAAGGTAATGAAAATTTACTTGGCTCTTTCCCTAATATTGCAGGGGTTGCTTCAGGTTTATTAAATTTATTCAGTTAAAGTATAAGGAGTATACAACAGAATAGCTGGACTTCTTCTTAATTAGAAAGGATTACAAATAAATGCTAAGAGATCTTCCTTTTACTCTGTGGTTAATGCTTATGGGGATATTATTAATAATTGTAACAGGCATTTATTACCAAACTAACTTTAAGCAAGACTCAATTGTGCTGAGTCTAACGGAAACGATAAGAACAACTGCTATCCATAATGCAGATAATAGTTCGCGAATTAAGCCTGGAGAACTTTATATTTCTATCCAGGAATTTGAAAAGGACTTTGAAGAGAGAATGTCTGTAAATAATAATGTGAAAATTAGTGATGCGGCAACCTATAAATTTGAGTATTTAAAAAATGGAAATGGTGCCATAAAAGCTATTAAGGTACTTATTATAGATGGTACGATGAAATATCAAGCAACTGCTAAAGTAACTATTTCAGAATCATAAATAGGAGGCGATAGGTTGATAGAGAATAGGCTAAAAGTAAAAACCCCGTGGATAAAGCCAGAAATTCTAAAAAATATACAAGAATCATTAATTCAATCCCATGCAGAACTAATTGTAAGAGGACTCTTAGATCCTGCTGCAAGGGATGAATTAAAACAAGTTGTTATGAAGGAACATCCATATGAGGTAAGAGGAAATGAAGATATTGTAGAATATATCGTCCAAGAAACGGTCGGTACAGGAATTATTGAAGAAATTATAAGAGACGAGACTGTTACGGATATTGGCTATAATGGTACAGATTTAATTATTGAAACGAATGATAAAAAAATGAAGTATACAGGGAACCGGGAGATAACAGAAGAGTATATCATTAGGATTATACAAAAATTCGCAAATGCAAATGGGAAAGACTTCACCCCTAAAAATCCAATTTTAGATGGTAAATTCGGCAATATACGTATTAATGCGGTACATGGCCAAATTAGTACAGCAGGAACTACAATGAGCCTTAGAGTAGTTCGTCCCCAACTAGCTTTAAGGGAAGATAACTTTGTTGATTTTGCTCCAGAATTTATGTATGCGGTCTTTGAAAGTGTTAT
>NZ_JBVHEO010000050.1:0-1155 GCF_055562815.1 Streptomyces sp. NPDC016677 | reverse complement strand
TCAGCCCCGGGCGCCGAGGAGGTGGTCCATGGCGAGCTGGTCGAGGTGTTCGAAGGCCATGCCGCGGGCGGCGGCGGCTTCCGCGTCGAAGTCCTCGTACGCCGACCGGTCGGCGAGAAGGCCGGCCAGGCCGTCCTCGGCGGTGGGCCGGGCCAGCTGGTCCAGCCGGGACGCGGCCAGGGCTTCCTGGACCTGCGGGTCGGCCCGGAAGGCCGCGGCCCGCTCCCTGAGGATCAGATAGTTGCGCATGCAGCCCGCCGCCGACGCCCACACCCCGTCGATGTCCTCCGTCCGCGGCGGCTTGAAGTCGAAGTGCCGGCACCCCTGGTACCCGGCCGTCTCCAACAGATCCACCAGCCAGAACGCCGACCGCAGATCCCCCGCACCGAACCGCAGATCCTGGTCGTACTTGATCCCCGACTGCCCGTTCAGATCCAGATGGAACAGCTTGCCCGCCCACAACGCCTGCGCGATACCGTGCGGGAAGTTCAGCCCCGCCATCTGCTCGTGCCCCACCTCCGGGTTCACCCCGAACAGCTCCGGACGCTCCAGCCGCTCGATGAACGCCAGCGCGTGCCCCACCGTCGGCAGCAGGATGTCACCACGCGGCTCGTTCGGCTTCGGCTCGATCGCGAACCGCAGGTCATACCCCTGCTCCGTGACGTACTGGGCGAGCAGATCGAAAGCCTCCTTCATCCGCTCCAGCGCCTCCCGCACGTCCTTCGCCCCGCCCGACTCCGCGCCCTCACGCCCGCCCCAGGCCACATACACCTCGGCACCCAGCTCCACAGCCAGATCGATGTTGCGGACCGTCTTGCGCAACGCGAACCGCCGCACGTCCCGGTCGTTCGCGGTGAACGCCCCGTCCTTGAACACCGGATGCGTGAACAGGTTCGTCGTCGCCATCGGCACCTTCATGCCCGACGCGTCCAACGCCTGCCGGAACCTCTTCACCCGCGCCTCACGGCCGGCCTCGTCCGCACCGAACGGAATCAGATCATCATCGTGGAACGTCACCCCGTACGCGCCCAGCTCCGCCAGACGCCGCACCGACTCGACCGGATCCAGCTCCGGCCGGGTCGCGTCCCCGAACGGGTCCCTGCCCTGCCAGCCAACGGTCCACAGACCGAACGTGAACCTGTCCTCGGGAGTGGG
>NZ_JBVHEO010000049.1:0-1195 GCF_055562815.1 Streptomyces sp. NPDC016677 | reverse complement strand
AACACAGTGGACGCGAGCAACTGAGGACAAGCCCTCGGCCTATTAGTACCAGTCAACTCCACCCGTTACCAGGCTTCCATATCTGGCCTATCAACCCAGTCGTCTACTGGGAGCCTTACCCTCTCTAGGAGGTGGGAGCCCTCATCTCGAAGCAGGCTTCCCGCTTAGATGCTTTCAGCGGTTATCCCTCCCGAACGTAGCCAACCAGCCATGCCCTTGGCAGAACAACTGGCACACCAGAGGTTCGTCCGTCCCGGTCCTCTCGTACTAGGGACAGCCCTTCTCAAGACTCCTACGCGCACAGCGGATAGGGACCGAACTGTCTCACGACGTTCTAAACCCAGCTCGCGTACCGCTTTAATGGGCGAACAGCCCAACCCTTGGGACCGACTCCAGCCCCAGGATGCGACGAGCCGACATCGAGGTGCCAAACCATCCCGTCGATATGGACTCTTGGGGAAGATCAGCCTGTTATCCCCGGGGTACCTTTTATCCGTTGAGCGACGGCGCTTCCACAAGCCACCGCCGGATCACTAGTCCCGACTTTCGTCCCTGCTCGACCCGTCGGTCTCACAGTCAAGCTCCCTTGTGCACTTACACTCAACACCTGATTGCCAACCAGGCTGAGGGAACCTTTGGGCGCCTCCGTTACCCTTTAGGAGGCAACCGCCCCAGTTAAACTACCCATCAGACACTGTCCCTGATCCGGATCACGGACCCAGGTTAGACATCCAGCACGACCAGACTGGTATTTCAACGACGACTCCCACCGAACTGGCGTCCGATGATCAAAGTCTCCCAGCTATCCTACACAAGCCGAACCGAACACCAATATCAAACTGTAGTAAAGGTCCCGGGGTCTTTCCGTCCTGCTGCGCGAAACGAGCATCTTTACTCGTAGTGCAATTTCACCGGGCCTATGGTTGAGACAGTCGAGAAGTCGTTACGCCATTCGTGCAGGTCGGAACTTACCCGACAAGGAATTTCGCTACCTTAGGATGGTTATAGTTACCACCGCCGTTTACTGGCGCTTAAGTTCTCAGCTTCGCCCCACCGAAATGGAGCTAACCGGTCCCCTTAACGTTCCAGCACCGGGCAGGCGTCAGTCCGTATACATCGCCTTACGGCTTCGCACGGACCTGTGTTTTTAGTAAACAGTCGCTTCTCGCTGGTCTCTGCGGCCACCCCCAGCTCA
>NZ_JBVHEO010000048.1:0-1226 GCF_055562815.1 Streptomyces sp. NPDC016677 | reverse complement strand
GAAAAGGATCGCATTTTAGACTATAAAGGACAAAAATTTCTTGTGAGTATTAATTCCTTTGATTCTTTAGAGGAAGCAGAAAAGGCCATCTTAGAATATTGGTCCGTTATCAAAATGATGGATATAAAAGTTAGAAGCAAAACTAATAAGTTGTTGTCTAACGGATCTACTCATTTGAAAGGAGTTCTAACGCATGGAATTTCAAAATCAGCTAGAAATACTGTTAGAAAATCATCTTAATAATATTCGGATTGATAAGGAGCTGCTTTAAGTAAAAGTGGCTCTTTCTTTTATCTTATTAAAAGAGAAGCAAAATGCAGTATAAAACACATCTTTCCACTTCTTTAGTCGTTGCCTTTGGTGCAGTATTTCCAGATATAGATGAGCCGTATTCCTGGATTGGAAGCCGAACAAGGGGAATTTCTGATCTCATAAAAGGATTTTTTGGTCATAGGGGCCTAACGCATTCTCTAATGGGCCTATTTATCGTTTTTGTAACAATGATCCTAATAATGTGGTTAGCCTTACGCCTTTTAGCCCTATAATCGGCCTCAACCTAGGATACCTTTTACATTTAGTTGGAGATAGCTTTAGTAAATGAGGGGTTAAATGGTTATTACCCTTTTTGGACAAAGCTTTTCATTCTGGTTTGGGTGTTGTGTATTACAAAACAGGTTTTCTTGAAGAACGAATTATTTTTATCGTAAGTACGTTGCTTTTGGTTGCCCAAGTAAGAGCGCTCAACTTTGAAAGCCTATTTAATTTAAACATTGTACAAGCAATTTCAAATGTGATCAAGAACGCGACTTCATTTATTGGATCTTAACTATTAGGAGGAATTTTATATGCCGGCTTTTACAAAAGAACAAATTAAACATGCGGAAGCAATTGATATTATAGATTATTGTGAGCAAAACGGAATCGATGTAAAGAGTGATAACGAACGTTATTACCGGCTAGTAGAACATGATAGTTGTGTGATAGACAGAAGAAAAAACGCATTTTATTGGAACAGCAGAGGAAAAGGCGGTAATGTGATTAACTTTGTTCAAGAAATCGAACAAACTAACTTTATGGGGGCTATGAACAGCCTATTAAATAAGGAGTATGAATATCAAAATAATAAAAACGTTAAGTTTATTAGTGAACCTTATGAGTATTCAGCAGAAAATGAAGTTGATACGTTTGATAAAGCAAGAGATTATCTTGTTAAAGAAAGAAAAATT
>NZ_JBVHEO010000047.1:0-1290 GCF_055562815.1 Streptomyces sp. NPDC016677 | reverse complement strand
CAAGATGTCATTAGTTTTGATAATGACTTTCTAATAAAAGAGAAATTGCTCAATCCAAAAACAAATGAATTAGATGAAAAGAAAATTCAATATGCTAGTAGAAAGATGATGGATAGTATGTTTAAAGATGAAAAAATAGAGTCCGGTTACTGGTTTGCTTCTATTCATCGAAACACAAAACATATTCATATTCATTACGGCACAGTGGAGCTTCAAAACACAAGGGAATTAATGACGGTAGAAGAAGATGGTGTTTCTTACTTAGCTCCTAAAGGCAAACGAAAACAAAAGACAATTGATAATATGAAAAGCACTTTTGCGAATGCCTTAATAGATCGTACGGCCGAACTTTCCAGGATTTCCGAATTGAGAAATACACTAGTTGATGAGATTAAACAAACGTATGCAGAAGATAAGGAATACCTCGAACAAGTAAAGATATTAAAAGACATATATAGTGTGCTGCCGGCAAATAAAAAACATTGGCAATATGGGAGCAAACATGTGACAAATCAAACTAGAAATAAAATTGATTACGTCACAGAATACTTAATGAGAAGTAACCCTCATTACAAAGAGTACTTAGAAAAAACAGAAGAAGAAAGTAGCTATAGAAAAGAGTTGTTTGGTGATACTCAAAGAGCTGACAAGGATTATGGATGGAATAAAAAGAAAGACATTCAAAAGAGGTTAGGAAACGCCTTATTAGCTCAAATGAAAAAACAATCAACGGATTCTGAAGTAATGAAAAGGAATTATCTAGATAATCCTTATTCAAAAAAAACCAATCAAGAAAGTAGCTATAAAGAGAAAACAAATTATAAAAAAGGCAGCTATAAAAAGCCCTTAATAAGTCGAAAAACCATGCACCAATTAGAACGGGCAGTAAATGATGATTATGCAAAGTACAGAGCAGAAAAAGAACATGAACAAGTGCAACAAAGAATTGCCCGGGAACAGGAAAGAAATGAATTTTAGTTATTAGTCTTTTATTCCTTAAAGGAGGTGAAAGGTATGCTTTCTAATCTATTTAAAAAGGAGAAAAAACTAAATAAAATGCTAGGAGGAAAAGGAACATGTTAGAAATGGAAAACGATTATTCAGTTGGAGAACTATTCATGATTGAGGAAATCGATGCAGAATCAAACAAATTGATTCTAGCTAACTATGTATTTAATAAAAGAAAAGAAGTAAGTGTATCCGATGAAAGGATTGCATTCTACGCGAACCAATTTGATCAGGCAGTAGAAAATAATTTATTCCTTTTTGTTGAGTATGATGAAAGAAGAG
>NZ_JBVHEO010000046.1:0-1341 GCF_055562815.1 Streptomyces sp. NPDC016677 | reverse complement strand
TTTAAAAAGTCATTCCGTGTAACTAAAGGATTGCTTACTGTTTTTATTTCGTGAGCTAATGAAGTAAGAGCTATACCAGTACCAGCTAATGCTCTCAATAATTTATTTTCATTTTCCTTTTCTTCAATAGACTCCTCTATTATTTTATGGGATTGAGCTAGTAGTAATTTTTCTTGTTGAAGCTTCTCTATTCTCTTTCGAGCTTCTTCAGTATTTTTAGGAGCTTTGATCTCTTGAGTAACATCCCAAGACTTTAAAACCTCTTTTGCTAAATTTTTTCCTTTGTCTTTAATATTTTCTTTATGATTCTTTTTGTCATGATGATCCTTGATAGCCCTCATAACTTTTATCCTATCTTTTTCAAAGACCTCAATAATTTTTTGTATTAATTCTTGGAAGTGTTCAAATATTATTGTTTCTTGCAATCCTTCACGACTAGATTTATCTTCAAAAACATTATTTTTTCTAGAAATATTTATAGTTCCAGATATTTGGTTTGCTCTTACTCTCCAAGCACCATTTTTTTTACCAATACCAGCTGGACTTTTTTGAACTCTTTCTCCTAACCTTAACCAATCAAACGAAGTAGAGTTTATATCACCATATGGTCTAACTCTAAAATGATCTCTAAATATCTTGATTCCTCCATATCGATCAAGCCATTCTTTTCGACTAGCTGGTACGAAATGCTTATATTTAAATGTCTTCGAATCAGATACTGAGTAATCTCTCTTAAGAAAATAAATTGTCAAAGAAAAATCTGTAAGCTTTTTTCTTATATCTTCTGAAACACCAGGCAACATATATGTCAAACTATGTTTAGTTTTATATTTTTTGGTAAGGAAAGTTTCCTTATCATACGGCGGCTCTCTTAAACTCTCATTAAATATATCATAATCCAATATTTCAAGATCTATCTCTTCTCTATTGATTTCAAAATGTACTTCCTGCTCTTTTGTAACATACGCTGTTAATTTATAATCATAATCGTCACACCCAGCTGAGCGAACCGCACCGTATGTTTTTGCACTTTTTAATGTAAAAATAAATATATCAAATATTCGTTCTTCCTTCGGTGGAATTAGAGAATCTAAACTTCGATAGAGCCTATCAATATTTCTGTTATTCCAAACATCCCTTACTCCTGTTATTTTAAAAAATGTCCCTTTTTCCCTAAATTTGTTAATATCAAAACCTTCTAACTGGTTCTCATCATATTTAGTAAAATCAATCCTATTAAAGATATTACTTTTAATAAGGCTGTAAAAATCATCTCTATTGAATTCATTCATATTAGAATAAACATCATCAATTATTGAATTTGTAGATTCAAAATCTTCC
>NZ_JBVHEO010000045.1:0-1357 GCF_055562815.1 Streptomyces sp. NPDC016677 | reverse complement strand
TTTCACAAATTGAAGAAATAAAGAACCATTATGATTTGATAATTGAGCAGATCCCAAAATTACCATCACCAGAAGAACAAAAAGAGACAAGGTTTAAAGAAATGGTAGTAAGAAGAAGAGTAGAATCAGCACTAGAAAATGAAGCAATTAAATTGTGGACTACAAAACCTGACAGCGAGAGATTAAAAAAGGTAGGAATGTTTAGAAAAGAAGAAGATGTAATAAAAAGGAATGAATTTATTAGAAGATATATTAATGAGAACTATGAAAATAAATTAAGAAAGGAATTTGGAATTTAATCAAATAATCTATAGAGTATTGATTAAATTAAGGTGGAATAAATTTCTAAATACTACCATTATGGATTTTTGTTACCTGTAGGCGAACATTTTACAAAGAGTTTGCCTACAGGTATTTTTTATTTCATCTTAATGAAAGAGTGGAGAAACAGGTGAACATCTTATTAAGATAAATTGCGTAAGATGTTTCATAAAAAAAAGTTAAATAGAGTTTTATGTTATAGCCAATTTTAAATTCCTCAATATAGTAGGAATAAGTTCCCACTGGCATCTAAATTAGAACCATAGTTTGTTGAGAGGAACACTGGTTCTTGGAGAATAGAAGAAAAATTTTATGAAGAAAGAAATATAGTGCTAAAGATCATTTATCCGATTTTAAGGTCAAACGATCAAGAAGAATATGTATACAGGTACATGGGCAAAAATAGTTGAGATTAGCCAATCGAAGATAGCAAAGCTGTGAATTGATTTATGCAACCTACCTATAGGGATGAAAGTAATATGATTAAAGGACATTAAGCTACGATACCAGTTACTACACCAATCTCTCATGAAATGATTGGCTCTTTTGTGGCCGTCAAGGAAAACACTTCGACCGGTCTTTTTTTAGTTGTGTTGTGAACCTATAAAATTACCTGTTCGATGTGACTATTCCCATCCTTTTGTTCATTCCAGAGTTGGTGTTGGGAGGACTCTATATTTAGCGAATTTGTACTTAAAATAATGGTAATCTAACGATTCAAAAAAGACCCTTTCCAATTTAGGGAAAGGGCCTGGACGTGATTGAGATACATCTTTGCTTCTTTGTTTACAGCTTTTAATAAACTGATGGCCATTAAAGCGATTATTGCTGAAAATGGTAATGCAGCAATAATCATAGTATTTTGCAGGGCTTGAAGTCCTCCTGAGTACAGCAGTACAAGCGCCATAACAGTTAACATGATCCCCCAAATTACTTTCAAACGGTTACTCGGATTTTGGGAACCATTTGTTGTCATCATGCCTAAAACAAATGTGCCTGAGTCTGCAGAAGTAATAAAAAACGTGCTTATAAGAAG
>NZ_JBVHEO010000043.1:0-1396 GCF_055562815.1 Streptomyces sp. NPDC016677 | reverse complement strand
GCGCTGACCATCGACGAGGAGGGCCAGGCCCGCACGGCGGAGAAGAAGGTCGGGATCGCCGAGCGGCTGATCGCCGATCTGACGGGGAACTGGGGCATCCGTGAGGAGGACATCCTGGTGGACTGCCTGACCTTCACCATCTGCACCGGTCAGGAGGAGTCCCGCCGGGACGGGGTGGCCACCATCGAGGGCATCCGTGAACTCAAGCGCCGTCACCCGGCCGTGCAGACCACGCTGGGCCTGTCGAACATCTCCTTCGGCCTGAACCCGGCCGCCCGGATCCTGCTGAACTCGGTGTTCCTGGACGAGTGTGTCAAGGCGGGCCTGGACTCGGCGATCGTGCACGCCTCGAAGATCCTGCCGATCGCCCGGTTCGACGAGGAGCAGGTCACCACCGCTCTGGATCTCATCTACGACCGGCGCCGCGAGGGTTACGACCCGTTGCAGAAGCTGATGGCCCTGTTCGAGGGGGCCACCGCCAAGTCGCTGCGTGCCTCGAAGTCCGAGGAGCTGGCCGCTCTTCCGCTGGAGGAGCGTCTCAAGCGCCGCATCATCGACGGTGAGCGCAATGGTCTGGAGGCGGATCTGGAGGCGGCGCTTGAGGCCCGTCCGGCGCTGGAGATCGTCAACGAGGTGCTGCTGGACGGCATGAAGGTGGTCGGTGAGCTGTTCGGCTCCGGTCAGATGCAGCTGCCGTTCGTC
This sequence comes from Streptomyces sp. NPDC016677, assembly GCF_055562815.1. Taxonomy (NCBI): domain Bacteria; kingdom Bacillati; phylum Actinomycetota; class Actinomycetes; order Kitasatosporales; family Streptomycetaceae; genus Streptomyces; species Streptomyces sp. NPDC016677. The sequence goes on along the minus strand of NZ_JBVHEO010000043.1, from coordinate 694 downwards.
CTGCAGTCCGCGGAGGTGATGAAGACCGCGGTCGCGTATCTGGAGCCGTACATGGAGAAGACCGGTGACGAGGGCAAGGGCACGATCGTGCTGGCCACGGTCCGGGGTGATGTGCACGACATCGGCAAGAACCTGGTCGACATCATCCTGTCCAACAACGGCTACACCGTTGTCAACCTCGGTATCAAGCAGCCGGTCTCCGCGATCCTGGAGGCGGCCGAGGAGCACCGGGCCGACGTGATCGGCATGTCCGGGCTGCTGGTGAAATCCACGGTGATCATGAAGGAGAACCTGGAGGAACTCAACCAGCGGGGCATGGCCGCCGACTTCCCCGTCATCCTCGGCGGCGCCGCCCTCACCCGCGCCTACGTCGAACAGGACCTCCACGAGATCTACGAAGGCGAAGTCCGCTACGCGCGGGACGCGTTCGAGGGCCTGCGGCTGATGGACGCGCTCATCGGCATCAAACGCGGCGTCCCCGGCGCCACACTCCCCGAACTGCGCCAGCGCCGGGTGCCCCGGCGGAACCCCGAGCCGGCGGAGCCGGGCGAGAGAGGCCGCTCCGACATCACCGTCGACAACCCGGTGCCCGAGCCGCCGTTCTGGGGCACCCGCGTCGTCAAGGGCATCCAGCTCAGGGAGTACGCGTCCTGGCTGGACGAAGGCGCCCTGTTCAAGGGCCAGTGGGGACTGA
>NZ_JBVHEO010000042.1:0-1511 GCF_055562815.1 Streptomyces sp. NPDC016677 | reverse complement strand
CACTCCGGAAAGGTGTTAGTCAGCGATGGATTGTTCTCTTTTTATAATTAACAGATTATATATATGCAAACAACTTGCATATATAGTGGCAGTTTCACCTTCCACATCATTATCTTCGTCCTTTTAGGGATTTAGTGAAGTAGTACTGTAAATATTATCGAAGCCTGTTTAGAATAGTTTTTGTGATTTTTTCACTTCATCTATCATGACCTGATTATCACATTTGAGCCCTATTGAGGAAGTCACTCGTAAGTGAATTTTTTCTAGCGTATTTTATAATTCTTTTATAACTATTAGATGAACTCTTCTTTATTAAGAAGGGATTAGGCAATTATTCTCTATAAATACAAACGCTCGAAAGCCTCGAGTACTACCTTTTTTAGGATAGAATCATCGCGAATTAACTCATTAAGTGATAAGTCACCTGTCCGTAATTTCCGACTTATCTTATTAATATATCTCTCATCAAACTCAACAAGTCTACCCTCTAAGTACATACACTGTAATTCATCTGCAATCATTTTTTCTTTCTTCAAGATTATCACCTCATATGAAAGAATAGTCGCTTTAGTGAAAACCAATAGTTGTTTATCCTGCATTTTATGAAAAAATTCCACTAGTGTGCCAGTACTATCCAAATATAAAAAGAATATTTCAATTATTTTTCAACATAAAAACTTTTGTAAATCTATACAAAAAGAAAAAGGAGCAGTTCAAAGAAGCTAGGAAGACGGTGAATAAAAGTATCCATAGTTGGTGCGTTTCCAGCTAAAATACTGTTAACATCTCTCTTGTATTAATGAAACCTATAAATTTATAGTAATTTGATCTTTAGTTACTGGAAATCTATTGAAATTTATCTAATCTGATACAACTTCCACAATCGTCATCTTTTTTTCAAGAGATACAATCTTTTCTTTTGGAATCATAATGTCATTTTTATAAGCATCATATACAAAAATGTTTTCAAGAAACTCTAATTCCGTTTGATTAATCTTCTTTTCATAACTTTGAGTAACAATCAGTTTAATTTCTTCTTCTGAGTCAACTGTCTCATGTCTAGCAGGTTTAACTCCAAAAATACGAATAAGAAGACGAGAAGAACCATTTAACAAAGTTATAAAAGGGTTTGTTACTTTTCCAAACCAATATAGTGATGGAGACAATGCTAATGTCATTCTTTCTGAGAATTTAATGGTTAATGTTTTATGTGCCAGTTCCCTAAGAAAAACGTGTAAAAATTCTACAATGGCTAGAAGCAATTATATAAGAAAGAATAGTAGATATAGCTTCTGACACATTGAATCTTTCAAATACGGGATGTAACATCTTTTCCATTGTAGGTTCACCTAATGCTGAAAGTATTTGAGCAGTAATGGTAATACCTAACTAAACATGCTGAAAGGTAAAAGTCTAGAGTTTGTGCAACCTTTTTCGCAATAATCGCCTTTTATTTCCTTCAGTTATTAGTTGATCAATCCGAGACATCCTTACCTTCAATATTGCACTTT
>NZ_JBVHEO010000041.1:0-1521 GCF_055562815.1 Streptomyces sp. NPDC016677 | reverse complement strand
AAGAAATATCTATTACCATTCCTTACAGAAAACAGAGTCCACCCGTGAACCTGAAAATCCTGCAAAAACCCAGAAAATAATACATATCCATCAAGAGAGTAAGGAACGAAATGGAGCTCGAAAATACATTGGATACTCCAAAGCAAAAATCCGTTCGATCACCAAGAAAAAATACCGTCCGTACTCCATCGTGAAAAAAGTGATGGAACGCAAGAATCTGTTAGATCAAGACTTCTCTACCACCACAATCAATGAGAAATGGGTCGCAGATATCATCTACATTTACACGGTAAGAGACGGATGGTGTTACCTAGCTTCCGTAATGGATTTACATTCTAAGAAAACCATTACTTAATGATGGAGAATGATAATTAAAGCAAGATACGCTGATTATGGGGCGAATTAGAAATGATTCGAAATAACACACACATTTCTGTATCAGCAATGTGTAGCGTCCTTCAACTTCCTATGTATCTTCTCCTACCAAGCTACTGTACGCGTCGGCAGTTTTAAACAAACAGGAGCCATTAGCTTTAATTGTAAGTGATTTAACATACGTTCCTATAGAGAAGAACGGCAATATGTAGGCTTATTTTTCGATTTTTTTCAACCCTGAAATTATAGGGCAAAGTGCTGGTCGAAATAAGAATTCAGTCCTTGGGTATAGACCATTAGCCAGCATAAAAGGTAATTTACATACTGTAAAGCTGTTTCATACAGTTCGAGGAGAAGAGTTTGATCAATAACATAATTTCAGAAGAATTAGAAACATTTGGGATTCATCGAATCCCTGAGTTGAAAGGGATGTCCCTATGGTAACGTTATCGCTGAAGCGTTGTTCTAAGTATTTAAACAGAAATCGCGCAAATGGAGTAAACTTCACCTCTTTGGACATTATTTTATTATTATGACTTTATGGGAATAATGTTTGTAAAAATAAAAAAGGGGAATTTAGCTGTGTATTTGTTTTTAGTTGTTGGTATTTATATTCTTTTCGCTAAAATATTTGTAGACTGGAACCGATGGAGGGAATTTTATCCCACTATTCAATTCTATATAATTTGCAATTTACTTTACAACTTTGTTTTTTATCAACATACACTATGGAGATATAAGGCTGTGACACTGCCATGGCTAAATCATACGCTTATTGAAATCACGTTTTCATTCTTTATAATTCCCGTTGTGCTAATTATCTATCTTCAATATTATCCAAGGAGGAAGAAGAGATTCATCTATATGGGAGTTTGGATTGCCTATTTTTCATTTATTGAAGTCCTATTTGAAAAAAAGGGTTTATTTATATATGAGAATGATTGGAACGTCTGGTGGTCTACATTATTCAACTTAATTACATTTAGCATCATACGAATTCATTATAAGGATCACTTAGTTGGTATATTGGTATCTATTCCAATTGTAATCATTCTCTTATTGTTTTTTCATCCATCATTACATGAATTGAAATAGGCGGTGATAGTATGGATTCCCTATCTACTCCATTATTTTTAATTCTTCTAT
>NZ_JBVHEO010000040.1:0-1582 GCF_055562815.1 Streptomyces sp. NPDC016677 | reverse complement strand
AGAATTAGAAAATATATTATCCCAATTAGTAAAATATAACTTTTGTATTCTTATTGTTAACCATTCTAAAGTAACAGAAATAGTAGAACTAGATTGGAAAATCAAAAATGTATGCGCAATCGAAATGCCAAATGAGGAAATTTGGGAGGGTAATGATTTACTATGGGAGCGTATTTTTCAAGGTATAACATTAATTTCAGATAAATTTAATTGAAAAAGTAGGGACAGTATGAGCCAAAAGAAACAGAACCTAACAATTTTTCTCCATATACCCAAAACTGGAGGTACAACACTTAATTCAGTATTTACTCGTCAATATACAGTAAAAGAATTCCATAATCATGATTTATTTGATCGGAAGATCATTCCTTTATCCGAATTAGATAAGGAGCATAAAAAAAGAATTAATGCCATTTCTGGACATCATTTTTATGGTATACATGAACATTTCAATAAGCCCTATCGTTATTTTACAATGCTTCGTCATCCTGTCGACCGTGTTCTGTCTCTTTATTATTATTTAAAGGAGAACGACTATCCTGGATACGAATGGATGAAGGAAATGACTCTGGAAGAATTTGTAGAAGCAACTCCTGAAGCACAAAATAATCAAACTACTCTTCTGTGTGGATACCCCATAAATCCAGATGTGAATATAGCAAAAGAAAGAATAATGTCATTTGATATGGTCGGAATAACAGAATTGTTTAATGAGTCACTATATTTGTTTAAAAAAACTTTCAAATGGCACAATATACAATATAGAAAAATGAATATGACTAAATCTAGATTAACAAAAGAAGTATTACCTGAAGAAACCTTAAGGCTCATTGAAAAATATAACGAAATGGATATAGAAGTTTATGATTACGCAAAAAAATTACTTTTAAATAAACTGGACAATCTCTCCATAAAAGAAAAACGAACACTTCAACAATTAATAGAAAAACAAAAAAATCTATAAAAATAAATAGGCCTTACTCGCAGAGTAAGGCCTTACCTCCATACTTTTCATTCTTTGGTAATCGGCACTATCGTTGGGGTATAGCTCAGTTAGTGCATTTACTTTTTTAAGAAACCATTCATATTCACTAATTATTTTAATACTTTATACTTTTTTCAATTTTGTACAGTTATATAAACATGCAATTCATCACAACACCACTTTCTAATGATAATTTCATTAAGAGATATAACAGTAATTTAAAAAGTACTACTCAGAAAGGAAGTAAAAGATGAATTGAAAAAAATAAATCCTATTTATAGCTAGTATAACTTCTTATACATACTTTTTTAAATAAACACCATTGCTAAATGGACAATAGCCGTGCATTATTATTTCACAATGCATACTCTATTAATGTGATGTGGAAGTCACAAACCCTTCTGTCTAAGAGTAGTGGGGCATCCGTACTCTCATAAAACCTCCTCATTAAGGGGTGTGCCATTAAAAGGCGCACCCTGTTTCGTTCCTAAAGTAATTTTTATATGGATTGTCTACACTTATCTGGACAGAAAAATAAGCTCATGTTCACTTGACCTAAAACTGATCAGAAGATGCAATTATGACAAAACGAGAACG
>NZ_JBVHEO010000039.1:0-1586 GCF_055562815.1 Streptomyces sp. NPDC016677 | reverse complement strand
ACAAAAAAACGTCTAAATCCATAAACGGTTAATACAAAAATTATATAATCGTTAAATAACATACCCCGGATTTATACAAATATATAGGTTATTGATTTTGAGCCTACTGTCTAAAATTAATCCAAAAAAAGAACCTAAAAGGCATATAAAAAGAGGTAGAGGATTGATCCCCTACCATATTAAACTTCTTATACTTTTATAGCATCTTTCAAATTTTTTCCTGCTTTAAAAGGTGCTTTACTTGCTGCAATTTCAATTTCCTCACTTGTTTGAGGGTTTCGTCCCTTTCTAGACACACGTTCACTGACAGAAAAAGCACTAAACCCTAAGATTTTTACTTTTTCACCATTTTTCATTCCTGTTTTGATTGTTTCCATTTCAGAGTCAACTACTTTAGTTGACTCTTTTTTTGTTAGTTCAGAGCTTTCAGCTATAGTATTAATAAGTTCATAATGAATAAGGAGTTTTATTTCATAACCCTAAGATTTATTTTAATATTCTCCACTTTTCCAACTAATTTGTTTGCTAATCCATATGGAAATCCCTTTACTATTATAAAAGGGAGGTTCTTTGAACCCTTTAGTAAGTCGGCTGCTGCAATATATAGCCTTAAGTATCTTTTCATTTTTATTAAATCCTTTAATCCACCATCAATAGTGTCTATTAAAACTACTTCACAATTTTTAGACCAGTTGACATCATCTTCAGTTTCATCTAAATTAATTAAGAATCCTCTTTGAACCCATTGAGTAAAATCTGAAGTAAGCAAATGGGCATGTTCGTGAACCTTATCCCCACCAGGAACTATTAAAACCATGGTCTCATTATCACCTTGGTGCATAAGAAAAACTTTCCCACCTACATCGTCACCAATAGCAATATAACCCTGTGCATTTTCTTGTGTTTCCCAAGTTTCATTTCTCTCCATTATATCTTGTGTGCCATAGATTAATATTCTACCATCAACAGACAGACCATTATTATCTCTCAGTAAATCCTTATAGGAATTGGGTAATTTAACCTTCATCTTCTCCTCAACAATTGATATTTCCCTTTCACTTGCTGGAGGCATTATGGATTGTCAACATTACCTAGTATTCTCCGAACTTCTTAGTAGGCATAATTAAGCTGTACTGAATTGTCCATTAAAATTAATTTCCACTAGTCAACTTTAATTCAACTAGCATCGGCACAAAGGTACGAGGGGGAGCTAAAAAGAGGAACCTGATAAAGGAAGGAAATAATCCAATGGCACATTATTATAGAATAAATTGAATAATTATTGTATACAAATGTCTTAATAAAAGGTGGTGAAAAAAATGAGTGAAGATTCTCAAGAAGAATTTATTACCGGTGCTAAGTTGGAAGAGATAATATTAGAATTAGAACAACTTAGCTCGTTATGTGAAGAAAAGTCAAAAAGTTGTACTTTATTAGAAAGCCAACGTTTTTACGAAGGTATGGCTATTGCCTATACAACAGTTGCTATAAAGCTTAAAAGTGATTTTGACTACATTGATACAAAAGTCATTGATGAACTATATAATGCATTGGAAAAGAATTCATAGCCATCTGATAATAACAAT
>NZ_JBVHEO010000038.1:0-1796 GCF_055562815.1 Streptomyces sp. NPDC016677 | reverse complement strand
TCCGATAGAACGTCTACAGGCGTGTAAGGAAGGTTATAGACCAATAGGTGATAATGTATAGCCCCTCGTTTCTGAAACTCAATTACAGCAGTGTATTTTAGTTTTATTTTTAAAGTGTAATTCAGCCTTTGGATAAACTTTTTGAAGTTATAGTTAGATTGTTTTATGTCCTGCATGTTTTCAGCATATGTAAGTGTGAAAAATTTCGGTTGCTCGTTCCACGCATTTGCATTGGCATTTGCTTGGTTAAACACTTGCTTCCTTGCACGATATAACACATCAGACCTGTTCTTCATCTTTGTTTCAGCATCATTTATCCAATCATGATCAGACTGTTTTTTCCTACCAGCATTTTCACGAACTGCATCTTTACCTGTTGCTACCTCTTTCTCGTAGCTCAATAATTCCCATACACCGCCACTTTTTATTAGTTTGTGACGATACCTCAATTATAAAATACCTCTCTTCCTTGTCTAAATTTTTCTGCTTATTAATCGCTATAATCAAGTTAAGTAAGAAACAGAAATAGCGATTAAATATTAACCTATTTTTCTATCAGATTTAAACGGAAATATAAATCCTAAATCTACTAGAATTGTACCACTAAATTCGCCGCAGCCGGTTATTACTTTTCTATCAACTCCTGAAATTTTATAAAAGAATCCTGGTTGCAAAATGATAGTTTGTTTTAGTGCGTGTAATGTAACCACCATTACTTTTGTGTCTTCGGTTTTGTAATAAGAAATATTAAACATGTGCTCGTCCTCTTTTCTTGTTTTTTTAGTTGCGCTTCACCATCACCACTGCGTAGATCTACTCCATGAATCCTTGACTCGGAACCTTTGCGACCCAGATTACTTGCCACCGTCGCCACCTTCTAGAAATCTTTAATGTGGCAAACCGAACTAGGTTATCAGAGTCGCCTTTCCAAGTAAAGGAACCGCTACGCTTTCACTACGTAGAACTACTCCGTTAAAACTCTTTATCGTCTTTATATTCGCTCAGTATGTATGAAATCAAAGCGTTGACCGACATACCTCTCTTTTCAGCTTCTTTTTTTAACCATTCGTGTAGGTCTTCAGTAAGCCTTAGAGAAAAAACCGCTTTTCCCAATAACTTCACCTCCTTATGGTATCATTATAGTATCAAAGTGGTATCATGTCAATACCATAATGGTTAGTGTTATTTCTCTCGGTCTTTTATAAATAAAATAAATCCGCCTTGCGGTGTCGGGGGCCCCAACTGGAGTCACCCCACCCACACGCAAAAGGGCGGATTTTATATTTTCAAGGAAATTAAATAAGGACCCCATTATAGGAGTCCCATTGTCAAAGTTTGAACACTTTACCCGCTATTAGAAAACGGTAAAGTCATAGTATTTTTATTTTCTATGTGTTAAAATAGCGCTGTTAACTTTTGCGATTTAAGTTAATTTGTATCTTATGAATATTGCCTAGATATTCATTTTCATAGTTTTTGGAATATGTTATATATTCGTCATGAGACTTTAGCAGAGTCTCTTTTTCTTTTTCCGTCAAAATATACTCTTCAGGCTTCTTTAACCCTCTACTCGAAAAATAAGACTTCTCTCCAAGTAATCTTTCGTCAATATTATCCTTTATCATATATTTCGTTATATAAGCCCCTACATTGTCCACGTGGTCTATTTTATTTATTTTAACAAACCCATGACCCCAGATGTCCGATAGAACGTCTACAGGCGTGTAAGGAAGGTTATAGACCAATAGGTGATAATGTATAGCCCCTCGTTTCTGAAACTCAATTACAGCAGTGTA
>NZ_JBVHEO010000037.1:0-1956 GCF_055562815.1 Streptomyces sp. NPDC016677 | reverse complement strand
CCTCAGACTCACCAAAATTAAACATGTTATTACCAAAACGAGCAACCATGATATTGAGGATTTCGTTATATAGCTGAAATTTTCATCCACTCTATAATTTGTTTGTGTACTGCAGGACGCTCTCGATTTCCTATATTATTTTCTTTTTTTTTTACAACTGGGCAATGGTAAAACCATATTCACGGTCATCACTAGCGGAATGATTCAGGTTCATAGAAGTCCATATCAATTCTTGAACAAGGGGTAAATCCCTTACATTGTGTGTCTCTAAATGATACAATAGTTTAATAAATTTATTTTCCAAATCCACATTTTAAAAGATGAGAATGTATCATAAAAGTGATGATACTAGCTATTTCGTCAAGATAGGTTACCTCTATCCTGATGCTTTTAACTCTATCTGCACTTATAGCTAAATCTTGCGATACTTGCGGGTAAGTTAGATAACCGCTTTCATTTTTGGTATCTGTCATACCTTGAACGTTTGCTTTAATTTCCATTAAAGCTTATTCACTATAAAGATACTTTGAACCTACGACAAACCAAAATACTATTTTCCTGTTCTATCTTAGTAACCTCTTTTCATTCGTTTAATAATTTTATAGTTTACCAGCTAAGCGAAATAGACACTGATTGGTTCCGCTTCCATTTTTTAATTCATCAATTGAATAATTTACTCGTTACAACCTCTTGACCTATTGCCTGAAAAATTCAAAAATCCTAGAAAGAGAAAAAATGTGTTAGAGCGGTTGTTCGCAGGAAACAGAAATTCCGTTTGGTGTTATTACCAGATCAATTTAAGGATATGCAGATGAAAGTTCCTTCTCTAACATTTCCAACTTAGCTTTTTGAGGACAAAAAGGAACTCTGATTTTTGTTGTTCCTATTCTAATCCTAGTGATATTGTTTTTATTATAAATTGCTTATTTCAGGTCTAATTGGTTGTTTTCAAATAAATCCTCCTCTGTCTGCTATTAAAAAATCTTGTAAAAAAAAGGTACCTCCAACTCTTTTTGAGATTATTAACAATTTAAGTATATTATTCATACGTACATACGTCAACATCACTCAACATTTGTACTAACAAGTTAAAAGGATTTTTCCTTCCAAATATCTGTTTCACTCGACATTTCTATCCTCGAAAAAATAAAACAAACGCTAATCAAATAGGATATTCAAAAAACGAGGATTTTTTCACCTTCTATTCTCATCTGTGATGAAATTCATCCGTACAAATATAACAAATTAGAAATTGAACAACTTTGAAAAAAGTAAAAAAAAGAATGCCAGAGAGTAAATTCTTTCTGGCGATACATGATAGGAGAACATCCCCCACCGGGAACTAAGATACAAATTAAGTATAATGAAGCTCTTACACTGTTCGAAAGGCTTTAAAGCTTTCAAATGAAGTATTTTCAAGGCATGACAAAGGCATCTGTAAAACTATTGTATTTCATTGCCGTCGTGCAATAATCGAGATAACAGAAAGTTTCCTGTTTGTTATCTCTAGACATAATGCCAAAATTAGGGTCTGTGGTACTTTTACAAATTTGCCTAGTTTTCTGTTACCTCCTCTCTATCTTTTAAAGCTTTTTCCCATGTGACTTTCGGTCTTTTTCAATTGTTCGGTTGAGTTCATCTACATATTCTCTAGTTTCCACTTCTACTTCTTGACGAGTAAATTTATGTTTATTGGCGCTTGGCTTCCAAGTGGGTAGAGTCTGTGAGAAGAACATTTCCACCGGCCATCTTATGATTCGTGGCTTGAAGAACGTTATCATCAAAAATTTCTTAGAAAAGGTCGATACCTTTAAAATGAGTTCGTCGATTGTGTCCATGAAACTACACTAACTCCAAGTACTTTTTATTTCTTCTTGTTGATCTTTATTTATTTTTTTACATATTAAAGTATTAGAACGTAGATCCTCGTCGTATAAGATACTAACAAGTAATTGT
>NZ_JBVHEO010000036.1:0-3239 GCF_055562815.1 Streptomyces sp. NPDC016677 | reverse complement strand
TCCGACGCTGCCACTACCGACGAAGGACCAGCTCAGGCAACGATTTCTCACTGGAGTACTAGTGGAAATTTTCTGCTCCCCGTCGGGCCAGGGGGTCCACGGACAACTGCTGCTCCGTAACCGGGGGCCCGGCCCGATGCGGCGTCGGTACCCCGGCGTGGCAGGCCACCCGCCGCACGCAAGACGACGTGGTACCAGGCGCGGCAACGGCGGACGTAGCACCGACGGGTCGGGGGATGTGCCCCTGGCTCTGCCCCTTCAGACCTGTCGGTGCACCGGGGTGTAGCGGTGATCCTGAAGGATCAGATGGAGTAATCCTCCTGTTGTCTCAAAGGAGCCTCATCATTCACACGCACGCACGGCGGGAGCGTCGGTTAAACGAGTCGGAAGCAGACCGCGCCGCGAGTCCGCTGCTCAATATGACCGCCCAGCGGATGCTGAACCTCCAGCGCCTGGCCGGGAACGCCGCAGTGGCGCGTGCCGTCGGGACAGCCGACCACGCACACGAACCCACGTACGGGCACACCGGCGTGGAGGAGGGCGGTCCCGCCGACCAGCGCCAACTGCTGGAGGCGGCCATGGCGGGTCCGAGCCGTGAGCTGCCGCGGTCCCTCCTGGGTGAGGCGTCGGCGTTCTACGACAACAACGCGCTGTCCGCAACCCGCCTTCACGACGATCCGACGGCTCAGCGCGCGGTCGCGGCGATGGGTGCCCACGCCATGACGGTCGGCACGCACGTCTTCATGGGCCCGACGGCCCTGGGGCGCAAGGACATCATCGGCCACGAACTCGGCCATGTCGACAAGAACCTCCGGGGAGACCGTGAGACGGGTCAGAAAAACGGTGCCGGAGTGACCGTGACCGACCCGGGGCAGGATTCCGAGCGGACTGCCGAGGCCGACGGAGCGGCCTTCGCGGCAGGCGCGGCGCAAGCCCCGTCCGTCCTCGCGCAGCGGGCGGCCGTACGGGGCGCAGGCCCCGCAGCCCCCGCCGTGCAGCGCAGTGCCCGCGCGAGCGGCGCCCTGAGGGCGGATCCGCTGTCCGTCGTCCAGCGGTACGGCTCCCCCCGACCCGTACGACGGCGCCGGGTGAACGTCGACAACCTGCCAGCTTATATCGTGCGCCCCAGCTACACCATGACCAAAGCCAAGAGGGGCGGCGAATGGTCCACGGCGACGCTCGGCCCGAACGGGTACTTCGGCATGGGAACCGACGCGAACTCCAACCTCCCCTCCTCGATCAACAAAGCCAGGAGAGTCTACTCAATCGCCTTCAAGGCGGGTCATCTGCTGAACGCCGATTTCGGTGGGACCGGCAGGGATGCCGCAAACCTTACGATCCTCACTCCGACCGCTAATAGACTGCATCAGTCGTTCGACAATCCAGTGAAGAATGCCGTCTACATGCTGCGGCGGGTGTACGAACTCATGGCGGACATGTATCTCCCCGTCGACCGGCTCGACTACGGCGTCAGCGTCAGCGTCAGAGTTTCGGACACGAAATGGGACACCCGCAGTCCCGGTAAATACATCACGACCCAGCTGTACTGCGACGCCGCGGTCACCGGAGTGAACAGCGTGTATGACATGCTTCTGGACGCCTACGAGGACGGAATGGACACCACAGCGGTCTACGCCGCGATCGATGAAGTTCAAAACTATGTCGACACCGCCAATAGTAGCAACATCATCCCCAACACCGGCTGAGCTTGGCGTTTAGGCTCGAAGTTTCATGACGGTCCGCCGACGGAGTCGGTGGACCGTTTTCGTGCCCACTGCACCCAGGGTCATTGCATGATCGAGATCTGTCTGGGTTCGTCATGTGAGACCGAGGGTTCGTAGGGGCCGGTGGTAGTCGCGGCCGGTGTGGCGGAGGGCGGCGGCGATGTTGGTCTGGCCGTCCTGGCGGAAGACGCTGATGGCAAGGTTGCGCAGGGAGGCCATGGCGCGGGGCAGGGTGCCGGTGCGGACCTTGGAGTCGTCCTCGCGGAACGTGCGGTCGCGCACGTGGTGCAGGAGGTTCTCGATGCCCCAGTGGCCTCTGATCCAGGTGGCGAGCTCGGTGCAGGTGGCGTCGAAGATGCTCAGGCTGGTGATGTAGACGCGCTCGATGGTCAGCTTCCTGGTGCCCAAGTCGCGTCGCCACCGCAGGACTTGGATCGCCTGGCGGGCGCCGGGGTAGTCGAGGTGGCTGAACGCGGCGGCCTTGAGCCGGCGGATCTCGTCGCGGTGGTGGGCGTGGTCGCGGGTGCGGTGCCCGAGCGGGATGTCCCGCCAGGGCAGCTTCCTGACCTGGGCATACAGGCCCGGATGGTTCTTCTTCACGACGGCCACGTAGTGCGCGCCGCGACTGGTCAGATAGGCCCCGTGGTCGTGCAGGGCGTCGGCGGTCACCACCGTGTTCTCCAGTTCGAGACCGTCCAGCAACGGCGCGAAGGAGGGGATCTCGTTGCTCTTGGAAGCGACCTGCCGCTGGGCCAGGACCACGCCGTGGTGGTCCATCGCCGCCAGCAGCTGGATCGCCGCGCCCGCCCGGGTTCTCGATCCGCGGACCACCTTGCCGTCGACCGCGACCACTCGTCGCACCGGCCCCTTCTCCGCCTCCGGCTCGACCGGGAGCGGCCTTCTGGCCCGCAGATACGCGCTGATCGCCGCGTCCAGCGCGTCACCGTCCACACGCTGCAGCAGGCGCCGCACGGTCGCAGCGTGCGGCACTGGCCGCAGACCGGTAAGGGGATCGGCGGCGAAGCCGAGGACGCCCAGCACATGCTGCGGGGCATCCGTGATCCACTCGCTGATCGCGATGAGCGAACGAGCCCCGGTCAGCACCGCCGAGACGGCTGCGCACAGCAACGCGAGGGCCGGATACCGCAGTCCTCGCGCATCGCGGGGATCGGCGACCAGGATCAGGAAACGCCGCAGGTCAGCGACGTCGCTTGAGGTGAGGGGATCAGTCGGGGAGCCCACTTGCTCCAGCACGGAAGGAATGGGCGATGATATTCGGGCAGGCATGGTCTCGCTCGGTTCTCATGGGTCTCGACAACCACGTGATCACCAGCCCCGTGCCTGCTCTGCTCTCCCGGGCCCCTCGCCCCACAACGGACATGACGCCACGTCACTCACGAGACCGGCGAACCGGACCAATCCCCATCGTGCAATGCCCCTGCCACTGCACCGGCTAGTACTCCAGTGAGAAATCGTTGCCTGGGCTGGTCCTTCGTCGGTAGTGGCAGCGTCGGG
>NZ_JBVHEO010000035.1:0-2941 GCF_055562815.1 Streptomyces sp. NPDC016677 | reverse complement strand
AACAAGTTAAGTTAGAAAGGGCGCACGGTGGATGCCTTGGCACTAGGAGCCGATGAAGGACGGGACTAACACCGATATGCTTCGGGGAGCTGTAAGTAAGCTTTGATCCGGAGATTTCCGAATGGGGAAACCCACTATCCGTAATGGGATAGTATCGTTACTTGAATACATAGAGTAACTGAAGGCAGACCCGGGGAACTGAAACATCTAAGTACCCGGAGGAAGAGAAAGCAAACGCGATTCCCTTAGTAGCGGCGAGCGAAACGGGATTAGCCCAAACCAAGAGGCTTGCCTCTTGGGGTTGTAGGACACTCTACATGGAGTTACAAAGGAACGGGGTAGATGAATAGGTCTGGAAAGGCCAGTCACAGAAGGTAAAAACCCTGTAGTCGAAACTTCGTTCCCTCCTGAGTGGATCCTGAGTACGGCGGGACACGAGAAATCCCGTCGGAAGCAGGGAGGACCATCTCCCAAGGCTAAATACTCCCTAGTGACCGATAGTGAACCAGTACCGTGAGGGAAAGGTGAAAAGCACCCCGGAAGGGGAGTGAAATAGATCCTGAAACCGTGTGCCTACAAGTAGTTAGAGCCCATTAATGGGTGATAGCGTGCCTTTTGTAGAATGAACCGGCGAGTTACGATTACATGCAAGGTTAAGTTGAAGAGACGGAGCCGCAGCGAAAGCGAGTCTGAATAGGGCGATAGAGTATGTGGTCGTAGACCCGAAACCAGGTGATCTACCCATGTCCAGGGTGAAGTCCAGGTAACACTGGATGGAGGCCCGAACCCACGCACGTTGAAAAGTGCGGGGATGAGGTGTGGGTAGCGGAGAAATTCCAATCGAACTTGGAGATAGCTGGTTCTCTCCGAAATAGCTTTAGGGCTAGCCTCAAGGTAAGAGTATTGGAGGTAGAGCACTGTTTGGACTAGGGGCCCCCATCGGGTTACCGAATTCAGACAAACTCCGAATGCCAAATACTTATCCTTGGGAGTCAGACTGCGAGTGATAAGATCCGTAGTCAAGAGGGAAACAGCCCAGACCACCAGCTAAGGTCCCAAAGTATACGTTAAGTGGAAAAGGATGTGGAGTTGCTTAGACAACCAGGATGTTGGCTTAGAAGCAGCCACCATTTAAAGAGTGCGTAATAGCTCACTGGTCGAGTGACTCTGCGCCGAAAATGTACCGGGGCTAAACGTATCACCGAAGCTGTGGATTGACATCTATGATGTCAGTGGTAGGAGAGCGTTCTAAGGGCGTTGAAGCTAGACCGTAAGGACTGGTGGAGCGCTTAGAAGTGAGAATGCCGGTATGAGTAGCGAAAGATGAGTGAGAATCTCATCCACCGAATGCCTAAGGTTTCCTGAGGAAGGCTCGTCCACTCAGGGTTAGTCGGGACCTAAGCCGAGGCTGAAGAGCGTAGGCGATGGACAACAGGTTGATATTCCTGTACCACCTTATGAATCGTTTGAGCGATGGGGGGACGCAGGAGGATAGGGTAAGCGTGCTGTTGGATTAGCACGTCCAAGCAGTTAGGCTGGTAATGAGGCAAATCCCATTACCGTGAAGGCGGAGCTGTGACGGCGAGGGAAATATAGTACCGAAGTTCCTGATTCCACACTGCCAAGAAAAGCCTCTAGCGAGATTCAAGGTGCCCGTACCGCAAACCGACACAGGTAGGCGAGGAGAGAATCCTAAGGTGAGCGAGAGAACTCTCGTTAAGGAACTCGGCAAAATGACCCCGTAACTTCGGGAGAAGGGGTGCTCTTTTGGGTGCAAGCCCGAGAGAGCCGCAGTGAATAGGCCCAGGCGACTGTTTAGCAAAAACACAGGTCTCTGCGAAGCCGTAAGGCGAAGTATAGGGGCTGACACCTGCCCGGTGCTGGAAGGTTAAGAGGAGGGGTTAGCGTTCGCGCGAAGCTCTGAATTGAAGCCCCAGTAAACGGCGGCCGTAACTATAACGGTCCTAAGGTAGCGAAATTCCTTGTCGGGTAAGTTCCGACCCGCACGAAAGGTGTAACGATCTGGGCACTGTCTCAACGAGAGACTCGGTGAAATTATAGTACCTGTGAAGATGCAGGTTACCCGCGACAGGACGGAAAGACCCCGTGGAGCTTTACTGTAGCCTGATATTGAATTTTGGTACAGCTTGTACAGGATAGGTAGGAGCCTTGGAAGCCGGAGCGCCAGCTTCGGTGGAGGCATTGGTGGGATACTACCCTGGCTGTATTGACATTCTAACCCGCACCCCTTATCGGGGTGGGAGACAGTGTCAGGTGGGCAGTTTGACTGGGGCGGTCGCCTCCTAAAAAGTAACGGAGGCGCCCAAAGGTTCCCTCAGAATGGTTGGAAATCATTCGTAGAGTGTAAAGGCACAAGGGAGCTTGACTGCGAGACCTACAAGTCGAGCAGGGACGAAAGTCGGGCTTAGTGATCCGGTGGTTCCGCATGGAAGGGCCATCGCTCAACGGATAAAAGCTACCCCGGGGATAACAGGCTTATCTCCCCCAAGAGTCCACATCGACGGGGAGGTTTGGCACCTCGATGTCGGCTCATCGCATCCTGGGGCTGTAGTCGGTCCCAAGGGTTGGGCTGTTCGCCCATTAAAGCGGTACGCGAGCTGGGTTCAGAACGTCGTGAGACAGTTCGGTCCCTATCCGTCGTGGGCGTAGGAAATTTGAGAGGAGCTGTCCTTAGTACGAGAGGACCGGGATGGACGCACCGCTGGTGTACCAGTTGTCTTGCCAAAGGCATAGCTGGGTAGCTATGTGCGGAAGGGATAAGTGCTGAAAGCATCTAAGCATGAAGCCCCCCTCGAGATGAGATTTCCCATAGCGTAAGCTAGTAAGATCCCTGAAAGATGATCAGGTTGATAGGTTTGAGGTGGAAGCGTGGTGACACGTGGAGCTGACAAATACTAATAGATCGAGGACTTAACTAAAA
>NZ_JBVHEO010000034.1:0-4792 GCF_055562815.1 Streptomyces sp. NPDC016677 | reverse complement strand
ACAAGATAAAATTCGCTATTACTACAAAGATATTGAAGAGAATTTAGACTCCTTAGCAGAGAAAAAAGCACTGCAAAAAGTGAAGCAAACAGACATTGTAAAGAACTATGGAGACTTGATAGAAAAGTACAATGGACTCGTTAATAAATATAATGACCAGTTGAAGGAGAAAAAGGAGTTAAAACAACAGGTGGACACTCTAAAAATTGAGAACCGGTCTTACCAAAATGAGAATCGGGAATTGAAATTAGAGAACGGAAAATTGAAGGGAAAACTCGTGCAGATCAGCAAGGAGTTTTCTGTTTTTAAAGAGAGGGTGGGCAAAGTTTTACACGCTCAACTTGACCGAGTAAAAACGTTCTTGAGGATGAATGATGTAGACCGAAGTACAATCAAGTTCCTGGATGATAGGCAAGATAAATTAGTCCAGGACTCTTTAGAAAAAATGGAGAAGCCACAAAGGCAAAAAGGGATGGAGATGGAACGCTGATGAAGGTGAAACAATTGGTTGAGAAGTTGGAGAAACTAGACCAAGAGGGAGAATTAATGCTTTTTATGAGGGATAGAAAGAGACCTCATTTAGGTTCTGGAACTCTTATTCCAATAAAAGATATTGGTGTTTTTACAAGTGTTGACCAAGATTCAAATGAGGGCAAATATGCTCTTGAAATAAAGAAAGGCGAGTAGTTATCTACTCGCTTTATTTTAAGTTTTCACGTTCTCTAAGGGCTTTAAATTTATCAAATTGGCTTTTGTATTCAAAGTCCTTGTTTTCCTTTTTGCTGACAAGGATTTTACCATCGTATTTAGCAAATTTCTTTTTGTCATTGCCATCTGTCCAAGCAAGGTCTTCGTTCACTACATAGACGTTTGATGTTCCCATTTTTAAAACATTTAAAAATCCATTCTCCTCTAAAAGCTTTACTGCTCTGTAAACTGTTGACCTTGATTTGCCAAAATAATCTTCAAAAACTGCATAAGAACAAGCTAAAGCATTTCTGTTATCCATGTGTTCCAAGATAAAAAATAATAAAGAACTTGCGAAGTTATGATTTGCCATTAACCATCTTAATTCTGGCATGTTGTCACGATAAAGCTGGATGAAATTATGATTTTTCTTTTTCTCTTCAAATTGCTCTTTGTCTTTGTTTTCTTGCTGTTCAAGATCAATAAGTCTTTGAAGCATTTGAAGTTGTTCAGGGGTTAACTCAACATTAATTTTTCTCTGCTCGTCCAATTTACGCACCTCTGCTGGCATAGAATCCTTCTCTCCCTTGTTATGTATCATCAGCTGTGATACCTATATGTATAATTTATGACACATCATAGGTCAAAAATGAACTATAGTCAAGCAAAAAATGACACATCTTAATTCAACTATGTGTCACAAGCTATGACACATATACGTGTCACAAGCTATGACACATTACCTTAACTAAAACATTGATATATCAACATTTTTTCTGTGTTCCCTTCTATATCTCCTAAAGGGCTTTTCTCCACGCAAGGTTCGGGTAGTATTTTTCGGACAGACCACCGAAAAATCTCCACCCTTTTCTCCTTGCATTCCGAAATTTTGGCGGTGCTGTACTTTCGCCAAGCCGACGTACCTAAAACGAGGAATTCAGGAAATCGGCTTGCTCGAGCCATTATACCGCCAAAACCGCCAGAGCTTCCGTTCATAAATTTTCTCTTTTGCCTTATGGATCTACGCAATATGGGGGCTTCCCCCAAACCCCCTTGCCAGCCTCCACCCTAAAACAAGGGGAGAATTGATGGTGTTCGAATAAAAATCTTTGATATTTAGAAATCTAATTTTAAAGAAGGGAGTTGAGCTTTCATGAATAGTAACAGTAGCATTAATAAAAGTAATTTAAATTTATTAGCCGTAGTAGCACTAGGATTGACGACAATTTACACCGCAATATTAGCGACTCAATTAATGTCCACAAAACATAAAGTTGATTATTTATATTACAAAGAACATTTTCAAAAAAATAATAAGGGGAATAATAATTAATCGCTAAAACAATGAGAGGCGCTCTAGAAGGGGTAGAGTCCTGAAAATGCGGATTTACAACGGTAATGTAATTTTCACCCATAAATAAAGCCGATTTTAAGAAATCGACTGTTGAACTAAAGCTCCCTTTACTTTAAGTACATTTCTTCACAATCTTTAGATTAATTTATTGGATTATTTTTATGTGAAAGAGTGATATTAAATAAGAGCTTTAATTCGATTGACAAAAAAACCGTCCAGAAGGTATATTATATGTATCTAAGTTATGGAGGTTATTATGTCTATTTCAAAGCATGCTAATAAGAAAAAAAATATATTGATTGCTGCATCTGAAATTGTAAAAGAAGAAGGAGTTGTCAAACTCACATTAGAGGCAGTCGCCCAAAGAGCTGGCGTGAGTAAAGGTGGATTATTATACCATTTTCCTAGCAAGGAAGCATTAATTAAAGGAATGGTGGAAGATTGGACAAATAATTATTTCGAATGCATTAATACGTTAGTTAATAACGACGATGATAACGCAATAGGAAAATGGAATAGGGCTTATCTTAAATCTACATTTTCCGATTTAGAAAACAATAATCTAAATTCCGCACTAATGGCTGCTATGTTTATTAATCCAGATTTATTAGATGAATTCCGGCAGAGATACGATATTTTGCATACAAAGTTAATAACTGATGGAATTGATCCTGTCAAAATAACAATTACAAGATTATCCATAGATGGTCTTTGGTTTTCAGAAATATTTGGAATGGCACCATTAAATGAAGAACTAAAAACACAAGTTTTTGATGAACTAATAAACATGATTCAGGAGGACGAATAATGTCATATCTATATTTAGCACTTGCAATAGTGGGGGAGATTATTGGCTCTTCCCTATTAAAAGCATCTGAAGGCTTTTCAAAACTCTATCCTACAATAGGGGTAATAATAGCTTTCGTTGGTTGTTTTTTCTTTTTATCCTTGTCGCTAAAAACAATCCCCTTAAACACTGCATATGCATTATGGGCAGGTTTAGGACTTGTTTTGACTACAGTAATTTCAGTTTTAGTTTGGAAGGAAAAACTTAACATGGCTAGCATTGCAGGAATAACACTGATTCTTGTAGGAGTTGTAATATTGAATTTGTTTGGACCAGGACATGGAGAATCTGGTCATGAAGCAAGCGAAACTATTACAATGAATGAGACAATGGAATAACACATAAAAAAGTCCTTCTTAATAAAGAGAAGGACTTTTTAGCTTAATTAAGGGTATTTTTTGAAGTCCTTATTCAACAAACCTGCGTACGTTAGTTTAAGTGTATCACTTCACAATTCCAATAGAGTAGAGTTTATTGAGACATAATGAAATTAGCGTTTTAAATGACTTCTGACTGTCTCATAAGACTTGTATCAAATGCTTACCGTTGTAAATCCGCATTTCCCTGACGCTACCCCTAGAAGCGTCTTTTTTGCTTTTTAAGGGTTTTTACTAGGGGCAACCTCTTACAAAGGCGAGAGAGGCCCGTATGGCGTCTGTCAACGGTACCGGACCGAAGGGAGGATAAGGAGTTGATAGACTCACTTCACCAAGACCCTCTTGGTGTCTCAAAAGGCAACACCTTTTGAGCTGCCTACCGGCGAGGGAGCCCCTCAAGGATTGAGGGGTTGGGGAGTTCGATTAAGGGGGTCTGGGGAAGAGTTCCCCAGTGGGTTTGGGCAAAGCCCAAGGTTTGGCTTTTAGCGTCGCAGACCACATGAAACTTTGCGTGCAAAGTGTAGTGTGTTACACTTTCTATTAATCTATCGATTTTCAGAAAGGGTGCGTACCCCATGAGTTACTCCATTATCCGAATGCAGAAAATGAAATCAAATGGGATAAAAGGGATTCAATTTCACAACCAAAGAGAGAGGGAAAGTGAAACGAATCCCGACATCAATAAAGCTGATTCTCATCTGAATTATGACTTGATAAACGGTCAAAGGCAGATTGATTACAACGAGAAAATTAGCCAAGTAATTGAGGACAATGTGACCTCTGGAAAAAAGATCCGTAAAGATGCAGTTAAGCTGGCTGAATTCTTAATTACCTCTGACAAGGAATTCTTCGATAAAATTTCACCCAAAGAGCAGAAAAGGTATTTTGAAACGGCTCATGAGTTCCTTGCTGATCGATACGGTGAAAAGAATTTAATCTATGCGACTGTTCACTATGACGAGAAAACCCCTCACATGCACGTAGGCTTCGTTCCAGTAACGGAGGATGGCCGACTATCGGCTAAAGATTTCTTTGGCCAGAAAAAGCAACTGGTGAGTCTTCAGGACGATTTTAATCAGTACCTGAAGCAAAATGACTTTAATTTGGAAAGAGGGGTCTCGTCGAGCCGTAAACACGTGGAGACGGCTAAATATAAGGCTCAAACGTTTCAAAGCATGGAGAAGGAAGCCCAAGAGAAATATGAGCGGACAATGGGGCATATTCAAGAGATTGATGATAAATCGAAATCGATTGCGAATATCGAAGCTAAAAAGGTTCTAGGGCTTGTTGGAATGAAGGAACAAGACTACAAAAGCCTAGTCGATTATGCGACCAATGGTGTGGCTTATCAGCTACAAGCAGAGAATCTGCAGAAAGAGTTGGAAAAGACTCAAAAAGAAGTTACGCAGCTGAAAGCTGATATGCAAATTGGACAAGATAAAATTCGCTATTACTACAAAGATATTGAAGAGAATTTAGACTCCTTAGCAGAGAAAAAAGCACTGCAAAAAGTGAAGCAAACAGACA
>NZ_JBVHEO010000033.1:0-7154 GCF_055562815.1 Streptomyces sp. NPDC016677 | reverse complement strand
GGGGTGTCCGTCCTCGGAACGGCGCGGAATCGGTCGCTTACGGGGGTGCGGCGGGTTGACGCGCCAACCGCTGCGGGCGGACACCCCCCACCCCGGCCCCTGCGCACCGTACGCGGGTGCGGGTATGGCTATGGCCTGCACGGCCACGGCCACGGCTTGTGTGCGGGCGCGGGTAGAGCCTGTGCACGGCTACGGCTACGGCTACGGCTTGTGCGGGTGCGGCCTCATGCCGCGCGCGGGATGCGCCCCCCCCGCGTATCTCGCGCAGGACGCGGCACGCGCTCACTCGCGCGGGACGCGGGGGCTGATCACTTGCGCGGCCCCGCGTCCACCACGCCGGGCCCCGCCCCCAGAAACAGGGGTACGGCACACCACTCCGACGGGTACGGCCAGGCACCGATCGGCATCGGCGGGTGCTCCCCGGCAGCTCAGGCCCCCAGGAGCACCCGTCGGTACCCGCGCGCTACGCCGGCCGCGACCGCAGCCCCTCCAGCAGGATGTCGAGCAACCGCGCCGACGCCGCCGCCTGCTGTGCCGCGTCCGGCAGTGAGGGTGCCGCCGTGGCGATGACCAGCAGGACGTCGGAGACCGACACGTCCGGCCGCAGCTCACCGGCCGCGCGGGCGCGGTCCACGAGCCGGCCGACGACCTCCAGCAGCGCCGCGGCGCCCGCGTCGTCCTCCAGGGACGCGCCCCCCGCGTCCGCGGACTGCTCCGGCACCAGCCGCAGCTCGCCGGAGCCCGGCTGGATCCGCTGCTGCGGCACCCGGGGTTCACCGGCCGGGCCGGCGGGGCCGTCTTCGGGATGCTCGTCCGCCACGCCCACTCGCAGCACCTGCGGCGGCAGCAGCCGGCCCGCGCCGGACGCCACCGACGTCCGCAGGAACCGGGAGAGCGCCGACCACGGCTCCTCCTCCTGCCCCAGCGCCGTCCGGGCCTGGTCGGTCAGCCGGGTCGTCTCCTCCTCGGCTATCCGGCGCACCAGCACGTCCTTGCTGGGGAACCGCCGGTACACCGTGCCGACCCCGACCCGCGCGCGCCGGGCCACGTCCTCCATCGGCGCGCCGTACCCCAGCTCGCCGAACACCTCACGTGCCGCGCGCAGCACGTGTTCCAGATTGCGCTGAGCGTCCACGCGCAGTGGCGCCGACCGCGCGCCGTCCCCGCGTCCACCACCCGCCGTACCCGTTGTCGCGCTCATCGTGCCGCCGGCGGCGACAGCGGAGCCGGACGGCCAATGAGAGTTCTGAACATGCATAGACAATCCCCCGGTAATGACGTCTCCCCCCGGAGACACTCCCCGTCATCGGAAGCCGGAGCGTGTGCGGAACAGGCCGCTGTCCGGGCCGCCCGTCGCGGGCCCGATGAGCGCATCCCCCCTACACTCCGTCGGGACGAACATAGTTGAGTGGGAGTCAATTCAGAAGGGGCAGGTTCCGCACGGAGCGCCCCCCGATCGGAGTACGGCCCCGACAAGACCCCCGTGACCCCCTTGCCCGTCCCCACCGCGTACCCGCTGACCTGCTCTCCTTTCCCGGCCGGCGACGAATCGGCCAACCCTGCCCACCGTGGCCGACCGGTCATACGAATTGCCGGGCCTGTGGACAAACTCCAGCGCCGGGTGCGTCATGGGAGGGTGAAGGAACGCGCGCGCATTCTCGTTGTCGGCGGCGGCTACGTCGGGATGTACACGGCCCTGCGACTTCAGCGGAAGCTGAAGGGCGAACTGCGGCGGGGCGAGGCCGAGATCACCGTCGTCACCCCCGCCCCCTACATGACGTACCAGCCGTTCCTTCCCGAAGCCGCCGCCGGATCGATCTCCCCGCGGCACGTCGTCGTCCCCCTGCGCCGCGTCCTCGGCCGCTGCCGGGTCGTCGTCGGCGAGGCCGAGTCCGTCGACCACGCACACCGCACCGCCGCCGTCACCACCCTCGCCACCGAGGAGGAGGGCCGCGGCGCGCACCGGGTCGGCTACGACGAGCTGGTGCTCGCGCCCGGCTCCGTCTCCCGCACCCTGCCCGTCCCCGGCCTCGCCGACCACGGCATCGGCTTCAAGACCCTCGAAGAGGCCATCGGCCTGCGCAACCACGTCATCGAGCAGATGGACATCGCCTCCTCCACCCGCGACCCCGCACTCCGCGACGCCGCCCTCACCTTCGTCTTCGTCGGCGGCGGCTACGCGGGCGTGGAGGCCCTCGGCGAACTGGAGGACATGGCCCGCTACGCCGCGCGCTACTACCACAACGTCGACCCCGGCGACATGAAGTGGATCCTGGTGGAGGCGACCGACCGGATCCTGCCGGAGGTCGGCGAGGAACTGGGCCGCCACACGGTCACCGAACTGCGCCGCCGCAACATCGACGTACGGCTCGGCACCCGCCTGGAGTCCTGCGCCGGCCGCGTCGCCGTCCTCAGCGACGGCTCCCGCTTCCCCACCCGTACGGTCGTCTGGACGGCCGGCGTCAGACCCCACCCCGTGCTCGCCGCCACCGACCTGCCCCGCACCGAGCGCGGACGGCTGAGATGCACCCCCCAGCTGGCGGTCGAGGGCGTCACGCACGCGTGGGCCGCCGGAGACGCCGCCGCCGTCCCCGACGTCACCGTCGGCGCACCCGGCCGGGAATGCGCCCCCAACGCGCAGCACGCGCTCCGACAGGCAAGGGTGCTCGGCGACAACATCGCCCACGCCCTGCGCGGCGAACCCCTGGAGACGTACGCCCACAGGTCCGCCGGCTCGGTCGCCTCCCTCGGCTTCCACCAGGGCGTCGCCCAGGTCCACGGCCGCAGGGTGAAGGGTTACCCGGCCTGGTTCCTGCACCGCGCCTACCACCTCAGCCGCGTCCCCACCGTCAACCGCAAGGCGCGCGTGCTGGCCGAATGGACACTCTCCGGTCTCTTCAAGAGAGAGATCGTCTCGCTGGGTTCACTGGAACACCCGCGAGCGGAGTTCGAACTGGCTGCCGGGGGAATCCCTCCTCAAGAACCCCCGGAGAACCCGAAGGGGTAGTCCTGGCCGGACCGAGGAACTCCGCCGCCCGGCCCGACGTCTGACGGATGCCGGGCCGGGCGGCACCCTGCCAGACTGGTCCACACCACCACGGGCGGGCCGCCGCTCACCCCCCGCGCGGCCCCCGGGACCCCGGCCGGTTCCGGTGCCGGCCGCCGACGACTACACGAGGCAAGGATTCGTGAACTTCACGCGCTGGAGCGCCCGGCTCCCCGGAACGCAGCGCCGCGCGGCAGCGCGGAACGACACCACGGTCTCCCCGGACCGGCGGGGAGAGAGCCGGCCGGAGACCTCCGTGCCCGCCGCCCGCGCCGAACAGCTGACCGACGAACCCCCTCCCGTACCGGCCGTCGACGACCTCCCCGTCCGCGACGTCCTCGACCGCGTCCCGGCCCTCGTCGCCCTGGTGCACGGCCCCGACCACCGCATCGCCTACGTCAACGACGCCTATACGGCGGCCTTCGGCGTACGCCCTCTGGGCGAACGGGCGAGAGAGGCCCTCCCCGAACTGGCCGAACTGGGCCTCTTCCCCCTCCTCGACCAGGTCCAGCGCAGCCACCGGCCCCGCACCCTCAAGTGCCGCAAGGCCCCCGACGGCCGCTCCTACACCTTCACCTGCGCCCCCGTCACCGAGGGCGAGGACAGCGGCGTCCTGGTCTTCGCCACCGACGTCACCGACCACGCCGAGGCCGCCGAGCGCCTGCGCGCCAGCGAACGCAGCCAGCGCGAGACCGCTGTCACCCTCCAGCGCTCCCTCCTCCCGCAGGAACTGGAGCAGCCCGACGACCTCCGCATCGCCGCCACCTACCACCCCGGCGGCACCGAGGCCGCCGTCGGCGGCGACTGGTACGACGTGATCACCCTCGGCGGCGGCCGCACCGCCCTGGTCATCGGCGACGTCATGGGCCGCGGCGTCCGCGCCGCCGCCGTCATGGGCCAGCTCCGTACGGCGGTCAGGGCCTACGCCCGCCTCGACCTGCCCCCGCACGAGATCCTCCAGCTCCTCGACGGCCTCGCCGCCGAGATCGACGCCAACCAGATCGCCACCTGCGTGTACGCCATCCACGACCCCAACGAGGGCCGCCTGGTGTACGCCTCCGCGGGGCACCTTCCGATCCTGGTCCGCGACGAGACCGGCACGGTCCACCGCGCCGACGAACCCACCGGCCCGCCCCTCGGCACCGGCGGCTGGGTGCACGCCTCGGGCTCCGTCCCCCTCGCCCCCGGCTCCACGGCCGTCCTCTACACCGACGGCCTGGTCGAACGCCGCAACCAGGACCTCGACGAAGGCATCGCCGCCCTGGAGCGCGCCCTGGCCGGCGCCCGCGGCACCCCCCAGGTCATCTGCGACCGCCTGGTCCGCTCGGCCGGCGTCACCCCGGAACACGACGACGACGTCGCCGTTCTGGTCCTCCAGCACCCGGCGCGCACCGGCCCCGAACACGACCTCTTCCGCAACGCCGCGCTGGAACTCCTCGGCGGCGTCGAGGCCGCCCCACGCGCGCGTGCCTTCGCCTCCGGCGTCCTGACCAGCTGGCGCTTCCCCACCGACCTGCACGACCTCGGTGTCCTGGCGGCCAGCGAACTGGTCGCCAACTCCCTCCAGCACGGCACGCCCCCCATGCGGCTGCGCCTGCGCCGTACCGACCGCCGTCTGATCATCGAGGTCACCGACGGCGACGACCACCTGCCCAGACGGCGTCGCGCGGAACCGGCCGACGAGTCCGGCCGGGGCATCGCCATCGTCGCGACCATCGCCTCCGGCTGGGGCAGCCGGCGCACTCCGGGCGGCGGCAAGGCGGTCTGGTGCGAGTTCGCCCTGCCCCGCCCGTGACGGACGGCCCTACGCCCGGGCGGCCGCCTCCGACTCGGCGGGCGCCCCGCCCTGCCGGACCACCCGGCTGGCCCGCAGCAGCCACGGCCGGTCCTGCACCGGAGTGAGCGACCGCCCCATCCGCACCGCCAGCACGGTCATCACCAGCGAGAACAGCAGGAACACCACGATGTACGGTCCGGGCAGCGCCGCCGCCAGCGGCCCGCCCACCGCCGGCCCGACCGCCAGCGCGAGCTGCTTCACCAGGGCGAAAGCGGAGTTGTACTGCCCCGCCATCCCCTCCGGCGCCAGATCCGCGACGAGCGGCACCAGCGTCGGCGACAACAGCGACTCACCCAGCCCGAACAGCGCGTACGTCGAGATGAACGCGGCCGTCGCCATGGACTGGCTGCCGTGCCCCAGCCCGGCGTACCCGGCGATCGCCCACGCCACGGCCCAGATCAGCCCCACGGACGCGATCACCCGCGACCGCTTCCGCCGTTCCACGAACCGCAGCACCGCGAACTGCGCGACCACGATCATCAGCGTGTTCGCCGCCAGCGCCGTCCCCAGCGCGGACGTCGAGATCCCGGCCGCCTCCACGCCGTACGCGCTCAGCCCCGACTCGAACTGCCCGTAGCAGGCGAAGAACAATACGAACCCCAGTACGAGCAACTGCACCATGGCCCGATTGCCCAGCAGCTGCCGCCAGCTTCCCTTGGCCCCCTCGGGCGCATCCGCGACCCGGGGCGCCCGCTCCATCCGCACCGTGGCCAGCACGGCAACCAGCACCAGGAACATGGCCGCCTCGATAGCGAACAGCAGGGTGAACGAGGCCGGGCTGGAGGTGTCGACGAGATGCCCGCCGATCAGCCCGCCGATACCGAGCCCGAGGTTCTGCAGGAAGAACTGCGTGGCGAACGCGCGCGACCGGGTATCGGCCGTCGAGCAGTCCACGATCATCGTCGCCAGCGCCGGCTGCATCACGGCCTGCCCGGCCCCCAGCAGCGCGGCGGACGGCAGCACGGTCGCCGCCTGCTCCGACACACCCAGGCTCAGCGCGCCGAGGGCGGCCACGACCAGGGCGGCGAGCAGCACGGGCAGCGGACCCCGCCGGACGATGGCCCGCCCGGCGAACGGCAGCACGAGCAGCGCGGCCACGGCGAACACGGCGAGCACCAGCCCCGCCGTCACGGAGCCGAGCCCCCGCACCTGCGCCACATAGACGTACAGGTAGGGGACGGTGAAACCGAGCCCGAACGCGCTGAGCGCGTTGCCCACATGGATCCGGCGCATCGCAGCGCCCCTCGCCCTGGTCACGTTCACCTCTCTCACGAGTTAGGAGTGAAGACTTCGAAAGTAAACTTCGAACCTAAAGACTATATTCCGAAGGACTTCAAGGCAAAGCTCCGCCGTGCCATACTGCGACCCATGGGCGACACAGCAGCTGCCGGCGAGCCGACACTCGAGGAACAGATCGCCGCCTACCAGCGCGAGTTCCAGGACCTCGACCCCCAGGTCGAGAAGATCGTGTCGGCGCTGTCCCGCCTGAACCGCCGCATGAACGTCGCCTACGGCCGCCAGACCGCCGACCTGGGCGTCAGCAACGCCGACTTCGAGGTCCTCAAGGCCCTCGTCCTCTCCGGCGTCCCCTATCGGATGGGCCCCGGCGACCTCGCCAAGCGGCTCGGCCTGACCCCGGCCGCGATGACCCACCGCATCGACCGCATGGTCACCGAGGGCCTCGTCACCAGGGACCGCGACGAGTCCAACCGGGTCCGCGTCATCGTCGAACTGACGGCCGACGGCCGTGAGAAGTGGCTGGAGGCCATGCGCCTCGCCTCGGTCTTCGAGGAGGACCTCCTCCAGGACCTCTCCCCCGACGAGCGCACCGCCCTCGGCGAGGTCCTCACTCGCATCCTGCGCAGGGTGGAGCACGACCAGCCGGACGCCGGCGGCCGGCTCAGCGACCTCGACTAAAACGTTTGACAGGGGACGCTTGACAGCCACCTCCCCGATCCGTAAGGTTCTTCGGGTTGCCGCAGCGCCGTAACGGTTTTGCGGTGGCACTCTCGCCGCACGAGCGGCACCTCACACCACCAGCACGACCTCCCCTCGGGAACGATTTCGGCATGCTCGAATTCAATTCCGAACTCCGATTTTGGCAACAGGGAGCGGGTCCGCTAAGGTTTGAGACGTCGGAACGGCCCAACAGCCGGGAAGGCAAGCCCCTCTGACTGGGAATCAGGCCCGAAAGGATCTGATAGAGTCGGAACCGCCGGAAAGGGAAACGCGGAAGCGGGAACCTGGAAAGCACCGAGGAAATCGGATCGG
>NZ_JBVHEO010000032.1:0-8428 GCF_055562815.1 Streptomyces sp. NPDC016677 | reverse complement strand
ACCCACCACCCCCATCCCCCTCCGCTACCTCACCACCATCGAAAACACCACCGACACCAACACCACACTCCACAACCACAACCCCAACCCCAACCACAACAACCCCACCCACAACACCCCCACCAACCCCGACACCACCCCCCTCCCCGCCACCGACCCCCCCACCTGGCCCACCTCACAAGCACCCACGGCCACCCCGCCGGCCCGGACACCGCTGCCGTCGAGTTACGTGAACACCTACGGGTCGGTCCCGGACGGCAAGGTCGGGCTGGTGTACCCGGAGCCGTTCACCGAGGAGGTCACCGAAGGGCTGCACCGGCAGGTGTACGAGGCGCTCGGCCTGGATCCCGACGATCCGCCGGAGTCGGTGCGCGACCAGGTGCGGGACCGGCTCGGCCGCGAGAACCTGGCCCTCCACCTGCCCTACCTGCGGGCCAACGGCGGCCACCGCGTCACCGTCCGCGTCGACGGCCGGGACCACACCGTCGACGTACAGCTGACCCTGTCCGACCCCCGGGCTTCCCTCCGCCAGGGCCGGTTCGACGCGCGCGACCCCGACAAGCACGTGGAGCGGCGCGGCATCGGCACCCGGGAGAACTTCTCCGGGCAGCCGTCGGGCACGTACCGGACGTTCACGGTGCCGTGGATCGCCTCCGCGCCGGTCGGCGCGCCGACGCCGGTGCGGGCCGTGGACGGCACGCTGTCGGGCGCGGTCACCCACAACCAGGCGTCGGACTCCACCACCGTCACGCACATCGTGCAGACGACCTCCGCCCAGCGCTCCAACGAGCCCTCCGACCCGGTGGAGTTCACGACCGCCTGGCGGGTCCGCGTCGACGCCCCCGCGGTCACCGCGCCGGCCACCGCCACGACCGCGCCCGCTCCGGACAGCTGGGGCACCCCGCGTGCGCACGGGCCGACGACCATCTGGTTCCCGCGCCACCTCACCACCGCCGACCCGGCGCCCGGCTCGCTGCCCGCCCCGGCGGCGCCGGCCGACCTGCCGCTGTACGGCGTCGACGCGGTGATCGACCCGCGGGCGCTGTACGAGCACGTGCACCGGTCCTTCCACGCCGACCTCGACGAGGCCGCCGCCGGGCAGGTCGCCGACTTCCTCTCCGAGCAGGTGCTGCGCGGCACGCTGCCGATGCAGGTGGAGGGCGGGCTCTACTCACCCGTCCTGACCGACGCCTCCGGCAACGCCGTCGGCATGCTGCACCTCGTCACCACGCCCGCGGTCGGCACCCCGCAGCGGCAGAGCACCGCGGGTCAGATCAACCTCGAAAGCCACCTGGTCAACACCTCGAAGGTGGACCTGTCCTCGAAGTACACCAGCGGCGTCGCCCTCACCGGCTCCGGGGCCGCCGCGCTCACCGCCGACCACCGGCAGGGCCACCCGGACGCCTCGCGGGTGATCGGCGGCAACCTCGGCCTGCGCGGCCAGGCCGCGGCGACCGTGACCAACACCTACGGTGCGGGCTCCGCGTCGGGCACGATGCACGCCGTCCGCACCAACCGCAGCCACCTCCTCGCCCCGGCCGCCGTCACCTACCAGGTCACCCTGATCCGGCCCGACGGCACCGAGACCGCGGCGCCGCCGCTGGCCCACGGGCACGGCATGGACCTCCGGGTGCTCAGCAAGGCGGACGCCACCGGGCACCCGCCGGCCGGGGACGAGGTGCGGGAGCTGCCCGACGCGCTGGAGCGGCTGGACGGCATCGGCCTGAGCGCGGCGCCGCTCGACGTCACGGGCACGGACGTGCTGTTCGACCGCGCCGAGCGGTGGCTGCGCCGCGAGGGCTTCCTGCCGCCCGCGCCGACGGCCCCGGCGACGCCCGACGGGCTCGGCGGGCGGCTGAAGCAGGCGGCCCGCGACCACGAGCCGGAACACCAGATCCGGTTGCACGCGCAGCTCAACAACCTGCGCCGGCTGCGCGAGGCACGCTCCCGCACCGGGCGGCGGGCCGCGACCGACGCCATGGTCGACGGCGGGCACGCCCTGCACTTCGAGGTGCCCAACAGCACGGACACCGGGGTCCGCCGGGTCCGGCTGCTGCTCACCGCCGAGCGGGACGCCACCCGGGCGACCGTCCACCGCCGGGTGCTGCCGGGCATCCAGACGATGGGCCTGGCCCAGGCGGCGGGCAGCGACACCGAGCAGCGCGGCGAGTCCTACGGCGGCGCGCTCGGCCCGATGGGCAGTGTCACCGCGCCGCTGGGCGGCTGGGGCTCGATCGGGTTCGGCGGCGACTACCAGTACGGCCACCAGGTCACGCACGGGGACACGGTGGGCGGGGCCACCGGGCACGACCAGTTCTACATCGGTACCGGGCAGGACAGCCACGAGTTCGAGGTGCCGGTGCGGCTGGGCCTGGACCTGTACGCGGACGACAGCACCCGGCCGACGGAGCGGTTCGGGCAGAACCCCGCGCCCGCCGCGGCCCCGCCCGCGCCCGGGGCGCCGCCCGCGCCGCCGGTCCCCGCTTCGCCGACGGTCGCCGGGGCGCTGCGGCTGGCGGTGCCCCACGGCCGTACCCACGCGCCGTCCCCGAGCGGCGCGCCGGCATCGCCGGCGCCGCGCCAGGACGGTGTGCCGCGCCGCCCCGACGCCACCGATCACGCCCGCCTGGACGGTACGGACGCGGCCGGCACGCCCCGTCCGGAGCTGGTGCGCGTCCCCGACGACGCGCTGATCGACACGGTGCGCGGCTCCGCCGCCATCGAGTCGGCCTTCCAGCGGGGAGCCGACGACATCCGCCGCGAGACGGCGAACACACCGCCGGCGGCCGCGCCGGCCGGCGGAACGATCCTGCCGGTGACGGCCCCGGGCACGGGCCCGGCGACCACCCCCGCCGCGACCGGGACCGCCGCCACCCCGTCCGGCGCCCGCCTCTCCCCCCTCGCCGGTCACGGTCTCGCCGACACCCGCACCCGGGCCGCCGAGATCCGGCACGCCGCGCTCACCCCGGGCAGCCTGGTCGCGCACGGGCACAACATCTTCAAGAGCTCCTACGTCGTGGAGGGCCTGTCGCTGCCGGGGACGGTCGCGGACGGCCAGTACTCGGTGGAGATCCAGGCCGTCGCCCACCGGCCCCGGCTGCTCGACACCACCAAGCAGTACCTGGAGACCGGCGTCTCCGCGACCGACAGCGCGCAGCAGCTCAAGTCCCTCGGCAAGTCGCACCAGTTCGGCGGTGTGGGCACGCTCACGCAGAACCCGCCGACGGTGCCCGCGGGACCGGAGAACGCGGCCGGCCACACCAGCCCGGAGACCGAGGGCTCCGCCTCCTCCACCGGCACCACCGGCACGTCGTACAAGGGGCTGTTCAACCCGTCCGGGCGCCTCGGCTACATCGCCCGCACGGACACCGCGGACACCCTCGCCTCCAGCACCGGCGTCAACCGCACCCCCACCGAGAGCGGCCAGCTGTACCGGATCGTCGCGGACGTCACCTACCTCGTCACGATCCGCGCCGGCTCCCGCAACGTCCTGGGCGGCGTCCCCGGCGAGCCCGGCTTCGTCGACCCGGTCACGTACGCGGTGGACGTGCCGGACGGGCTGCAGTTCCTGATGACGCAGGGCCAGCTCGCGCGGGACGCCCGCTGGATGGGCTCGGTGGCGGGGCTGGCCCCCGCGCCCGCCCCGGCGCTGACGGCGCCGCTGCCGTCGTCGTACGTCCGCGACCGGCAGCTCGGCCTCGGCGGTGTCACGTCCGTCGTCGAGTACGAGACACCGGCCGCCGCGCCGGTGCCGTCGTCCGGGCCGAACAGCGGCGCCGTCCCGCTCGGCCCGGTCCGGCCCCGGGAGCGCCGGGGCCAGGTGCGGCGGGCGCTGCTCGACCTGGTGGAGCGGGAGGCGCCCGGCGCCACGACCCCCGGGCACCCCGGCTACCAGCCCGGCGTGCACACCCGGATCGCCCAGCTCGCCTCCACGGGCGGCCTGCGCGCGCTGCCCGGCCGCGGTCCCGACGGTACGCCGCGACGGGCCACCACCCGCTTCCACTTCCGCCACCACGGGTACGGCGGTGAGCGCCTCGTCGAGGTGACGCTGACGGCGGTGCCGCGGCGCACCCAGGACCTGACCGGCGTACGCGGCGCCTCGCGCCCCGGCTCGGGCCTGGAGCAGTGGCAGTCGCACACCTCCTCGGGCCGTACCACGACCCGGGCCTCGGTGCGGCAGAAGCAGCTCGCCGCCAGCCTCACCACCCGCTACCCCCGCCCCGGCCGGGGCGGGGACGGCGGCAAGGTGGACCGGGCGGCGCCGGTGTTCACCCCGCAGGCGGCCACCAGCAGGTCGGCCCGGCGGGCGGCCACCGCCGACAACCGCTTCTGGCTGCGTACCGACAACGGCGCCGACTTCGACGGCCTGGAGTACGACTACGTCGTCACCGTACGTTCGGCGCTGGTCGCCGACTGGCCGCCCAACGTGCTCGGCGGCCTCGTGCAGAACGGCGTCATCGCCTGGTCCGACGCGGACGGCGACGTACGCCGCTGGATGGACGAGCTGCTGCGGCGCGGGCAGCCGCGCACCCGCAGCGTGCCGGTCCTGCTGTCCCTGCGCTTCACCGGCACCGAGACCGGCGCGCGCACCTCCCCCGCGTCGGTGACCGCGCCGTCCGCCCTGTCCACCACCGACCCGCGCAACCGGGTGCGCGGGACCGGTCCGACGGCCGCCCCGTACCTGGCCGACGCCCAGATGTTCCACCCGGCGGGGCCGACCCCGGCGTTCGCCTTCGACGGCTGGGGGCATCTGGAGACCGCGCTGAACGAGGTGGCGCCGCTGGCCGACGGCCGCTGGCACGCGCAGCTGACCTCGGTGTCGGCGGAGGGCCGCGCGGTCCGGCTCGGCCAGCTCGTCCAGGCGGGCCGCGTCTCCCTGGACCGCACCCGGCTGGCCGCCGGCCTCACCCGGCGGATGCCCGGCAGCCGCCCCTTCGAGGGCGCGCCCGCGCAGGCGCCGTCCATCGAGATCACCCTCTACAACCCGCGCCGCGCCACCCACGCCGACGACGTCACCCTGGACCAGCTGCACAACACCACCGACACGGTGAGCACCTCGGCCGGCGCCGACCACTCCCTCGCCACCGCCTTCACCGAGCTGTTCAGCGCCGACGACGCCAACCACCACCTGGCCGGGTTCACGGTGCCGCTCGCCCAGCGCCCGACCCAGCCGTCCGCGTTCGGCGGCACCACCACCGGCAGCCGCCGCGACTGGCTGAAGTCCGGCTCCACCTCCGCGCCCGCGAGCGGCGCCCGCGGCACCCGCAGTTACGCCGTCGACGCCGACGCGCACCTGCTCGTCGAGGGGCCCGCGGGCACCCGCCACGTCACCGGCACCGTCACCCTCCGCGTCGAGGAGCGCGACCTGCTGGGCCACGGCCTCATCGCCCCGGACGAGTCCCCGGACGCCGTCCGCGACCTGCCCGCGCTCGTCCCCGACTGGGCGACCGCCGAGCCGCATGCCCTGGCCGAGCGCCTCACCGCCGCGCTCACGCCGGGCCACCAGGGCGTGCAGCTCTGGGTGGCCCTCGGCGCCGACCCGGACGGCACCCGGCTGGGCCAGGCCCTGTACGGCGCCTCCCGCGCCGCTGTCCTGGGCAACCGTCCGGTGGAGCTGATGACCCGGGACGCCGCGGGCGTACGCCGCTGGGAGTTCACCCCCGACGGCGCCCTCGTCACCGCCGACGCCGCCCTCACCGCCGCGTGGACGCCCTTCCACGCCGAGGCCGAGCGGCTGCACGCCGCCGCCGACACCCTCGCCGACACCCCCGCCCGGCTGGCCCGCCTCACCGCCTCCCTCCAGCACGCCAACCGCGCCCACTCCGACGCCCTCGACGCGGTCGGGCGGGCGCGGGGCGCGGTGACGGGGGCGACGCGGGCGCTGCAGCGGGCGCGGACGGCGGCCGTCACCTCGGCGCGGGACGCGCGGGACGCCCAGGGCCTCGTCGACCGGCGGAAGAAGTCGTACGCCGACGCCCAGCGCACGGCGGCCACCCTGCCGTCCGTCATCGCCGCGAACGAGCGCGCGGAGACGCGGGGGCGCACGGAGCTGCGGACGGCGCTGGCCCGGCTGACCGAGGCGGAGAACGCGGTGCGCGCGGACCGCGCGAAGGCCGCCGGAAAGCCCGCCGGAG
The DNA here is from genome assembly GCF_055562815.1 of Streptomyces sp. NPDC016677. Classification (NCBI taxonomy): domain Bacteria; kingdom Bacillati; phylum Actinomycetota; class Actinomycetes; order Kitasatosporales; family Streptomycetaceae; genus Streptomyces; species Streptomyces sp. NPDC016677. Next base: position 2,294 of record NZ_JBVHEO010000032.1, on the reverse strand, counting down.
AGTCCGCCGGAGAGTCCGCCGGAAAGCCCGCCGGGAAGCCCGCCGGGAAGTCCGCCGGGAAGGACAGGCCCGGCCCGCAGGCCGCCACCGCGACCACGGCCCCGCGCTCCGGCCGACCGGCCGCCGACGTAGCCGACGACCCCCGGGTGCGGGCGGTCCTCCCGGCGATCACCGCCGCCGAGACCGCCGTCCAGCGGGCCACCGACCGGCTGGCGGCCGACCGCGAGGCCCTGGCGGAGGCGCGGCGCGTCATCGGGATCGCACCGGCCGGCATCCGCGCCGCCGAAGAGGCCCGCGACCGGGCCGAGGAGACGGCCCGTAAGGACGCCGCCGCCGTGGTCCGGCGCGGCGAGAACCTGCGCGTGGCCCAGATCCGGGAGCACCGCACGGGTCTGCGGGCCCAGCGCACCGGGCGCAAGGTCACCCGCCGCGAGGGGCAGCTCGCCGCCACCGTCGCCGCGCAGCACCGGGCCGCCGCCGACCTGATGGCGGCCACCGCCGCGCTGCCGGACCTGGCCGGTGCCGTGCGGGACACCGCCCCCGCGCCCGAGCAGTCACTGCGGACCACCTTCGCCACCGTCCCGCCCCGCTGGCCCGACCCCGACGGCCGTCCCGCCCCCCTCCCGGCCGGCGGCCAGACGCACACGCCGGGCGCGGCACCCGAGAAGGCACCGGTGGCCAAGACGGCCCCGAAGCCGAAGCCGAACCCGAAGACGAAGCCCGGCACCAAGGGCAAGGCCCCGCTCGTCGCGCCGCCGGAGCCCCCGAAGCCCCCGACAGCCCTCACCCCACCTCCGGCGCCCCCCGCCTCCTCGCCGTACGTCGCCCCGCGCGGCGCCCAGGTCCAGACGCCCGGGGACGGCTACTGCCTGCTGTACGCGGTCATCGGCAGCGCACCCCAGGTGGTGGGCAACCGCCTGACGCAAGCCGGCCCCGCCCTCGATCCGGGGACCGCCGCCTGGCTGGCCCGTCCGGACCAGGTACGGCGCACGCTGACGGCGCTCGCGGTGAATCCCACGGCCACCGACCAGGGCACCGGGCATCTGCGCGCCACGCGCCGGCGGTTGCAGGACCTGGTGCTGGCCCGGCTGGCGGCGGCCCGCGGAGGCGGCAGCCCGCTGTCGCCCCAGGTGCTCGGCCAGCTCCGGGGCGTCCTGGTGGGACAGTTCGCGGCGCGGGCCTGGACCGCGTCCCCGGCCTGGGTCGACGCGCGGCTGGCCCAGTTCGGCATCCAGGGCGTGACCCGCGCCGAGGACATGGTCCCGGACGACCTCCAGTCCCGCTACCTCCGGGCGGTGTCCGCGCCGGGGGCGCCGCCGGCCCCGCCCGGCGCTCCGCCGAGCAACCGTCAGATGTACGGCTACCTGCGCTCGCTCGACGCGCTGCCGACGCTCGCCACCATGTCACCGGACGAGCGGCGGTACCTGCTCGTCGCGCGCTACCACGGCAGCACCGCGCCGCTGGCCACGGCGGAGGCCGACGCCCTCGAACAGGCGGTGCGCGACTGGTCGGACGAGTGGGACAACCCGGTCGGGGACGCCTTCCTGCCGCTGCTCGCCGACACCCTCGGTGTTCCGATCCACGTCTTCCAGCCGGTGTCGGACGCCACCGCCCTCACCCCGACCGGCGGCCCCCGGGGCATCGTGCTGCCGTACGGCCGGACCGATGCCGCCGTGCCGGCGATGGAGCTGTACTACACGGGACGCAACCACTACAGCGCGAGCGACGCGGGCCCCCTCACCCCGACCACCCCTGCCCCTGCCCCTGCCCCTGCCCCTGCCCCTGCCAACACCACCGCCAACGCACCCCGAAGCCCCCAGGACACCCCCAGCACCCAACCCCCCGGCCGCAACCGCCCCGCACCCCACCGCAACCCCGACGACAACCAGCCCGCACCCACCACCCCCCACCCCGCACACCCCCACACCTGGCACCACCTCCGCCCCCACACCCCACCCACCACCCTCCACACCGAACGCTTCGACCCCCACACCAACCCCCTCACCAACCCACCCCGCCCCGGCACCCTCGCCGGAACCACCACCCTCATCCGCGCCCAGATCCGCCGCATCCAAACCCCCACCGGCCAATGGGTCCGCGACCACACCCTCAACCTCCCCGTCACCACCACCAACCCCACCCACACCACCCAACTCGCAGCACGCCTCAAACACCTCGCCGACACCCACCTCAACAACCGCTACACCCTCCCCACCTCCGGCGACCAGTTCCACCTCAACATCAACCTCATCAACGACCCCACCCACCCCGAAACCATCACCCTCACCCACACC
>NZ_JBVHEO010000031.1:0-10887 GCF_055562815.1 Streptomyces sp. NPDC016677 | reverse complement strand
GGTGGGGGGTGGTGGGTGCGGGCTGGTTGTCGTCGGGGTTGCGGTGGGGTGCGGGGCGGTTGCGGCCGGGGGGTTGGGTGCTGGGGGTGTCCTGGAGGCTTCGGGGGGCGTGGGAGGTGGTGTTGGCAGGGGCAGGGGCAGGGGCAGGGGCAGGGGTGGTCGGGGTGAGGGGGCCCGCGTCGCTCGCGCTGTAGTGGTTGAGCCCCAGGTAGTGGACCTCCACGACCCGGCCGGCGGTGGGTGAGCCGACGCGGGTCACGGTGCCCAGGCCCGTGGAGGCATCGGGCCGCAGCACCTCCACCGTCAGGTCCAGGGTGTCGGCGAGCAACGGCAGGAACATCTCGCCCTGGTTGGTCTGCCACGAGGTGGACCAGTTCCGCACCGCGTTCAGCGCGTGGGCCATCTCGTCATCGGTGAAGGGCCGGGTGCTGTCGGCGTAGGAGGAGTCGACGACGGCCCGCAACTGGGCGTCGGTCAGCTCCTCCAGCGCGGGCAGACGGCCGGTGTCCCGCAGGTAGGCGAACATCGTGCGGACCCCCGGGTCGGCCGGGACGTCCGTCTCGCCCTCCGCCTCCAGCGCGGCGCGGTAGCGGGCGGCGAGATCGTCGTTGATGTCCTCCGGCTCCCGCACCCCGGCGATGCCGTACTGCTGGGCGACGGCGTCGAGCTGGGGCCGGTCCATGGTGGCGGTCCACTCGCTGAACCGCTGCGCCAGCGTACGCCGTACCTGGCCCACGACGTCCTGCGGCAACGGCCGTCCGCCCTGCCGCGCGTCGTGCAGCCGGCGCTCCGCCGCGGCGCGCAGGTGGTCGGCCGCGATCAGCAGGTGGGCGCGGGCCTGCCGGGCCGTGGGGGAGGTGTCGCCCCGAGCGGTCCGGACGAGCCCGGCGCGCACGGCGTCCGGGTCGCCCAGCCAGGCGTACGTCTGCGGGGCCGTGGTGCTCAGTCCCGGCAGCCGGTCGCGCACGCGCTGCGGGTCGGTGCCGATGAAGGTGTAGAGGATGCACCGGCCGTCGCCGGGCGTGGCGACGGAGTCGCCGCGCGGGGCACGGACCTGGAACGGCTCGGACGGCGGTGGCACGACGCCCTCGGTGCCGGTGTCCTCGTCCGTGCCGTGGTCGGAGGCGTCGTCGTCCTTCGGCGGGGCGTCCTTCGGCGGGGCCGGGGGCGGCTCGGGCACCGTGAGGGCGGTCTCCGCGTCGGAGTGGCCGTCGTCGGTGGTCGCGTCGGTGGTGTCGGTGGAGGTGTCGACGTCGGTGGTGTCGTCGGTGGAGGTGTCGTCTTCGGAGGTGTCGCCGTCCTGCGGCGTCGCCGGGATGTTGCCGGTGGACGGGCTTGCTCCGCGGGGGAGGCCCGAGCCCGGCCGGCGCGGGGGGATGGCGGCCAGTGCCGTGTGCGAGGAGGGCAGTGCGGCGGGGCCGGCGGACAGCACCGGCCCGGACACGCCGGGCAACGCGGTCTCCGCGGCCGCTCGCCGGGCGGCGGCGTCGTCGCGTCGGCCGAGGGCGTCGTCCAGCGCGGTGTCGATCTCGCCGAGCCGCTGCGCGGCCCGGTCGTGCGACTCCTGGGTGTCCTGGAGGAACAGGGCCGTGCCGTCGGCGTGCCCGCGTGCCGTTCCGGCGGTGGCGCGCAGGTCCCGCGCGGTGCTCACCAGACCGGGGCGCCGGTCCTGTGCCGTCGCCAGGGCCGCCTCGTCACGGGCCAGGGAAGTCTCGGTCCGCTGGAGGGACGTACGGTTCTGTGTCAACGTGGCGCGTACGTCGTTCAGTTCGGAGGTCAGTCGGTCGACCTCGGCGGTGGCCGCGTCGATCCGGGCGGCGAGCCCGGGGTCGACGGCGGGCGGCGCCGTGACCATGGAGCCCTGGTCCGCCGGCGCCGCTGCGTCCGCCGTCTCCGCCGTCTCCGCCGCCGCGTCAGCGGCCTGGGCGGCTTGGGCGGCCTGGGCTGCCTGGGTGTTCAGGTCGGTCAGGTGCGCGCCGGCCCTGCCCACCTGCTCGCCGAGCCGCGTCTCCTGGCGCTCGCCCCCGGCGATGGCGTCGGCCAGCGAGTCGACGGTGGCGTGGGCGTCGCTGATGGCCGAGGTGAGCGCGTCGATACGGCCGTCGAGGTCACGGACGTCCTGCTCGGCGCGGTCGGCGGCGGTCTCGGCGGCGGTGGCCGCCGCGTCGGCCTCGGTGGCTTTCGTACGGGCCGTGTCGAGCGCGGTGACCGCCGTGGACAGCGCTTCCGCCGCGTCGGGACGCAGGTCTCGCAGGTCGCGCTCGTCCGCGAGGGCCTGCTCGTGGTCGGCGGCGGCCCGGTCCAGCTCGGCGGCGACGGCCTCGAAGTCGCTCCAGGCCCGGTCCAGGGACGGGTCGCCGGAGGGGGGCACCGTGCCGTCCGTCCCCGGGGCCGGGCCCGGGGGCGTCGTCAGGGTGCCGTCCGGGTCGAACGACCAGATGCGCAGCCCCTCCGGACCGCGCGTGACCAGCTCCACCGGGTGGCCGGTCAGCCGTGCCGTACGGGAGGAACCGTAGAGGGCGAGGGCCAGCCGGGAGCCGTCCGGGTCGGTGCCGGTGGCCAGCCAGAACTGATAGCCGTCGTCGGCCGGGTCGAGTCCGGCGACGAGGGCCGACGGCACGTCGTGCACGGGCGTCGACGCCCACTGCGCCGGCCCGGCGCCGGTGTGCGCGTCCAGCAGCGCCGGCAGGTCGTACACCCGGGGGCGGGGACGCGGCACGGTGATGCCGTGACCCAGCGCGTCGCGCTCCTCGATGCGCAGGGTGGCGGTGCCGGTCACGTGCCGCACGCCGTCGGGCCCGGAGACCTCGATGTGCACGTCGGCGCGAACCTCGTAACTGCGGGTGCCGCGCCCGCCGTCGGCCGGGAGACTGGTGCTGCCGGTCTTCAGCCAGTCCCGGCGCGTGCCGGACACGTTGCTGCCGAAGTTGCTGGCGTCCACCGGCCGTTGCAGCACCGGCGGGGTGGCGCCGAGCAGGTTGCGGTCGGGGTCGTCGGCGCTCAGCACGAACGGCAGGGACAGCCCGGCGGTGGTGTCGCCGCCGGAGACGGTGCTGTCGCTGTCGAGGGTGACGCGCAGCCGGTCCATGGCCACGTCACCGCCGTCGGTGACCGGCCTCGGCCGGTACAGCGACACGGTCAGGGTGGGCGGCTCCGGGCCGTCCGACAGCGGGAACGCGCCCGGCATCGACGGCAGCATGCCGCCGGTCAGGCGCGGGGTGTCCAGCGTGACGGAACCGGCCTGGAGGAGTTCGCCGAGCCGGACCGAGGCGTTTTCGTCGGACTGGGAGGCGGGCACCGCGCGCCAGCCGCTGCCGGTCGCCGGGGCCACCTGGTCGAGCGCCGTGTAGAGCTGGTCCCAGGCGTCGAAGCCGTACACCGGCACGTTGCCGGTCGGGTGGAACAGTTCCGTGTCACGCAGCGGCGCCTGGCCGTTGTACAGCAGCCGAGGGTCGACGGACGACACCGAGGCGGCCACCGGGGGCCGGCCGTCGGCGGCGGGTTCGGCGCTCTCGCTGCCGGTGAAGCGCACGCTGACCAGGGCGGGGACCCGGGCCTGGGCACCGAGTTCGCCGGAGAGCGTGCGGCTGAGCCAGCTCCGGGTCGCGGCGTCGGCGTCGTCCCAGGCGATGACCCCGCGCTGGATCATCGCGCCGAGCACGTTGGGCGGCCAGTCCGTGACGTACGTGGAGCGGACCGTGGCGGTGAACTCGTACGCGAGGTCGTCGAAGTCGGCGGCGCTGTCGGTGCGCAGCCAGTACCGGTCCTCGGCGGTGCGGACCCGCTTGTCGACCTTGCTGGTCGCCGACGCCACTTGGACGGAGGGGCCGAGGCGGTCTGTGCGGTCGTCCATGTCGGGGCGGGTGAAGCGGGCGAGCGGGTTGCCGGTGAAGCGGTGCTGCCGGCCCGTCGTGGTCGTCGTCGACCGGCCCGCCGCCGTGTGCGAACCCCAGTTCTCGATGCCGGACTTGTCGCCCGGCACCGCGGTGCCGCGCCGCGCGGCCCGGTCGGCGACGCTGGTCGTGGGGCGGGCCGAGAGCGTGACCTCGATCAGGGACGCCCCGCCGAACCGGTGGTGCCGGAAGCTGAACCGGACCTCCCGGCCGCCGCGTCCGATCAGCGCCCGCTTGCCGGAGACGCTGGTGTGGTCGGCGATCAGCGCGGCGACACCGGGCAGGTAGGAGGCGTGGCCGGGGGTGGTGATGCCGGGCGCGAAGCGGTCGACGAGCTGCCGCACCTCGCGGTGCAGCCGGCCGCGCTGCTCGGGCGGGGCTGTGTTGTTCGCCGCGTCGGTGGTGCCGGTGGTGTCGGCAGTGTCGGTGGTGTCGGCAGTATTGGTCGTGTCGGTCGTGTCGGTCGTGTCGGTCCCGGTCGTGCCGTCCGTGGCGGCCGGGGCGAGTTCGGTGACCGAGGTGACCGTGGCCAGGCCGAGCGTGCCGTCCCGGACGTACCGGCTGGGCAGCGGCGGACTCTCCAGACCGGCGGGCGGCACGTCGGCGGGCAGCCCCTCGACGCCGCCCATCCAGCGCCGGTCACGCCGCAGCTGGCTCTCGGTCATCAGGAACTGCAGGCCGCGCGGTACGTCCACGGCGAGCGTGACGGCCGGCGAGGGACCGTAGCCGACGGTGTTGGCGAAGACGTTGCGGTGCCCGGAGCGGACGGTGATCAGATAGGTGACGTCGGCCGTGATCCGGTGCTGGAGGCCGGACTGGGTGGGGACGCGGTTGGTCACCGTCGTACTGATCAGGGTGTCCGACTTGTCTGTCTTGCGGTCGTACTGGTAGCGCCCGGACGGGGTGAAGCGGGACGGCTTGCGGGTTTCGGGGGCGGTGGGCCGCGCCGTGGAGGAGCCGCTGTCCGGGTTCGGCTCCGGGGTGGTGGCGGGGGCGGCGGGCGACGACGGGTTGTTCTGCGTCAGCGTGCCGGCCAGACCGAACCCGTGGGTCTTGGAGAAGCCCTTGGACTGCTGTGCCGAGTCGGCGGCGGAGATGCCCGTCTCCAGGTACTGGCTGACACTCTGCGCCAGCCGGGGCGTGTGGGCGACGGCCTGGATCTCCACCGAGACCTGTCCGTCCGCGCCGAGACCGGGCAGCGTCAGCCCGTCCACCACGTAGGTGCCGCCGAAGATCTGGTGCCCGCGGGCCACCAGCGACCCGGGGGAGAACGCCGTCGTACGGGACTCGGCGGCCACCGTGGTGCTGTCGTGGGGCGCGTTGCCGGTCAGCGAGCTGCCCAGGAAGCCGGCGAACCGGTTGAAAAGGGAGGAGACCGTACCGGGTGCGGGTGCGGGGGCGGGCACGCTGGCCGTCGACGTCGAGGTGTCCGTCGCCGCGTCGGGGAGGTTGCCGGTGACGATCCGTTCGAAGGCGTCCTGGAGCGCCGCCGAGCCGCGCACCACGTCGATCAGGGCGTCGTCCGGTATGCGCACCACGTCGGGGCGCGGCCGGCCGGAGGCGTCCGTCATGGCCGTCCGGTCGGTGTCCAGCGTGGTCACCGGGCGTACGGTGTGCGGCTCACCGGTGGGCGCCGGCTCCTCGGTGGGCACGGTCCGGTGGTGCGGCACGGCCAGCCGGACGGTGCCCCGTACGCCGTGCGGCGCGGGGTCCGGGCCGGCCTCCAGGTCGGCGGGGCCGTGCGGCGCGGGCGCCGGGGAGGCGAACCTGACCAGTGGGTCGGGACCGGCGCCCCGGTACAGGTCGAGGGTGAGCCGGGCCGGCACCGCGAACTCGTGCGTGTCCTGCCCGGTGCCGATGAAGAACTGGTCGTGGCCGACCGTGGTGACGGTGGTGTTCCCGAGCGAACCCTGCCCGGTCCACTGGTAGTCGCCGCTGCCGCTCACGGTCCACTGCGCGTGCGGTGTGGGAATGCTGGGCCCGCCGCCGAAGCCGGCGCCTCCGCCGTAGGTGTTGCCGAGGCGGGCGTTGGCGCCGCCCGCAGCCTGCGCCACGCCCTCCACCTGGATGCCGGGCAGCACCCTGGAGTGCCGTACGGGCTGCTCCGGGTCACGGGTCGCCCCCAGCACCAGCCGCACCCGCTGCCGCCCCGTCACCGAGGGGACCTCCAGGAACAGCGAGTGCCCGCCGTCCAGCACCGAGTCGGTCGCGGCCCGCAGCCCGAGCTGGGACCGCAGTTCGGCAAGGCGCCGCAGGTTGTTCAACTGCGCCTGCACCAGCGTCTCGTCGGGCAGCCTGCCGCGGCTCGGCGCGGTGGGCGGCGGCGGCAGGAAGCCGTTGTCGCGCAGCCAGGTCTCCGCCTCGTCGAACAGGGTGTCCGCGCCGTCCACCCCGAGCGGCGCGACGGACTGCCCCACCGACTCCAGCGTCGCCAGCTCGGGCGGCAGCGCGCGGACCTCCTCCTCGGTCGGGGCGTGCCCCCGGGCATCGTCCGCGCTGAGCATGCGCAGGTCCAGGCCGTGCCGCCAGTTTCCCGGCGTGTAGGCGGACTCGCTGCCGTCCGGCCGGATCAGGGTGAGGGTGTACGAGACGTCCGCCTCGGTCAGCAGGTGGCTGCGGTTGGTGCGCACCGCGTGCATGGTGGCCGCCAGCGAACTGGTGCCGAACGCGTTCTGCGCGCCGAGCTGGCCGGTGAACCGGCCGGAGAGGTTGCCGCCCAGGTTGCCGGTGGCGTCCGGGTGGCCCTGCGTCATGTCGGCGGTGAAGGACGGGCCCAGACTGCCGGTGACACTCACGCCACTGTTGAACGACGTGTTCTGGTCGTTCTTGACCGTGTTGACGAGGTGACTCTCCAGGTTGATCTTCCCGGCGATGCTCTTGGCCACCGGGGTGACGGGCGTGACCCGGGCGTCGAGCCGCACCATGCCGACGGCCCGGCCGTGCGCGTCGGTGAGCACCGGCGAGTACAGCCCGCCGTCGCGCTGCATCGGCAGCGTCCCGCGCAGCACCGGCTCGGAGAGGAAGTCCGCGAGCTGGGCCGACGCCGTGGGGTCGAGGTCGGCGCGGAAGTGGTCGGCGGCGCCCTCGTACAGCCGCCGCGGGTTCAGCACCGAGTCCACGCCGTAGACCGGCAGGTCGTCGAGGGCGGCCGGGGCGGGCAGTTCCTCGGTGGGGTCGGCGTCGGCGTCCACCAGGTGCTGCGGGAACCAGATCGTCACCGGTCCGTGCGGCTGCGCGGGACGCCAGTCCGTGGCGGGGTCGGGGGTGGCGCCGGGACCGGGCGGGTCCACGCGCACCTGCCAGTTGCCGGTGAAGTCGTAGGCCCGGGACGGCTCGTTGCTGCGCTGCGCGCTGGTGGTCTGCACGACCTGGGTGACGGTGGTGGAGCCGTCCGCCTGGTTGTGGGTCAGCGTCGCGGACAGGCCCATGTCCACCGAACGCACCGGGCCCGCCGCCTCGATGGGCACCGAACCGGTCCACGGCACCGGAACGGTCGAGTACGTTCCGGACGGCTGCGCCGAGACGATCTCCCGGGTGCCCTGTCCGCGCCGCTCCACGTGCTTGTCGGGGTCGCTGGTGTCGAGCGCGCCCTGTCGCGCGGACGGCCGGGCCCCGTCCAGGGCCAGCCGTACGTCGACCTCCCGGTCGGCGCCGTTGACCCGCAGGGTGATCCGGTGGCCACCCGCGCTGCGCAGGTAGGGCAGGTGGAGCGCCAGCTGCTCGGCCGACAGCACGTCCCGCAGCTGGGCGAGGACCGGGTCGCCGTCGTGCGGGGCGGGCCGGCCCAGCGCGGTGATCACCTGCCGGTGCACCGCGTCCACGACGTCCGGCGCGAACGGCTCCACGTGCACCAGACCCACCTGGCCGTCGTGCCGCCGCCCGTAGCCGCCGAGGTAGGAGGGGCGGGGGCCGTCGCCGGCCGGGGTCTCGGGCAGTGGCGTGGTGTCGCCCTCGGGGGAAGTGACGGTGAGGACCGGCACCTGGGGTGGCAGGTCGGGCGAGATGACGGTGGCGGTGGGGGAGAGGGGAGGCTCGCCCGTGGTGTCCGGCGCCGGGAGGTCGGAGGGGGTGGGAGTGGTGTCCGGGACCGGCGTGGACGTCGTCGGGAGCGGGACCAGGGGGATCGCGTCCGGGTCCGCGGTGACGTCGGCGGGCGGAGCGGCCGGGACGACCGGCGCGGGCGGGTCGGCGCCGTGCCGCGCGGCGACCGGGACGGGCGCGGAGGTGTTCTGACGGCCGCCGCCGGGGCGGTCGTCGGCGGGGTCGCCCACCAGGGCGCCGACGAGCTGGAGGTGACGGGGCCGCAGCCCGCCGGGCTGGTACGTCGCTCCCGGCTCGGGGAGGAGTGAGCCGGTGACGGCGGAGTGGTCGCCCATGAGGCTGTCGGTGCCGGCCCGCTGGGGCGCCGCGGGATCGAGGCCGCTCTCGTCACGCAGGCCGATCTGGTGGCCTATCTCGTGGGCGATGTCGGAGTCGGAGATGTCGGCGGGCCACGAGTGGTGGGTGGCGGGCACGCCGTCCGCCGGGTCGGTGAGGGTGACGTCGAGGTGCGCCGCCTCGCCGGGCGCGGCGGGGACGACGGTGACGTGCAGCCGGCTGCCGTCGGGCAGCAGGTGGCCGGGGGCGTTGAAGACCCGCTCGACTCCGGCTCCGAGCCGCTGCAGCACCCCGTCGACCTGCGGCCCGAGGCGCGGGTCGCCGGTCAGGCGGTAGGTGACGGTGAGATCGGTGACGGGTTGTCCGTCGTGCGTGAAGCGCCGTACGTCGAAGGAGGAACGCACCACGTACTGGGTTGCCCTGCCGTCCGGGCCGACGGGCTGGGAGACGGGGTCGACCCAGGTGTGGTTCCGCGTGGTCGGCACGGACGCGGCCCGCGCGTCGGCGAAACCGTCGGGCTGCGGGGCGGGGGCCGGTGCCGGGAGCGGGGTCAGGTCCACGACGGCGCCGGGGAGCGGGGCCGGGGCATGCTCCGGGGACTGGTGCATGTCCCGGCCCTGGTCCTGGCCCTGGTCCTGGTCCGGGCCGTGGTTCTGGTCCTGGTCCTGGTCCTGGTCCTGGTTCTGGTCCAGATTCGGGCTCGCGTTCGCGTGCGCGTTCGGTACGGAGCCCGGCTTCGGGAGATCGGAGGAGGTGACGGGCGGGGTGACGACGTCCGTGTTGCCGTCCTCCATGTCCGGCACGGTCAGCTCGGTGCCGTCCGAGGTGTCGCTCTGCGCGTCCCAGAGGTCGTCACTCGGGTCGGTGACGTCGCTGTCGGAGTCGCTGTCGGTGTCGCTGTAGGTGTCCGGATCGGGGTCGGACGCGTTGCCACCGCCGGTGGTGGCGACCGGCTTCGGCGGGGCGGTGGCGGCGCTGGTGTCGGCCTGCTGCCCCGGGCCCGTGGCGCGTGGGTTGCCGGTGCGGTCGGGATCGCCGGGCTGCGCGTTGCGGGGGGCGTCCGTGCCGTTGGTGGCGCCGTCGGGGGTGGTGGTGACGTCGCTGTCGGAGTTCTGCGGTGAGGATTGCTGGGGCGTGGTGTCGACGTCCTGGGTGTTGCTCTCGCTGCGCGGCTGGGGTGTCGTGCTGCCTGGCCGGGGGGTGCCGTTGGTGGTTGTCGGGTTTCCGCTGGTTCCGGTGTTGCCGCTGGTGGCCGTGTTGCCGCCGGGCGTGGTGTTCCCTCCGGTCGCGGCGTTCGAGAGGTCCGGGATGCCGCTCTTGGCGTCCAGGCCGTTGCCGTTGATGCCGGCCCCGGTGACGTCCGTGTCCAGGTCGGAGGACTGGGTGGGGGGTCGGCCCGTGCTGTTCAGCCCGTCGCGGTCGCGGTCGCTGTCACCGGACGCGGAGGTGCCCTTGCCGCCGACGCCGGAGTGGGAGGTGCCGTCGGACGAGGAGGAGTCGTCCTGCGCCGTGTCCGGCACGGTCAGCTCGGTGCCGTCCGAGGTGTCGCTCTGCGCGTCCCAGAGGTCACTCGGGTCGGTGACGTCGCTGTCGGAGTCCTGTGGCGAGGACTGCTGGGGTGTTGTGCTGCCGGGCCGGGGGGTGCCGTTGGTGGTTGTCGGGTTTCCGCTGGTTCCGGTGTTGCCGCTGGTGGCCGTGTTGCCACCGGGCGTGGTGTTCCCTCCGGTCGTGACGTTGGAGAGGTCCGGGATGCTGCTCTTGATGTCGAGGCCGTCGATGTCGATGTCGGCGTCGAGGCCGTTGATGTCGAGGCCGGTCAGGCCGGCGTCGAGCGGGCCGTTGCCGTTGATCCCGGCCCCGATGAGGTCCGCGTCCAGGTCGGAGGACTGGGTCGGGGGCCGGCCCGCGTTGTTCAGTCCGTCGCGGCCGCCGTCACCGGACGCGGGGGTCACCGGTCCTGAGGCCGGGCCCGGCCCGGACGTGCCGGTGCCCTTGCCGCCGTCGCCGGAGTGGGAGGTGCCGTCGGACGAGGAGGAGTCGTCCTGCGCCGTGTCCGGCGGGGTCAGCGAGTTCACCGCCGGCGGCGGGTTGATGTTGAACTTGCTGCCGAACGCCGCCGCGCCCTGTCCCAGATGCCGTTCGCTGACCGCGCTCAGTCCGCCGCCCAGGAACGTCATGGGACCGTCGGTGGGGAAGTGGAAGATGGCGGCCGTGGCCAGCTCGGCCAGCGCCTCCGCCCCGCCCTCGGTCAGGAAGTGATGGATGTCCTCCCCCAGTTCGTGCTTGAACCGGTCGCCCAGGCCCGGACCCGGAGTCGGGGTGGGAGTCGGGGTGGGGGTGGGTTTCGGGGTGGGGGTCGGGTCCGGTGTGGGGCGGGGAGTGGGGGTGGGGTCCGGCCTGGGGTTCGGCCTGGGGTCGGGGGTGTCGTTCAGGAGGTGGTCGTCGAACTTGTCGTTGAACTTGTCGCCGTTGCCGTTGCCGTCGAGGTCCTTGAACGGGTTGTTCCGGCTGTCCCAGATGTCGCGGTAGTGGTTCTTCAGGCCGTTGGCGATGTCGTTCAGGAACCCGTGGAAGAGGCCGGTGAACGCGCCGAAGACACCGTCCTGCACGATCTGCG
>NZ_JBVHEO010000030.1:0-11003 GCF_055562815.1 Streptomyces sp. NPDC016677 | reverse complement strand
GCTCACGGCGCTCAGCCTCGATCCGGGCGGACGCGGCGGCGATCTCCTTGCGCCACTTGAGCGACGCTTCGGCGACGACGATGAGCACCGCCGGGGCGGCCGTGTGCACGAGCGCGCCGACCCAGTCGCCATCGAGGACGGAGTGCCCGATGTTGAGTGCGACGGACGCGCCGCCGGTGAGCACCCGCAGGGCGAGCGGCCAGCCGGTCGTCGAGCCACCGAGGCGGGAGACGATCGCGTCGACCCGGATCGAGATGACCACGGCGACGTCGACCACGAGCGGGAGGATCGGCGCCGACCACTCCCAGCCCTCCGGCGTCGAGCGCTCGACCAGCGGCGTCACGGTGAAGACCGAGAACAGGATGACGCCGAAGACGATCACCCAGGACAGGCGGAGCACCTTCTCCGCCTGGTCCACCTGCTCCTGCGTGTTGATCCGCACGGTCACCGCCCCGCCTTCGCGCGGGAGAGGAAGCCGCGGGAAGTCGCGGTGACCTCGGTCCGCTGGACGACCGTGCCCTTGTAGACGTTGGTGATCGACGCCCGGCGGACCCGGGCGAACGCGGAGCCGATGGCGGTCGCGGCGGCGGCAACTCCGGCGAACGGCAGGGTCACAGCGAGGACGCCGGTCAGCGTCACGGAGGCCAGGCCCTGGAGGATCAGCCAGGCGCCGCACCCGAGCCCGGTGACGCCGGCGCCGACGCCGATGCTCGCCACGGCGACCCCGGCGGCCCACTGGGGGACGATCCGGGAGTCCGGCTGCGGGACGGGCGGGGTGGTGCCGTACGCGGGGACGGGGGTGTCGTCGCGGAAGTACGTCGGGGTGGCCGGCGCCTCCGGCCGGTACGCCTCGGCGATCAGGCGGGCGGCTTCGGCGGACGCCTCGGAATCGGTGAGATGCTTCGGGTCGGTGGTCACGGGTCTCCTCCGTGGTCATCGGGCGGGCCGCCCCGGTTGCTGCGGGGCGGTCCGTCGTCGTTCGGTGTGCGGGGGGTGTGCGGCCCTGCTGTGCGGGGGGTGTGCGGGCCGGTGTGCGGCCCGATTCACACGCCGCGTGACGTGGGGATTCGCACTGTGCGGCTGTGCGGGGCGTGCGGGGGTGTGCGGCGGCCGTCAGACCCCGGCGAGGACGGGCAGGAGGCGGTAGGTGCCCTCCTCGCCCGTGGGGGCCAGGCGCCCTTCCTCGGCGAGCCGCTTGAGCTGCTTGGAGACCCAGGAGCGGTCCCGGCCGATCTGGTCGAGGTACGGCGAGAGGTCCTTGACCGCGACCGTGCCCGGGCCGACCGAGGCGAGCATCTGCACCAGGTCGTCGAGCAGCTCGCGCGCCTCCTCCGGCGACGGCTTGCCCGCCGGGAGGACCGCCGATCCCTCGGCCGGCGGGAGTTCGGCACTGGCGTCCAGGCCGACGTCCTCGGCGTCGACGAGCGAGGCGACCATCTGCTGCGACGCCTGGGCGTCCGTCGGCGACGGCGTCGAGGGCGCGGCCACGGGCATCTCCGAGGGGGCAGTGGGAGCGGCGGGGGCGGCGGCCTGGGCGGCCGGGACGGCCACCCGCTCGCGACGCTTGGTGAACAGCTCGCCCGCCACCATCCCGGCAGCGGCCTCCGTCACCGTGCCGGGGCCCGTCGGGCGAACCGAGGCGAAGGTGTCCACCAGCCAGCGGCCGGCCTTCTCGTAGGCGCCGGACGGGCCAGTCCAGAACGTCCTCGCGGGGTTCGCGTAGAGGTCTTCGTCCACCCCTGCGCTGACCAGGTACACGTACCCCTTGCGCTTGTTACCCCAGGCCGCCGGGTTGGCGCCCGCCTCCAGGACCTCCTCAGGGAGGGCGAACGAGGCGTCGTCGCCCCGGACTCCGAAGCACATGGCCGCCGGGAGCGAGGACCTGGTGTCGGTGGAGAGCTGGTAGCCGGAGGCGCGCTGCATCGAGACGAACAGCGAGACGCCGGCGGACCGGGCCTCCTGCGCGATGCCGGTGAAGGCGTCGTCACCCAGTTCGCGCAGCAGCTTGGCGGCCTCCTCGAACCAGGCGATCAGGTACGGCATTCCAGGGCAGCCGCAGGAGCCGCCCGCCTTGCAAGAGTGCGCCCTGTCGGTCTGCTTCTTGGCGGCCGCGGGCTCCCAGGCCCGGTAGGCGTGGTCACGCAGCCAGGCGGTGCGGGCGGGGATGACGGCCTGGACAGCGGCGACCATCGCGGCGGCCGACGGGCTGTCGAGCGCTGCCCAGTCCAGCGCGGGCAGCAGCGGCTGGAAGTCCTGGCCGGCCTTTGCCGCGTCGGCCAGCCAGACCGAGACGTCTCGGCGCGAGAGAACCTCGAAGAGGATGTCGAGGGCGCCCTCGGTCTTGCCGCTGCCGGTCATTCCCATGATGAGCATGTGGATCGCGTCGAGGAGCGGGAGCACCAGGTCGCTGCCATCGTCGTAGACGCCGATCCGCAGGGGCACGGCGATGGACTCGCCGGGGGCGGACGGGCCGGGCCACACGGTCGGGGTCTTGAGCATGTCCTCGGGCACGATGACGAACTGGCCCTTCCTGGCGCTGTCGGGGTCGTGCTGGACACGGATGGCCGTGGTCGGCACATCGAGGGCGGACGCGATCCTCGGGATCGCCTTGGACACGTCGTCGTTGGTCAGCTCCCCAGCGGGCAGCTCGTAGGGGACGGTGACGCGGTTGGGCTCCACCTTGACGTCCCGGAGCTTGGTCCGGGCCAGGCCGACCTTCTCCAGGAGGCCCTTGTCCGACGACTCGCCGGAGCCCTCGGGGGCCGACGAGCGCATGACCTGACGGATGTTCCAGGACAGGGCGAGGGTCGCGCCGCCCATCAGGTACAGGTCGGGCAGCGGGCCGGTCAGCGGGCCGGACAGGGCGGCGGAGGTGAGCCACGCCGACCCGGCCGCCACGGTGATGGCGGAGTGGAGGCGGCGCTGCTGGCCCGTCGACTTGCCCGCCCACCAGGTACCGGCCGTCAGGAGGCCAGATGCCAGGGTGAGGCCGACGCCCGCCCACGCGGAGTCGCCCCACATGGCGTGGGCGCCGGCACCGGCCAGGCCGACGCCGCCAGTGACGATCCACGGCGGGGTGTACGGCTTGGCCCGGTGCCACAGCCAGGCACCCATGCCCGACCCGCCAGAGTTGAGGCGGTCTTCGTGCTGCTGCTGAACGTCCTTGCTGGCCATCGGAGTACCGCCTCTCAGAACTTGAAGGGGTTGGTGGACGCGGTCTGCTGGGGGCGCGGGCGCATCAGGTCCGCGTACTCGCGCTGGAAGGCGGCGTAGGTGGCGACCGCGTTCTTCGCGGCGGCCGTGGCCCCGTCCGAGGCCCGCTTGAGCTTCCAGGCCACCTTCTTCGCCCGCAT
This sequence comes from Streptomyces sp. NPDC016677, assembly GCF_055562815.1. Taxonomy (NCBI): domain Bacteria; kingdom Bacillati; phylum Actinomycetota; class Actinomycetes; order Kitasatosporales; family Streptomycetaceae; genus Streptomyces; species Streptomyces sp. NPDC016677. Next base: position 7,650 of record NZ_JBVHEO010000030.1, on the reverse strand, counting down.
CTTGGTCTGGATCTTGTTCTCGCCCGGCAGCGGCAGGGACTGGCCCAGGCGGGCCTCCAGGATCTTGGCGGCCATCGCCAGCTCGATGGCGGCCTGGATCATCAGCGCCCGCAGGTGGTTGCAGTAGTTGCGGACGTCGTCGGTGTTGTTGAACTCGGGCTCCCCGAGGATGAACTGGGACCGACGGCCGCCCTGCCCGGTGCCCGCGCCGTTGTTGGTCGTGCGGTTGATCGTCACGTTGACGGGCGGGACGAACGACCCGCCCATAGCGCCGACGAACCCGCCAGCCGCCGCACCCGCGTTCGCGAACTTGCTGCTGCTGTTCCGGCCCGTGGCTCCCGACTGTGTGCTCGCCATGCTTCCTCCATGATCGCGTCTCCGTAGTAGAGCACTCTACCTTTACACGTAGAGTACTCTACATGCAACCTATGGCAGAGTGCTCTACGTTGGAGGTAGAGCGCTGGTGAGCGGAGGAGCTATGACAAAGCGGGTTGGGTACGCCGATATCGCGGCGCACTACCGGCAGAAGATCGACGACGGGGACCTTGAGCCCGGCGAGCGGATGCCCACGATGGAGGCGGTCCGGGACCACTTCAGCGTGTCGATGGCGACGGTGAACCGGGCGTACAAGCAGCTCAAGGCAGAGGGCTACACGACGTCCCGTCCCGGCTCGGCGACCGTGGTCGCACTGCGGCCACGGGTCGTATCCACGGGCGCCGCCCGGCTGGAGAGGCTGAACCGGACGGGTAAGCACTACGCGCCCGACGAGACGAGCACCGACCACGTGGCCATGCTGCGGAGCTGCGGGGACGCCGACGTCGCGCAGCAACTCGGCATCGAGCTGCACGACGAGGTGGTGATCCGCCGCCGGGTCTTTCGACGGGAAGGCCGGCCGACCGTCGTCGCCCTCTCCCTGATCCACCCGCGGGCCCTGGCGACGATGCCCGAGCTTCTCCAGCAGGGGCAGCTCAAACCCTTCTGGCAGTCCACGTACACGCAGCGGACGGGCCGTGAGGTGAAGCGGTCGCCGGAACGGCGGGGCGCGCGTCTGGCCAGCACCGATGAACTGGCAGCGCTGGAGGTCGACGTGCCGCCCAGCGCGGCCGTGCCGGTACTCGTACTCCACACGACGTTCCACGACGAGGAAGGGCCGCTGGAGGTCTGGGAGGACGTGTATGCCCCTGGCCTCTGGCAGATGGCCACCGAGTAGCCGAACACCTTGAGCCCCCGCCGAAGTCCCCGGTGGGGGCTTTGTGCTGCCCAGGAGCGGCACCCCTGAGCGGTTTACATGGCCAGCCGTCCGCCGACTGCCGCTCGCGCTGTTGTGCTCGCGGCAGGCTGGCGGCGGAGGGGCGGGGGCGTGCGGCGCTGAGCGGCCGTCTGACGGGCCAGGACGGGGGCTGAGCGCCGTACCCCCGCCGTCGCGAGGCTAGGCAGCGTGAGGCGACCTCACCGCCCGTCCAGGGCTGATGGGGAGCAGCTGCTGCCGCGATGCGGCCGATGCCGTCGAGCTGGTCAGCCCTGCGGATCCGTCGGTGGCTGAGCGTCCGGCTGATCGAAGAGCGGCAGAGCCTCCGGACGGGACCGGCCCGGCGGGGGAGGGAGCAAGCGCCGGCGCTTCCGCTGCGAAGGCCCAGGCGGCAGAGGCGGCGGCACGGCCGGACGAGGAGGTGGCGGCACCGGCCGAGGCCCCGGAGCAGGGACCGGAGCTGCGGGCCGCATTTCGTCACGTGACGATTCGTCGTAGCCCCGGGAGTTGTCACGTGACGAATCTCGACGCGCGACGGCCGCCGCCACGGCAGCGACCACGGCCTCTCGTTGCTTCCTCGCCTCGTACGCCCGTTGGCGGCAGCTCCGGCGGCAGTAGTCCTTGCTCCGGCCGATGCCGTTCTGCTGGATCGGGGAGCCGCACCAGGCGCAGAGCTTCGCTCCGTCAGGGTCCCGGGGGATGTCGTGCTTCATGGCGCATGACCGTACGCGGCACGTCTCATGGCGCGGCGGGTGGGCGCGGTAAGAGTTTCCCTACTCCATCAAGGCCCGCCCGCAGCGCGGGCCGAGCGGCCCGCCGCCGGCCGAGCCGCTCCTGTCTTCGCCCCGCGGCCCGGCCGCCCCCGGGCCGCTCACCCGGAGCACCACCAGGAGCACGCCGAGGCGTTACACCTCTGGCACTTTGCTCGGCCGTTGCGTGCACGTGTGTGCACGGGCACCCACCTGCACGCGGGAGACTCCCGTCATGAGCACCGCGCGACGCCAACTCGGCACCGGTCCGAGCACCTCCCCGACCACCCCGGCCGCCATTGATCCGGCCCCGCGGCTGCTGCCCGTCGAGCGCATCGACCCGAGTGCCGGCCGCGACGTCGACCACGACCAGGTGCCCGCCGACCGCCCCGGCCGCCGACCGCTGGGGGAGGGACCGGGCCAGGAGGCGGACTGACGTCAGGTGCGGGCCAGCAGATCCGTCATCTCGTCAGCAGCCTTGACCAGGCTCTCCGACTGGGCCGGGTCGGTGGCCGCCTCCCGTCCAGCGCAGAAGTACAGCCATCGGACCGCCTCCTGGAGAGCGGCCCTCAACTCCGCGATCTGGTGGTCTTGGTCTGCGGCCATGAGCGTCTCCCCGGTCGGTGCCTGCACAGCGAGCAAGTTATCGGCTTGGAGTTACCACCGCCGGTGCCCCCGACCGAGGGCGGTCGGGGACGGGAGGGTGCGCTACCAGGCGTCCGGCCGGGGCGTCCTGGCGACCAGGTCGAGCAACTCCCGGTCGCCGGTCCGATGGGCGAGCTGCTCGGCGTGGGCGTACAGCGTCTCCGCCGTCCGCAGCGTGGCCGGTCCGCACCTGATCCGGGGGACCGGCTCCTGATCGGAGAGCACGCCCAGGCGCGCGATGTCGGCGACGATCCGCAGGGCGGTCTCTGCCATCTCCCGCTCGGTGGCGGTGAGGTCGGTCACGGGGTTTCTCCGAAGGTTGGGGCGGGGTTTTGAGGTAGATCAGCAGAGAGCGTGTCGGCCGTAGGGGATCAGGGCAGGGGCGAGTTTCCCGGAGCAGGTGCGGCAGGTGTCCGAGGCGGCGTCGGCCGGGGGAGGCGTGATGCTGGGCGCGGGCACAGCGGGCTTGTGCCTCTTGCGGAGGCTGACCTTGGGCCTGACCGGCCGGTCGGGGTTGCGCAGCCGGTCGAACGCGGCGGCGGTCTCGTCGGCGTGCGCGACCGCGGCGAGCTTCCGCCGGCGGACGAACTCAGCATGCGCGGCGAGCAGCTCGTCGTGCTCCTGGTCCTCGATGCCGAGTTGCTCGTCCCGGTCGGCGGCGGCCCGCTTGGCGGCCTTGGCCCTGGCGACGTACTCGGGTGCGTCGGGGTGGGCGGCGAAGTACTCGGCGCGGGCCTTGATGATGGCGGCCTCGGCCTGGGCGAAGCCCTGGCGCCAGACCTCGGCGCGGGCGGCGAGGGTGGTCCGCTCGGACCGGCGCAGGATCTCGTCTGCGGTGGGCAGCGTGCCGTCAGACGGCAGCGTCTCCGGGGGCGTGACGTCGGCGCCCCAGATCAGCCCCCACGAATCGATCAGGGCGCGGACGGCGGCGGTGCCGCCCTTCTCGGCGGCCTTGAGCAGGGCGAGAGCACGACCCTTGTGCCGGGCGATGTGCCGGTACCAGGTCGAGGCGGGGATGCAGGCGAGCGGCTTGCCCTGCGCGGCTTCCTCAGCGGCCACCTCGCTGTCGTTCCGGTCGTCCAGCTCGAAGCCCATCTCCCGCAGGAGCTTGCGCAGGCCGTTGGACCAGTACAGGGACCGGACGCCGGTCGCGGTGACCACGAACTCGCGCCACAGCTCGACCGAGCGGGCGTCGCCAGCGATGGCGTCGCGGGCAATCTCGAACGGGGTGCGGTGGCCGCCCTGGCCCTGCTTGACGTCGAGCCGGGTAAGTTCGGCGGCGACTCCCCAACGGGTCTTCCCGTCCTGGCCCTTCATCAGGTAGCGGGCCATCTGGCCCGACTCGCCACGGTCCGGGGCGTCGATCTTCACGCCGACCGGCTTGCCGTCCTTCTCCGAGACCTCGACCGGCATCCGGGCGCCGACCTTGACCAGCGCCTCCGACCACACCTCGAACGCGAGGTGCTGGAGCTTCTCGACGCGGCCGGCCGCGAGGGGCCGGGCCAGGAACAGCAGGACGTGGTAGTGGCAGTGCCAGCCGTTCTCTCCGTGGGTGACTTCCCAGGCCCGGACGAAGCCGCGGATGCCGAAGTCCTTCTTCGCCTGCCGCCACTGGCGGCCCGCGTTCATGCCGAACCCGGCCTTCCAGGCCGCGCGCTGCTTCTCCTCCAAGTCGGCCAGGAGGTCGCGTTCGTAGTGGCGCATGGTGAGCGTCATCATCACCAGGCCGCAGCTCTGGCACTCCCAGAACTGGCCGACCTGGTCCAGCTCGTCCTGGCGGACGCGGCGGATCGAGGTCGAGCAGCACGGGCAGACGTGCACCGAGCCGCAGGTGACGACCCCGGCGTACCCGGCGCGTCCGTTGCGCAGGGTGGGGGTCACGCCGCCCGCGAGGACGGAGATCCCGCAGCGCTCCAGGCGCTCCAGGCCGGAGATGGCGCGCAGGGCCTCGCGCATCTCGAACCGGATGTCGCGGGCCGTCGTGTCGGCGTCGGACTCCATGACGGTGCCGCGCGTCGAACCGCTGAACGCGACCGGGTTGTCAGTGGACACGTCAAGATGCGGGCCGCTGACCTGCATGTCCGTAGTTTTCGCGGTAGTACCAAGGCCGCGTCCCTTTTTGGTGCCGGAGGTGCCGCCCGACCGGCCGGGGGTGGGGAGGGCTTCACCGCGCGCAATGGCACGTTTTGCGCGCTTTTTGCATGCTTCGGAGCAGTAGATCTTGGGGCGTTTGCCCGGAGTGTGGGTAATTGGGGTCCCGCAGTGACAGCGGGGGCCAGAGAGCTGATGCTCGATCATGGCCGCACTTCGCTCACCTGGAGGGGTAAGCGGCGCAACCCCGGCGGCGCGCGGAGCAGTAGGTGTTGCAGACGCCGAGGCGTCACGTACGCTGGACACAGACGAGTCCCTTGGTTGCCAAGCCGGGTGGACGTCAGAAGCGGTCAGGGATTAGGCCCCCTGGCCGTTTCGCTTTTCTCGGGTTGATCCTGCCACCTCGCGCAACGGACGTTCCCCTCGGCACGCCTGACGCTCCGATGACCCGTGCACATCGGGCGGCGTGTTCCTGGTGACGGACGACGAGCTGGCGGACGTCGGCGCGGCCGGCCGCGTGCTCGATGTGACCGCAGACGCAGGCGTAGGACGCACGCGCCATCGGGGCTGCGGCGATCCAGAGGCCGGGGAAGTCGGGGGTCGGCTGGAGAGTGCTCACGTCCTGGTAGACGGGGTGACCCTCTGATCCATTACAGATGAGCCCCGCGCGCGCGTAGGACGGTCTCACGAGTTCCACGGATGTTCCTTTCCGCTGGTCAGGGGGCTGGTCCCCCATACCGGTACGTCTCGCGGCGGGATCTGTTACGCGTGGGCCGGTCGAACCGGGGCGAACGCAGGTGAATCGAACGGTTGTTGCGCTGGTTGCGCAGGTGCACACGCGTACGCGCGTGCGCGTAGGGCGGTCCAGAAAGTCCAAAAACCCTGGTGGGGCTGGTGGGGTTTGGAGGGCCGAAGGGAGCCCCGCCAGCGGAAGGCCGACGGGGCTCCGGTGCGTCAGGAGGCTTTAGGCCCCTTGGGCCTGCGGGTGGTGCTGGGGTGCTCGCTGCCCCGAGCGTTGTTACCGAGCCGCTCGTTGGCCCGGCTGCAGGGGCGGTTGCCGGCGAAGCCGTCGGACTTCTCTCCAGGGCGGCTCATCGTCCAGCCTCCACGGCCCAGGTCCAGGGCTCGCCTGCGGCAGCGGCCCGGGCGGCGGCGTCGGCCAGGGCGCGGGCCCGGGCGGCGGCCGACGCCTTGACGAAGCGGTGGCGTGCGAGGTCGAGGAGGAGCTGCGAGATCTCCCCGGCCTGAGCGGGCGTCATGGTCCCGCCGTCGCCGTACTCCTGGAGCAGGAGCAGGAGCGGGCCGCGCCGGTCGCGGGAGAGGCAGCCCTCGGCGTATCCGGCGAGAGCGGTGAGGACGGTGAGCGGGTGACGGTCCTCGCCGAAGAAGTCGGCGCCGTGGGAGACGACGACGTGCGGCTCGGGATGCTCGACGATCTGCGGCTTGCGGGTCATGCGGCACCTCCGAGGGCGATGACGACGGCCAGGACGAGCAGGACGCCGGCCGCGCACGTCAGGTCGACGGCCCGGCGCAGACAGGTGAACTTGGCGACGGCGATCCGGGACAGGCCAACGATGTCGGCGGGCAGATTCCGGGCCTCTGCGGTCTCGGTGAGCTGCTGGGGGGTGAGGGTGGCCCACAGCGGGAAGCCGTGGCCACCACCGAGGTTCGGGCGGACGGACCGGAGCAGGAGGCCGGCCGCGCCGACCAGGAGGGCGAGGCCGATGCCGCCGACGATGTACGAGGCGGCGTTCATGGGCAGGCCGCGGGCGACGGTCCAGGCGCCGGCCGCGACCGCGCCGACGAAGGCCAGCAGGAGTCCGGTCTTGGTGTCGGTGCGGGCGATCTCCGCCTTCACCTCGGCGTGCTGCTCGACGAGCGTGTGCTGGGTGCTCACGTCAGGTCCTCCTCGGTCTCGACTCCGGCGTCGCACCAGCGGCAGGGGATGCCGGGGCGGTCCAGTTCGTGGTGAAGGCGGAAGCCGAGGAAGACAGCCACGGCAAGGGTGATGGTGATCAGGGCGACGGCGGGCGAGGCCCAGGCCGGGGTGTCCCAGCCGAGGACCTCGCGCAGGCCGATCCCAGCGAGCGGGGTGATCGCGGCGGACGGGGTGTGGGCGAGCCACAGCAGTACGACCCGTACGCGCCAGGAGGGGATGAGCAGGAAGAGGCTCATGCCGCCGCCCCCTCAAGCTCCTTGCAGCGGGTGGCGACCCAGCCGGTCGACCATCCGGTGAGCGCGGCGATCTCCCGCTGTGAGCGGCCCGCGCGGACGCCGTCTACGACGGCCTGGCGGGCGTCGGTCTCGCTCATCTTCCCGGCGGGCTTGGTCTCGTGAGCGGGGGTGCTCACGGTGGCGCTCACCGACGGGCGGGTGGTGCTCTTGGCGGCGCTCACGGCCGCGAGGGCGGGTGCGGGTGCCTCCGGAGCCGTACGGGGCGTCAGGGCCTTCTGAGCAGCCTCCTGGGCCGCGCGGGTGGCCTCCTGCTCACGGCGCTCGCGGTTTTGGCGGTCCCGCTCGCGGCGCTCTCGGTCGAGACGGTCCTGCTCTTCGCGGCGGCGGCGTTCCGCGCGCTCCTCCCGCTCGATCTCGGCTTCGCGCTCCTCCCGGGCCAGGCGGGCGGCGGCTTCCCGCTCCTCGCGTGCGAGGCGGGCGGCGTGCTCGCGTTCCCGCTCACGGTCTGCGAGTTCCTCGCGGCGGCGCTCGCGGTCGGCGGCCTCCTGGCGCTCACGCTCCAGCCGCCGGGCCTCCTGCTCACGCTCGCGGTCGGCCCGCGCCCGCTCCTCGCGCTCACGCTGCTCACGGCGGCGGGCGTCCTCGCGCTCACGGCGCTCAGCCTCGATCCGGGCGGACGCGGCGGCGATCTCCTTGCGCCACTTGAGCGACGCTTCGGCGACGACGATGAGCACCGCCGGG
>NZ_JBVHEO010000029.1:0-18819 GCF_055562815.1 Streptomyces sp. NPDC016677 | reverse complement strand
TGGCGACCATGGCCTTGATGCGCTCCCGCTCGGTCGGCGTACGGCCCGTGGTCGGGTCCGGCGTGACGTCGCCGACGGTGAAGATGCCGAACTGCGTGCTGGGATATTCGTTCTTGTTCCGGGTCACCATGAATTCCTTGAGGGAGAGGGCGGAGGCCGAAGCCGGGCCGGCGGTGTCGTCGGCACGCCGAAGGCTAATTTCCGGTGACCGGACATCTTGTCGCGGAACGCACGGAGTCTTGACCAGGGGAGCACCCTGTCCGGCAGTCGCCCGCGCGAGTGGTGCCGACGGGCGTTGACTGGCTGGACAGAGCTTGATCGAGCTCGACTTCGACGAAAAAGGAAAAGGCAATGTTCCAGCGCATTCTCGTCGCCGTGGATTCCGGGCCGGGCCGTCACTCCGCCCTGCGTCTGGCAGGTGACATGGCCCGGCTCACCGGGGCCACGGTCCGGGTGCTGCACGTGGCCACCGCCGCGGCGACGCTCGCCGCCGTGGTCTCCCTGGAGGACGACACGGAGGCCAAGGCCGTCCTCGACGAGGCCGTCACCGGGCTGCGTGACACGGGTGTCGACGCCGAGGGCACGGTCGCGCACGCCCTGACCACGCAGGTGGCCACCACGATCTCCGCCGCCGCCGAGGAATGGCAGGCCGACCTGGTCGTCCTCAGCCCTCACCACCGCGGCGCGCTGGAGGCCCTCATCCACCCCCGCGTCAGCGACATCGTCGCCCACAGCAGCCGTACCGCCGTGCTCCTGGCACCCGAGGACCGCCCGTAGCGGTGACGACCGGAACCCTGATGCCGTCGGCTCCGTGAAGGACGATCCGGAACCGGACGAGGCGGCACCACGACGGTGACCGGGCCCGGCATGTCGCCGTGCCCGGTCACCAAGTCCGGTCGCTCCGTGCTGTCATCCCCCGTCATCCTGCCCGTCGTCGGGGCCGGTCGTCGGGTCCGGTGCTCCTGTCCGGTCACCGTGTCCGGCGGCCCTTGCCCGGTCGACGTCGCAGCCGGCCGGGTGCCGGGACACAGCGGCGTGCGGCCGGGTGACCCGGCGCGGGACGGCCCCGCCCGGAAGCGTTCCCGGCGGTCACCCGCCGAGCACGCCCAGCAACCAGGCGTCCCAGTCGCTCCAGTCGCCCTCCTGCCCCGGAGCGACGGTCTCCCAGGTGCGTACGAGCCAGTTCCGCAGCGGCTGCACCGGTAGGTCCAGCAGGAACGCGGCGAGGTCGTCCCGCAGCAGGACGCGGACCTCCTCGCGGCCGTCGCAGCGGCACGGCGGCCAGATGCGTACGTCGCCCTCCCCGGACGGTCTGTGCAGCCCCGCCTGGAGGAGGTCGCGCGCGAAGTGCCACCGCATGCCGTCCGCACCGTCGTCGCCGGGCAGGTCCACCGCCACCGCGAAGGGATCCCAGGGGACGTAGGTGAGGCGCACGGTGACGGCGCGTCGGCCGGCCGCGCCGTTCACGAGGGTGGCCGCGAGGTGCGCCGTGACGTCCTGGCCGCGGGGCGGGACACGGTCGTGCGTGCCGCCGCCGGCGTGCGTGCTCATGCGGGGGACGCCTCCGAGGTGGGGAAGCGGCCGCCGGGTGCCGCCGGGGCGGCGCTGTCGCGCAGGTACCGCTCGACGTCCCGCAGCGGCAGCGCGACCGACGCGGCGGCGGCGTCCCGCCGCAGGGTGATGTGGACCATGCGCGGATGGGTGACGGGTCTCGTCCGCACCGTGACCCCGTCCAGCCGGGCCGGCCGGCGCAGCCCGTCGGCCAGCAGCGCGCGGCTCAGGGACCAGGTGACGGAACGCGCTCCGGGAGCGCTCAACGACAGCAGCACGGCGTCGGGGGCGGCGGCGGCACCGCGCAAGGTGGCCGACAGTACGACGGGCACCTCGCCCGGGAGACGCACGTAAGCCGGAAGCGTGCACATGACAGTACGGGGGCGCTGGTCCATTTCCCTCTCGGAACACTCGGTCTGATCGATCGGCGGGCACGACGGAGCGTAGGTCCGTCCCGGCCGTCCGAGGTGACGCTGGACGCACGGATCGTTGCGTGAGGAGGCACTCACCGCCGGCGCCGCGTACCCACCGCCCCTACCGGCTCCCCGACGCGGGACTTGCCGTTGCGTGCACGGATCCTGTCCGACAGTGCACTCATCCCGGCCGGATGCCGACGACGGAGCACCGGGATCACCGAGGCTTACCTCGCACTGTAGAAAGTGAAGGGTCCCGCTTCCACTGCCTGTAGGAAGGAAGGGACCGGGGAAGGAACGACATGGCGGACGACCGGGGACGGGCACACGTGGGCAGCGAGGTGCTGCTGGGGCTCTTGGAGGAACTGGCCGGAAGGCTCCGGCGTTCCGTGGTGCTGGACGACCCGCTGGTCCGCCTGATCCACTCCAGCCGGCACTTCGACGACGCCGATCCGGTGCGTGTGCGCAGCCTGTTGCAGGGGCGCGCGGACGACGAGATCATCCGGTTCGTCCTCGGCCAGGGCGTCACGCAGTGGCCGAAGCCCGGATACATCGAAGCCTGTGCCGACCTGGGGCTGCAGAGCCGCTACTGCGTGCCGTTGCGGGAACGCGGGCACCTGCTCGGCCTGCTCATGGTCCTGTCGCCCGGCAAGGACCTGACGGCCGACGAGAGGGCCGACATCGACAAGACGGCGCGGCTCGTCGCCACCCAGATGTACGCGGAACAGCTCGCGGGCCGCGCCGAGGAGACGGAGGCACAGGAGCGGCTTCTGGCCCTGGTGAGCGCGAGCCCCACCGCGCGTGCCGCCGCCGGGCACCACTTCCCGGCCTCCGTCGGCGCCGCGGACGTCCAGCACGCGCGGGTCAGCGTCCTCCAGGTGACCCGTACGCATGAACCGCCGGGGCAGGTGGAGACCGCGTTGCGCGGGGCCCTGGAGACGGTCCGCCGCAGCCGGTGGGTCCGGGACGCCGTCGCCGTCACCTCCGAGCGGGCCGTGCTGCTCCAGTTCGGCGAGCGGCCGCCGGAGCCGGAGGCACTGCGCAACCAGTCCCGCGGCATCCTCGAAGCACTCGGCACCTTCCTCGGCCCCGACGCCGACCCCGTCCTCGGGGTCGGCGGTTCCCAGCCGGGCGTGGCCGACGCCTGGGTCTCCTACGAGCAGGCGCTCGTCGGGGTCCGCGCCGCACGCCGGCTGCCGCACCTGGGCCGGATCGGCCACTGGGAGGAACTGGGGGAGTACGGAGTACTGCTGCAACTGCCGGACCGGGTACTGAACCCCGCCCTGCTGCCGCAGGCCCTGCGCACCCTCCTCGCCGCCCCCGGCGGCCCCCGCCTGGTGGAGACGCTCAGCACCTTCCTGGAGCACGCCGGGTCGGTGCCGCGGACCTCGGAGGCCCTGCAGATCCACCGCACCTCCCTGTACTACCGGTTGCGGCAGGTGCAGGAGATCACCGGACTCGACCTCGACAACGGCGCCGATCGTCTGGTCCTCCACCTCGGCCTGCGCCTGCACGGCCTCCTCCAGCCGGAGGGAAACGGCCCCGGAGACCGAGCGGACGGCGCCGCACCCGAGCCCGGACCGGCCCGGTCGCGGCGGACCACCGGCCCCGCTGCTACAGAGTGACGTGGTTTTCGCGAGCCGATCCCTACGGAGCGCGGTGGTGCCCCCCGGACCCGGCGGATCACACTGAGCGTGCGGCACCGGCCACCGCTCGAACGGCGGTCGGACCGAACGTGCCGCGGGCGAACGGAGCAGAGAAGTGGGAGCGACCATGGGCGAGCTGACGACGAGCGACGGAGTGCGGCTGACCTACCGGGACAGCGGCGGCGACGGCGTTCCGCTGCTCATGCTGCACGGCTGGGGACAGACGCAGGAGATGTTCCGTCACCAGGCGTCCGGCCTCGGCTCCGGCCGGCGGGTCGTCACCCTGGACCTGCGGGGCCACGGCACCTCGGAGAAACCCCACCACGGCTACCGCATCGCCCGGCTGGCCCGGGACGTCCTCGACCTGGTCGACCACCTGGAGCTGGCACGTTTCGACGCACTGGGCTGGTCGATGGGCGTGTCCGTGTGGTGGAGTTTCATCGACCAGTGGGGGACCGGCCGGATCCGCCGGTTCGTCGCTGTGGACCAGCCCGCCGCCGTGGCGGCCGTGCCCTGGATGAGCGTCGAGGAACAGCGTGACTGCGGCGCCATCTTCGACGTGGCCGGCCTGCTGGACCTGGCCGCGGGCCTGGCCGGGCCGGACGGTGAACACGTGCGCTGGCAGTTCGTGCGCGGTATGTTCTCCGGCACCCCGGACCCGGACCTGCTCGCCTTCGTCGCCGAGCAGATCAGGTCCACCCCGCCGTACGCCGGCGTCCCCCTGCTCTTCGACCACTGCGCGCAGGACTGGCGGGACGTCCTGCCCCGCGTGGACGTGCCGACCCTGGTGATCGCCTGCGACGGAAGCCATGTCGCCCCGGCCTCGCAGCGTTACATAGCCGACCGCGTCCGCGGAGCGCGGCTGCACGTCTTCCCCGCCACCGTGGCCAGCAGCCATTTCCCCTTCCTGGAGAGTCCCGCAGCGTTCAACGCGGTGGTCGACGCCTTCCTGTCCGAACAGCCGTAATACCCGCTCCCTTCTTTCCTTCCCTCATCTCTCCCTGCTTTGCCTTGCCCCTCTTTCCCCGCCCTTTTCGCGACCGCGACGAGGCGCGACACACACACGACAGCACCGACGACGGCGCGACTGGAGTTCACATGACCGGATCGGTCATTTCACGCATGCCCGAAAACCCGGCGCAGTACCCTCATCAGGTCTCCCGGGGTGCCGACTCCGGCAACTGCAGGACACTTCCCTGGACTTCGCGGGACGGAGACGACGCCTTTCTGTATCTCGGACTGACATGCCGGTCGCGGGACGCGGATACCGGCGAGGACTCGCACTCCTCCCTCGACCTCGGTGACATGGTCCTGCTCGACGCCCCGCACCACCTGCTGCTCGCCCGCGACCCGAGGTTCACCTTCTTCCGCGTCCCCTGCTCGCAGCTCGGCATGGAGCCCGCGGAGCTGCGGCACCTGTCACAGCTCCGGGTCGACGCGGTCGGCGGGATACCGGGGCTGATCGCCGGTTTCCTCGACACCCTGACCAACGAGAGCGAACTGCGGGACTCGGCGACCGGCAGACGGCTGGCGCTCAACGCCGTCGATCTCATCGCGCTGCTCGTGGCCGACCTGCTGGAGCCCCACCGGTCGGCCGTGTCCGACGTCGGCAACGACCTCGTGGCCAGGATCCGGTCCCACATCGAGGAGAACCTCATGGACCCGGACCTGTCCCCCGACTCCATCGCCCGGGCCCACCACATCTCCGTCCGGTACCTGCACAAGCTGTTCCACACCGGCGGTACGACCGTGGGCACCTATGTACGGCAGCGCAGGCTGGCCGCCTGCCGCCTCGACCTCGGGCGTGCACGAAACCGCCGGCGCACGGTCGCGGCCGTCGCGCAGACCTGGGGTTTCGCCAACCCCTCCCACTTCAGCCGGCTGTTCCGCCAGACCTATGGCCTGTCGCCCACCCAATGGCAGGTGTCGGCCTCCGGCGCGCCCCAGGACGGCTGAGCCCCACCGGGTGCGCTGTGGTGCCAGCGGTGGTGCGCGGGTGCGTCGTCCGTGTCCCGGCGCGTGCGTAGCCTGGGCCGACGGGCTCGCGGGCGCCGCACCCCGGACCCCGCCGAGCGCGTTCACGTGACCGTCTCCCCGCCGCGTGCCCCGAGCAGAGCACCGGCCTGCCCGTGCCCGGCGTCCTGTGCGAGGCCCACGCAGCCGAAGCCGCCCCCCACCCAGGCCGTCACCGTCCCGCGCACCGCGCTCGGACCGGTCTGAGAAAGAACAGGCCCGCCATGTCCTCTGCCTCACCCACCGTGGTCCTCGTGCACGGGGCCTTCGCCGACGCGGCGAGCTGGCTCGGCGTCATCGACGACCTGCAGCGCTCCGGCCTGTCCGTCGTCGCGGTGGCGAACCCGTTGCGCGGCCTGGCCGCCGACGCCGCGTACGTGGCCTCCCGCGTCGCCCAGCTCAGCGGCCCCGTCGTGCTGGTGGGCCACTCCTACGCCGGTGCGGTCATCACCGTGGCCGGGACCGCGGGGAACGTCGTCGGACTCGTCTACGTGGCCGCCTACGCCCCGGAGGAAGGAGAGAGCCTCGACGCGCTGCAGGACCGCTTCGCTCCCTCCGCCCTGGCGGACCACCTGCAACGGTGGACCTACCCGGTCGGTGGCGGGGGCACGGCCACCGAACTGAGCGTGGCCGCGGAGGCGTTCAGCGAGATGGTGGCAGGTGATGTCTCCCCGGTCGTCGCGCGTGTGCTGGCCACCACCCAACGGCCGCTCGCCGCATCGGCGTTCACCGAGAAGCCCGCGACGGCCGCCTGGCGCACCAAGCCCTCCTGGGCCCTCGTGGCCGGCGCCGACCGGGCGATCAACCCCGAGGTGGTGCGGTTCGGTGCCGCACGGGCCGGCGCGACGACGGTCGAACTGGACGGCGCCTCGCACGCCGTGGCGGTCTCCCGGCCGACGGCCGTGGCCGAGCTGATCCGTGAGGCGGTCCGGGGCACGAGCTGACACACCGTACGGCGACCACGGTGCGCCGCGCTCCGCCCGCCCCGGCGAGCGGTACGCCGTCGCCGCCCAGCGCTCCCGGGATGGCGCTGCCTGCCAGTGCACTGCTGTTGCTTGATAGGGCATGGACAGGCGGGAACGAGGAGGGCGTGTTCCGCGGACTGTGATGATCAGTCATGTGCGGCCTGACCCCACGAGCGGACGGTGCCCCTACCCGCCGCTGCTCAGGCCGTCGCAACGCTCTCGACAAGGAGTGCCATGCCTGAGCATCCCCATGAACCCCATGCCGTGCCGGCGGTCGTCGTGCAGGCCGACGACCTCCTCACGCGTGACGGCACGGCCGCCTTCCTGACGGGGGACGACCGCGTCAAACTGGTGTCGTCCGGCGAACTGGCCGACGCCGACATCCTGGTGATGCTCACCGCGGCGGTGAGCGGCAAGACGCTCTCCGCGATGAGTCGCGCCAACCAGGCATCCGGCGGACGCGTCCGGGTCGTGCTGGTCGCGGACCACATCACGGAGCAGCAGATGGCACTCGCGGTCAACCACGGCCTGGCCAGCTTCCTGGTGCGGCCGTACACCAGCTTCAGCCAGATCCTCACCGCCACGGTCGAGGCCCACCACGGCCGGTCGACCGTTCCCCCGATGCTGATGAAGATGCTGCTGGACCGCATGCGCACCATGCAGAAGAGCGACTCGCCGGCCGGGCTGCTGCCCGTCGAGCTGGCGCAGCGCGAGGTCGAGGTGCTCCGGCTGCTGGCCGAAGGGAGGGACACGGTCGAGATCGCCCACACGCTCAGCTACTCGGAGCGCCTGATCAAGAGCGTCATCCAGAGCGTGATCAAACGGCTGGGGCTGCGCAACCGCACCCACGCCGTCGCCTACGCCATCCGCATGGGCATCCTGTGACCGGCGACGCCGGCGTGGCAGGAGGCCCGCAGACGGCGGCCGAGCCCATCGATCTGGCCGCGCTGGGCGAGGAGTTCCTCCGCGACCCCTACCCCTTCTACGCGCGGCTGCGCTCGCGCGGCCCGGTGCACCGGGTGCGCGTTCCCGAGGGCGCCGAGGTCTGGCTCGTCGTCGGGTACGAGGCGGCACGGGCCGCGCTCGCCGATCCCCGGCTGGCCAAGTCGTGGGACCGGGCCGCGCCCGCGCTCTCCTTCGTCCGGCCGGCCGCCGGCCCCAACATGCTCAACACGGACCCGCCCGACCACGGGCGGCTGCGCAAGCTCGTCGCACGGGAATTCACCCCGCGCCGCGTCGAACGGCTCGGGCCGCGGATCGAGGAGATCACCACCGGGCTGCTCGACGCGATGGCGGCGCGCGCGGACGGGCGCGCCGATCTCGTCGAGGCGCTGTCCTTCCCACTGTCCATGGTGGTGATCTGCGAACTGCTCGGGGTGCCCGCGCTGGACCGGGCCGCGTTCCGCTCCTGGACCACCGACGTGTTCTCCCACCCCGACCCGGCGGCACGCGCGACGGCGAGCCGGGAGACGCGCGGTTACCTGGAACGCCTGCTGGACGACAAGCGCCGCGAGCCCGGCGACGACCTGATGAGCGCGCTGATCCGCACCGCCGACGACGACGGCGACCGGCTCAGCCCCGAGGAACTCCTGGGCACCGCCTGGCTGCTGCTGGTGGCCGGGCACGAGACCACCGCCAATCTGATCTCGGCCGGCGTCCTGGCCCTGCTGCGTCATCCCGCTCAGCTCCGCGCACTCCGCGCCGACCCGGGCCTCATCGACGACGCGGTCGAGGAGATGCTGCGGTACGACGGGCCGGTGGAGGCGGCGACGTTCCGCTTCACCACCGAAGCCGTCGACATCGGCGGCACCGTCGTCCCCGGCGGCGGGGAACCGGTCCTGGTGGTCGTCGCGGACGCCGGCCGGGACCCGGCGCGCTTCCCGGAACCCGACCGCTTCGACATCCGCCGCCCCGCCCGGGGACACCTCGCCTTCGGCCACGGCATCCACTACTGCCTCGGCGCCCCCCTCGCCCGGCTGGAGGCGCGCACGGCCATCAGTGAACTGCTGCGGCGCTTCCCCCGCCTCGACCTGGACATCGACCCCGCGGCCCTGTCCTGGCGCGCGGGCATGCTGGTGCACGGGCCGCGCTCGCTGCCGCTGCGGTGGACACGCTGACGGAGCGGACCGGACAACGGGCACCGGCCGGGCTTCAGGACGCGTGCAGTTCCCACCAGGCGAGCGGCGAGTGGCCGAACGTCTCGCGGAAGGCGCGGCTGAAGTGCGGCGGGCTGACGAAACCCCACCGCCTGGCCACGGCGGAGACCACCGGCACGGCGCCTTTCGCAGCGGCCAGTTCCCGGGCGCTCTCCTCCAGCCGGCGCTGCCGGATGAGCCGGCTCACGGTGATGCCCTCCGCCTCGAAGACGCGGTGCAGGTACCGGACGGAGATGTGGTGTTGCGCCGCGACGGTCTTCGGCGACAGCCGGGAGTCCCCGAGGTGGAGGTCGATGTACGCGCGCACGCGCGCCGCCAGCGCGTTGTGCTCGCCGTCCCGCTCCGCGGCGCCGGCCGGCCCGCGCTCGGCCACCAGGGTGGTGAAGAGGTCGACGACATGACCGGCCAGCCGGCCCGCGACGGCGGCGGAGTACATGTGCGTCGAGGTGACCAGGGTCGCCAGGAAGGGCACCAGCAGCGCGCCGGTCCCTTCCGCCGTGTCGATGACCGTGCCGGACAGCCGGTCGATCCGGTCGGCGGGCAGTCCCAGGTTCCGGCGGGGGATGTGCAGGATGCGGGCGGCGAACCGTTCCGGGTAGTCCACGGAGTACGGGCGGGCCGTGTCGTAGACGATCATCTGGCGTTCGCCGACCGTGGCACGCCGCCCGTCCTGGACGAAGTGCGCCGTCCCCCGCATCTGTATGCCGACGGCCACCAGTTCCTCGCCGGAGCGCGCGATGTGTGCCCTGGTACGGGTGGTGCGCTGGGCGTCGGCCTCGACGGCGGAGAGCCTGAGGTACCCCAGGCGGTCGGAGGCGATCCGGCCGGCGAACCGGCGGTCGTTCTGCGGCATGACGCTCATCGGGACCAGGGCGCTGCTGACGACTGTGCGCCAGTAGTCGAGCTTGTCCTGGTCCGGAACGGCATCCGTCGTCAGTAGCGGACTCACTCGACTCTCCTTCTCCCCCTCACAGCGCGGACCCGGGCCTCGGTGCGCCCAGCCAATCAGGGCACACCGTCCGGCTCCAGGCAGAACCAGAGGCAGAACCAGAGGCAGAACAGGAGACGGAACAGGAGGCAGAAGGCTGACGGGGGTGGCCCTCAGAGCATGGGCGGGCCGAGGGCGGCCAGCCGTTCCCGGGCGGTGGCGACGTGTGCAGGGTCGGCGTCGGTGCCGAGGGAGAGGACGCGCCGCAGGGCCTCGCGGGCGCGTTCGGTTCTGCCGGTGGCCAGCAGCGCTTCGCCGAGCCCGGTCAGGTAACGGCTCTCCAGGGCCGTGTTGCCGCCCTTCCGGCAGATGCCGACGGTGATCTCCAGGTGGGCGACGGCCTCCTCCCACCGGCCGAGCCGGCTGTAGCTGCGGCCGATGCCCTCGTGGGCGCCGAGCCGGGTCAGCTCGGCGATGTGCGGTTCGAGGCGTTCCTCGCTCTCCTCCAGCCGGTCCAGCAGTTCCCGGTAGATCACGACGGCCTCTTCGTCGCGGTGCTGCTGGGTCAGGATGCGGGCCCGGTTGTGGAAGGTCTGCAGGAAGCCGTGGAGGTCACCGGCGGCCTCGAACAGGCGGGCAGCGCGCTCGTTGTGGGCGATGGCCTGTTCCGGCTGGTCCAGGAGGTTGTGGGCCCAGGCGCCGTACATGTGGGCCCAGGCCTGCTGGGGCAGGTCGCCCGCGCGTTCCGCGGCGGCCAGGGCCTGCGCGGACCGGGCGAGGCTGTCGTGGTACCGGCTCTCGCAGACGAGCAGCGCCCAGGCGTGGTAGTTGAGCTGGGTGGCTTCGAGCAGGGGGTCGCCCAGGGCCCGCGCGGCGTCGACGGCGGTGGCGAAGACCTCGGGCCAGTGTCCCCAGAAGATCCACTGGTCCGAGAACCAGTGCAGCGATTCGGCGACCTCGACCACCGTGGCGTGCTCGCCCGCCGCAGCGGCGGCGTGGAAGGCCGCCAGCCAGTTGATCCCCTCGTCCTGCAGCCACTCCCGCGCGCGCTCGGCACTGGACAGGTCGACCGTCCCCTGCCAGGAGGCGGGCGGGGCCCCGTGACCGGGTTCGTACCAGCGGCCGGCGACGACGGTGGTCTCCAGCAGCCACCGGTGCATGGCCGCGCGGGCGGCCTCGGCAGCGCCGGGTTCCTCCTCCGCCGCCAGCAGGCTCCGTGCGTACAGGCACAGCAGATCGTGCAGCCGGTAGCGGTCCCGGTCGGTGCCGAGCAGCCCGGCCTCGACCAGTTCCTCCAGGGTGTCCTCCGCGTCGAACAGGCCCTGGCCGGTCAGGACGGCGGCGCAGGCGGCGCTGAGGTCCGGGCCGGCGACCAGGGCGAGCCGCCGGAACATGCGGGCCGTACCGGGAGAGAGCTGCCGGTAGGACAGGTCGAAGGCGGCCGCCACCCGGACGTCCCCGGCGGACAGCACGTCGAGTCGCCGCTCCTCCTGCGCCAGCCGGTCGGCCAGGCGGCGTACCGTCCAGCCGGTGCGGGTGGCCAGCCAGTTGCCCGCCACCCGCAGTGCCAGCGGCAGGTGCCCGCAGCGCCGGGCGACCTCCGCGAGGGCGTCCGGGTCGGCCGCCGCGCGGTCGGCCCCGACGAGCGAGGAGAGGAACGCGGCCGCCTCCTCGGCGCTCAGCTCGCCGAGCGGCAGCCGGCGCACGCTGTCCAGTCCCGTCAGCATCCGCCTGCTGGTCACCAGGACCATTCCCGCGCCGGCGCCCGGCAGCAGCGGGCGGACCTGGGCCTCGTCGCGCACGTTGTCCAGGACCAGCAGACAGCGCCGCTCGGCCAGTACGTGCCGGTACAGGTCGGGATGGCGCCGTGGTCCGGCCTCCAGGAGATCCCGGTCGGAGACGCCCAGCGCCTTGAGGACGGTGAGCATCAGCTCGTCCGGTGCCGGTGGAGTCCCGTCCGTGCCCCGCGCGTCCACCACCAGCTGTCCGTCCGGGAACCGGTCCGCCAGCCGGTGCGCCGCGTGCAGCGCGAGGGTGGTCTTGCCCGTGCCGGGGGGTCCCGAGACGGTCACCACGACCGGGGGTCCGTCCGGGCCGCCGGACGCGGCCCCGGTGCTCCGCGCGGCGGCCTGGTCGGCATAGGCGGCCAGCCGCGCCAGTTCCTCCCCGCGGCCGACGAAGTCGTCGACGCCCCGGGGCAGGGCCCGCAGTCCCGGCCGGGCGGACACCGGGGTGCGCCCGCCGCGCGCGGACGCGAACAGGCGTTCCCGTTCCGTGTCGTCCAGGCGCAGGCCGTCGGCGAGGGCGGCGACCGTACGGCGCTGGGGAGCCGTCCGCCGTCCCCGTTCGAGGTCCCCGATGCCCCGGACGCTCACCCCGGACGCCTCCGACAGGCCCTCGATCGTCAGTGACGTGGCCAGCCGCAGCTCACGCAACAGGGCCCCGAAAGCTTCCCCTCCCATGACCGACCCCCGGTTCTCCTGTTGGCTGGACTCCTCGTGAGCATGAACGGCCGATCATACGAGGCTCAGGAAAAGCACAGGTCAAGTCGGTGGGCGGGGGCCCGCCGCACCCGCGACCGTCACCGGTGCCACGGGACGCCGGTGACGGGGCGTCAGTACTGCTCCGGACCGGGCACCACGTGCATCGCCGCTTCCTCCGCCGACGCCCCGGCTCCGTCCAGCCCCCTGTCGGACGCGAACAGGTCCGACTCGGTGTTCGTCCGGCTGCCCTCGTCCGGCGCGACCAGCCGTCCCGCCCGCGCGTCCCCGACCTCGTCGTCGATCAACTCGCCGTCCGTGTCCCAGAGGTCGCCGAGCCCGTCGCCCTCGGGAACCCGGATGTCGGGCACCTCCTCCGCGAGGCGCTCGTCCAGACTCTCCCCCCGGCGCCGCTCCGACACCGTGACACCGGTGTGCTCCACGCCCCAGGGCCTTTCCGGGGGCGAGTAGCCCTCGTCCAGGGCCTCCGAGCCGGCCCGGTAGTCCAGGGTGTCCGACGCGTCCAGCAGACCGGCGTCGTCGCGCACCTCGGACCCGTCCGGCTGGTAGACCTCGTCACCCGTCATCTCGGCAGTCATGCCCGTTTCCTCGTCGTCCGGGCAGGGCGGTGGCTGTCGCCCCGCCCCGCGTCCTGGTTCCTGGTCCCTCGTTCCGCACCGACGCCCCCCCCGGGTCGCGGTGCCAGCCCATGGAACCCGTACGCCGGCCCGGCCGCCACGGCCGACCGGGAAACCGTGCGCTCCCGGACCAGGACAGGGCGCTGGGCGCGCGGCTTTCCCCGGGGCGGGCGGGCCGGGTACGGCGGCCCGGCACGAGGGCCCGTCCTCCGGCAGGGAGCCGCCGCGCGCCGCTCCCGCCCGGCGCAGCGCTCAGAGGCAAGCGTCAGGGCGCAGGCAGGCAAGTGCCGCTCCCGCTCGCCGGTAAGTTGATGCGCGCATCCCCGCCTCCGGTCCCGGTGAACGAGGCGGGACAGAACCTACGAGCGGCGTCCGCCGGTGCGTCGAGTGGTGCCGCGGTCCTTCCCGCACCGTTCGAGCGCGGCCGGCGCGCGGCGTGCGCCGGCCGCCCAGGCGCCCGACACCCGTGACGCCCGTGACGCCCGACACCTGCGACGCCCGACACCCGTGACGCCCTTCCCCAGCGGGGCGTGGCCGGCGTCGAGGAAGCCGTGAGACCACCGCCGGGACACCGCAGAGACCACCACCGCCGAAACAGACCCGGCCCCTCGGACGATCCCGTCCACCGGGCCGCCACGAGCAGGAAGTCCACGATGAACACACCGATCTCACGCCGCACCATGACCGCGTCCATGGTGGCCGGCGCCACCGCCCTCGGAACCGCCGGCTTCGCCCAGGCCGCCCCGTCACCGACGCCGGCCGCGGACCGGACGTCCGCCGCCCGGCCGGCCCTTCCCACCGTCGTGCTGGTGCACGGCGCCTTCGTGGACGCCTCCAGCTGGAGTCCCGTGGTCCGGCGGCTGCTGCGCCAGGGCCACCGCGTCGTCGTCCCGCCGAACCCCCTGCGCGGGGTGGCGGCCGACGCCGCCCACATCCGCAGTGTCGTGGACAGCGTCGACGGTCCCGTCCTGCTCGCGGGCCACTCCTACGGCGGATCCGTCATCAGCCGTGCCGCGGTCGGGTCCGCCCAGGTCAAGGGGCTCGTCTATGTCGCGGCGTTCGTCCCCGACGTGGGCGAGAGCGCCGCGGAGCTGAGCGGCAGGTACCCGGGGAGTTCCCTGGCCGACACCACCGTCAGCCAAACGTACCCGCTGACCGGCGGGGGCACCGGCGACGAACTGGTCATCCGGCAGGACCTGTTCCGCCACCAGTTCGCGGCCGGGGTGCCGCGCGCCACCGCGGACACCATGGCCGCGGGGCAGCGTCCGATCACGGTCGCGGCACTGAACGAGAAGGCCACGGCGGCGGCCTGGAAGACGCTGCCCACCTGGTACCTGATCGCCACCGAGGACCGCAACATCCCGCCGCGGGCACAGCGCTGGATGGCCACGCGCGCCAAGGCCCGCACCGTCGCCGTCCACGCCCCGCACGCCGTCACCGTGAGCGACCCGCGTGCCGTGGCCGACCTCCTCGACAAGGCCGCGCGCACCTGCGCCGGCCGCTGACCGCCACCCGGAGGACACGGGACGGCGAGGCGCACGCCCACGGCGCCCTCCTCGTCGTCCCGCCGCCGTACGGGCCCACGACCCGGGAAGACCGAAATCCGCTGCCGCTGCCGCTGCCGCTGCTCGCAGCGAAGCTGAGCCCCCATCACTCGATCGCCCAGGAAGGCGATCCCCAGGAGTGGGCCAGGGCACAGCCGGGCAGCGAGGAATGGAGAAGCGGCGGCTCGTCACCGCGCTGCTGACGGGCCGCCGCCGGAAGGGCGCGGTGGTCCAGGAATACGTCGCCCCGCAGTCCACCCCGTGGGTACGGGCCTGACCCGAGGCACGTTCCCCGGACACGGCAACGGCCCGTACCGAGCACGGTACGGGCCGTTGCCGTCGTGTCACCCGCGCCGCAGCAGGTACTTGTGCCGGCCCGACAGCACCAGCTCGCCGCGCTGGTTGTGGACGGTCGCCGCGGTGGTCACGACGCCCTGGTCGCCGTCCGGGTCCAGGGCGGTGACGGTGAGCGCCGGATACAGGGTGTCACCGGAGTGCACCTCTTTCAGGAAGGTGCAGGACAGTTCGAGGAAGCTGATGAACACCTCGCCGATGAAGTGCGGGAACAGAGTGGCGCCCGGCGCGGTGAACGCGAGCACCTGCAGGCCGTGGACGACCGGCGCGGAGTGCCCGTGCCGGCGGGCCCACTCCGCGTCGTAGTGCACCGGGTGGTTGTCGGCGGAGACCGTCTGGAAGGCCGCCGCGTGCGCGTCGGTGAGGGTGCGGCTGGGCGCGCGGAACACCTCGCCGACCCGCAGGTCCTCGAAACTCCTCGCCGGGACCACCAGGAACGAGTCGGGGTCGAACGGCTCCCGCGCGTCGGCGGCCGGCACGGCGGCGTGCTCACTCATCAGGCTCTCCTCAGGGTCGGCGGGTGTGGTGGGTGGGTGCGCTGTGTGGTGCCGGTACGCGTTCACTTGCGCGGGGCGACGCGGGCGGCCAGGAGATTGGGGTCCTCGTCGGTGAAGTAGGCGCCGCTGGCGACATAGGCGGTGGTGCCGCGCACGGCGAGCGAGGTCGGGTTCTCGATGCCGTCGGCACCGGTCAGCGCGGTGGTGTGGGTGCCGTCCGGGCGGACCAGGGCCACCTCGTTGTCCGCGTTGATCGCGGCGAGGAGGGTGTCCCCGCGTCCGGTGAACGCGAAGTCGTCGATGCCGGCGAGGTCCTCGGCGCGGGTCTCGGCCGGGCCGGCCGCTCCCCGTCGGGTGACCGGGATACGGAGCACGGTGCCCCGGTCCAGGTTGGAGACCCAGACCGCGCCGGCGCGCACCTTGACGCCGTTGGCACCGAGGAAGCCGTCGGCCGCCAGCTCGGGCGCGGTGCTCCACCGGACGGGGGTGCCGCCGGTCACGGGGACCCGCCAGACGGTGCCGAGGACCGAGTCGGCCACGTACAGCCGGTGTTCCTCGCGGTCCAGGGCGAGGCCGTTGGGCAGGGACCCGGCGGGGAGGGCGGCGATGCGGTGCGGGGTGCCGCCGGGACGCAGCCGCCACACGCCGGTCAGGTCGTCGCTGCCGGTCGCGTAGACGAAGTACAGCGTTCCGTCGCCGGTACGGACGACACCCCCGAGGAACGGCTGGGTGAGTGCCGGAGTGACGGAGCCGGCCGGCGGCTCGGGCAGGGTGGCGAGGACACGTACCGTGCCGTCGCGGCCGATCCGGGCGAGCTGCCGGTTGTAGGCGAAGGTGACGACGGCACTGCCCCCGGGCTCCAGGGTGATGTTCTCCGGGCGCTGCCCGTCGGTGATGTCCAGGTGGGCGACGAAGCGCACGTCGGGCCGCGGGGCCGCGCCGGCCGTGGCCACCGGGCCCACGGCGGTCACGGCGAGGGCCGCCGCCACCGCTGAGGCCAGCAGGCCGGTACGCGTACGGGGCAGGTGATTCGGCATCGGTCTTCTGTCCTTCATCGTTTTTCGGGCGGGCGGGAGAACGCCGCGCGCCGTATGGGTCGGATGCCCCAATGAAAGGCGATGCGGATCCACGCGGTTGACTCTCGGCGCACCGCGCGCAGTACACGCGCGCACCGTCCACCGCCGGTCCTCGTACCGGGTTCGTGCAGGGACAAGAACTCGTGCGTGCACGGCGTTTCGAGCCGTCCCGCCAGGCTTTACCGTCGCCGTGACGGGACTTCCGCGAAAAGGACGGCCGGTTTTCCGGGCCGTACCGGCTGTGAAGGACTTCGCGGAGCGGCCGGCAGAGGGAAAGGAAAGACCTATGAGAACCCGGACCAGGCCACTGCTGACGGAGTGGGAGTGGCAGGCCGAAGCCGCGTGCCGCGGCATGGACAGCGCGCTTTTCTTCTCGCCGCCGGGGGAGAGGGGCCGGGAACGCGGCCGGCGCGAGGAGGCGGCCCGCGCGATCTGCCGTGACTGCCCGGTGAGCGGCCCCTGCGGCCGCTTCGCGCGGGCGTCGCGGCAGTACTACGGCACGTGGGGCGGACAGACCGAGACCGAACGGCGCTCCTCGGCGTCCGAGGGGTGAAAGCGGACCCGGCTCCCGCGGGCACGGTGTGACAGCGCGCCCCCGGGAGCCGGGTCAGGACGGACAGCGGGAAGACGTTACTCCGACGTCGCCTCGACGGCCTGCTCGATGAGCGCGACGACACGCCCGGGGTGGGCGAGCATGACGAGGTGGGAGGAGTCGACCTCGACCGTGGTCATGCCGGCGCGCTGGTAACCGAACCGCTCGACGTCGGGGTTGATGGTGCGGTCGGAGGAGGAGACCAGACCCCAGGACGGCTTGGTCTTCCAGGCGGCGGCGGGAGCGGCGTCGGCGAAGGCCTGCGCGGCGAGCGGGCGCTGCGAGACCGCGAGCACCCTGGCGAGGTCCTGGTCGACGTCCGCGGCGAAGATCGCCGGGAACTTGTCCACCTCCACCGACACGTCGGTGCCCGGGGTGTCCGAGCCCTCGACGGGGAACGGGGTGTAGACCAGGGCTGCCGCCAGGTCGGAGTCGGGGAAGCGGCCCTGCAGTTCACCGAGGCTCTCGCCGACCTCCAGGGCGTAGCCGGAGAGGTAGACCAGGGCCTTGACGTTGTCCTCCACACCGGCGACCGTGATGACGGCGCCGCCGTAGGAGTGGCCCACCAGGATCACCGGGCCCTCGATCTGCCGGACGACCGAGGCGATGTACGCCGCGTCACCGATCAGACTGCGGTTGGGAACGGCCGGCGCGACGACCTTCAGGCCGCGCTTCAGCAGTTCGGGAATGACACTCGCGTAGCTGGAGGCATCGGCGAACGCGCCGTGCACCAGAACAACGGTCGGCGTTTCGGAACGGGACATGGCAGGGCTCGTTTCTCTTGTACGTGGAAAAAGGGAGGATGCTTCGGATACGACGTCCCAGTGGGGGGCGCCTCGAAAGGCCGGCGACTTCTCTCTCCGTGAGTTGTCGGAAGAACGTGGCCGGACACCGGCCGGATACCGTCGTGTACGGCAGGGAAAGGCCGGGGAGAAGCCGCGGGCACGGATCAGCCTAGAGCCGTTCGGCAGCCGGACTTGTTCCTTGAGCGCCCTGGCCGTTGTCCGTGCGCGCTCTTCTCCGTCCCTGACCGTCCTCGGGCCGACGCACGGCGGCACGCGCGGTGCCGCCGACGGGCCGGATCAGCCCAGACGGTCGGCCCAGTCGGCCGGCACTCGTCCCGCCGGTCCCGGGACCGGCTGGTCGGCCGGGTGGCTGTGCGGTGGCGCCAGGCGCGGTCCCGTCTCGTACAGGGTGGACGTCTCGTAGTCCCAGAACCAGTTCTCGCCGGGTTCGAAGCTCTGGATGAACGGGTGACCGCTGGTCCGGGCGTGCAGGGTCGCGTGCCGGGAAGGGGAATCGTCGCAGCAGCCGACGTGACCGCAGCTCGCGCAGCGTCGCAGATGGAGCCACCAGCCACCGATGGTCTCGCACTCGGCGCAACCGGGGCCGCTGGGCGGGACGTCGGGGGAGATGCCGTCGGGTGTCGTCACTGGGTCTCCATGTGCGGTGGGCCGAAGGAGGCGGTGAGCGCCTTGCGGTGCGCGCGGACGCCGGTCACCCGGGCTCCGGGGCGGGGCGACCGCACGGGCTCCGGGGGAGGACCGCACGGGCTCCGGGATGCGGTGACGCCGAAGGCGGCCGGCCAACAGGGCCCGGCCGCCTTCGGTACGTGCGTCGTCCGCTGTGCTCGGGGCGTCCCGCGACGGAGGCGCCCGGGGTCAGCGGGTGTGCAGCGCGGAGTGCAGGGTGCGGGTCGCGATGGTGATGGCGGCTTCGGCACCGTGGGTCTCGCGCAGGGCGTTGAGCATGACGAAGTCGTGGATGACCCCCTCGACACGGAGGGCGGTGACGGGTACGCCGGCGGTGCGGAGCTTGGCCGCGTAGGCCTCGCCCTCGTCGCGCAGGACGTCGGCCTCGGCGGTGATGACCAGGGCCGGGGGCAGGCCGGTGAGCTGTTCGGTGGTGGCGCGCAGCGGGGAGGCGGTGATCTGGGCGCGTTCGGTCTCGTCGGTCGTGTACTGGT
>NZ_JBVHEO010000028.1:0-49399 GCF_055562815.1 Streptomyces sp. NPDC016677 | reverse complement strand
GGATCCAGCTCCGGCCGGGTCGCGTCCCCGAACGGGTCCCTGCCCTGCCAGCCAACGGTCCACAGACCGAACGTGAACCTGTCCTCGGGAGTGGGGTTGAAGCGCTTCGACATCGTGCGGCCCTTGCTGTCGTACCGTCGGCTCCCACGCCGGACGGTTTTGTTTGATGGCATGACTAATACGTCACGGAGCGGCTTCCGCGCTAGCCCCGGAGGAGGCCCTCCGCTCCGTGAGTGCCTCGTTCTCTTCGGTTATCAGAGCAGTTCAGAGGCCGAAAAGCTGGACCGGAGCCCTTCCGGGCCGATTTGTTTTGTGTACGATCAAAATGCTCCTGAGACGTCACGCACCGCTATCCGACCGCTCTCGCCCCACCCGAGGAAGATCATGAAGTTCACCGACGGCTTCTGGCTCGTCCGCGAGGGCGTGCACCTCTCGTACGCCACCGAAGTACGCGATGTCCGCGCCCAGTCGAAGCGCTTCATCGCCCATGCCGCCGTGAAGAAGGTGACACGGCGGGGCGACACACTCAATGCCCCGCTCATCACCGTCGACTGCTTCTCACCGGCCGAGGGCGTCATCGGCGTCCGGGTCACCCACCACGCGGGCAAGCGGCACCCGGGCCCCGACTTCGCGCTCACCGAGGCACCGGACGGCGCCGGCGAGGTCCGCCAGGACGGCCCGGTCACCGAGCTGACCAGCGGCCCGCTCACCCTGCGCCTGGACCGCTCCGGCCCCTGGGGGCTCACCTTCCATGACGCGGACGGACGGGAGCTGACCCGCGCGGACGCCAAGAGCACCGCGTACGCCACCACCGGCGAGGGCGCCCATCACATGCTCGGGCGCCTCGCGCTCGGCGTCGGCGAGCAGATCTACGGCCTCGGCGAGCGCTTCACCCCGTTCGTGAAGAACGGCCAGGTCGTCGACGTCTGGCAGGCCGACGGCGGCACCAGCAGCGAGCAGGCGTACAAGAACATCCCGTTCTACCTCTCCTCACGCGGCTACGGCGTCTTCGTCAACCACCCCGGCGCGGTCTCCTTCGAGATCGGCTCGGAGTCCGTCGGCCAGGTGCAGTTCAGCGTGGAGGACCAGACGCTGGAGTACTACGTCGTCGCCGGTCCCACGCCCAAGGACGTCCTGTCCCGCTACACGGCCCTCACCGGCCGTCCCGCCCTGCCGCCCGTCTGGTCCTTCGGCCTCTGGCTGAGCACCTCCTTCACCACGTCCTACGACGAGGCGACCGTCACGTCCTTCGTCGACGGCATGGCCGAGCGCGGCATCCCGCTCTCCGTCTTCCACTTCGACTGCTTCTGGATGCGCGAGTACCAGTGGTGCGACTTCGAGTGGGACCCGGACGTCTTCCCGGACCCGGAGGGCATGCTGGCCCGGCTGAAGGAGAAGGGGCTCAGGATCAGCGCCTGGATCAACCCCTACATCGCCCAGAAGTCGCCGCTGTTCGACGAGGCGGCGGAACGGGGGCACCTGGTGCGCAAGCCCGACGGCGACGTGTGGCAGTGGGACCTGTGGCAGGCCGGTATGGGCCTGGTCGACTTCACCAGCCCGGACGCCCGCGCCTGGTTCCAGTCGAAGCTGAAGCCGCTGCTCGACCAGGGCGTGGACTGCTTCAAGACCGACTTCGGCGAGCGTATCCCCACCGACGTGGTCTGGCACGACGGCTCCGACCCGGAGCGGATGCACAACTACTACACCCAGCTCTACAACCAGACCGTCTTCGAACTCCTGGAGAAGGAGCGCGGCCGGGGCGAGGCCGTCCTGTTCGCCCGGTCCGCCACCGCCGGCGGCCAGCAGTTCCCCGTGCACTGGGGCGGCGACTGCTGGTCCTCCTTCGGCGCCATGGCCGAGTCCCTGCGCGGCGGTCTGTCCCTGTCGCTGTCCGGCTTCGGCTTCTGGAGCCACGACATCGGCGGCTTCGAGGGCACCCCCGACCCGGCCGTCTTCAAGCGCTGGCTCGCCTTCGGCCTGCTCTCCTCGCACAGCCGGCTGCACGGTTCCTCGTCGTACCGGGTGCCGTGGGAGTTCGGCGACGAGGCGGTCGACGTCGCCCGCCGCTTCACCCTCCTCAAACACCGCCTGATGCCCTACCTCTACGGCGCCGCCGCCGAGGCCCACCGCACCGGCGTGCCGATGATGCGCCCGATGGTCCTGGAGTTCCCCGGCGACCCGGCCTGCCGCCCACTGGACCGCCAGTACATGCTCGGCCCCGACCTGCTCGTCGCCCCCGTCTTCACCGAGGACGGCGAGGTGGAGGTCTACCTCCCCGAGGGCACCTGGACGCACCTGCTCAGCGGCGAGCGGGTCACCGGCCCGGCCTGGCGCACCGAACGCCACGGCTACGACAGCCTCCCGCTG
Source organism: Streptomyces sp. NPDC016677 (assembly GCF_055562815.1). NCBI lineage: Bacteria > Bacillati > Actinomycetota > Actinomycetes > Kitasatosporales > Streptomycetaceae > Streptomyces > Streptomyces sp. NPDC016677. The sequence continues at coordinate 47,032 of NZ_JBVHEO010000028.1, read as the reverse complement.
TACGTCCGTGAGGGCGCCGTGCTGCCGCTGGCCTCCGACGACCGGCGGCCCGACGGCGACTGGCTGGACGCGCCGACGCTGCTCGTCCACCCGTCCGCGTCCCCCGGTTACGCGGCCGAGGTCACCGTGCCGGACGCGACGGGCGCGCCGGCGGCGACGTTCCGGGTGCGGCGGGACGGCGATGTGCTGCGGGTGAGCGCGGAGGGGACCCGGCGGGCGTTCACGGTGCGGGTCGCCGGCGGGGCGAGCGCCGAGGGCGCGGGTGAGGTGACGGTGCCGCTCGGCTGAGGGGCGGATGTGCGCGAGCCCCGGGGGACGGCCTCCGGGGCTCACGCGGGCGGGCACGCGCAGAAGTCCGGCGGCTCGCGTGCCTCACCTCGCCCGCGCGGTTCAGTGGCCGGCCAGGTGCTCGCGGAGCACCGTCTCGACGGAGACGGGTTCCCGGCCGGTCAGGGTGGCCAGCGTCGGGTCGACGGTGGCGAACTCGCCGTCGCGCGCGGCGGTGAAGATGCCCAGCAACTGCTCCGCCACGGTGGCGGGCATGCCGTGGCCCGTCACCTCCGCCAGCCACTCGTCGTCCGGCACGGTGATCCGCGTGAGGGTGCGGCCCGTGATCTCGGTGGTGAGGGCGGCGAGGTCCGCGAAGGTGAGCGCCCGCGCGCCGGTGAGCGGCGGCGTGGGGCCCTCGAAGCGGCCCTCGTCGGCCAGGAGGGCGGCGGCCGCCTCGGCGAGGTCGGCGTGCGCGGTCCAGCTGAACGGCCCGTCCGCGGGGAGCACGAGCCGGCCGGACTCCACCGCCTGGCCGATGAAATGCGCCGCGCTGGCGGCGTAGAAGCCGTTGCGCAGCGAGGTGAACGGCACTCCGCCGGCGCGCAGGGCCTCCTCGGTGGCGGCGTGGTCGACGCACGCCTGGAAGCGGGAGGACGGGTCCGCCCCCATCTGGCTGGTGTACAGGATGCGGCGGGCGCCCGACGCGACCGCCGCGTCGATCGCCACGCGGTGCTGCTTGACGCACTCCTCGCCCATCTTGTCGACGGAGACGATGAGCACCTGCGAGGCGCCCTCGAAGGCGTGGGCGAGACCGGCGACGTCGGTGAAGTCGCCCTGTCGTACCCGTACGCCGCGGTCGGCCAGCGCCCGCGCCTTGCGCGGGTCGCGGACGCTGACGCCGACCTGGCCGGCGGGTACGCGGGTGAGCAGCCGCTCGACGATCCGACGGCCCAGCAGGCCGGTGGCTCCGGTGACGATGATCATGACGCACTCCCGTGACGAGACCGTGGTTCCGGTGGAAACATCAAAACGATAACACTGGTACTAACGACGAAACCATAGGTCCCGTATCATTGATTCATGTCATCACGGGAGCAGACCCGGCAGCGGGTCATCGAGGCCGCCATCGACCTGCTGACGCGCGGCGGGCGCGACGCGGTCACCACCCGCGCGGTCGCCGACGCGGCGGGCCTCCAGCCGCCGGCCATCTACCGGCTGTTCGGCGACAAGGAGGGGCTGCTCGACGCGGTCGCCGAGCACGGCTTCACCGCGTTCCTGGCCACCAAGCGCGTCGATCCCGACCCCGAGGACCCCATCGCGGACCTCAGGGCGGGCTGGGACGTCGCGGCCGAGTTCGGGCTGGCCAACCCCGCGCTGTTCACGCTGATGTACGCAGAGCCCGCCAGGACCGCCTCGCCCGCTTTCGCGGCCGGCATGGAGATCCTGATGGGCCGGGTCCGGCGGCTCGCCGCCGGTGGCTGGCTGCGCGTCGACGAGGCACTGGCGGCGCAGATCATCCACGCCACGGCGCGCGGCGCGGTGCTCACCTGGCTGTCGCTGCCCGAGGACCGGCGCGATCCGGCCCTGCTGACCGCTCTGCGGGAGGCCATGGTCGTCGCCGTCACCCACGAGGAGCCGGCCGTCCGGGAGGCGGGCCCGGCGGGCGCCGCCCGCGCCCTGCGCGCCGCGCTGACCGAGCGGACGCCCCTGAGCGACGCGGAGCGGCACCTGCTCAGGGAGTGGCTGAACCGCCTCGCCGACGGCGACTGAGGCGTCCCGGCGGCGCCCTCAGGAGGAGACGGGGGGCGCGAGTTCCGGCGGACTCTTGTCCCGCCCGCCCGGATGACGGTGCCGCCAGATCCAGAACACCGCGCACGACACCAGCGCCCACCCGGCCAGCACCAGGAACGGGAACGCGTGCTGGTGCCCCGCGAAATACACCGCGGTGTGCTGGGCGTTGACCGAGGCGCCCGGCGGCAGCCACTGCCCGATCACGCCCAGCGCGGACGGCAGCAACGGCCAGGACACCGCGCCGCCGGACGACGGATTGCCCAGCAGGATCATGACGCCCCAGGTCGGGAGCATCGCCCAGCGGCCGACCAGGGTGTTGAACATGGTGAACGTCATCCCGCTGGCGAACATCGTGAACGCGAGGATCAGCCAGGACTCCACGAACGGCAGGTCGAGCGCGCCCAGCAGCCAGTCGACGACCGCCGCGATGGCGAACCCGCCGAGCAGCGCGTAGACGAGGGTGAACCCGATCCGTTCCAGTGGGGTGAGCGCGCGGGCGTGCACACTGAGCTGGATCGCGCCGACGAAGCCGATGATCACCGCCGCGAGTGAGATGTAGAAGATCGCCAGTCCGCGCGGGTCACCGTCCTGGAGCGGATTGACGTCCCGCACGGTGACCGCCACGCCGGTGGCCTTCCCGACCGCCGGGGCCGCCTGCTCCAGCAGTTCCGCGACCGAGGCGCCCGAGGCCGAGGAGACGTCCAGCCGCACCTGCCGGCCGTTGTCGCGCAGCTCGAAGACGGCGAAGACGGACTGTTCCTCGACGGCCCGCACGGCCGTCGCCCGTGAGTCGTACGTACGGGTGTGGACCGAGGAGTTGAGGGCCTTGCCCAGCCCGTCCAGGAACGCCTTCCCCCGTCCCTCCTCGTACGAGCCGACGACGGCCGTGGGGAGCTGGTGCGGGGTCGGGTTGGCCATGGTGTACGTGTACGACCCGGCGAACAGACCGGCCGCCGCCGCGAGAATCAGCACCAGCACACTGGCCGGCCACCACGGACCCTCGCGGAACCGCCGCCAGGCCCCCTCCCGTGCCGGGGGCGGGTTCCGGCCGTCGGGGGCCGTCTCGGGAGTCTCGTCCACGTTCGCTCGTCCTTGGTCGGGCCTGCCGGTCCGGTGCGGTGTACGACGGTGGTCATGAGGGGTGGCGACTGGGCGCCGGGGAGTGCGGCGGGGGAGCACGGCGAGAGGGGCGGGGCGCGGCACCGGTCGTGGCGCCCCGGCCGTCCGACGGCTCCCGCCGCCCGACGGCCGGCGCTCCGCTCAGACCCGTACCAGCGGTGTGTCCACCAGGTGCTCCGCCAGGAACCAGGCCTGGAGTTCGTTGGTGCGGATGACGTCCGAGACCAGGATGTCGTTGGTGCCGTCGTCGCCCTGCTCCTGGACGACCGCGGCGGCGTCGTGGCAGTCGGCGAGGATCTGCTCGTGCGTCTCCAGCAGCCGCGACAGCATGGCCGGCACCTCCTCGACCCCGTCCGGCGGCCGGCGCACCGTGGTGATCTCCGCGACATGGCGGGGGTCGCCGACCGCGACACCGCCGAGCGTCTGGACCCGCTCCGCCATCGTGTCGATCAGCGCCAGCTGCTCGCCCGCGTGCTTGTCCATCAGCAGATGCAGCTGGTAGAACGTCGCCCCGCGCATCAGCCAGTGGTACTTCTTGTACAGGTCGTGCAGGATGCGCGTGTCCGCCAGGACCTTGTTAAGCCGCTGGGCGGAGTAGAGGCGGGTCTCCATGGACAGGGCCAGGGGGAACTGCTTGACGGTGCCGAACTCCTGGATGACCCGGCCCTGCTGATGCAGCCACGGCTGGCTGCCGTCGGTCTGGCGCGCCGGTGCCGCCGGCCTGGGATCGGTGCTCACGCCTGAACTCCTTCCACGGGGAGACGAAGGGGAGTGCCGGCGCCTCGCGCGGCCGGACTCGGCCCCCTGCGACAGTCGACCAGCCACCCGCCGGGCCCGCAAACGCTACGGCGCGGGCGAGGCACCCGGACCGGACACGAGGGCTGCGGACGGACCGCGCGGAAGGGGTTGTCCAGGCGATCGCCCGACGCCTAAGGTCGGCCAGGGTGTAAGCGCTTTCCATCAGGTGTCGTCCGCCGTTCACCGTCCGGCGCCCGCACCCGTGTGCTGTCGTCAGCGTCCGAGGAGGACCCCGTATGTCCCCGCTCCCCGCCCGCCGCCGGGTGGCCGTCGTCGGCACCGGTGCCATCGTGGCCGGAGGTCATCTTCCCGCCCTCAGAGCCCATGCCGACCGGGTCGAACTGGTCGCCGCCGTGGACGTGGACCCGGCCCGGCTCGACGCCTTCCGGGCCGAGGCCGGCCCCTCGGTCACCGGTCACACCTCGATGGGCGCCATGCTGGACGCCGTACGCCCCGACCTCGTCCTCATCGGCACCCCGCCGTCGCTGCACCGGGAGCAGACGGTGGCCGCGCTCAAGGCGGGTGCCTGGGTGCTGTGCGAGAAGCCGCTGTGCCTGTCGCTCGCCGAGTACGACGACATCGCGGCGGCCGAGCGGGCCTCGGGGGCGTACGCCTCCGTCGTCTTCCAGCACCGCTACGGCTCCGGTGCCGCGCACGCCCGCGAGCTGATCGCCGGCGGGGAACTGGGCGCGCCGCTGGTCGCCCACTGCCAGACGACCTGGCACCGCGACGCCGCCTACTACGCGGTGCCCTGGCGAGGGCGCTGGGCCACCGAGGGCGGCGGCCCGACCATGGGCCACGGCATCCACCAGTACGACCTGCTGCTCCACCTGCTCGGTCCCTGGGCGGAGGTCCGGGCGATGGCCGCGCGGCTGGTGCACGACACCGAGAGCGAGGACGTGTCCACCGCCCTGGTGCGGTTCGCGAACGGCGCCCTGGCCACCGTCGTCAACAGCGTCCTGTCGCCGGACGAGACGAGCCGCATACGGGTGGACTGCGCCGACGCCACCGTGGAGCTGACCCACCTGTACGGCCACCGCAACGCCGACTGGACCTACACCCCGGCCCGGCACGTCGACGCCGAGCGCGCCGCCGCCTGGCGCACCCCGGCCGCCGACGTGCCCAGCTCCCACACCGCACAGCTCGGCGCGGTCCTCGACGCCTGGGACGCCGGGGAGCGGCCGCCGGGCAGTGGTGAAGAGGCCCGCGCCACCCTGGAGTTCGCCGCCGCCCTGTACAAGGCGGCGTTCACCGGCCAGCCGGTCCGCGCGGGGGAGATCGGCCCCGGCGACCCGTTCCACGCCGCGATGCACGGCGACCACCCCGACTGGGCCCCCGAGGAGCAGGCATGAGCGACGGCATCCGCGTCACCCACACGCACGGCGAGGACGTCACGGTCACGACGGCGGCCGGCACGGAGATCCTCCGGTACGTCTACCGCCCCGACCCCGACCCGTTCGAGTCCCGCAAGCCGTACGCCCACCCGGTGCGCACCCTGGCCGGGCGCACCGTGACCGGGTACCGCCCCAGCGACCACCGCTGGCACAAGGGCGTGCAGATGACGGCCAGCCATGTGTCCGGGCAGAACTTCTGGGGCGGCAACAGCTATGTCCACGGCCGGGGTTACCTGCCGCTGCCCGAGCGCGTCGGCTCGATGCGGCACGACGGGTTCGCGGAACTGACCGCCGAGGACGACCGGCTGGCCCTCACCGAGCACCTCACCTGGGTCGAGCACGGCGGCGCCGAGTGGGCCCGCGAGGAACGCGGACTGACCGTCCACGCGGTCGACGAGGAGTCCGGTTCCTGGGCCCTTGACTGGTCGATCCGCCTCACCAACCTCCGCGCCGAGCCGCTGGCCTTCGGCTCACCGACCACCGCGGGCCGCGAGATGGCCGGCTACACCGGCCTCCACTGGCGCGGCCCCCGCGACTTCACCGGCGGTACGGCCTTCACCCCGGACGCGACGGGCGCCGGGCACCTGATGGGCGCCCAGGGCCCGTGGCTGGCGTTCACCACCGAGCACGACGACGTGGACGCCCACTCCACCCTCGTCTTCGCGCACGCGCCCGAGAACCTCGACGAGAAGACCGCGATCCACCCCTCGCACTGGTTCGTGCGCGCCGAGCCGGTCCCTACCGTCGCGTTCTCCTGGGCGTTCTTCGAGGAGTTCGAGCTGCCGCCCGGACAGTCCTTCGCCTACCGCTACCGGCTGGTGATCGCCGACGGCGCCTGGGACCGCGGCCGGGTCGCCGCACACCTGGCCGGGCTGCCGTGGTGATCCCGCACCCGCTGCCCGGCGCCGTCGGCCTGTCCCACCTCAGCGCCTACGACTGGGAGTCCGCCGACGGGGTGTGCGGCGGCAGTCCGCATCTGCACCTGGTGTGCGCGGAGGCGTACGTCGTCACCGCCGGCCGGGGCGCGGTGCAGACGCTGAGCCCGGACAGCTGCCGGGACATCCCGCTGGAGCCCGGCTCGGTCGCCTGGTTCACGCCGGGCACGGTCCACCGCATGGTCCAGGGCGGCGGCCTGCGGATCACCGTGCTGATGCAGAACAGCGGTCTGCCCGAGGCGGGCGACGCCGTCTTCACCTTCCCGCCCGAGGTGCTCGCCGACCCCGGCGCGTACGCCGCCGCGGCCACGCTGCCGCCGGGCTGCGGACCGGAGACGGAGGCCGCCGCCCGGCGTCGCCGGGACCTCGCCGTCGAGGGCTACCTCCCGCTGCGCGCGGCCCTGCTCGCCGGCGACGACGCCCCGTTGCGCGCGTTCCAGCGGGCCGCCGCCCGCCTGGTGCGCGACAAGGTGCCGGTCTGGCGCGAGGTGTGGCGGGCCGGCGCGCTGGCCGCCGCCGAACGCACCGGCGCCCAGCTCGACGGCCTGGCGGCCGGCGACCCCGCCCACCTCGACGGGGCGACCGCCCACGCGGCCTCGCCCACCCGGCGCGGCGGCTACGGCATGTGCGGACGCCGGGACGAGTACGCCCTGCCGGGGACGACACTGCCGTACGAGGAGACCGGTCGCCCGCGCACGGGGCGGGAGTGACGGCCGTTCAACTCCCGTTCGCCCGCGACCGGCAAGAGTTGACGGCGCGTTGGGAGCGGACGGGTGTGAGGGGGTGGCATGGACGCGCATCATCCTCATGAACCCGCGGCCCGAGGGGCGGGCCGCGGCCTCATGGAGGTGTGGGATGCACCGCAGAAGACTCGTGACCGGTCTTGCCGCCTCGGCCCTCTCCGTCCTCACCGTCGTCGCCACCACCACGGCCGCCGACGCCGCTCCCGCCGACAAACCGCAGGTGCTCGCGAGCTGGACCCAGACCAGCGCGTCGAGTCAGAACCTGTGGGCCGCCGCCCGCGCCAACCAGTCCGCCTGGTCCGCCTACGGGTTCGACTGGTCGACCGACTACTGCTCCTCCTCCCCGGACAACCCGCTCGGCTTCCCCTTCAGCGCCTCCTGCGCGCGACACGACTTCGGCTACCGCAACTACAAGGCGGCGGGCACCTTCACGGCCGACAAGGCCCGGCTCGACAGCGCCTTCTACGAGGACCTCAAGCGCGTCTGCGCCCGCTACACCGGCGGCACGAAGACCACCTGCGACGGAACGGCGTGGACGTACTACCAGGCCGTCAAGGCGTTCGGCTGACGCACCCCGGCCGGGCACGGGCCGTCACCGCCAGGGTGACGGCCGCGCTCGCGACCCCCAGCACGGCCCCGGCGGCCACATCGCCCGGATAGTGCACGCCGGTGTGGACCCGCGCGTAGCCGATCGCGCCCGCCAGGGCGGCCAGCGGGACGGCGGCGGGCGGCAGTACCGTGCCGACGGCGGTGGCGAAGGCGACCGCGGACGCGGTGTGGCCGGACGGGAACGCCGCCGACGCCGGCATCGGCACCCGCCGGTCCACCGTGACCCGGGCGGCCTCCCGGTCGGGCCGCGGCCGGCGCACCAGGCGCTTGCCGAGCAGGTTGGCCGAGACCGAGGCCAGGGCGAGGGAGCCGGCGCCGAGGGCCGCGGCCCGGCGCCGCCGTTCCCCGCCCAGGGCGAGCGCGGCGGCGATGGCGAGCGAGATCTTGGAGTGGTCGGCGGCGCGGGACAGCCGCCGCAGCGTCCGGTCGAGCGTGGGTGTCGGCGTGGCGGCCACCGCGGCGTACAGGGCTCCGTCCACGGCCCGCAGATCGCTCAGTACCGCGGCGGTCGGCTCGCTCATGTGCTCCTTCTCCCCAGGACGTCCGGACACCAGCCTGCCCTCGCGAGGGCCCGGACGGCGCCTCGGCCGGGCCCGTACGGGTCAGGCCCGAGTTACGGGAAGGTACCCCGGGGGGGTATTGTGGAACCGAAGTGGCGCACGCGTACCGAGCCCTGAGCCGAGGAGACGACCGACCATGAACACGGGACTGCGGATCACCGCCTTCGCGGCCGGCCTGGCCGCGACCTTCGGCACGGCCTACAGCGTGGGCGCCGCCCTCGATCCGGCCGCCGAGGACCCCGCGCCCGCCGCCCACGACGGGCACGGCGACCCGGCGCGGACGCCGCGGGCCGGTGACGGGCACGCCGGGAGCGTTCCGGCCGGCGGGCTGCAGATCGCCGAGGACGGCTACACGCTGGACCTCGACACGCCCCGCGTCACCGCCGGGCGGCGCGCCGAGCTGAGCTTCACCGTCCGCGACGACCACGGGCGGGCCGTCACCGCGTACCGGCGTGAACACGGCAAAGAACTCCACCTCGTCCTGGCCTCACGCGACCTGGGCACCTACCGCCACCTGCACCCGGAGCGGGCCGCCGACGGCACCTGGAGCACGCCCGTCGACCTGCCCCGGGCGGGCGGATACCGGGTCTTCGCCGACTTCACCCCGGCGGAGCCCGGCGCCGGCAACCTCACCCTCGGGGCCGACCTCGCGGCGGCCGGCTCCTACGCGCCGCGCGACCTGCCGGCCCCGGCCGCCACCGCCCGCGTCGACGGCTACGAGGTACGGCTGACCGGCGCCCCGCGTCCGGGTCAGGCGAGCGAACTGCGGCTGACGGTCACCCGCGACGGCAGGCCCGTCACCGACCTCCAGCCCTACCTCGGCGCCTACGGCCACCTGGTCGCCCTGCGCTCCGGCGACCTCGCCCACCTGCACGTCCACCCGAACGGCGAACCCGGCGACGGCACCACGGAGCCCGGCCCCGCCGTCTCCTTCACGGCCACCGCGCCCAGCGCCGGCGACTACCGGCTCTTCCTCGACTTCCGGCACGAGGGGAAGGTCCGCACGGCGGCCTTCACGGTCCGGGCGGGTACGGCGCCGGAGGCGGCCACGCCGTCGCCGTCGGCCATCCCCACGGACGGCCGCACCGACGAGCCCGGCGCCTCCCACGGCCACTGAGGCACCCGCCGGGGAGAGCGGCCGGCGGCTCACACCGCGACGACCGTGATCCCCGCCTCTTCGAACCGCCGCACGGTGTCCGCGTCCACCGCCGCGTCCGTGACCAGGGTGTCCACGGTCTCGGCCGCGCAGATCCGGGCGAACGCCCGCCGGCCGAGCTTGGTGGAGTCGGCGGCCACCACCACGCGTCCGGCGCGCTCGCACAGCAGCCGGTTGATCGCGGCCTCCGCCTCGTCGTGAGCGGCGGCCCCGTGCGTCACGTCGAACGCCACGACACCCAGCACCGCCACGTCCATCGTGACCTGGCCGAGCACTCCGTCCGCGAGCGGCCCGATCAGTTCGTAGGACTGCGCCCGCGCCACCCCGCCGGTCACCACGATCTTGAACTGCGGCCGGACGGCCAGCTCGTTGGCGATGTTCAGCGCGTTGGTGACGACGGTGAGCGCGGGCGTGCCCGAGGCGAGATCGGGGCGCACGGCCAGCGCGCGCGCCACCTCCGTGGTGGTCGTGCCGCCGGTCAGCCCCACCGCCTCGCCCGGCGCCACCAGGGCGGCGACGGCCTGCCCGATGCGCTCCTTCTCGGAGGCCCGCCGCGCCGTCTTGTACCGCAGCGGCAACTCGTACGACACCCCGTGCACGACCGCGCCGCCGCGCGTGCGCACCAGCATCTGCTGCTCGGCGAGCTGGTCGAAGTCGCGGCGGATCGTCGCGGCCGACACCGCCAGCTCGGCCGCCGCCTCCTCGACATCCAGCCGGCCGCGTTCGACGAGCAGCTCCAGCAGCGTCTTCCAGCGGGCGTCGCGCGACATGCGCACCCTCCGTTCCTCGGTCCCTGGCCGACCCTAACGCAGATGCTCTTCCGTCAAATGCTTGATTGTGCTTGAAAGGTCGCTATACCTTGCAAGAACAATCAATCCAGGGGAGGGTGTGGCCATGACCTACGTCGAGGACGAGCTGAACAGCCAGCCGGAGTGCTGGACCCGCGCCGCGGCGGAGGCGGCACGGCACGGCGGCGCGCTGCCGGCGGCGGGGGAGCGGGTCGCGATCGTCGGCTGCGGAACCTCGTACTTCATGGCCCAGGCCGCCGCGGCGCTGCGCGAGGAGACGGGCCGGGGCGAGACGGACGCCTTCGCCGCCTCAGAGTTCCCGTACGGCCGCTCCTATGACCGGGTCGTCGCCCTCACCCGCTCCGGCACCACCACCGAGGTGCTGGAACTGCTCGGCCGGCTGCGCGGCCGTACCCGCACCACCGCGATCACCGCCGACCCCGGCACCCCCGTGATGACGGCCGCCGACGACCCGGTCGTCCTGGACTTCGCGGACGAACGCTCGGTGGTGCAGACCCGGTTCGCCACCACCGCGCTGACCCTGCTCCGCGCCCACCTCGGCCTGCCCGTCGAGGACTCCGTCGCCGACGCCCGCACGGCCCTCGCCACGGACCTGCCCGACGGGCTCGTCGACCGCACCCAGTTCACCTTCCTGGGCCGCGGCTGGACCGTCGGACTGGCCAACGAGGCCGCGCTGAAGATGCGCGAGGCGTCCCTGTCCTGGACCGAGGCCTACCCGGCGATGGAGTACCGGCACGGCCCGATCAGCGTCACCACCTCCACCACGGCCACCTGGATGCTCGGCGAGGCCCCCGAGGGACTGGCCGGACAGGTCGCGGCCACCGGCGGGACGTGGGTGGCGGGCACCCTCGACCCGCTCGCCGAACTGGTCCGCGCCCAGCGGCTCGCGGTCGCCGTGGCCGCCGCCCGGGGCCTGGACCCGGACCGGCCGCGCCACCTCACCCGCTCGGTGATCCTCGCCCCCTGACGGGCCTCGGGAAAAGGACAGATCCGTGCCCCTCGCCACCACCGGCGACCTGGTCGCCCGCGCCGCGGCGGCGCGTACCGCCGTCGCCGCCGTCAACGTCATCACCCTGGAACACGTCGAGGCCGTCGTCGCCGGCGCCGAGTCCGTGGCCGCGCCCGTGATCCTCCAGGTCAGCGAGAACGCCGTGAAGTTCCGGCACGGCCGGCTCGAACCCCTGGCCCGCGCCGCCGTCGCCGCCGCCGAACGGGCCGCCGTGCCCGTCGCCCTCCACCTCGACCACGTCAAGAGCGACGCCCTGCTGCGGCAGGCGCCGGACGCCGGCTTCAGCTCCGTCATGTACGACGCCTCCCGGCTGCCGTACGCCGAGAACCTGGACGCGACCCGCGCCGCCGCCGACTGGGCGCACTCCCAGGGGCTGTGGATCGAGGCGGAGCTGGGGGAGGTGGGCGGCAAGAACGGCGAGCCGCCGCTGGACGCCCACGCGCCCGGCGCCCGCACCGACCCCGCCGAGGCCCGCGCCTTCGTCGCCGACTCACGGGTGGACGCCCTGGCCGTCGCCGTCGGCAGCTCGCACGCCATGACGACCCGCACCGCCGCCCTCGACCACGGCCTCCTCAAGGAACTGTCGGCCGCGCTGGACGTCCCCCTCGTCCTGCACGGCTCCTCCGGCGTCCCGGACGGCGAACTCGCCGCGGCGGTCACGGGCGGCATCGCCAAGGTCAACGTCGGCACCGCGCTGAACATCGCCCTGACCGGGGCGGTCCGGGCGCACCTCGCCGCACACCCCGAGGCGGTCGATCCGCGCGGCTACCTCGCGATGGGCCGGGACGCCATGGGCCGCACGGTCGCCGACCTGGTCCGGGTGGTGGGCCGGGTCACTTCCTGACGGCCCGCAGCACCACGAACTTCGGGTCACTGGCGACCAGTTCGCTGTTGCCGAACAGGCGGCGCAGCTTGACGTGGTAGCCGAGGTGCCGGTTGCCGACCACCCACAGCTCGCCGCCCGGCCGCAGCGCGCGCCGGGCACCGCTGAACATGCGCCACGCGGTGGCGTCGGTGGTGGCCTGGTGGGAGTGGAACGGCGGGTTGTCGAGCACCAGGTCGACACTGCCGTCCGGCACCCCGGCCAGCGCGTCACCGACCCGGAACTCGGCGTTCCCCCGCGCCCCGCTCGCCCGGTACGTCGCCTCCGCCGAGGCCACGGCCTGGAAGGACTCGTCGGTGAACAGCACGTCGGCGCCGGGGTCGGCGAGCGCCACCGCCGTACCGACGACGCCGTTGCCGCAGCCGAGGTCGACCACCTTCCGGGCCCTGGCGTCCGGCAGGTGCCTCAGGAAGAACCGGGTGCCGATGTCCAGCCGGTCGGCGCAGAAGACGCCCGCGTGGTTGACGACGGTCCGGCCCGAGACGGGACCGATGCCGTCGGGGAGCCGGTAGCTGAGCGGCCAGGGGTTGGCGGGCCGCTCCAGCGCCGGGTCCGGCGTGCAGAAGATGAGCCGGGCCTTCTTCTTCGCCAGGGAGGTCCGGGTCGGGCCGAGAACCCGCTCGAACACCTCCAGGGTCGAGGTGTGGATCTCCTTCACCATCCCGGTGCCGATGACGACCGTGCCCTCGTGCACCGACGGCGCCAGCCGCAGCAACTGGTCCTCCAGCAGCGCCAGGCTCTTGGGCACCCGCACCAGCAGGACGTCGATCCGCTCCGGCGGCGGGTCCTGCGTGGTCAGCAGCCGCACCGCGCCCGGCTCCACGCCGCCTCGGGCGAGGTTGAGCCGGGTCGCCTCCCGGCCGAGGTACGAGTCGGTGATCTGCACCGGCCGGTGCGCCGCCAGCGCCGTCACCAGCGCGCCCCAGCGGTCGCCCAGGACCACGACCGTCCCGGACAGCGGCACCCGCTCCCGGGCCAGGTGCCCGAGCAGATACTCGTCGGAGGCGTCCCAGGCGCGCAGCCGGTCGCGCGGGTCCTCGGGGAACCGGGTCAGCACCGGCTCGCCCCACTCGGTCGTCATACGGTCATCACGGTCGTCCATCGTGCGTCCAGGCTAGCGGAGCCGCAGCTCAGGGCCGGTCGGCGGCGGGAGGGCGCAGGATGGAGCACATGGACGCCGAACTGTTCGCCCGAGGCCGTACCGAGATCGCGCCCGGAGCCGTCCACCTGCCGGACTGGCTGGACGCCGGGCTCCAGCGCGAGCTGCTCGACGCCTGCCGCCGGTGGGCCCGCCCGCCGGCGGGGCTGCGCACCGTCCGCACCCCCGGCGGCGGCACGATGACCGCCCGGCAGGTCTGCCTGGGATGGCACTGGGGTCCGGTACGCGCCTGTCCGGGCTGCGGCCGGGCCGTGCGGCACAACCCGGACTGCCCCGGCCCGCACGCGTACCCGTACGCCTACTCCCGCACCGTCGCCGACGGCGACGGCGCCCCGGTCAAGCCCTTCCCCTCCCGGCTCGGCGACCTGGCCCGCCGCGCGGTGTCCGACGCGCTGGGCGCGGGGGCGGTGCCCGCGGCGCCGTACGACATCGCGCTCGTCAACTTCTACGACGCCGACGCCCGGATGGGGATGCACCGCGACGAGGACGAGCTGTCGGACGCGCCGGTGGTCTCGCTCAGCCTCGGCGACACCTGTGTCTTCCGCTTCGGCAACACCGAGACCCGCACCCGCCCCTACCGCGACATCGACCTGCGCGGCGGCGACCTGTTCGTCTTCGGCGGCCCGGCCCGGTTCGCCCACCACGGGGTCCCCCGGGTACGCCCCGGCACGGCCCCGCCGGAGCTGGGGCTCGTCGGGCGGCTGAACATCACCCTGCGGGTGAGCGGGCTCTAGAAGGCTTCTCCCGCGGGGGGCTTTCCCCGGTACAGATCATGGGAGACTCGCCTCCATGAGCGGCAAGGCGGACCCCCGGAGAACGGCGGACGGTACCACCTCCAGGACGCGGCTGGACCGGGGGCGCGGGGCGCTCGGTCCCGCGTTGGAGCTCGTGCACACCGGACGCGCGCCCACCCGTGCCGTCCTCACCGCCGAACTCGGCGTGACCCGGGCGACGGCCGGCGCGGTCGCCGCCGAACTGGAGGCGCTCGGCCTGATCCGGGTCGACGCCCGGCCCGGCGCCCCCGCCGGCTCCCAGGGCCGGCCCTCGCACCGCCTCGCCGTTGCCGAGGACGGCCCCGTCGCCCTCGCCGCCCAGATCCACGCCGACGGCTACCGGGCCGCGCTGGTCGGGCTCGGCGGCCGGATCGTCGCCACCACTCCCGGCTGCGAGATCGCCGACGCCGACCCGGCCAAGGTCCTCGGCTCCGTCGTGGAGGCCGGCGCCGACCTGCTGGAGCGCACCGGACGGCGCTGTGTCGGCGCCGGACTCGCCGTACCGTCGGCGGTGGCCGAACCGGAGGGTCTCGCGCTCAACCCGATGCACCTGGCCTGGCCGGCGGGCGCCCCCGTCCGGCAGATCTTCGCCGAGCGGCTGCGCGCCGCCGGCCTCGGCGGGCCCGCGTTCACCGCCAACGACGTCAACCTCGCCGCCCTCGCCGAACACCGGCACGGCGCCGGGCGCGGATCGCGCGACCTGCTCTGCGTGGCCACCGGCCACCGGGGCGTCGGCGGCGCCCTGGTCCTCGACGGCCGCCTGCACTCGGGCAGTTCCGGCCTCGCGCTGGAGGTCGGCCACCTCACCGTCAACCCCGAGGGCCGCCCCTGCCACTGCGGCAGCCGCGGCTGCCTGGACGTGGAGACCGACCCGCTGGCCTTCCTCACCGCGGCGGGACGCGAACCCGGCCCGGAGCAGTCGCTGCTCCAGCAGTCCATCGACCTGGTCCGCGACCACTACACCGACCCGGCCGTGCGCACCGCCGCCGAGACCCTCCTCGACCGCCTCGGCCAGGGTCTGGCCGGCCTGGTGAACATCCTCAACCCGGACCGCATCATCCTCGGCGGCCTCCACCGCGACCTGCTGCGCGCCGACCCGGACCGGCTGCGCGCGGTCGTCGCCGGCCGCAGCCTGTGGGGACAGAGCGGCGGCGTCCCCGTCCTGCCCTGCGCGCTGGACCACAACAGCCTGGTGGGCGCCGCCGAACTGGCCTGGCAGCCGGTCCTCGACGACCCGCTGACGGTACTGGGCTGACCGCCGGACCGGGCTCGCCGGCTCCTGACCGGTCCGGCCGGCCTCCTGGCCGGGCCGCTCAGCGCCGGTCCGCGGCGCGCGCCGGGCCGGACCGCCGGTGAGTGTCCGCCGTACCAGTTCCTCACCCACGGCGAGCGCGGGCCGCGGCGCCACCCGCCGCGGCGGGTACGGCATTCCCGGCCCGCCCCGGACGGGGTGCGGCGGCACCCCCGGCCCCTCGCACAGCAGGTCGAGTACGTCCAGCGGCGGGTGGTGCTCGGGCACCTCGGCCGCTCCCCGGTCCGGTGGCGCACCGGGAGGCCGCCGCGTCCGGGCTGCTTCCCGGCGTTCGACGGGCCGTCGCGGGCCCGCCACGCGCCACCGGCCGGCGGATGCCGACGCCGTGCGGGCGCGCGCCGTCGCGGGCCACGGGGACCAGGTGCTGCGCGTGGTGCGCCTCGGCCGCCGCCGTCATGCCCCGCCCCGGACGTCCCGACACCGTCGGTCGGTTCACCGGTGCAGACCTCCACCGGCCGCCCCCACCGCAGCGGGCCCGTCCGGCCGACCGGACGGACCCGGCGCGGCGTGGCACCGGCACCGCCCCCCGCGGTGAGCGGTTACCGCCCGGTCAGCCGGCGACGGCCGACCGGGCCGGAGCGGCGCGTGCCACCTGGGCGAACGGCTCGGCGGACACCTCCTCGACCAGGCGCCGTGGCGGGCGGCCGGACAGGGCCGGCAGCGACGGTGGCGTGGTGAGGGCGAACCAGACGACCTTGCCGGACTCGCCGTCCGGCCGGGCGCCCCAGCTCTCGCTCATCGCGGCCACCATGGCGAGGCCGCGCCCGCGGGTCGCGAGCGGCTCGGCCTCGTCCACCACGGGCAGCCGCGGATCGCGGTCCCGTACCGACACCGTGAGCCGGTCGGGCAGCAGCTCGATCTCCACGGTGCACGTCTTGTCGGGCCGGGCATGCTGGTGGACGTTGGTCAACAGCTCCGTCACGCCGAGCGCGGCCCGGTCGATGAGGGAGTCGAGATGCCAGTAGCGCAATTGCGCAGATACGATTCTGCGGACCTGGCCGATCCGCGACGGCAGGGCTTGGAGCTCCACCGTGCAGTGCCTGCTTGGGTGACTGATCACGGCTGCGACTCCCCGACATAGAGGTCCGGAAGAACACTGAGGACGGATCCAGCAGGCGCCTGCGTCACGCGACCGCCTGCTGTCGTGGCCGGCGGGCTGGTTCGCAGCGTTATCGCCGGTAAACCCAGAGTGACGTGAGACCAGCGTGGCGCAAGGGGTGGGGCAGTGCAACTTACGGACATCTCACCCGCTGTGTCCCGCCGCCCGGCGCACGGCCTCGATGAACCGGCGTGCCGCCGCCGGCCCCGACTCGCCCGGCACCGGGTCCGACTCGCCGAGGGTCAGCAGGTACCGCTTGCCGTCCAGCTCCGCGAGGGCACGGTCCCCCGGGGCGAACCAGGGCCTGGAGGCCCGCACCGACCGCACCGGCGCACTGTCGATCTCGCTGCCGTAACTGGTCAGCAGCTCCAGCCGGCCGTCGCTGATCCGCACCTGCCCGGCCCGCGTGAGCGAGCGGAGCCACTTGTCTATCCGCACCCCCGTCGCCGTGAACTCCGGCTCCGCCATGCCGCCGCCCCCTCGTGCGCGTCGGTGGCCGGACCGTGCTCCGGGCGGGCCGGTGCCGGCTCGTACAGTGATCCAGTGTGCCCCCGGGCGGGGCTCGGGTCCCACCCGGAGCAGTGTGCCCGCCCCCGGCGTGGAGCACCAGTGCGCGCGGCACCCTTCCCGGCACGGCCCGGAGCACTGACGCGAATGCGCCCCCCACCCCGCCCCGCATCCCGCTCCAGACGTTCCTTTGGGTCTCCCCAAGGGCCCTTTATGCAGGTGAGAGACGTGCGGGAAACATGCTTATGATCGGCGCAGGCGGCCCGGCCGGGCGCCGTCGGCGCCAGCGCGAGGAGCCGTGCCATGAGCACTCACCAGCCCACCGGGACCGGTGCGACCCTGGACGTCGACCGCGGCGACACGGCGTACCGCGCGTGGCTGAAAGAGGCCGTCCGCAAGGTCCAGGCCGACGCCAACCGCTCGGCCGACACCCATCTGCTGCGGTTCCCGCTGCCCGAGTCCTGGGGCATCGACCTCTACCTCAAGGACGAGTCGACCCACCCGACCGGCAGCCTCAAACACCGGCTCGCCCGCTCCCTGTTCCTCTACGGCCTGTGCAACGGCTGGATCCGGCCGGGCCGCCCGGTGATCGAGGCGTCCAGCGGTTCGACGGCCGTCTCCGAGGCGTACTTCGCGAAGCTGATCGGCGTCCCCTTCGTCGCCGTCATGCCGCGCACGACCAGCGCCGAGAAGATCCGCCTCATCGAATTCCACGGCGGGCAGTGCCACTTCGTGGACGACTCGCGGAAGATGTACGAGGAGTCGGCCCGCCTCGCGGCAGAGACCGACGGGCACTACATGGACCAGTTCACCTACGCCGAGCGGGCCACCGACTGGCGCGGCAACAACAACATCGCCGAGTCGATCTTCCGCCAGCTGCGTCTGGAGCGGTTCCCGGAACCGGCCTGGATCGTCGCCACGGCCGGCACCGGCGGCACCTCCGCGACCCTCGCCCGCTACGTCCACTACATGCAGTACGACACCCGCATCTGCGTCGCCGACCCGGAGAACTCCTGCTTCTTCGACGGCTGGACCACCGGCGACCCGGACGTCACCTGCGACTGCGGCTCCCGGATCGAGGGCATCGGCCGGCCCCGCATGGAGCCGAGCTTCGTGCCGGGCGCGATCGACCGGATGATGAAGGTGCCCGACGCGGCGAGCGTCGCCGCCGTCCGCGCCCTGGAGCGGGTCATCGGCCGCAAGGCGGGCGGCTCCACCGGTACCGGCCTGTGGAGCGCGCTGAAGATCGTCGCCGAGATGGTGGCCGCGGGCCGCCGGGGCAGCGTGGTGACGCTGCTGTGCGACCCGGGGGACCGGTACCTCGACAAGTACTACTCCGACGCCTGGCTGGCCGGACAGGGCCTGAGCATCGAGCCGTACACCGCGGCGATCGAGTCCCTGCTGCACACCGGCGTCTGGCCCGACTGACGGCCGGGCGCCGGCCGAGTGACGTCCCCGCGCGCCCTGGCGCCGCCCCGCACGCGCCTACGCGCGCGCCAAGCGCCGGTCCAGTGCGCCGACCGCCCCCTCGAACGCCCGCCCCAGACCGGGCCGCGCGCCGCGCAGCACCAGCCGGAAGAGCGCCGCCCCGTCCGCGGCGAGAGTCCACCGCACCCGCGTCCCGCCGCTGCCGGCCGGAGCCAGCCGCCACTCCTCGGCCGGCGCCCGCGTCCCTGGCGCGTTGGTGGCGTCCACCCGGTACGCGTACCGCTCGGGCCGGTCGGAGGCGAGGACGGTCTCCTGGAAGCGTGTGCCGCCCCGCAGCCGGATCTCCCGGCCGCCCCCGTCCGGCGTCGGCCGGGCGGGCGTCACCTGCGGGAACCACGCCGCCCAGCCCGCCACGTCCTCGGCCAGCGCGGTGAACACCGTCTGCGGCGCGGCGGTGACCGCCCCGGAGAAGACCAGCCGTACGGGAGCCGTCGTGAGGAAGTCCGGCCCCACCGGGCGCAGTCGGTGCGTCATACGGCCCCCGGAAGCTGCCGTGGACGAACGTGGACGAACGTGGACGAACCACGGGCGAACGGAGGCGTCACCCTACCCGGCGCCCCGCCGGATGCCAGCGGCGTCCGTCAGCCGTCCTGCTTCGGCTCGCCCGCCACGGACCCCGCCACGACCACCCGCACATGCTCCGCGACCTCCGCGCGCGCCTCCTCGGGCAGCCCGGCGTCCGTCACCAGCGTGTCCACCCGCGCCAGCTCCGCGAACGAACTCAGGCCCACCACACCCCACTTGGTGTGATCGGCGACCACGACGACACGCCGCGCCGACTGCACGAGGCGCCGGTTGGTCTCGGCCTCCGCGAGATTGGGTGTGGACAGCCCGGCCTCCACCGATATGCCGTGCACACCCAGGAAGAGCACGTCGAAGTGGAGCGCCGCGATCGCCTGGTCGGCCACCGGGCCCACCAGCGAGTCGGACGGCGTGCGCACCCCGCCGGTCAGCACCACCGTCGCCGCCGCCTGCCGCGCCCCCGAGGTGCGCTGCGCCGCGTGGAAGACGTCCGCCACCCGCACCGAGTTGGTCACCACCGTCAGGTCCGGCACGTCCACCAGCCGGTGCGCCAGCGCGTACGTCGTCGTACCGCCCGACAGCGCGATCGCCGCTCCCGGCGCGACCAGTTCCGCCGCGGCCCGCGCGATCTCCTCCTTGGCGGTCGGCTCCAGACCCGACTTGGCCTCGAAGCCGGGCTCGTGCGTGCTCGCCTCGACCACCGGAACCGCACCGCCGTGCACCTTCTCCAGCACACCCTGCCGGGCCAGCGCGTCCAGATCGCGGCGGACCGTCATGTCCGACACGCCGAGCCGGCGGGTCAGCTCGTTGACCCGGACGCCGCCCCGGCGCCGTACCTCGTCGAGGATCAGGGCCCGCCGCTGCTCCGCGAGGAGGTTCTGATTCTCGCTCACGTACGCTCCGGTCCTTTCGACGCCACCAGTCCGACCCGCCCGGCGCGCCCGCTCCGACGAGGACGTCCGCACGCCCTGGTGCGCCGACGCACCATCCTCGCACGCCCCGTCACGGAGCGCGCCACCGCCCGCCCGTCGCGCACATGTCACTCAGGCATCACCGGAACGCCGCCAGTCACACGCTTGGGGGAGATTCCGTGGTAAGGGGTGTACGCGGCCCGCTCAGCGGAGATCCTGGGCCCGCACGGACACAGCCGGCGGCGCGTCACGGGGGAAGTGCGACACAGTGGAACAGGCGCAGGAACGGTCCGCACACCAGGGCACGGCGGACGGCGGACAGGGCACCGGCACCGCCCTGGAACTCCTGGTGCACGGCGTGGGCGGCACCACCCCGCAGGAGATGCTCGACGACCCGCGCACGGTACGGGTCACCGGCGATGACGTCGCGGCCGTCTTCCGCCGCGCCGAGGACGCCGACGCCGAGGCGCGCCCCGAGGACTACCGGGAGAGACCGGTGCCCGAGGCGTACGTCTGGTGCAACCTCACCTCCGGCGACGGCACCCGCGCCCTGTGGCTGCTGCTCCTGCCCTTCATGGTGGCCAACCTCGCCCACTGGATGCGCCCCGCCGCGACCGGACACACCCGCACGGTGCGCCTGTACGGCCTGCTGGTGCGGCTCGCCGGACTGACCCTGACGGTGCTGCTGGTCGCCGCCGCCGCGGAGGTCGCCCTGGACCTGGCGGCCTGGCAGTGCGCCGGCACCGAGGCGTGTGCCGCGCGCCACTCCTGGCTGGGCTTCCTCTCCCCGGCCGGCCCCGACGTCGGCTGGTGGAGCGCACCCGGCCGCCGGCTCGCCCTGGCCGCCCTGGTGCCCGCCGCGCTCACCGGCCTGCTCTGGTACCTGTCCCTGCGCACCTGGCGCGCCTACGAGTCCCAGCAGCCGATGGAGCGCGATCCGGAAGCCGGGACGCAGACCGGGGACAACGCCCTGGGCCGGCCCGGGTTCTGGTACGGGCGCCGGCTGGTGGCCCGGCTGCGCGCCGCGCACACCGCCGCCGGGCTGCTGACCGTCGCCGCCGCCCTCGCCGTACCCGCGGCCCGCTTCGACCGCCGGACCGGCGGACCGGCGCTCCTGGACACCGCCGGGTGGCTCCTTGCGACCGCCCTGGTCGTCATGGCCGCCGTCGTGGTGGGCGTGGTCTGCCGCCGGGGCCGCGGCGAACGGCTCCTCGACCGGGGGCTCGACGAACACCTCGTACGGCGGCTGCCGCTCGCCGCGCTCGCCCTGCTGCTGCTCGCCGCGGTGTACGCCGGGTGGCAGCGGCCGGGGTGGGCGTCCGCCGGGCGGCTGCCGGGCGACACGGTCTTCGGCGGCCTCGCCCTGGCACAGGGGCTGCTGGTCGTCGCCCTCGCCGTCGCCGCCCACGTGCTGCACCGGGCCGCGCCCGATCCGCGCGCCGCGATGCGGGGCCTGGGCGGACCCGCCGTCGCGATGCTGGCCTGCGCCCTCGGTGGCGTCATGTCCGGCGGCGTCGCCCAGCGGGTGTCGGACTGGCTGGACGGCACCGGCACCTCGCTCGCCGGTCCCCCGGTCCTGCTGACCTGGCAGGCGTCGGTGATCCCGCCGCTGCTCGTCGTGATCCTCGCGCTGTGCGCCCTGCTCGCCCGGCGCACCTGGTCCCGGGCCCGCGCCGAACGCGCCGCCGTGACCGGCGACCACGCGGCCGAGGCCGGGGACCCGGCCCGTACCCGCCGGATCGCCGCCGCCCGCGCGATGGCCGGCCTCACCGACCTGGCACCGCTCCTGGTCGCCGTCGTCTCCACCGCGACCTTCCTGCTCGGCATGGGCGCCCTGGCCGGCGCCCTGACCACCGGACGGACCCCGGCGAAGGCCGCGGAAGGGACGTACGCCGTCGTGCACGGCGCCGCCCAGACCGCGCAGGCCGTGGGCTCCTGGCTGATCGGCCTCGGCTTCATACTGTTCGTCACCTGGGGCCGCCGCGCCTACAAGGACGCCTCCGCGCGGCGCACCATCGGCATCCTGTGGGACGTCGGCACCTTCTGGCCGCGCGC
The DNA here is from genome assembly GCF_055562815.1 of Streptomyces sp. NPDC016677. Lineage (NCBI taxonomy): Bacteria > Bacillati > Actinomycetota > Actinomycetes > Kitasatosporales > Streptomycetaceae > Streptomyces > Streptomyces sp. NPDC016677. The sequence goes on along the minus strand of NZ_JBVHEO010000028.1, from coordinate 25,130 downwards.
CGCCCACCCCTTCGCCCCGCCCTGCTACGCCGAGCGCGCCGTGCCCGACCTGACCTGGCGCATGGCCACCTGGACCCGGGCCACCGGCGGCCGGCTGGTGCTGTCCGGGCACTCCCAGGGCAGCGTGCTCGCCGCCGCCGCGGCCTGGCAACTGGAGCCGTCCGCCCGCGGCCGGGTCGCCCTGCTCACCTACGGCTCCCCGCTCGAGCGGCTCTACGGCCGCTGGTTCCCCGCCCACTTCGGACCGGCCGCGCTCGCCTCCCTGCACCAGGAGATCGACTGCTGGCGCAACCTGTACCGGGACACCGACCCGATCGGCGGCCCGGTCCGGCTGCCCGGCGACTGCGGACCGGAGGTCGACCGCGAGGCCCTGAAGGACCCGCTCTCCTACGGCCGCACCGCCGAGCATCCGCTGCCCGCCCCGATCCTCGGGCACGGGGACTACCAGGCCGACCCGGCGTTCGCCGAGGAACGCCGGCGGCTGCTGGCCCGGCTGCGCCCCCAGGTGCCCGCACCCCGGCCCGAGGAGGAGGGGACGCGGGCGGTGCCGGGCGCCGACGGCGGGCCTCAGGACTGCTCGGGCAGGTCCTCGGCGTAGAGCAGGGTCAGGTCGTCCGTGCTGGGGTCCGCGACCTGCGCGACCCGGCTCGCGTGCCGCTCCACCATCGCCTCGAAGGTCTGGCGCGCGGTACGGCCGTTGCCGAACGCGGGCCCCTTGGGCAGCGCCGCGAAGTACTTCAGCAGTCCCTCGTCGGCGCCCGGCGCCAGCCGGTACTCGTGCTCGTCGGCCTGCTGCTGCACGATCCGCAGCAGCTCCTCGGGCCCGTAGTCGCCGAAGGTGATGGTCCGCGAGAAACGGGACGCCACACCGGGGTTGACGGACAGGAACCGCTCCATCTCCGCCGTGTAGCCCGCGACGATCACCACGACGGCGTCGCGGTGGTCCTCCATCAACTTCACGAGCGTGTCGATGGCCTCCTTGCCGAAGTCACGGCCCGCGTCCTCGGGGGAGAGCGCGTACGCCTCGTCGATGAACAGCACGCCGCCGTGCGCCTTCTGGAACGCCTCCTGGGTGCGGATCGCCGTGGAGCCGATGTGCTCGCCGACCAGGTCCACCCGGGACACCTCGACCAGGTGGCCCTTGTCCAGGACGCCGAGGGAGGCCAGGATCTCGCCGTACAGCCGGGCCACCGTCGTCTTGCCGGTGCCGGGGGAGCCGGTGAAGACCAGGTGCCGCTTGACCGACGCCGCCTTCAGGCCCGCCTGCTGCCGGCGCCGGCCCACCTCGATCATGTCGATCAGGGCGCGCACCTCGCGCTTGACGCTCTCCAGCCCCACCAGCGCGTCCAGTTCACCGAGGACCTCCTGCGAGTCCCGGGCCGGCCGTTCGGGCAGGACGGCCGTGACGAGGGGCTCCTGCTCGGTGCTGCGCTGCCCGGGGATCGAGCCCAGCAGCCCGGGGGAGCGGGTCACCGTCTGCACGGCGGGCTCCCGTGTCTCGGGCGGCGTCCGCAGGCTCGTGCTCTCGTCGCTGGTGCAGTCCTCGACCACGGGCCCCGCGTCGCCCGCGTCCGGCCCGGCGTCCGCGAACTCGTACCCGCCGCGCGCGCACCGCTCGGTGCGGCACTTGCGCAGCGTGGTGCGGCAGCCGTCGATCACATGGAAGCCGTAGCCGCCGCTGTTTGTCACCCGGCAGTCGAGGAAACTGCCGCGGCCGCCGGCCGACACATAGGCGCCGGCCTCGCCGGGGGAGTCGATGGTGCAGCGCTCGATGGTCGGATCGGCGCCCTTGGTGACGATCACTCCGGTGCGGGTGGAGTCGACGGAGCAGTTGTTCAGCGTGCCGCCGCTGCCGTGGTCGCGGAACCAGGCGCCGGTCGCCGCCTCCCGGATGCGGCAGTCGTCGAGCTGGGCGGTGGCGCCGTCGCTCACCGACACCGCGGTGTTGCGCACCTGCGACAGGTCGCTGTCGACGACGTCGGCGCGCGAGCCCCGGTCGAGGACGAACAGCGCGTCCGGCACGTCGTGCACCCGGCAGGAGTCGAGCACGGCGGTGGCGCCGTCGCTGACCCAGACGGCCGGGTAGTCGCCCGTGCTGTCGAAGATCTCGCACTGGTTGGCGTCCACGCGGGTGCCGGGGTCCCACACCGACAGGCCGTTGCGGCCGAACTGCCGCACGGTGGTGCGGGTCAGGGTGAGGACGGAACGGGAGCGCAGGTCCACCGCGTTCTCGGGGATGTCGTGGATGCGGCAGTCGGCGAGGGTGAGCACCGCGTCGGTGTCGAGCGTGATGCCGTCGGCGGTGGTGCGGTGCACGTCGCAGTCGGTGAGGTGCGCGGTGGCCCGGCCGGTGACCTGGACGCCGCTGCCCCGCACCTCGTAGATCTCGCACCCCACGGCCTCCAGCGAGGAGTGCTCGCCCGTCGCCGTCAGGCCCGAGCCCGCGGCGTGGTGGACGCGGCAGCGGTCCAGCCGGGGGCGGGCGCCGGAGCGCACCGCGACGCCCTCCTGGCCGGCCGCGACGACCTCGCACTCCTCGAACACCCCGCCCCCGCCGTCGACCACGGCGATGCCGATGCCCGCCGGGTTGTCGACGGAGCACCGCCGCACCGTCGGCCGCGCGCCGCCGCGCACCTCTATCCCGGCGGCGGACCGGGTGACGACGCGGACGTCGAGCAGTTCCGGGGTGCCCTCTTCGATCAGTACGGCGGGTGCCGCCGAGTCCTGTCCCTCGACGTGCAGGTCCTGCACCACGGCCGAGGCGCGCACGGTGAGCGGCACCCCGTCCACGGGCGCGATCCGCACCGATCCGTGGGAGCCGTCGGGACCGCGCAGGGTCACCGCCCGCCGCACCACGAGGTTCTCCCGGTAGGTGCCGGGGGCGATGGTGAGCACGTCACCGTCGGCCGCGGCCTCCAGGGCGGCGGCGAGTGATGCGTACTCGCCCGTGCGGCGCCGCCACCGCGACGTGCCGGTGTGCGTCACCTGGACCGTGCCCTGTGCCATGGCGTTGCTGTGCCCCCACCTCGTTGGTTCGATGGCTCGTTCACCGCCGGGGCGTGCCCCGGTGGTCTCTCACGCGCGGGTCGATGCCGAAACGGGTTCGGCCGGTCCACCGTAGCGTGCGCCGGAGGGGTGGGCCGACCGGAGGCGGAAGCCGGTCAACTGCCGGTGCCCGTCCTGCCCCAGTCCGGACCGGCCTGCTCCCATGCCTGGTCCAGGCGGGCGTACCGGCGGCGGACCATGCGCCGGACGACCAGCCGCCGTGCCCCTTCGGCCAGGGCGGCGGCCGCGAGGGCGGCGCCGGTCCCGGCGAGGACGGCGTGGGTCGCGGCGGTGGCGGCGTCGAGCGGGCGGGCCACCGTCCGGCCGTGCTCGTCCGTCCATATCGGGAAGCGGTCGCCGGGGTGCGGGCTGTCGACGACCGCCAGGACGGGGCCGTGCCGGGCGGAGCCGTCCGGTGCCGTCCACTCGGCGAGGACCCGGCTGCGCGGGGGAGCCGCGGCGGCGGCCTCCGGGTCGACGTCCAGCGGTGAGGGGTCCAGCTCGCGGACGACGGTGGCCGCCACCCGGTGGCGGGTCTCCCGCTGGTCGTGGACCGAGCGCCGCAGGGTGTCGGCGGCGGCCGTGCCCACCAGCACGCCCACCACGGGTGCGAGGCACACGATCAGCACCAGGGTGGCCAGCGCCACCCAGGCCTCGGCCAGGTCGGTCGCGCGGCGCAGCGGATTGTGCCGCCAGCGCCACAGTCCCCCGATCGCTCGCACGGTCCGCATCCCCTTCCCGCTCCGTGACAACCCCGGACCGAGCCGTTCATGAGCGCGGCCGTCGAAGAGAGAGCGAGATCACCCCCCGGCGGGTCCCGCCGGGCGCCCCGGCGGACCTCTCATGAACTTCTCATCCGGGTCAACGCGCAGGCCCCGCCCCCGGGTTCCCGCCGGCAGGCCAGTGCTCCGCCGGGTCAGCCGTCGACGGTGACGGGGTCGCCGACGCGGACCGTGCCGCGGTTCAACGGCACCAGGTTCTGTCCGAACAGCAGCTTGCCGCCGTGCCGGCGGTGGCGCCCCAGGGTGTGCAGGGGCTCCCGGCCGCGGACGGCGGTGTCCTGGTCGGTGGTGGTCACCACACAGCGTCCGCTCGGCTTGGCGACCCGGAAGGAGACCTCGCCGATCGTCACGCGCGACCACGTGTCCTCCGCCCACGCCTCGGTGCCGGACACCACCACGTTGGGCCGGAAACGGTCCATGGGCAGCGGGCCCTCCGCGGCGTGATCGCCCCGTGCGATCAGCGAGTTGAGGGCGTCCAGGGAGGCCGTGGCCGTCAGCAGCAGCGGGTAGCCGTCGGCGAGGGACACGGTCTCGCCCGGCCGCGCGTACTCCGGGTCGACGGGCCGGCGGGTGGCGGGGTCGTCCAGGTACACCAGCCGCGTCCCCGCCCCCGCGCAGGCGGCGCACCACGCGTGCGCCGCCTCGTCGGCGGCCGGTGTCACACGGACCTTGTCACGGAAGACCTCCACCGTGACCGTCTCCCCAGAGTCCGGGACGGGTACCGACAGCGGGCGCGCGCCGGGCGCGGACAGCCGTACCCCGCCGCCGGGCAGCGGCTCGGCGGCGGCCAGCGCGAGGTGTGGCCGCTGGCGTTGCGTGACGACCTTTCCCCCGTCGTCGACCAGCATCCAGCGCCGGTCTCCGGCCAGCCCCCAGGGCTCCACCTCCGCCTCCCGGGGCGCGAAGCCCCGGAACGCCTTGACCGGATGTACGTGAATCGACCGCAGCCGCGCGTTCCCCATGGGGCCATCGTGCCAGGCGGCACCGACAGTCGGGCCGGCTCAGTAACCCCGGTACTGCTGGTTGTTGTACGGGTCCTGGTACGGGGCCGGTGCGGGCCGGGGCGCCGCGGGGCGCATCGCCTCGTACCCGGCCGGGGCGGGCGCCGCCGGGCGGGGCTGCTGGGGCTGCTGGGGCGCGGGGTAGCCGCGCGGCGCCGACATCTGCTGCGGGATGTAGGGGGCGGGGGCCTGCTGCAGCGGCGCGGGCTGGGCGGTCTGCTGCGGATAGCCGTAGGAGGGCTGGGAGGGCGCGGCCGGCAGCGCGGGGAGCGCCGACGGGAGGGCGGGCAGGTGGCTGCCCGGGGCGTCGTACGCGGCGGGGACCCGGATCGGGGCGATCTGCGGTGTGCCCCGTTCGGCCACGAGCGAGTCGTAGATCGGGGTGTCCGGGAAGGAGGCGGAGTAGTAGCCGCCGCCATAGGTGGAGCGGGGGGAGGTCATGGCACATAAGTTAAGCCCACGATGTGCTGGTTGGGGAGACCGATAAGAGGGTTGTTTTCCGTGTCCGCCGTGACCTCAGATCCCCAATGCGAGCGAACTCGACGAAAAAGGGCATGCCCGGAACGTGATCTTCTGATAAAGGCCGACTTGCGCGCGTGTTACCGGCCGGTTGCGGGCCCGGTTCCACGGTTCTGCCCGCCCGGGCCGGCGGCCGGACGGCGGCGGGAACGCGCCGCGCGCGGCAGAATGGACGGACCGCACGGAACGCGCCCAGGGGCGTTGTCGGCAAGAAATAAAGGAGGCCGGACATGCTCATGGCCAAAGGGGCGAACACCGCGGTGCCGACGGGGGCGCTGCGGGTGGAAATGGGCTGGCGTTCCGGACCGGGCGTGCCCGACGTGGACGCCTCGGCACTGCTCCTGGTGAACGGAAAAGTCCGTTCCGACGCGGACTTCGTCTTCTACAACCAGCCGGCGCACGCCTCCGGCGCCGTCCGGCACGAGGGCAAGCGGGACGCGGACGGCCGGGTGACCGACAGCTTGCTCGTCGACCTCGAGGGCCTGGAGCCCGCCATCGAGACGGTGGTCCTCGCCGCCTCCGCCGACGGCGGCTCCTTCGGCCAGGTACCCGGCCTCCGCATCGAGGTCCGCGAGGCGGCGGGGGACACGGTGGCGGCCCGCTTCGACAACCCGGGGGCGACGGTCGAAACGGCCTTCGTCCTGGGCGAGTTCTACCGCCGCCAGGGCGCCTGGAAGTTCCGCGCCGTCGGCCAGGGCTACCGCAGCGGGCTGGAGGGCCTGGCCACGGACTACGGCATCACGGTGGACGAGCCGGGGCGGACGGCCCCGCCCCCGCCCCCGGCCGCGTCGGCACCCCCGCCCCCGTCCCCGCCCCCGGCCGCGTCGGCACCCTCGCCGGTCCGCCTGACGAAGGTCACGCTCACCAAGGCCGCACCGTCCGTCTCCCTGGCCAAACAGGGCGGCACCTCCGGCACCCTGCACGTCAACCTCAACTGGGAGACACGCGGGGAGCCTTCCGGCTGGGCGCGCAAGCTGAGCCGGGCCCTCGCCCCGCAGAGCGGCCCCGACCTCGACCTGTGCGCCCTGTACGAACTCAGCGACGGCAGCAAGGGAGTCGTCCAGTCCCTCGGCAACGCCTTCGGCGCCCTGGACCGGCCCCCGTTCATCCACCTCGACGGCGACGACCGCACCGGCGCCGTGGCGAACGGCGAGAACCTCACCGTCAACCTCGACCGCCGGCGCGACTTCCGCCGCATCCTCGTCTTCGTCACCGTCTACGAGGGCGCGCGCTCCTTCGCCGGCCTGAACGCAACGGTCACCCTCCGGCCGCAGCACGGCGCCCCGGTCGACTTCTCGCTCGACGCGTGCACGGTCCCCTCGACGGTGTGCGCGCTCGCCCTGATCACCCGCGCCGGCGACGACCTCGTCGTCCAGCGCGAGGCCCGCTACCTGGTCCCCGAGCGCGGCGTCAGCCCCCAGCGGACCGTCGACCGGGCCTACGGCTGGGGCATGGACTGGACGCCCGGCCGCAAGTGAGCGGAGTTCTTCCCCCGGGTGCGGTCAGCTCTCCTCCGGCACGGCGTCCGGACGGGCGTAGGTGCGGCCCTTCCAGGCCGCGCCCCGCCCCCGGTGGTGCCGCACCGCCGAGTCCACCGTCATCAGCAGGTACAGGCCCGCGGTGAACGGCAGCAGCGGCGCGAGCCACGGCGGCTGCCGGTAGTAGCGCAGCATCGGCAGGTACGTCCCCGCCATCACCAGCCACGCCAGACCGCCGAGGACGGCGCAGGCCGCGCTCCCGCCGGCCGCGCCCGCGATCAGCGCGACGGGCGGGACGAGGTACACCAGCGCCAGACCGGCGACCGTGCCGAGCAGCACCAGCGGGTTGTGCCGCAACTGGGCGTACGCGCTGCGCGCCACCATCCGCCACAGATCGCCGAGCCGCGGATAGGGCCGCACGCTGTCCACCCGGTCGGCCAGCCCCAGCCAGATGTGCCCGCCGGCGCCCTTGACGGCCCGGGCGAGGGCCACGTCGTCGATCACGGCCTGCCGGACGGCCTCCGGGATCCGGGCCCGCTCGGCGGCCTCCGTCCGCAGCAGCACACAGCCGCCCGCCGCCGCGGCCGTCCGCGAGCCGCGCCGGCCGATCCGGCGGAACGGGTACAGCTGCGCGAAGAAGTACACGAAGGCCGGTACGACGAGCCGCTCCCAGACGCTCGCCACCCGCAGCCGCGCCATCAGCGACACGGCGTCGAAGCCACCGGTACGGGCCGCCGCCACCAGCTCCCGCAGGCTGTCCGGGGCGTGGGCGATGTCCGCGTCCGTCAGCAGCAGGTACTCCGGTCCACGCGCGCGTGCCAGCTCGATCCCGTGCCGCACCGCCCAGAGCTTGCCGGTCCAGCCCGGGGGCGGCTCGCCGGGGGAGGCGACGGTGAGCGGCAGCCCGCCCACGCCCAGGGCCAGCTCGCGCGCCAGGGCACCGGTGCCGTCCGTGCTGCCGTCGTCGATCAGGAAGATCTCCGCCCGTCCCGGATAGTCCTGGGCGAGCAGCGACGGCAGGCTGCGGGGCAGCACCGCTGCCTCGTCCCGGGCGGGCACGACGACGCACACGGACGGCCAGCGGCCGGGGCCGGGGGCCCGGAAGCGGGGCGGCAGCCTGACGTCGGTGCGCCAGAAGAAGCCCTGGCAGAGCAGCAGCCACAGCCAGGCGGCGAGTGAGACGGCGGAGATCCAGGCAACGGCGTTCACGTGCGCAGTCTTACCCACCGCGCCGGGCCGCCGCGGCACATCGTCTATCGTGGCCGGGTGAAGATCGCGCTCATGGACTCCGGAATCGGCCTGCTGGCGGCCACCGCCGCGGTACGGCGCCTGCGGCCGGACGCCGATCTCATCCTCTCCCTGGACCCCGACGGCATGCCCTGGGGCCCCCGCACGCCCGAGGACCTGACCGGCCGCGCCCTCGCGGTGGCCGAGGCCGCCGCCGCCCACCACCCGGACGCCCTGATCGTCGGCTGCAACACCGCCACCGTGCACGCGCTGCCCGCCCTGCGGGACCGGCACGAGCCCGGGCTGCCCGTCGTCGGCACCGTCCCGGCGATCAAGCCGGCCGCGGCCGGTGGCGGCCCGTTCGCGATCTGGGCGACGCCCGCCACCACCGGCAGCGCCTACCAGCGCGGTCTGATCAGGGACTTCGCCGACGGCCTGCCGGTCACCGAGGTCCCCTGCCACGGGCTCGCCGAGGCCGTCGAGCACGCGGACGAGGCCGCGATCGACGCCGCCGTGGCCGCCGCCGCGGCGCTCACCCCGGCGGACGTCACCACCGTCGTGCTGGGCTGCACGCACTACGAACTGGTCGCCGAGCGCATCCGGGCCGCCGTACAGCGGCCCGGCCGCCCGCCGCTGGCCCTGCACGGCTCGGCGGGCGCCGTCGCCGCCCAGGCGCTGCGCCGCGTCGGTGCCGCGCCCGCCCCCGACGCCCCCGCCGACGGCACCCTCACGGTGCTGCTGAGCGGACGCGAGGGCGCGCTGCCCGCGCCCGCGCTGGCGTACGCGGAGGGCAGGCTGCTGCGGACGGCCGCGCCCGCGCGCTGACGCGGGCCGGGCGCGCGACGGCACGCCCGGTCGGCCCAGTGACTCTCCGCGGCGCGGTACACACGGAGCCGAACGTGAGTAACCTCATTGCCATGAGGGACCACCTCCACGGCGGGCACGCGCCCCACCCCGATGTCTGGACCGGCCGCGCGACCAACCGGGTCCAGTGGCTGCTGGCGCTGATCGGCGCCGCCTGCATGGCGCTCGGCGTCCAACTGGCCGTCGACTCGGCCTGGGAGTCCGGCATCGCCGCGCTGGCCATGGCGGTCGTCGGCTGCATCGCGGCCGGGCTGCTGGTCCTCTTCGGCACCCTGGCCTTCGTGCACGTCGCCCTGAAGGTCGACCAGGAGTGCCTGGAGGTGCGCTGCGGTCACATCGGCGTCCCGCGCCGCCGCATCCCCCTGTCGCACGTGGCGGGCGCCGAGTTCGCCCCGGTCGTCACCCCGCGCCACTGGGGCGGCTGGGGCTACCGGTGGCGGCCGGAGAAGGGCACCGCCGTCGTCGTCCGGCGCGGTGAGGGCGTGGTCCTGCGCCTGTGGGACGGCCACACGTTCACCGTCACCGTGGACGACGCGGAGTCGGCCGTACGCGTCATCAAGGACCGGCTCCGGCCGCGGGCCCCCGGCACCGCGCACTGAACGCACCGGCTCCCGCCCCGGGCCCCGCGTCCCGCACCGAGGTGGTGCCCGAGCCGGTCCCAGGTCAGCCGCGTACACTCCCGGGGTGACCGTCACCGCACCCTCCGTCGCCGGGCCGGACCGGCCGGACCCGCGGACCGCGCCCGCCTCGCGCGCCGCGCGCCTCGGCCGCCGTCTCCTCCCCGCCGCCGCGGCCGCCCTGGCCGGTGTCCTGCTCTACGTCAGCTTTCCGCCGCGCACCCTGTGGTGGCTGGCCCTGCCCGCCTTCGCTGTCCTCGGCGCGGTGCTGCGCGGGCGCGGCTGGAAGGCGGGCCTGGGCCTCGGTTATCTCTTCGGCCTCGGTTTCCTGCTGCCGTTGCTGGTGTGGACCGGCGTGGAGGTCGGCCCGGGTCCCTGGCTGGCGCTGGCCGCGATCGAGGCGCTCTTCGTCGCGCTGGCCGGCGCGGGCGTCGCCGCCGTCTCCAGGCTGCCCGCCTGGCCGGTGTGGGCGGCGGCGCTGTGGACGGCCGGTGAGGCGGCACGCGCGCGCGTGCCGTTCGAGGGCTTCCCCTGGGGCAAGATCGCCTTCGGGCAGGCGGACGGCGTCTTTCTCCCGCTCGCCGCGGTGGGCGGCACCCCGGTGCTGGGCTTCGCGGTCGTCCTGTGCGGCTTCGGCCTGTACGAGGCGGTACGGCTGGCCGTGACCGCCCGGCGCACCCGGACCGTACGCAAGGGAGCGGCCGTCGCCGCCCTGCTGAGCGTCGCCGTCCCCGTCCTCGGCGCGCTCGCCGCCCGGCCGCTGGTCAGCGACGACGCGGAGGACGGCACCACCACCGTCGCCGTCGTCCAGGGCAACGTGCCCCGCGCGGGGCTCGCCTTCAACGCCCAGCGCCGCGCGGTGCTCGACTACCACGCGCGCGAGACCGAGCGTCTGGCCGCCGAGGTGGCGGCGGGCAAGGTGGACCAGCCCGACATCGTGCTGTGGCCGGAGAACTCCTCCGACATCGACCCGTTCGCCAACGCCGACGCCTACGAGGTCATCGACGCGGCGGCCAAGGCGATCAAGGCGCCCGTCTCGGTCGGCGGCGTGGTGAAGCGCGACGGCAGGCTCTACAACGAGCAGATCCTGTGGGACCCCGACAAGGGCCCCGTCGACACCTACGACAAGCGGCAGATCCAGCCCTTCGGCGAGTACCTGCCGCTGCGCTCCCTCATCGGCGCCATCAACAGCGACTGGACGTCCATGGTGAGCCAGGACTTCAGCCGCGGCAGCGAACCCGGCGTCTTCACCATGGCCGGCGCCCGCGTCGGCCTCGTCACCTGCTACGAGGCCGCCTTCGACTGGGCCGTGCGCTCCGAGGTCACCGACGGCGCCCAGCTGATCTCCGTCCCCAGCAACAACGCGACGTTCGACCGCAGCGAGATGACCTACCAGCAGCTCGCCATGTCCCGGGTCCGCGCCGTCGAGCACAGCCGGACCGTCACCGTGCCGGTGACCAGCGGGGTCAGCGCGATCATCCTGCCGGACGGCCGGGTCACCCAGCGCACCGGCATGTTCGTCGCTGGCTCGCTGGTGCAGGAGGTGCCGCTGCGCTCCTCCGAGACGCCCGCCACCAAGCTGGGCGTGCTCCCCGAAGTCCTGCTCGTCCTCGTCGCGGCGGGCGGACTGGGCTGGGCGGCCGCCGCCGGCGTGCGCGGGCGACGCGCCGGTGACGTGTAACCGTACGCCCGTCGCACGCCCTGCCAACCGGCGAGTCGGGAGAGCGGTGCCCGTTAGGGTCGGACGCATGGCTACTCCCGACTTCATCCGCACCCTCCGCGCCACCGCCGGGAACCAGTTGCTGTGGCTGCCCGGCGTCACCGCCCTGGTCTTCGACGACGACGGCCGGGTGCTGCTGAACCGCAGGTCCGACACCCGGCGCTGGTCCGTGATCGGCGGCATCCCGGAGCCGGGGGAGCAGCCCGCCGCCTGCGCCGTGCGCGAGGTGTGGGAGGAGACCGCCGTGCGGTGCGCCGTCGAGCGGGTGGTCCTGGTGCAGGCGCTGAACCCGGTGACGTACGAGAACGGTGACGTCTGCCAGTACATGGACATCACCTTCCGCTGCCGTGCCCTCGGGGGTGAGGCCAAGGTCAACGACGACGAGTCCCTCGACGTCGCCTGGTTCGCGGTGGACGCCCTGCCGGAGATCGGCGAGTTCGGCCGGTTCCGGATCAAGCAGGCGCTGGCGGAGGCGCCCACCTGGTTCGAGCCCCCGGCCGCCGGCTGAGGCGCGCGGCGCGTCAGCCGAGGACGAAGCGCACCGGTGTGCCGGCCGGCGCCTGGGCCGCCGCGGCGAGGGCGGGTTCGGTGACGACCGCGATCACCGGGTAGCCGCCCGTCGTCGGATGGTCGTGCAGGAAGACCACGGGGCGGCCGTCCGGCGGGACCTGTACGGCGCCCAGGACCATGCCCTCGCTGGGCAGCTCACCCGCCGCCGCCCGCTCCAGCGCCGGACCCTCGGTGCGCAGGCCGATGCGGTTGCTGTGCGGGGAGACCCGGTAGGCCGCCGAGGTGAAGGCGCGCAGCGCCGCCGGAGTGAACCAGTCGGCACGGGGGCCCAGGCGTACCGGAAGGACCAGCTCGGCGGGCGGGGCCGGCCAAGGGGCGGCCACGGGGGTCACCGCCCGTCCCGTGGGAGCGGCCACCGGGAGGACGTCCCCGTCGCGCAGGGGCGCCGGGCCGAGCCCGGAGAGCAGGTCGGTGGAGCGGCTGCCGAGAACGGGTTCGACGGCGACACCGCCGGCGAGGGCCACGTACGAGCGCACGCCCGCCGTCACCGGCCCCACGTCCAGCACGGCGCCCGCCGGCACCCGCACCGGGGCGCCCCAGGCCACCGGCCGTCCGGCCACCGTGACCGGGCAGGGCGCACCGCCGACCACGACGGTGACGGCGCGGTCGGGCCGCAGGGCGCAGCCGGTGAGGGTGGTTTCCAGCACCGCGGCGTCGGGATCGTTGCCCAGCAGCCGGTTGGCGAGCCGCATCGCGGGCGCGTCCAGCGCGCCGGAGCGGGGCACACCCAGGTGGGCGTGGCCGCGCCGGCCCGCGTCCTGGACGGTGGTGAGGGCACCGGCCCGTACGGTGGTCAGCTTGCCGGTCATGCCGTGTCCTTTGCCGTCACGAAGCGCACCCGGGTCCCCGGGGTGAGCAGCGCCGCCCGTTCCCTCGCCGGGTCCCACAGGGGGCTCGGGTCCGGCATGGTGCCGATCAGCTGCCAGCCGCCGGGGGTGGCGCGCGGGTAGACCGCGCTGTAGGGGCCGGCCAGCGCGACCGCTCCGGCGGGCACGCGGGTGCGGGGCGTGGCGCGGCGGGGGACGTGCAGGTGCGGGGGCAGCCCGGTGAGATAGCCGAAGCCCGGCGCGAAGCCGCAGAACGCCACCCGGTACGTGAGGGAGGAGTGCAGCGCGGCGACCTCGGACGGGGCGACTCCCCACAGGGCCGCCACGTCGGCCAGGTCCGGTCCGTCGTAGCGGACGGGGATGTCCACGGCGTCGCCGTCGTCCGCGGCGCCGGGCGGGAGCCGCCAGCCGGCGACCCGGCGGGCCAGCGCCTCCGGGTCCCGTACGCCGTCCAGCAGCACGGTCCGGGCGCCGGGCACGATCTCCTCCACCGGCGGCAGCGTCCCCGCCGCGCGCCGCCGCAGCAGCTCGGCGTGGAAGGCCGCGGTCCGCTCGGCGTCGGGCAGTTCGACGAGGAGCGCGTGCCGCCCGGCGGGACGGGCCGTGAGCTGCGGCTGGGGTGAGTCCGGTGTCATGCGAACGGCCTGACCTCGACCCCGGCCGCCGCCAGCTCCGTACGCACCCGCGCCGCGATCCGGGCCGCGCCGGGAGTGTCGCCGTGCACGCACAGGGAGCGGGCGGCGACCGTGACGGTGGTGCCGTCGACGGCCTCGACCGTGCCGTCCACCGCGAACGCCAGCGCGCGGCGTACCACCGCGTCCTCGTCGGTCACCACGCTGTCCGGCTCGCGGCGCGGCACGAGGGTGCCCTCGGGGGTGTAGGCCCGGTCCGCGAAGGCCTCGGGCACCCCGGTGAGACCGGCCTCCCCGGCGGCGGCGAGCAGCCGCGACCCCGGCAGACCGAGCACGGGCAGGTCCCCGCCCGCGAGCCGCACGCCCGCCACCACGGCACGGGCCTGCCCGTCGTCGTGCACGGTGCGGTTGTAGAGGGCGCCGTGCGGCTTGACGTAGACCACCTCGGTCCCGGCGGCGCGGGCGAAGACCTGGAGCGCGCCGATCTGGTAGGCGACCTCGGCCGCGAGTTCGCCGGCGGGCACGTCCATCGCGCGCCGTCCGAAGCCGGCCAGGTCGCGGTAGGACACCTGGGCGCCGATCCGCACCCCGCGCTCGGCGGCGAGGTCGCAGACGCGCCGCATCACCGAGGGGTCGCCCGCGTGGAAGCCGCAGGCGACATTGGCGCTGGTGACGACGGAGAGCAGGGCGTCGTCGTCGGTGAGGGTCCAGCGGCCGAAGCCTTCGCCGAGGTCTGCGTTGAGGTCGATCACCTCTCGAACGTAATGGATTGTTGAACGATTCGACAAGGGCTCCATGGGTTGCCTCCGGTGAACTTCGCCGGAAAGTCACCCCTTGTTAGATCGTTGAACGATCGTCTAGGGTCCGTGCATCCGCCATGCATCCGGAATGATGCGGTCCGCTCACCGCTCCCGGGTCCGTGCCCTGCCCCCGAAGCCTGAAGAAGGCCACCGAATGATCGTGCTTCTCGGTGTGGTCGTGGTGATCCTCGGATTCGTCACGCGCCGCAATCCCGTCCTCGTGGTGGGCGTCGCCGGTATCGTCACCGGACTGCTCGGCAAGATGGACCCGCTGGAGGTCCTCGCGGCCTTCGGCCGGTCCTTCGCCGACAGCCGCTCGGTCACCGTCTACGCCATCGTGCTTCCGGTGATCGGCCTGCTGGAACGGTACGGCCTGCGCGAACAGGCCCGTCATCTCATCGGCCGCCTCGGCAGGCTCAGCGCCGGCCGGTTCCTCACCGTCTACCTGCTGGTCCGGCAGGTCACCGCGGCCTTCGGCCTGAACAGCATCGGCGGCCCGGCGCAGACCGTGCGTCCCCTGGTGGCGCCCATGGCCGAGGCCGCCGCCGAGCGCACCACGGGCGCGAAGCTGCCCGACCGGCTGCGCGAGAAGGTGCGCTCCTACTCCGCGTCCGCCGACACCGTGGGCGTCTTCTTCGGCGAGGACTGCTTCATCGCGATCGGCTCCATCCTGCTGATCACCGGCTTCGTGAACTCCACGTACCACCAGGAGATCGAACCGACCCAGCTGGCCCTGTGGGCGATCCCGCTCGCCGTCTGCGCCTTCCTCATCCACGGCGCCCGGCTGCTGCTCATGGACAAGCAGCTCGAACGCGAGATGGCACTCGCCGCCGCCGAGCACGACCTGCCGCTTCCCGAGGGGGCCGACAAGTGATCAAAGTCGAATGGCTCTACTGGCTGATCGGGCTCGTCTTCGTCGTCATGGCCGTACAGATGGCCGTGGACCGCACCAACCCCAAGCGGTGGACGTCCGCCGCGTTCTGGGGCCTGCTCGGGCTCACCTTCCCCTACGGGACCGGCGTCGCCAACGCCACCGCGGACAACGGCGGCTGGACCCTGCCCGCCGAACCGCTCGGCGTCGCCGTCCTCGCCCTGATCGTCCTCGCCGGGTTCAACTTCCTCGGCAAGGGCGTCCCGGTCACCACCACCGGCGAGCAGCGCGAGGCGTCCGCCGCCCGGCTCGGCAACAAGATCTTCATCCCGGCCCTGACCATCCCGCTGGTCGCCATCGTCTGCGCCTCCGTGCTCGACGAGTCCGGTCTGTTCGAGCCGGGCAAGGCCACCCTGCTGGGACTGGGCCTGGGCTGCGTGGCCGCCCTCGTCGTCGGCATGCTGGTCACCGGCGAGAAGAAGGTCTCCGTCCCGGTCCACTCCGGCCGCTCCATGCTGGAGGCGATGGGCTCCGCCCTGCTGCTGCCCCAGCTCCTGGCCGTGCTCGGCTCGATCTTCGCCGCCGCCGGGGTCGGCGACCAGGTCGGCGACATCATGAACAAGGTCCTCCCCGACGACTCCAGGTACCTCGCGGTGCTCGCGTACTGCGTCGGCATGTTCCTGTTCACCGTGATCATGGGCAACGCCTTCGCCGCGTTCCCCGTGATGACCGCCGCGATCGGCTGGCCGGTGCTCATCCAGCAGATGCACGGCAACGAACCCGCCGTCCTCGCGATCGGCATGCTCGCCGGGTTCGCCGGCACGCTCTGCACGCCGATGGCCGCCAACTTCAACATCGTCCCGGCCACCCTGCTCGAACTGAAGGACCAGTACGGACCGATCAAGGCCCAGCTCCCGACGGGCGTCGCGCTGCTCGGCTGCTGCACCGTGATCATGGCGGTCTTCGCCTTCTGAGCCGCCACCGTGAGGAACCTCCTGGGCCACCGACGTGAGGAACCTCCTGAGCCAGCCGTGACTTCTGAGCCACCCCCGTAAGGAAGTGTCGTGACCCGCGTCCTCATCACCGGCTTCGCCCCCTTCGACGGCGAGCGCGTGAACCCGTCCTGGCAGGCGGCGTCCCTGGTGGCCGCCGAACCGCCCGCCGGGCTCACCGTCACCGCCACCGAACTCCCCTGCGCCTTCGGCGACTCCCTCGTCGCCCTGCGCGAGGCGGTCCGCACCGTCGGACCCGACCTGGTGCTCTGTCTCGGCCAGGCCGGCGGACGCCCCGGCGTCACCGTCGAACGCGTCGGCATCAACGTCGACGACGCCCGCATCCCCGACAACAAGGGGCGGCGGCCCGTCGACGAACCCGTGGTCCCGGACGGCCCCGCCGCCTACTTCTCCACCCTCCCCGTCAAGGCCTGTGTCGCCGCGATGCGCGAGGCCGGCGTCCCCGCCGCCGTCTCGAACACCGCCGGCACCTTCGTCTGCAACCACGTCGCCTACGGCCTCGGTCACCTCATCGCCACCGAGTTCCCGCACATCCGGGGCGGTTTCGCGCACGTCCCCTGGGCGCCGGAACAGGTCACCGACGGCCAGGCGCCGGCCCTGCCGCCCGCCACCGTCGCCCACGGCCTGCGGGCCCTGCTGACCGCCGCCGCCCGCACCCCGGCCGGCCAGGACCTGAAGGTCACCGAGGGAGCCACCCACTGATGCCGCTCAGCACCCACGCCGCGCCCTTCGCCCGGCTCGCCCTCGCCAACATCACCCGCGAGTATCCCAACTTCCCGGCCCACCTGATCACCTCCGCCGACGAGCGCGTCGAGCCCCGGACCCTCCACCCGGTGTTCTACGGCGCCTACGACTGGCACTCCTCGGCACACATGCACTGGCTGCTGGTCCGCCTGCTGCGCCGGTACGGCGACACCCCCGCCCTGCCCGTCACCGGGGCCGCCGTCGACGTGCTCGACCGGCACCTCACCCCCGGGAACCTCGCCGTCGAGGCGGCCTACCTCCGCGACCACCCCTCCTTCGAGCGGCCCTACGGCTGGGCCTGGCTGCTCGCGCTCACCGCCGAGTGCCGGGCGTACGACGGCGCGGCGGGCGCCCGCTGGGCCGAGGCGCTGGCACCGGCCGCGGCCACCGTCGACCGGCTGCTGGCGGGCTGGCTGCCCAAGGCCACCTATCCCGTGCGCCACGGCAACCACCCCAACAGCGCCTTCGCCCTCGGCCTCGCCCTCGACTCGGGCGTGCTGTCGGCCACCACCGAACGGGCCGTACGGGAACGCCTGCTGGCCTGGTTCGCCGACGACCACGACGCGCCCGCGCACTGGGAGCCGTCGGGACAGGACTTCCTGTCGCCGGCGCTGACCGAGGCCGACGCGATGCGCAGGGTGCTGCCCAGGGAGGAGTTCGCGCCGTGGCTCGACCGGTTCCTGCCCGCGCTGCGCACCGGCGCCCCGTGCTCGCCGCTGGACGTCCCCGTCGTCTCCGACCACGCCGACCCGCAGATCGGCCATCTGCTCGGACTGACCCTCAGCCGGGCGGCGGCGCTGCGCTCCCTCGCCGACGCCCTGCCCGGCGGCCCGGTCCGCGACCGGCTGGGCGCGGCGGCCGACGCCCACCTCGCGGCGGGCCTGCCGGCGGTGGAGCGCGGCGACTTCACCACCGACCACTGGCTGGCCACCTTCGCCACGCTCGCCCTGGAGCCCGTCACCGGCCGCTGAGGCCGCACTGGCCGGACTGGCCGGACTGGCCGCACCGGCCGGTCTTCGTGCCGAAACGGCAGGAAAGCTGGCCCACGGGCCCGCGCCCCGGCGACAGTGGCCGTCGATCCCGCCCCGCGGAGCACCGCGGGCGAGGCGGGCCAAGGCCGAGTCAGAAGGAGCCAGTTCCGTGGCACAGCGATCCCAAGGTCCCACCGCGGCCGACCTCGCCGCCCAGGAGCCCGGAGAGTTCTGGGACAGCCTCTACCGCCGGCGCGGTGACGACCTCGCCGCCTGGGGAGCCCGCGTCAACCCGGTGCTCGCGGAGGTGGCCGAGGCACTGCCCGCCGGTACCGCGCTCGACCTGGCCTGCGGCGCGGGCGGCGACACCCTGTGGCTCGCCCGGCGCGGCTGGCGGGTCACGGCGGCCGACATCGCGTCCACCGCCGTGCGGCGCGTCGCCGAACGCGCCGTCGCCGAGGGCCTGGGCGACCTGGTCACCACGGCCCGCCACGACCTGGCCCGGACCTTCCCGGCCGGCAGCTTCGACCTGGTCTCGGCCCAGTACTTCCACACGCCCTACGACCTGCCCCGCGGGCCGATCCTGCGCACCGCCGCCCAGGCGCTGCGTCCGGGCGGACGGCTGCTCGTCGTCGACCACGCCTCCCTCGCGCCCTGGTCCTGGAACCAGGACCCGGACACACGCTTCCCCTCCCCTCAGGAGGTGTACGACGGCATGGGTCTGCCGTCCGCCGGCTGGACCGTGGAGCGGGCCGACGCCCCGCGCCGTACGGCCACCGGGCCGGGCGGACAGACCGCCACGGTCACCGACCACGTCCTCCTGGTCCGCCGGACGGCAGGCTGAGCGCGCCGCCCGCGCTGAGCGCGCCGTCCGCCAGCACCGTGACGTCGTCGGCGACGTGGCGCACCACCCGTGGATCGTGCGTGATGACCAGCAGACCCAGTGACTGCTTCTCGCACAGGTCGCGCACGAGGTCCAGGACGGCCGCCTGCGTCACCGAGTCCAGGGCCGAGGTCATCTCGTCGCACAGCAGGACGCGCGGGCCGGCCGCCAGCGCCCTCGCCAGGGCGACGCGTTGCCGCTGACCGCCGGAGAGCCCGCCGGGCAGCCGCCGGGCGTGCTCGGCGGGCAGCCGGACCAGGGACAGCAGCCGTTCGACCTCCTCGTCGATCTCGTGCGGGTCGCGCAGGCCCCGCAGGACCCGCAGCGGACGCGCGAGGGCGGCGTGCACCGTCTGGAGGGGGTGCAGGGTCTCCGCCGGGCTCTGCGGTACGAGCTGGATCGCAGCCCGGTCGGCGACCCGCCGCTTGCGCGCCTGGCCCGGCAGCGGGCGTCCGTCGAGCAGGACCGCTCCGCCGGCCGGCGGGTGGAGTCCGGCCAGACAGCGGGCCAGCGTCGTCTTGCCGCTGCCGGAGGCGCCGGTGACGGCCAGGCACCGCCCCGGGCGCACGGCGAGGCCGACGTCCTCCAGCACGCGCCGGGTGCCGCGGTCCGCCGTGAGCCCCTCGACGCGCAGGACCGGTGGCGTCCCGCCGGGCTCCGGGGCCGGCTGGCCGCTCGTCGCCGGGGCCGCCGCGCCGACGAGCGCCGTCGCCGCCCGTGAGACGGGAGCGGTCAGGACGCGGTGCGCCGCGGCGTCCTCCACGATCCGGCCGTCGTCCAGGACCACGGCCCGGTCGACCAGCCCCTCGACCGACGACAGGTCATGGGTGATCCACAGCAGGCCGGCCCCCGAGGCACGGACCCGGTCGAGTTCGGCGCGGACCTCCTCCTTCGCCACCGGATCGAGGGCCGAGGTGGGTTCGTCGAGCACCAGCAGCCGGGGGCCGCGCGCGAGGGCGGCGGCCAGGGCGGCCCGTTGCTGCTGGCCGCCGGAGAGTTCGGCGGGCCGGCGGCCGGCGAGTGAGGCGGGCAGGCCGACGCGGTGCAGCAGGGCCGCGACCTCGCGGTCGTCCCGGCTGCCCAGCGCGGTGCGCAGGGTGACCGACAGCCGGCGGTACGGATTGAGCGTCGTACCGGCGTCCTGGCCGAGGTGGGCGACGGTACGGCCGCGCAGCCCGGGGTGCGGGACGGGCAGCGTGTCGTGACCGTCGACGCGGACCCGGCCGCCGCCCAGGATGATGCCCGGCCGCAGGTGGCCGAGGACGGACAGGGCCAGGGTGGTCTTCCCGGAGCCGGACGCGCCGACCACCGCCAGCGCCTCACCGGCGTCGGCGGCGAGGGACACGCCGCGCAGGACCGGGCCCCGGGCCGACCGCAGCTCCAGGTTCTCGATGGAGAGCATCCGCGCGCTCACTTCTCGCCGTCGGGGCGGGTCAAGGTGTCGGACAGCAGGTTGACGCCCACGGCGAGGACGGCGATCAGGACGAGCGGTGCCAGCAGCGCGTACGGCTGGAGCGCGGCCCCAGGCAGGGCCTCCTGCACGAGGGTTCCCCAGTCGGAGCCGGAGACCCCGACGCCCAGGAAGCCGGCCGCGCCGACCAGGTAGAGGGAGAAGACGAACCGCAGCCCGGCGTCGGCGAGCACCGTGGTGAGGACCAGCGGCAGCACCTCGTACCGCAGGACCCAGGGCCACCGTTCGCCCCGGGCGAGGGCCAGCTCCACGTGCGGTCTGCGCAGGACGGGCAGGGCGGCGGCCCGGATGACACGGGCGGACAGCGGGACGCCCGCGGCGCAGGCCGCCAGTACGACACCGGTCCGGCTGGGCACGGCGGTGAGGACCAGCAGCAGGGCGAGCATGGGCGGCAGCGCGGCGAGGGCGTCCAGCGGACGCATGACGACGCCCTCGGCGGCGGGCCCGCGGTGACCGGCGAAGGCGGCCAGCAGTCCGGCCGCGGTGCCGAGCAGCACGGTCAGCGCGGTGGCGCCCGCCGTGGTGAGCAGCACCGACGGCCCGCCGTGCAGCAGCCGGGACAGCACGTCGCGGCCGAGGTGGTCGGTGCCCAGCGGAAGCCCGGCACCGGGGACCGTGTACGGCGTCGCCACCGTCTCGGTCGCGGAGTGCGGGGCGAGCCACGGCCCGGCCAGACCGACGAGCACGACGGCGCCGACGAGGACGGCCACGGTCACACCGCGACGCCGGTACGGACCGGGCGCCGGCGACGGCTCCCGCCGGCCGCGGACGCCACGGGACTGCCGTACGGGGGCGGTCATAGGGACCTCGTCCTTCCCACCGCGGCGCCCACGACGTCCGCGGCGATGGTGGCCAGCAGGGTCAGGGCGCCCATGAGCATGGCCAGGGCCTGGACGACCGGCAGATCGCCGGTGCTGACGGAGGAGACCAGCACCTTGCCGATCCCCGGGTAGCTGAAGACGACCTCTACCAGGACCGTGCCGCCGAGCAGACCGGCCGCGCCGATCAGCCAGATCTGCGCGGCGGAGGGCAGGACGGCGGGGAGTACCGCCTGCCGCAGGACGGCGCGTTCGGGAATTCCGTTGAGCCGCATCGCCTCCACGTGCGGGGCGCGCAGCGCGACCAGGGTCTGCGCCCGGATCACGCGCGTGGCGTAGGCGAGGCTCACCCACAGCAGACTGAGCACCGGCAGCACCAGGACGTCGGGGTGGGCCAGGGGCGAGTCGCCGGCGGGCACCAGCGAGGTGGCCGGCAGCCAGCCCAGCTGGGCGCCCACCACCAGGGCCAGCGCGCCGGCGACCACGAACTCGGGTACCGCCGTGGTCAGGAGCAGCAGCGTCGACCCGGTGCCGTCGGCCCGGCCGCCGGCCCGCCGGCCGAGCGCGACGCCGAGTGCGAGGGAGAGGGGCACCAGGAGCAGGACGGTCAGCCCGGCCAGGACGGCGGTGTTGCCGAGCCGTCCGGCGAGCATGCCGGAGACGGGGGTGCCGTTGGCCGAGGTGCCGAGGTCGCCGTGGAGCAGACCGCCGGCCCACTCCAGGTACCGCTGGGCCAACGGCTCGTCCAGGCCGAGCCGTTCACGCGCCTCCGCTGCCTGGTCCGGGGTCGCGTTCGGGCCGAGCCGGGCGCTCGCGGGGTCGCCGGGCAGCAGGTCGACGCCGATGTACACCACCAGGGACAGGGCGGCCAGCAGCACCGCGGCGGTGACGAGCCGTCCGGCGACGTACCGGACCGTGTCCCTGCTCACGCGGTGAACCCGACCTTGCCCAGCCAGGGGTACTTCGGCGACTCGCGGTTCTCGACGCCCGTCAGCGTCTCCTTCGCCAGGCTCAGTACGTCACCGCGCCCCCAGGCCACCCAGTTCCCCCGGTCTGCCATGACCCGCTGGGCCTTCGTCCACGCCGCGGCCCGTTCGCTGCCGGAGGTGGTGGAGATCGCCGTGGCGACGGCCTCGGTCAGCTCGTCGTCCGGGAAGGCCAGCGTCTCGTAGGCGGCCGAGCGGGTGTACGTGAGCGCCAGGGAGACGGGACCCAGCGGGAAGGAGATGGCGTCGCACGCCTTCATGCCGGCCGGCTCGTACCCCTCGGTGGTGCTCACCTCGACCAGGGAGGCGTCCAGGCCGAGGCCCTTGAGCTGCTCGACGAACAGCTCCGCCGAGGAGTTCAGCCCCGTCTCGTACTCGGCGGTGCGCACCACGAAGGGCTTGCCCGTGGCGCCCGCCTCCTTCAACAGCCGTTTGGCGGCGGCGACATCACGCTCGGGAACGGCGACGTCGTCGAGGTAGTACTCGGCCCCGGCGCCGAACAGGTCGTTGGCGGGCGCCCCGTAGCCGAGGAAGACGGCGTCGACCAGTGCCTTGCGGTCGATGCCCAGCTTGATCGCCCGCCGGACGCGGGGGTCGGCGGGCAGGTCGCGGGTGACGTTGAGGACGAAGCCGTACGTGGTGCGCAGGGCCTCGCCCGCGTCCCGGATCTGGAGGCCGGTCCCGGGTGGTCCGGCCTTCGCCGTGGTGAAGGAGATGTCCGAGGCGTAGTCGGCCTGGTCGTCCTTGACCGCGTTGACGCGGGCCTGCGCGTCGTCGACGCTGAGCAGGACGACCTTCTCGGCGTGACCGGCGCCGCCCCAGTAGTCGTCGTGGCGCTCCAGACGGGTCTCGACGCCCGCCTCGAAGGCGGTCACCCGGTAGGGCCCGGTGCCGGTCGCGGTCCCGGCGGAGAAGGAGGAGGTGCCCTTCTTGATGACGTACAGACCGGCGCCCGCCAGCAGGGTGGCCGGATCGCCGACCGGCCGCACGGTCGGTACGACGACGGTGTGGTCGTCGAGGGCCTCGGCGGCGGCGAGATCCAGGTAGGCCGACAGTTCGCTGGGCGCGATCCGGTCGGGGGAGGCGCGGTACTTCAGCGTGTGCACGACGTCGGCGGCGGTGAACGCGGTCCCGTCGTGCCACGTCACTCCCCGCCGCAGGGTCAGGGTGCAGGTCTTGGCCTCGCCGTCCACCTCGGCCGCGGTGGCGAGCGACGGCTCGGCCGCGCCGTCGGCGAAGGAGAAGAGGGTGTCGAAGACGACCGAGTAACGGGCGAGGTCGCAGGGCGAGGTGCTCGCGGTGGGGTCGAGCGACTCGGCCGCTCCCGCCCCGGCGAAGGCGAGCCGGACGGTACCGCCGCGCCGGGGTTCGCCGGTGGGGGCGCCGGTCACGGTGGGAGCCGCGGCCCCGCCGGAGGTGCAGCCGGTGAGCGCGGCTGCACCGAGCCCGATGAGCGAGAGGACCGTGCGCCGGGTGACGGCGGGGGAACGGAAGGCAGGGCTCTGAGACATGACACTCCGAAAGAACCGGGAAGGACCTCATTCATACATGACAATCATTTTCACTTACAAGGGGCGTCGTGCGAACAGGGCGCCGTGCGGGGCGCGATGGCGGTGACGGGGCGCGCGAAACGGTGGCTTAGCGGCGCGTCCAAATGGAAACGATGATCGAGAGCGGTTGTCGCGACACGATGCGACGGCCGGCTGATGTGGGGAGGGTACTCAGTGAAGGACGCGCCCTTGTACTTGCGGCCGCGGGTGGAACCGCCGCTCGCCGGGCTGCTGGGGGATGTGCCGTTCCTGCACTCACTGGTGGACGCGCTGGGATCACCGCTGAACGTGCTGCTGCCGGAGGTCGTCGCGGAGAACGCCGAGCGGTTCCGCTCGGTCTACCGGCGCCACCACCTGGCCGGGCGGGTGTACTTCGCGCACAAGGCGAATCGTTCAAGCGCCCTGGTGCGCAGGCTGGCCGCGTGCGACCCGGCCGCGGTCGGGATCGACGTGGCGTCCCTGGAGGAGCTGCGGCACGCGGTGAGCTGCGGCTTCACCGGGGACCGGATCATGGCGACCGGCCCGAAGGACGCGGAGTTCCTGTGGCTCGCCGCACGGCTCGGGGCGACGGTGAACCTGGACTCGCCCGGTGAACTGGAACAACTGGCGGGGATCGTCCGCGCGTACGGCCTGGGCAAGGTCGACGTCCTGGTGCGGCTGTCCGGGTTCGAGGACGGCCACGCCGCCGGTACGCGCCTGCTGTCGCGCCGCAGCCGCTTCGGCACCCCGGTGGGGGACGCCCAGGTGCTGTGGGAGGCGGTCGAGCGGTACGCCGACGCCGTCGAACTGACCGGCGTGGCCTACCACTTGGACACCACCGCGCTGGAGGAGAAGGCCCGGGCCCTGGAGCGGTGCGTCCTCGTGATGGACGAGTGCCGGGCCCGCGGGCTGGCGCCGCGCGCCGTCGACGTCGGCGGCGGGTTCGGCGTCGGCTACGTGGACGACGCCGGGGAGTGGGAGCGGTGGACCACCGCGCTGAGCGAGGCGGTCCTCGGCGTCCGCCCGCCGCTCACCTGGCGCGGACACGGCTACGGGCTGCGCAACGAGGGCGGTACGGTGCGGGGTTCGGCGGCGCTCTACCCCGCGCACCGGCCCGTCGCCGGCCCCGACTACCTGGAGGAACTGCTGGCCCGCCCCACTCCGGTCCTGGGCCGCTCACCGGCCACGCTGCTGCTGGAGCACCTGCACGACCTGTACGTCGAGCCGGGGCGGGCGCTGGTCGACCAGTGCGGTCTGTCCCTGGCCCGGGTTCTCGACGTACGGCACACCGGCGACGGCCGGCCGCTGGTGCGCCTCGGGATGAACGCCGGTGACGTGAGCCTGGAGGAGCACGGCGTCCTGGTCGACCCGGTGCTGCTGCCCCGCGGCGGAGCCGTGACCGAAGCGGACGACGAGCCCGTCGGGGTGCACCTGGTGGGCAATCTGTGCCTGGAGGCCGACCTGATCACCCGTCGCCTGGTCTTCCTGCCCCGGCTGCCGCGCGCCGGCGACCTGCTGGCCTTCGTCAACACCGCCGGGTACGCCATGGACTTCCACGCCCACCGCGCTCAGCGGCAGCCGGTCGCGCGGACGGTGGCGGCCGGGCGCGAGGGAGGGTCCTGGCGCTGGTGCCTGGACGAGGACTACTGGCCGGTCAGCTACCCGCAGGGAGTGCCGTCATGAGGTACGACAGCATCACGGAGGCCATCGGGAACACGCCGTTGGTGCGGATCGATCCGGCTGTGCACGGGCTGCGTCATAT
>NZ_JBVHEO010000027.1:0-54064 GCF_055562815.1 Streptomyces sp. NPDC016677 | reverse complement strand
TGGCGACCATGGCCTTGATGCGCTCCCGCTCGGTCGGCGTACGGCCCGTGGTCGGGTCCGGCGTGACGTCGCCGACGGTGAAGATGCCGAACTGCATGGTCGATCGACCTCCAGGTTGTTTACCGTTCAACTATACCCCTGAACGACTGCCCGGCCGACGGTATTCCGCCACGGGGATGCGAAGCTGCCCGCATGCCGATCGCCCGCTCCGCCGCCCTCTTCCTCCTCGCCGCGCTGTTCGAGATCGGCGGCGCCTGGCTGGTCTGGCAGGGCGTACGGGAACACCGGGGCTGGCTGTGGATGACGGGCGGCGTCCTGGCGCTGGGCGCCTACGGCTTCGTCGCCACGTTCCAGCACGACGCCCACTTCGGCCGCGTCCTCGCCGCGTACGGCGGGATCTTCGTCGCCGGTTCGATCCTGTGGGGGGTGGTGGCGGACGGTTACCGCCCGGACCGCTGGGACATCGCGGGCGCCCTGGTCTGCCTGGCGGGCATGGCGCTGATCATGTACGCGCCGAGGGGCGACTGAGAGGGCGCCCCCTGGCGGCGCGGGGAACCGCGCGACCAGACACAACGCACCCGCGGCCTGCACCCGCCCGAGCCACCCCGCCTATCCTTGCAACTCCCCGTCGCCGCCAAGGAGCCCCGCATGCCCACTGCCCCCTCCGCAGCCTCCCGCATCGCCGTCGTCACGGGAGCCAGCTCCGGCATCGGCGCCGCCACGGCGCGCCGGCTCGCGGCGGCCGGCCACCGCGCCGTCCTCACCGCCCGCCGCAAGGACCGCATCGAGGCCCTGGCCGAGGAGATCACCGCGGCCGGCCACTCGGCGACCGCCTACCCCCTCGACGTCACCGACCGCGCGGCCGTCGACGAGTTCGCGTCGGCGTTCAGGACCATCGGCGTCCTGGTGAACAACGCGGGCGGCGCGCTCGGCGCCGATCCGGTCGCCACCGGGAACCCGGAGGACTGGCGCCGGATGTACGAGACGAACGTCATCGGCACCCTCCACCTCACCCAGGCCCTCCTGCCCAAGCTGGAGGCGAGCGGCGACGGCACGGTCGTGGTCGTCTCCTCCACCGCCGGCCACGGCACCTACGAGGGCGGCGCCGGCTACGTCGCCGCCAAGCACGGCGCGCACGTCCTCGCCGAGACGCTCCGCCTGGAGATCGTCGGCCGCCCGGTCCGCGTCGTCGAGATCGCGCCCGGCATGGTCAAGACCGACGAGTTCGCCCTGACCCGCTTCGCCGGCGACGCCGAGAAGGCCGCCAAGGTCTACGAGGGCGTGGCCGAGCCCCTCACCGCCGACGACGTCGCCGACACCATCACGTGGGCGGTCACCCGCCCCTCCCACGTCAACATCGACCTCCTGATCGTCCGCCCCCGCGCCCAGGCGTCGAACACGAAGGTGCACCGGGAACGGTGACGGCCGGCCCGTGGGTCAGCCCTTCACGCAGACCACCTGCTTCAGCTTCGCCACGACCTCCACGAGGTCCCGCTGCTGGTCGATGACCTGCTCGATCGGCTTGTAGGCACCCGGGATCTCGTCCACGACACCGGAGTCCTTGCGGCACTCCACGCCCCGCGTCTGCTCCTCCAGGTCCTTGGTCGAGAACCGGCGCTTGGCCGCGTTGCGGCTCATGCGCCGGCCGGCGCCGTGGGAGGCGGAGTTGAAGGACTTGTCGTTCCCGAGGCCCTTGACGATGTACGAGCCCGTCCCCATGGAGCCGGGGATGATCCCGTACTCACCGGAACCGGCCCGGATCGCGCCCTTGCGGGTGACGAGCAGGTCCATCCCGTCGTAGCGCTCTTCGGCCACGTAGTTGTGATGCGCACTGATCTCCGGCTCGAAGACCGGCTTCGCCTTCTTGAACTCCTTGCGGACGACGTCCTTCAGGAGCGCCATCATGATCGAGCGGTTGTACTTCGCGTACTCCTGCGCCCAGAACAGATCGTTGCGGTACGCCGCCATCTGCGGGGTGTCCGCCACGAAGACCGCCAGGTCGCGGTCGATCAGGTCCTGGTTGTGCGGCAGCTTCTGGGCCACGCCGATGTGGTGCTCGGCCAGTTCCTTGCCGATGTTCCGGGAACCGGAGTGCAACATCAACCAGACAGAATCGGTCGAATCTATGCAGATTTCGACAAAATGATTTCCCCCGCCGAGCGTCCCCATCTGCTTCCCGGCCCGCTCCTCCCGGAACCGCACCGCCTCCGCCACCCCGCCGAACCGCCCCCAGAAGTCGTCCCACCCGGCCGTCGCGAACCCGTGCAGCCGCCTCGGGTCCACGGGATCGTCGTGCATCCCCCGCCCCACCGGGATCACCTGCTCGACCTTCGACCGCAGCCGGGACAGGTCCCCCGGCAGGTCGCCCGCCGTCAGGGACGTCCTCACCGCCGACATCCCGCAGCCGATGTCCACGCCCACCGCCGCCGGGCACACCGCGCCCCGCATGGCGATCACCGACCCGACGGTCGCGCCCTTGCCGTAGTGCACGTCCGGCATCACGGCCAGACCCTTGATCCAGGGCAGCGTCGCGACGTTCTGGAGCTGCCGCATCGCACCGCCCTCGACCGTCGCCGGGTCGGCCCACAGCCGGATCGGTACCTTCGCGCCCGGTACTTCCACGTACGACATGACGTCCTCATTCCCCCGGAACCACAACATAAAGAAGAAAGCGCAAAAACCGTCACCAGTACTGACGAAAGGGATCTCGGACCGGCGTCCGCGGCAGCGCGTGCGATAGACATTGTCCCCAGGACCCACCCCCGTGCGGCAAGCGATTAACCAGCGGGGACACTGAAGGACCCGCCACCGGACCCACCGTCGAGAGGAGCCGACCGTGCAGCGGAAGGCGTACGTATCCGGCGCCGTCGCCCTCCTCGCGGCGCTGCTGGCTGGCTGCACCGGCGGCTCGGACGGCGGCACGACCGACGACTCCAACCCGGGCGGCTCCGGCACCGCCTCGGCCGCCGCCCAGCCCGGCCGGTACCGCACCCTCCCGGAACCGTGCTCGGCGGTCGGCGAGGACTCCCTCGACTCGCTGCTGCCCGGCATCCGGCAGATCACCGACGAGGACCAGCGCGCGAAGGCGTACGAGGGCGAGGCGACGCTCGCCTACGACAACGACCGCAAGGTCGGCTGCCGCTGGAAGGTCGACTCGACGGACGCCACGGACCATCTGCTCGTCGACTTCGAGCGCGTGGTGTCCTACGACAACGCGGTCAGCGACGACAGCCAGGCCGAGGAGCTGTTCGCGACCAAGGAGGAGGACGCGGACCTGCCCGAACCGACCGTGTCCGAGACGCAGTCGGCACCGGAGTCGGAAGAAGCGTCCCCCTCGTCCCCCTCCTCCCCCTCGTCCTCCGCGACACCCAACGCCACCGCCACCGCCTCCGCCCCGGCCACCTCCGAGCCCGGCTCCGCGTCCGGCTCCCCGTCCGGCGCGTCGGCCGAGGCCACCCCCACCGACCTTCAGCCCCGGCTGCTGGACGGACTGGGTGACGAGGCGTTCCTCGACGACGAGCTGAGCGACTCCGGTTCGACGGCCCAGCGGCGCACGGTGACTGTGGCGTTCCGCACGTCGAACGTCATCGTCACCATCGAGTACGCCGAGCAGCCGGCCGTGGTCGGTGTCGTCCCCGACAGCGAGGAAATGCAGGACAAGGCCCGGAAACTGGCCTCCCGGCTGGCCGATTCCCTCAGCGGCTGACGCCCGTTCGGCGCCGGCCGCGCGCGTTCGTGAAGCGTGCGAACCGGGACCGCGCGGTTTCCCCACCGCGTACGGTGGCCCACCAGAACCGTTCCGAACGCCTGAACGCCCGAACGCCAAGAACACGAGTGTCATGAGTGTCATGAGTGCCATGAGTGAAGGAACCATGCAGCGACGAGTGCAGCGAGACCAGCAGGACCGACAGGTGAAGCGTCTGAGCCGCGTTCTTGTCGGCGCAGCCGCCGTCCCCGTGATGCTGGTCGCCGCCGGCTGCTCCTCCGACTCCGGCTCCGACGAGGGCAAGTCCGCGAGCGGGAAGAGCGCGTCGGCCTCCGCGTCGGCGACCGCGAGCCCGTCCCCGACGGTGCGGGCGGCAGCGTACGGGAAGCTGCCGGAGTCGTGCGACGTGCTGACGAAGAAGACGCTGAAGGACCTCGTGCCGAAGGCGAAGTCCGGCAAGGAGGGCTCGTCCTCCGACACCGCGACGCGCGCCAGTTGCTCCTGGGACAGCCTGGACGACAACGGCGTCAAGGGCTCGCAGTTCCGCTGGCTGAACGTCTCGTTGCTGCGCTTCGAGTCCGACGTCACGCGCGGCGCGGGCGACGACCTGGCGCACGAGTACTACGAGAAGCAGATCAAGGACGCCCAGAACACCGACGGCGCGAAGAGCGTGCGCAGCGACCTGTTCGCCGGGGCGGGCGACGAGGCCTCGATGGTGCAGTACGTGCTGAAGAAGAAGGAAGGCACCTTCAAGCAGCAGACCGCCGTCGCACGCGTCGAGAACGTCGTCGTCACCGTCGACTACAACGGTGCCGGCCTGGCCGGCGACGAGTCCCCGGACGCCAAGGGGATGGTGACGGACGCGAAGCGGGCGGCCAAGGAGGCGGTGGCCGCGGTGTCGGCCGCCAACGGCGCCTCGGCGAGCGCCTCGGCCTCGAAGACCACCGGCACGTCGGGCGGCACGTCGGACGACGACCCGGACGACGACAGCTCCTCGTCGAAGTCGAAGTCGTCGTCGAAGTCGTCAGCGAAGAAGAGCTGACAACCCGGCAAACGCCACTTCCTCCCACCGGCCACCCGCTCTTCCGCACACATGTGCCACCCTGTAGCGCGCAACAACAGGCACTGGGAGGGGAGTACGGGTGGCCGCGCCACTTCAGCTGACACGGATGCACCGCGTTCTCATCGGGGTCGTCGTCTTCGGTGCCGTCATCATCGCGGGGATCGGTTTCGCCGGCTCGTACGCGGCCGTTCTCGACCTGGCCATGCAGAAGGGCTTCGGGAAGTTCAGCTACGTCTTCCCGATCGGCATCGACGCCGGCATCTGCGTCCTGCTCTCCCTCGACCTGCTGCTGACCTGGATCCGCATCCCGTTCCCGCTGCTGCGCCAGACGGCGTGGCTGCTGACGGCGGCGACGATCGCGTTCAACGGCGCGGCGGCCTGGCCGGACCCGCTGGGTGTCGGGATGCACGCGGTGATCCCGGTGCTGTTCGTGGTGGCCGTCGAGGCCGCCCGGCACGCCATCGGCCGGATCGCGGACATCACCGCCGACAAGCACATGGAGGGCGTCCGCCTCACCCGCTGGCTGCTCTCCCCCCTGCCGACCTTCCTGCTGTGGCGCCGGATGAAGCTGTGGGAGCTGCGCTCCTACGAGCAGGTCATCAAGCTGGAGCAGGAGCGCCTGGTCTACCAGGCCCGGCTGCGCTCCCGCTTCGGCCGCGCCTGGCGCCGCAAGGCCCCGGTCGAGTCGCTGATGCCGCTGCGCCTGGCCCGCTACGGCGTCCCGCTGGCGGAGACCGCCCCCTCGGGCCTGGCGGCGGCGGGCATCGAACCGGCCCTGCTGCCTCCGGCGCCCCCGCAGCAGACCACGCAGTCCCCGTCCCCGTCCCCGTCCCCCTCCCGGACAGAGGCGCCGGCGCAGCCCCAGCCGCAGGTGGCGCCCGCCCCGGAGCAGCGCCGCGAGCTGGCCTCGGGACCCGGCCCGGAGCAGCGGCCGCCGGTCGTGGACGAGAGCAGCCCGTGGTTCAAGGCCCCGCGCCAGACCGAGTACCGGGGCGGCTACGACCCGACGTACGACCCGGCCGAGCAGTACGCCCAGTGGTACGAGGAGCAGCAGCAGGCGGAGGAGTACCGGGACCAGTACGAGGAGGAGCCGCCGCCGATCGAGCCCTCCCCGGAGGAGACCGGCAGCTTCCCCATACCGGTCTCGCCCGGCCGGACCCGCGAGCTGGGCGAGGGCGGCGGCACGCCGGTCCAGGAGCCGGACGAGGAGGACTACTACCAGGTCTTCAGGAAGTCGGTGCCCGGCGGCGGCTACCCGACCGCGCGCGAGTTCGGCGAGAACGTGGAGGCCGAGTTCGGCACGGCCCTGCCCCCGGAGGAGGCCAAGCGCATGGTCAACCGCTTCACCAACCGCTACAACGCGGAGCTGGAAGAGGACCACATCGCCTGACCCCGGGGCATCCCCAGCCGCCCCCGGGTCGCCACCAGGACCACCAGCGCCGCCGCCAGCGACGCGAGCAGGAAGGCGTAGGTCGTGGCCCCGGACTCCGCCGACGGGAACATGTCCGACCACGCCACGGAGAAGAAGTTGTTCACGCTGGTGTGCAGCAGCATCACCAGCGGCATGCTCTCGCGGGAGCGGTTGAACACCCAGGTCATCACCACGCTGAACGCCAGCGTCGTGCCCATGAAGGCCAGTACGTGGGCGGGGTCGGCGTCCGGGCCGCCGCCCCACTCGGTGAGGAACAGCGGCAGGTGCCAGGCACCCCACAGCACCCCCACGACCAGGGTGGCGACCAGCGGGCCGAAGCGGCTCTGCATGCGCGGCATCGCGAACTCGCGCCACCCCGGCTCCTCGGCCAGCCCCGTGGTGATCATCTGCATGATCAGACCGGGGATGTACGCGACGAGCACGGCGGCCGACGGCAGCACCGGGTTCTGCTCGGTCAGCGCGGCGGTGGCGATCGTCAGCGCGAGGGGCACCGAGAGCGCCACGAGCAGGAACCAGAGCCAGCTCACCCTGAGCTTCGTCATCCGGCCCCGCCACACCCGCAGCCCGGCGCGTCCCTCCGTGACGGCGGTGATCAGCAGCGCCGCGCCGATCGGGCCGAGGTAGGCACCGGGCAGGACGCCGAGCAGCTGGCTGCCGAGCGCGCCGCCGGGGAAGGTCCAGTGCCACAGGCCGACACCGTTCTCGGAGAGGATGTACGGCGTCCAGGCCAGCCAGCTCACCCCCATGGCCAGCGTGAAGAACCAGGTGAGCGGCCGGCGGTGGAGGGCGGAGCGGCGTGGTGCCGGGGTCTGCCGGGGGAGGCTGGTGATCGTCACCGGGGCGGGTCCCTTCAAGGAAGCCGAGCGGCGGCTCGGCGGCGGCTGAGCGGCCTTCGAGCACCGCCCTCACGATGCCTCCAGCACACCAGCGCCGCGCTCCCCGATCACTGCCGCGCACGCCCCGATCCCGGGTACAGCAGGCTGTACCCGGGACGATGAGGGGGCGCCCGGCACGCGCCGGACGCCCCCTCACCGCGCGTACGGCGCTACGCCCCGAGCAGCGCCCGCACCCGCTCCTGCCCCACCGCCAGCAGCAGCGTCGGCAGCCGGGGGCCGGTGTCGCGGCCGACGAGGAGGCGGTAGAGGAGGGCGAAGAAGGTCCGCTGGGCGGTCTTGATCTCCGGCGGGAGGTCCTTGGGCGTGGCGTCGGCGGGGAAGCCGGCCTGGACCTTGGGCACGCCGTAGACGAGGTGGGTGAGCCCGTCCAGGGACCAGTGGTCGGCGAGCCCGTCGAGCAGCAGCCGCACCGACCGCGCGGACGCCTCGTCGAGGGAGGCAAGGAGCTCGGTGTCGGGCTTCTCCCTCACGATGGTGCGCTGGTCGGCGGGGACGTGGGTGTTGATCCACGCCTCCGCCTTGTCGTACCGCGGGCGGACCTCGTCCAGGGAGGCCGGCGGGTCCGCCGGGTCCAGCTCGCTCAGGATGCGCAGCGCCTGGTCCTCGTGCCCGGCGGTGATGTCCGCCACCGAGGCGAGCGTGCGGTACGGCAGCGGCCTCGGCGTCCTCGGCAGGTCACCGGCGGCCGTGCGCACGGCACGGGAGTGCGCGGCGATGTCGGCGGGCAGGGCGGAGCCGTCGGCGACCTTGGCGTCCAGCCGGTCCCACTCGTCGTACAGCCGCTGGATCTCCTGGTCGAAGGCGATCTTGAAGGACTGGTTGGGCTTGCGGCGGGCGTACAGCCAGCGCAGCAGCTGCGGCTCCATGATCTTCAGCGCGTCGGCCGGGGTGGGCACCCCGCCCTTGGACGAGGACATCTTGGCCATGCCGCTGATGCCGACGAAGGCGTACATCGGGCCGATCGGCTGCTTGCCGCCGAAGATCCCGACGATCTGCCCGCCGACCTGGAACGAGGACCCCGGCGAGGAGTGGTCCACCCCGCTCGGCTCGAAGACGACACCCTCGTACGCCCAGCGCATGGGCCAGTCGACCTTCCAGACCAGCTTGCCGCGGTCGAACTCGCTCAGCCGGACCGTCTCCGAGAAGCCGCACGCCGTGCAGGCGTAGGTCAGCTCGGTCGAGTCGTCGTCGTACGCGGTGACCGTCGTCAGGTCCTTCTCGCAGTTGCCGCAGTACGGCTTGTACGGGAAGTACCCGGCGGAGCCGGAGCTGCCGTCGTCCTCGGCGGCGGCGCCGGAGCCCTCCTCGGCCTCCAGCTCGGCCGCGTCCACGGCCTTCTGCTGGGGCTTCTTCGTCTTCGGCTTGGTGCGGTACCGGTCGAGGATCGCGTCGATGTCCGCGCGGTGCCGCATGGCGTGCAGGATCTGGTCGCGGTAGGCACCGGAGGTGTACTGCGCGGTCTGGCTGATGCCGTCGAACTCCACGCCCAGCTCGCCGAGCGCCTCGATCATGGCGGCCTTGAAGTGCTCGGCCCAGTTCGGGTGGGGCGAGCCCTTCGGGGCGGGGACGGAGGTCAGCGGCTTGCCGATGTGCTCGGCCCAGGAGTCGTCGACGCCGGGGACACCGGCCGGGACCTTGCGGTAGCGGTCGTAGTCGTCCCAGGAGATCAGGTGCCGGACCTCGTGGCCGCGGCGGCGGATCTCGTCGGCGACCAGGTGCGGGGTCATGACCTCGCGGAGGTTGCCCAGGTGGATGGGGCCCGACGGGGACAGGCCGGACGCGACGACGACCGTTTTGGCGCCCGGGGCACGGCGCTCCGATTCGGCGATGACCTCGTCCGCGAAACGGGAGACCCAGTCGGTGGTCTCTGTGCTCTGAGCCACGATCGGCACGTCCTTCTTTCCTGCACTGGTTCGAGCGGGGGGGTGACGGTCCATTCTCACAGACCGCGTCGCGCTCCGGGAAACGGCTTTGCCGCCCGGGGAAGACCCCATGAGAGACTGAACGGGTCTATCGATCCCCACGAGGAGAACGGCACCCCTTCCTATGGCCTCGGTCACGTCCCTCAGCGACTCCGTCCACCAGCACCTCGCGTCCGCCCTGTCGGCCACCCGGCCCGAGGCCGCCGGCGCGGACCCGCTGCTGCGACGAAGCGACCGGGCGGACTACCAGGCCAACGGCATCCTGGCGCTGGCCAAGAAGGCGAAGGCCAACCCGCGCGAGCTGGCCGCCGAGGTCGTCTCCCACGTCACCACCGGCGCCCTGATCCAGGACGTCGAGGTCTCCGGCCCCGGCTTCCTGAACATCACGGTCGGCGACCGGGCGATCACCGAGAACCTCGCGGCGCGGTACGCGGACGACACCGGCCGCCTCGGCGTGCCGCACGCCGCCGAGCCGGGCACCACGGTCATCGACTACGCCCAGCCGAACGTGGCGAAGGAGATGCACGTCGGCCACCTGCGCTCGGCGGTGATCGGCGACGCGGTCCGGCAGATCCTGGAGTTCACCGGCGAGACGGTGGTCCGCCGCCACCACATCGGCGACTGGGGCACCCAGTTCGGCATGCTCATCCAGTACCTGGACGAGCACCCGCACGAGCTGGACCACTCCGGTGGCGAGGTCTCCGGCGAGGAGGCGATGTCGAACCTCGACCGCCTCTACAAGGCCGCACGGAAGAAGTTCGACTCCGACGAGGAGTTCAAGACGCGGGCCCGGCGCCGGGTGGTCGACCTCCAGGCCGGGGACGAGCACACGCTCGCCATGTGGCAGAAGTTCGTGGACGAGTCGAAGATCTACTTCTTCTCCGTCTTCGAGAAGCTGGACATGGAGATCCGGGACGCGGACATCGTCGGCGAGTCGGGGTACAACGACATGCTGGCCGAGACCTGCCGCATCCTGGAGGAGTCGGGCGTCGCCGTCCGCTCCGAAGGGGCCCTCTGCGTCTTCTTCGACGACGTCAAGGGCCCGGACGGCAAGCCGGTCCCGCTGATCGTGCAGAAGTCGGACGGCGGCTACGGCTACGCGGCCACCGACCTCTCCGCGATCCGCGACCGCGTCTTCGGCCTGAAGGCCGACACGCTGCTCTACGTGGTCGACGCCCGCCAGTCCCTGCACTTCAAGATGGTCTTCGAGACGGCTCGCAGGGCCGGCTGGCTCGGCGAGGACGTCGAGACGGTCGAGCTGACCCAGCTCGCCTTCGGCACGGTGCTGGGCAAGGACGGCAAGCCGTTCAAGACCCGCGCGGGCGAGACGGTCCGCCTCGTCGACCTCCTCGACGAGGCCATCGACCGCGCCTCGGCGGTCGTACGGGAGAAGGCGCAGGACCTGTCCGAGGAGGAGATCACCGAGCGCGGCACCCAGGTGGGCATCGGCGCGGTGAAGTACGCGGACCTGTCGACGTCGGCGAACCGGGACTACAAGTTCGACCTGGACCAGATGGTCTCGCTCAACGGCGACACCTCCGTCTACCTCCAGTACGCCTACGCCCGCATCCGCTCCATCCTGCGCAAGGCCGGCGACACCGCCCCGGCACCCCGCCCGGAGCTGGAGCTGCACGCCGCCGAGCGCGCCCTGGGCCTGCACCTGGACGCGTTCGCGGAGACGGTGGCCGAGGCGGCGGCGGAGTACGCCCCGCACAAGCTGACGGCGTACCTGTACCAGCTCGCCTCGCTCTACACGTCCTTCTACGACAAGTGCCCGGTGCTGAAGGCCGATACGCCGGAGCGGGTCGAGAACCGCCTGTTCCTGTGCGACATCACGGCCCGCACGCTGCACCGGGGGATGGAGCTGCTGGGGATCAGGACGCCCGAGCGGCTCTGACCCCCTGTCCGTGACACGGCACGCGGCCCGGCCTCTCCCCGGAATATCGGGGAGAGG
The DNA here is from genome assembly GCF_055562815.1 of Streptomyces sp. NPDC016677. Taxonomy (NCBI): domain Bacteria; kingdom Bacillati; phylum Actinomycetota; class Actinomycetes; order Kitasatosporales; family Streptomycetaceae; genus Streptomyces; species Streptomyces sp. NPDC016677. Next base: position 43,091 of record NZ_JBVHEO010000027.1, on the reverse strand, counting down.
CCGGGCCGCGGCACGGGTGCGGCCGGGGGCGCTCAGCAGCGGTGGGTACCGGCGAAGTCCCAGAACTCGGCCTTGGTGGCCGGACCGGCGACGCCGTCCACGGCGAGGCTGGCACCGTGCAGGTTCAGGTACCTCTGGAGCCCCTTGATCGTGTTGGGGCCGACGATCCCGTCGATGGCGTCGTCGTAGTAGCCCAGGCTGTCGAAGAACCTCTGCGCCGCCTTCCAGCTGTTGGTGCCCAGCTGCCCGTCGATGGTGCCCGGCGAGTAACCGCGGTCGCGCAGCAGGCACTGCCAGCTCTTCGCGTGGGCGGTGTCCAGCCCCAGGTTGACCACAGCGAGCACGCCGGCCTCGCCGCTCACCGCCTGCTCCTGGACCACCGACGCGGGCGCCGCCATCGCCGTACCGGCGGTCGCCATGCCGCCGGCCGCGATCCCGACAGCGGCGGTGACGCCGACGAGTGCCTTCGTGATACCTCGCATGCTGTTCCCCTCCATGTGACGTGCGGTGAGCGGGACCGACCGCACCGGCCGGCTCCACGACGAGACTGCGGTCACGGCACGCCGCACCGCCACAGTTGGCGCAGAAGTGACGTCGTCCCGGGACGTCCCAGGCCCTGACCTGCTGGGACGCCGCCCCCTGCGGCGCGTCGACGGGACGGCTCCGTACGGATTTCGGCCGATCACCCACCGGATCGAGGCCTTCACCCCAGTGCCGCCGGGGCCGCTGATGCAGAATGAGGCCGGGACACACGGGACCGGCCCAACGGTCCCGGACGCGAGCGGGGGACACATGTCGCGTTGGAAAGAGCTGCCCGGAGAACTCCCACCACACGTCCGCCAGTTGATCGTGCGCCTGCGCACGCTGAAGGACCGCAGCGAACTGAGCACCCGTCAACTGGCCGTGAAGACCGGCTACAGCGCGAGATCGTGGCAACGATATCTGAACGGCGGATCGCTGCCGCCCCGGGCCGCCGTGGAGGCGATGGCCCGCGTCGGCGGCGACGATCCGGCCCGGCTGCTGGCGCTGCACGAGATCGCCGCCGAGCGCTGGGCGGAGGGACACTCGGCCCCCGTGAGCGCCCACGCGGGGACGGACGACGCCGCGCAGCGACGGCCGTACGGCCGCCACCCCTACCCCCGCGCCCTGGTCACGGCGGGAGCGGTCGCACTGGTGCTGTCCGTCTCCGTGACGCTCCTGCTGGCCGTGCGGCTCGCCGAGACCCGCGAGCGGCTCGCCCGGGTCCGCACCGACACCGTCGCCGCCGCCCCGGCCACCGTGTCGGAGTCCCTGGTGCCGGTCACCTACACCTGCCGCCTGGAACAGCGCGACGGCCGCTGGTACGCGGGGCTGAGCCGGACCTCGGACACCATCCTGGCGTACACGCACGTGGGGCCCGAAGTGGCCGAGGCGCAGTGCCTGTTGCGGCGGGCCGGGATCTCGCCGGGGGACATCGACGGCGTCTTCGGCCCGCGGACCCAGCGCGCGGTGCAGCGCGTCCAGGAGCGGCACGACCTGGTCGTGGACGGGGTCGTCGGCCCGCACACCTGGAAGGCCCTGCGGGAGGTGGCGCCCCGGTGAGCACCGCGCACACCCGGCTGACCGAGGCCCTGCGGGAGCTGAGGGCCCGTACGGGGCTGAGCCTGGCGGCCCTGGCGGAGCGGACGGCGTACAGCAAGTCCTCCTGGGAGCGCTATCTCAACGGCAAGATCCTGCCCCCGCGCCAGGCCGTGCAGGAGCTGTGCCGGATCGCGAACGAACCGCCCAAGCGGCTGCTGGCCCTGTGGGAGATCACCGAGTCGGACCGGAGCGGACGCGGCGCGGTCCCGGCCGCCCCTCCCCCAGGAGAACCACGGCACGGGACGGAGCGGCCCCAGCCCGCCGGCGACCGCCGCCGCGGCCCCGGACGCGTCCGTCTCCTGGTGGCGCTGGCGTCGGTGTACACCCTGCTCGCCGGCGGCACGGCCCTGCTGCTCCTCCTCCCGCCGGCCCGGGACAGAGCGGCGGACGAACCGCTGCCGGTCTCCGTCCCGTACTCCCTCTCCCCCCGGTGTCACGGAGCCGCCTGCGAGGGCCGGGACCCGCTGCGCCTGATCTGCGGCGTCGACCCCGACACCCTCGCCACCTCCCGCACCGCCACCGGCGCCTACGTGGAACTGCGCTACAGCGAGACCTGCGGCGCGAGCTGGGCCCGGACCTGGGGAACGGAGGTCGGCGACCGGCTGGACATCACGGTGTCCGGACCGACTCACGCCGTGCGGGTCAGGGACGAGGCCGACGCGGACACCTACGTCTACACCAGCATGGCCGCGGCCGGCCCCGGCAGCACGGTCCGCGCCTGTTTCCGGCCCGCGTCGGCCGGCCACGACCCCGAGTGCGTCACCGCCCGGGTCGGCCCGGCCCGCTCGCCGTCACCCGGCTAGCGCGGCTTCCCGCAGCCCCTCCCCGAGCCTGCGCAGCCCCTCCCCGATCGCGTCCGGCGTCTGCGTCACGAAGCACAGCCGCATCGTCGACCGGTCGGGCTCACCGGCGTGGAAGGGCGCTCCGGGCACGTACGCCACGTCGTGCCGGACCACCCCCGGGAGCAGGGCTGTGGTGTCGTACCCCGCGGGCAGCGTCGCCCACAGGAACATGCCGCCCTCCGGCCGCGTCCACCGCGACCCGGCCGGCAGCGCGTCCGCCAGCCCCGCCAGCATGGCGTCCCGGCGTGCGCGGTACGCCCGCGCGACCCGGCGGACGTGGGCGTCCAGGTCCCGGTCGGCCAGGTACCGGGCGGCGGCGAGCTGGTTGACGGTCGGGGTGTGCAGGTCGGCGGCCTGCTTGGCCACCGCGCAGGCCCGGCGCAGCCCGGCGGGCGCCCGCAGCCAGCCCAGCCGCAGCCCCGGCGCCATCACCTTGGAGAAGGAGCCGAGCAGCACGGTCCGGTCCCGGGCCTCCTCGTACGCGGCGATCCACGGCACCCGCTCGCCCTCGAACCGCAGCTCCCCGTACGGGTCGTCCTCGACGATCCACAGCCCGTACCGCGCGGCGACCGAGGCCACGGCGGCCCGCCGGGCGGCGGACATGGTGCGGCCGGTCGGGTTCTGGAAGGTCGGCACGGTGTAGAACAGCTTGGGCCGCTCCCGCACCACCAGCTCCGCCAGCGCCTCGGCATCCGGTCCCTCGGCGTCCCCGGGCACGGCGATCACGCGGGCGCCCGCGAAGCCGAAGGCCTGGAGCGCGGCGAGGTAGCAGGGGTCCTCCACCAGCACGGTGTCGCCCGGTTCGAGCAGGGCGGTGGCCAGCAGGGACAGCGCCTGCTGCGAACCGGTCGTGACGAGAAGGTCCTCGGCGTCCGTGTCCAGGCCGCGTGCCGAGGTGCGCGCGGCGAGCGCGGCCCGCAGCGCCGGCTCGCCCTCGGTCGTGGAGTACTGGAGCGCCCGCTCCGGCGTCTCGGCGAGCACCGCCCGGTAGGCGGCGGCGATCCCCTCGGTGTCGAACAGCTCCGGCGCCGGCAGCCCGCCCGCGAAGTTGACGACCTCGGGGCGGGCGGTGACGGCGAGGATGTCCCGTACCGGTGAACCACCGATCGACCGGGCCCGCGCGGCGAGGGGCGGGACGGGGGCGAGGGACGCGGCAGGAGGCTGGGTCACGGTCATGGCCGCAGCCTAGGCATTTACATGCCGTCTACAAGCAGGTTTCCGTGATGCGGACACCGGCTAGCAGCAGGCCGGCCCCTCACTCCTTCGTGTACTGCTCCCACTTGTCGCCGCCGAGCGGATAACCGTAGTAGCTGTCGCTCTCCGAGGCACTCGTGCGGAACGGCTTCCCGTTGTCGTCGATCTTCAGTGTGCCCCGGCGCGACCCGCTGGACCAGTCCAGTTCCAGTTGCCAGCGCACGTCGCGCCCGCTCGTGTGGGCGTTGACGTAGAAGGCCTCGGGGTCGGACTCGGTCACCTTGTACGGGAAGTCCCGCTGCCCGTTGACCGGCGTGGCCAGCGGATTGCCGAGGTCCAGCGAGACGTCGAACGCCTTGGTGCCGACCCCGCCCCCGCAGCCGACGCCCATGGCGTACTCGTTCCAGGTCAGCGGCGCGTCGCTGCTGAGGACGCGGACGTGCAGGGCGTTCAGGACGACCGTCTCCTCGCCCGTGCCCTGCACGGTGAAGGCGACCTGCTGCCGGTCCGCGGCGACAGCGCCGTAGGAGGCGATCCAGCCGGCCGAGTCCTGCTGGGGAGGCGCCTCCAGCACGTTCTCGGGGCTGCGGTCGACCAGGAAGTTCTGGTCGCACGGCCCGTCCCAGTAGTGCGGGGTGGTCTGCACGGACAACGGAACGGGGCCGTCGGCCTTCGGGGCCCCGGCGGACGCGGTCGCGTTCCCGCCCTTGCTCGCGGCGGCCCGCGGACCGGCACCGGCACTCGCCGTGGCGCCGGCGCTCGCGCTCGGGGACGCGCTCGGGGACGCCGACCGGTCGGCGCTCGGCGACGGGTCCGAGGACCGCGTGGAGTGCCGGGCGGAGACGGTCGCCCCGACGGTGCCGGAGGAGTCCTGCCCGTCTCCCCCCTCCGGGAGCAGCCCGATCACGAGCGCCACTGCGGCGGCCAGCCCGACCCCGGTACCGGCGGCGTACATCACCCGCTTGCGGGACCGCCCACCGCTCGCGCCGTCGCCGGCCGCCTCCCCGACCACGGTGACCTCGGCCGGGTCCTCGTCCAGCGCCGCGCCGTCCGGCACCGCGCCGTCCGGCACCGCGCCGTCCGGCTCGTTCCCCGGCGCGTGCGCACCGCCCGGTACGGCCGGCGCGTCCCCCTCGCCCGACTCCCCGTCACCCACCGCGGCACCAGCACCCGCACCCGCACCCTCAACGGCACCGGCACCCGCCTCACCGGGCTTGGCGGCGGCGTCCCCCTGATCGGCAGCCCCGTCCGCCTTCACCCCCCGCAGCGCGTCCGCCCGGATCCAGCGGCGGTGGAGTTCCAGCAGTTCCTCGGGCGTCGCCCGGCACAGCCGGGCCATCCGCTCGACGGAGGCAAACTCCGTCGGTACGACCTCGCCCTTCACGTACCGGTGCAGCGTCGACGCGCTCATGTGCAGCCGCTTGCCCAGCGCCCCGTAGCTGAGTCCCGACCGTTCCTTCAGCTCCCGCAGCAGTCCCGCGAAATCGTCCGCAGCCACCGTTTCTCCCGCTCCCCTTGTCCCCGCACCGCATCCCAGAACAGGGACGTCTCTCCAGGTCAGAGTGGTTCCAGCCGTCCCAGCGTCCCGCGTGTGCCGCCGTGGCTGGCGACCGGAACGGCCGCTGCCGCAGGCTGTGACCAGTCAAGCAGCCGCCCCCGGCAACGGTCGAGCGGCGCCACTCCCACCCGCCTGTGAAGGGGATCACCTCATGTCCGCACGCACCACTCGGGTCCGTCTGTTCGCCGCCGCCACCGTCGCACTCGCCACGCTCTCCCTGACGGCCTGCGAGGACGACTCGGCCACGGGCCTGCGCACCACGTCCGCCTCCTCGGACACCACCGCGCAGACCGGCACCGAGGGCGCCGCCTCCGGCGACACGGCCGCCAAGGACACCGCCTCCGCCGGCGCGAACGGCGCGAACGGTACGGCGGGCGGCGGCACGGACACCGCCGGCAAGCAGAACAGCTCCAGCACCGGGAACAACGCCGACGCCTCGATCCCCGGCGACTGCTCCGCCGACGACGTGGAGATCACCGCCACCGAGGTGGCCAGCCCGATCAACCACCTGCTCCTGACCGCCACCAACACCGGCTCGAAGACCTGCTCCCTGCCCACCTACCCGGCGGCCCGGTTCGGCGACGCCCAGTCCGTGCCGTCGGTCGTGGAGGCCAGCAAGCCGCAGGCGCTGACCACGCTGGAGCCGGGCGCGTCCGGCTACGCGGGCGTCCTGCTCTCGGCCGGCGACGGCAGCGCCGCGGGCGGCCGTACGGAGACGGCGCTGACGGTCCCGTTCGACGACGGTTCCATCGCCACGGTCTCCCTGCCCGCCGCCGGCGTCCACGTCGACGACTCCCTCTCGGTCACCTACTGGCTGACCGACCGCGCCACGGCCCTGACCTACTGAGCCGTGTGCCGTCGCAGACACCGCGGGCCCGTCCCGGAGCGGCCGGCTGACCGTGCCCGCGGGCGGGGTCCGGGTGTTCTCGGACGCGACCGTGACCGCCGCCGCCTGGCCGAGCCCGGCCACCGCCGTCATCTGGAGGCCGTCGCTGACACGCGGCCCCGGACGCCCGGGGGGTCCGGGGGGGCCGGGGGGGGGCCGGGGGGCCGGGGGGCCGGGGGGCCACAGCCCCGGGTCGCGGAGCGGGTCCTCGTCGCCGGACCAGTCGACGAGCGGCTCGTCGGCGAGGTCGGCCCGGCCCGAGCGCAGCCGCCGCACCCGGTCCGGGGCTCCCCGTACGTCTTCACCGAGGCGATGCTCCCCGTCCTCGGCGCCGGCGCCCCCGGCCGCGTCGTGAACATCGTGTCCAGCGCGATCATGGCCGCCCGGCCCGCACTGCGGCATGCCGGCGCCCGGCCGCGCCGAGCCGCCCGCGGCGTCTCGGTCTTCGGCCACCGGCAACGCCGCCCAGATGACCACCGACACCCTGCCGCCCCCGACGCGCCCGCTGTGGGACCAGATCCTCCAGGGCGTCGCCACCCCGGTCTCCGCAGCCGTCCGGGCCTGGACCGGCTCCCTGCTCGCCACCGCCTAGCGGAGCGTGCGCGCGGCCTCCACCGCCCAGTAGGTCAGGATGTTGCGCGCACCGGCCCGCTTGATCCCGGTCAGCGCCTCCAGGATCGCCCGGTCCCGGTCGATCCAGCCCTTCTCGGCGGCGGCCTCGATCATCGAGTACTCACCGGAGATCTGGTACGCGGCGACCGGCACGTCCACGGCCTCCGCCACCTTCGCCAGGATGTCGAGGTAGGGCCCGGCCGGCTTGACCATCACCATGTCGGCGCCCTCCTCCAGGTCCAGCGCCAACTCCCGCAGGGACTCCCGCGCGTTGGCGGCGTCCTGCTGATAGGTCTTCCGGTCCCCCCGCAACGACGAGCCGACAGCCTCCCGGAACGGCCCGTAGAACGCGGAAGCGTACTTGGCCGTATAGGCGAGGATGGCGACGTCCTCCCGCCCGATCTGATCCAGAGCGTCCCGGACCACCCCGATCTGCCCGTCCATCATCCCGCTCGGCCCGACGACGTGCGCCCCGGCGTCGGCCTGCACCTGGGCCATCTCGGCATACCGCTCAAGGGTGGCGTCGTTGTCGACCCGCCCCTGCTCGTCGAGCACCCCGCAGTGACCGTGGTCCGTGAACTCGTCGAGGCACAGATCGGACATCACCAGCAGTTCGTCCCCGACCTCGCCGCGCACGTCCCGCAGCGCGACCTGGAGAATCCCGTCCGGATCGGTCCCGGCGGTCCCGAGCCCGTCCTTCTTGCCCTCCTCCGGCACGCCGAACAGCATGATCCCGGAGATCCCGGCCTCCACCGCCTCGACGGCGGCCTTCTTCAGCGTGTCCCGTGTGTGCTGCACGACCCCCGGCATCGCGGCGATCGGCACCGGCTCGCTCACTCCCTCCCGCACAAAGGCCGGAAGGATGAAATCGGCGGGATGCAGCCGCGTCTCGGCGACCATCCGACGCATCACGGGGGTGGACCTCAGCCGCCGGGGCCGGCTTCCGGGAAAGCTTCCATACGTCGACATACCACCTACGCTACGCCCGCCCCCGCGATGCCTTTGCCGACGCGCAGTCGGCCGGGCTCAGCCCTTCAACTGGGTGAAGCGGATGCGATTGCCGAAGGGATCACGCAGCCCGCAGTCGATCCCGTACGGCCGCTCGGTCGGCGCCTCCGTGAACTCCACCCCCTTCTCCAGCAGCGTCTCGTAGGTCTTGCGGCAGTCGTCCGTGGTGAGGATGAGCCACCCGCCCATCGCCCCCTTGGTCACCAGCTCGCGCACCTGCTCCGCCGTCTCCTCCGACATGGCCGGAGCGCCCGGCTTCTCCAGCAGGATCTCCCGCCCGGGGTGGCCGGGAACGCCGACGGCGAGCCAGCGCATGAACCCCATGTCGAGGTCGGCCGTGACCTCCAGCCCCAGCTTGCCGACGTAGAAGTCGAGGGCCTCGTCCTGGTCGAGGACGTACATCTGCGAATGCGTAATGGCGTTGAACATGACCACCACGCTACGGAGCGGAGCACCCGAATACTTATCCAGAACTGCTCAGTCGCTCAGCCGCTCGGTCGCGTCCACGCCATCGTGAAGCAGGTCGGCACCCGCGCGGCGACCGCCGCCTTCCGGTACTCCCGCGGCGACAGCCCGACGATGTCCCGGAACGTACGGCTGAAGGTCCCCGCGCTGCCGAACCCGACCTCGAAGCAGATGTCGGTCACACTGCGCCCGGTCTCCCGCAGCAGGAACATCGCCCGCTCCACCCGCCGCCGTTGCAGATACCGGTGCGGAGTCTCCCCGAACGTCGCCCGGAACGTCCGCGCGAAGTGCGCCGGCGAAACATGCGCGATCCGCGCCAGCGCCGGAACGTCCAACGGCCGCGCGTACTCCCGGTCCATCGCGTCCCGCGCCCGCAGCATACGGCGATTGCTCTCCTCGACAGCCCGGCTCACGGCGCCATTCCACCACGGCCGCCGTCCCTTCTCGCCCGGCAGTCCCGGCACCAGGACCCCTCGGGGGCGCGGAAGGGACGACCGCAGTACCCCGCGCAGTTCGTCATGGGATACCAGGGTCTCGTCTCGTGCTCCCGAGGCGTCGCCAGGACGACCGTCTCCGACACGGGCGGCAGAGGCGGCGGCAGCATCTCCTTCAGCCGGTACGCGAGGAATCCGGCCGGACGTTTCAGGAGAACGGGCACGTCATGGGTCAGGGCGTGGTGCACGGCCGTCCTGTTCGCCCCGTTCTCGAACCACGCCACGACAGCGGGCACCAGCCGACGCACGTCCTTCCGCGACAGCGTGAACCGGCTGTCGGACCGCCGCAGCCCGACGAGCAGCGACTCGGCCTTCTCCTCGTGCTCGCTGCGGGGCGGCTCGGCCTCCTCCACGACGGGCTCGGCCTCCACGACCGCGGGTACTTCAGGGGCGGGGGCAGGGACAGGGACCCCCCGTTCCCCCGGCACGTCGTGAGCGAACGTCCGCGTGACGAACCGCCCCCCGTCGACCCGCTCCCGCACCCGCTCGATGTACCCGCAGGCCTCCAGCTCCCGCAGCGCGAACCCGATCCGGTCCCGCCCTTCGGGAAATCGGGCGGCGAGCGTACGGATGTCGGAGGCGCCTCCGTCCGGCAGCGACAGGATGTACACGGCGAGCCCGATGGCGACCAGCGACAACTGGCGGTGCTGGGCGAGGTGGTTGCCGATGATGGTGTACCGGTCGGGTTGGTACGTCCGTACGTGCGTGACACCGGAGGGAGCGGCGGTACAGGGAACACCCTGACGCGAACTCGGGGCAGGGATAAGCTGTGGCGCAGCCATAAGGGAAGGGTCTTTCTTCCTACTTGGTGAGGCCCTCGCCCTGGGAGTGCAAGTCCCGGCGGGGGCCGCAGTCATATGCGGCGGAGTTGCCTGATCCCGAGAGTGCCCGCCCGCGCGACGCCCGCGCCAGCCCCGCCAGCCCCTTTCACCCACCCGAGTGACGTACACCGGGTTTGGCCGGGTTGGGAGGGTTCTTTCCCCGAGTTCTTTGGTCTTTCACCGCCCGCCGCCCCGGCCTCCGCCCCACCGGCTCCCGTGTTTCCGGGCTCCGGTCAGACGGGATCGATCTCGGCCCACACCGTCTTGCACGGCACGGGCCCGACTTCCACTCCCCACCGGTCCGCCAACTCCCCGACCAGCACCAACCCGTACCCCGACTCCCCGTCCGTCGCCGCCGCCGGGCCGGGCGACAGGTCCCCCCGCGCGTCCACGACCTCGATCCGCAGCACCCCGTCCTCGCCGACGGAGAGACCGAGCCGGAAACTCCGCCCCGGCACCCGCCCGTGCAGCACGGCGTTGGCGCCGAGTTCGGCGACGACGAGCCGGGCGGGGTCCAACGGCAGTCCCCACTCGGTCAGCTTTTCGACGGCCAGCAAGCGGGCGAGGCGCGCACCGCGCCGGGTCGCGGAGAGCGGCACGGTGAAGTGCCGGGTGCAGGTGATGTGTCGGTTCACATCACAGAGCGTGTCGAGGCATGCGTAGCCTGTGAAGGGAATCACCCCGTGCGGACGAGGGCTGTCCAGATGACGCCGGTTTCCGTCCGGGACGTACGACGGGAGGGCGGTAGGCATGGGCGAGTGGGACGTGAGTCCGGAGGACGACGAGGCCGCGGGCGTGATCAGGACGGTGGCCCGGCAGTTGAAGCTGTGGCGCGAGTCCGCCGGCCTCACCCAGCCGGAGTTCGGAGCGGCCATCGGGTACGGCGAGGAGTTGGTCTCGTCCGTCGAGCGCATGAGACGCATTCCCCGCCCCGAGTACCTGGAGGCGGCGGACGAGGCCCTGAACGCGGGCGGCAAGGTCGCGGCGCTGAAGAAGGACCTGGCGGACGTCCGGTACCCGAAGAAGGTGCGGGATCTGAAGAAGGTGGAGGACGACGCGACGGAGCTGTGCGCCTACAACAACTCCGTCGTCCACGGGCTATTGCAGACGGAGGAGTACGCACGGGCAGTACTCGGCGCGCGTAGACCACCCTTCACGGATGACAAGCTGGAGCAGCACCTGGCAGCCCGCATGGTTCGCCAGGAGATCGTCGATGGCACTACAGGCCGCCCTGTCTTCAGCTTCGTCCAGTGCGAGTCGACCCTCCGGCGGCTGATCGGAGGCAAGATGGTGATGCGCAGGCAGCTCGAACGGCTGTTGGAGGTCGCTGGCTTCTGCAATGTCGACCTCCAGGTGCTCCCACTGAGCTGTGAAGAGAACTCGGGACTCGACGGTTCGTTCCGGTTGCTCCGCTTGAAGGACGGCACAACGGTCGGGCACGTGGAGGTGCAGCACATCAGCCGGGTGATCACCGACCAGAAAGAGGTGCAACTCCTCGACATGCGCTATGGGATCATCCGGGCACAGGCTCTCAGCCCTCGGGAATCAACGGCCCTCATCGAGAAGGTACTCGGAGAAACATGCAGTGGATAAAAAGCAGCTACAGCACGTCTGACGGCCCCGACTGCGTCGAGGTAGCCGCTCCTGATCCGGAGCTGGACCGCGTCCTCATCCGCGACTCGAAGGACCCCCAGCGGGGCCACCTCACCGTCGCCCCCACCACCTGGGCCGCCTTCCTCCCGTACGCCTCCGGCGGCTGATCCCCTCCCCGCCGAACCCCCCTCCCGAAAACCGTGAGCACTTCGGCCCGAAGTGCTCACGACTCGGCGACGGGGTCCGGCGTCGACACGTGGCCCGCACCCGCCGACTGCTCGGGTGCGGGCCACGCGCGTACCGTCACTCCCCGGCCGCAGCCTCGCCTTCCTCGGTGACGCTGTCGCGAGCCTGCTGCAACGTCTCGGCGATGGCGGCGAACTCCTCCAGCGCGGCCTGGAGGTCTTCGACGATCTCGGCGGCGAGCACCTCGGGCGCGGGAAGGCTGTCCGCGTCGTCCAGGCTGGGGTCGCGGAGCCAGGTGATGTCGAGGTTGGCCTTGTCGCGGGCGGCCAGTTCCTCGTAGGTGAACGCCTTGAAGCGTTCCGTCTCCACCCGCTTGGAACGGTCCTCTTCGGGCCGGTAGCACTGCACGAAGTCCTCGAGGTGGGCCCGGGTGAGCGGGTTCTGCTTGAGGGTGAAGTGCTGGGCCGTACGGAAGTCGTAGACCCAGAGCTTCTCGGTCCACGGCTGCTTGGGGCGGGCCGGCTTGCGCTCGAAGAACAGGACGTTGGCCTTGACCCCGCCCGCGTAGAAGATGCCGGTGGGCAGCCGCAGCAGCGTGTGGACGTCGTACTCGCTCAGCAACCGCCGGCGGATGGTCTCACCGGCGCCGCCCTCGAAGAGGACGTTGTCGGGGACGACGACAGCGGCCCGTCCATGGATCTCCAGCAAGGAGGCGATGTGCTGGACGAAGTTGAGCTGCTTGTTGGTGGTGGTGACCCAGAAGTCTCGCCGCTCATAGGCGATGGCCTCCCGCGCCGCCGAACCGTCGTCGCCGTAAACCGTGATGGACGACTTCTTGCCGAAGGGCGGGTTGGCCAGGACGAGACTCGCCCGCTGGTCGGGCGGCGCGGCGAGGGCGTCCTTGGTGCGGACAAGGGCCGTACCGGTCGGCTGACCGATGCCGTGCAGGAAGAGGTTCATGGCGGCGAGCCGCGCGGTGTTCCTGACCAGCTCGGTACCCCAGATGCCGCCGCTGCTGAGGTGCTCGCGCTGCTCGGGGGTGAGCCGGTTGCCGTACTCCTGGAGGATGTACTCGGCGGCGGAGAGCAGGAAGCCACCGGTTCCGCAGGCGGGGTCGGTGATCGTGTCGTCCGGGGTCGGACGGACGCAGTCGATAATGGCCTGGATGAGCGGACGCGGGGTGAAGTACTGCCCGGCCCCCGACTTGATGTCCTCGGCGCCTCGGGAGAGCAGCTCCTCGTAGGCGTCGCCCTTGATGTCGGTCTTCTGCCCCGACCAGTTCTCCTTGTCGATCAGGTCCTTGACGAGCCGCTTGAGCTTGGCGGGGTCGTGGATACGGTTCCGGGCCCCGTTGAAGATCAGGTGGAAGGTCGTACCCGCGCGCTGTGCGCCGAGGTCTTCGAGCAACTCGGTGTAGGCGGCTTCGAGCGCGGCCCCGTCGTTCTTCAGCAGCTCGGGCCAGCCCCGGTTCTCCCACACCGACCCCTCAGGCATGATCCGCTCACGGAACATCGGCGGCCGGGTCTGCGCCTCGTGCGCCATCTTGAGGAACACAAGAAGCGTCAACTGCTCGACGTAGTCGATGGTGGAGACACCGTCGTCCCGCAGGACATGGCAGTAACTCCACAGCTTGTCGACAAGCCGCCGGGCCTCGGTCGTGGTCACGAGGGAATCTCCAGATCAAGGGTGGGCTGAGTGGCGGTGGCGAGGTCGGACGCGTTCGCACGGGGCACCGGAGGCGCCTCCGGAACACTCGCCTGCTGAGCGGACGCCCGCCGCGGACTCCGCCGACGAGACTTGGTCACTCCGGCCGCCTCACGCTCCGCGCGGATGCGAGTGAGCAGAGCTTCGGCGGACTCGTCTGCGGCACCTTGCGCGGTCAAGCGGCCGGCGAAGGCTTCGGCAAGGAGCGCGCGACGGAGGACGGCCGACCGAAGCAACGCAGACTGAACAGCCTTCTCCGTACCTTCGAGGACAGAGAGCTGACGTTCAGTTTCCTGAACGATCCGCCCTTGCAAAGAGCGAGGAGGGACCGGGACGGGAAACTGCTTGATCTTTCGAAGACTGATCGAAGCCAGATTCACGCTCTGCTTCCCATTCACCTCGAACCATCGGCGCCCAAAACTATTGGCATGCCAGGCAAGAATTTTGGGGTCAAGCAGTCCATCACGAATCCGTGCTCGGAATACATGGTTCTGATGGATGCAGTTTTCGATTTGACCCTCCCAAATCCACCCCCTACCCAGCTTGTCCCGGTCTCCGCCTTCATTCAGCAAAACGTCGCCCGACCGAAGAGTCAGTGCGGCAGCCTTTTCAGGAGTGGCGCGAATGCGCGAGATATTGGACAGGTCCAAGCGTCCACGCTGCACATTCGCCACGCGCAAGTAAGGGACTTCAGGCAATTCGATGTCTGATTGCTTCTTCGCATCCTTCGTGATTCCACCAACCACATCAGCGATCTCGCCGAGCCGACGCCAAGTCCAATCCTCGGGCAGTGATGGAAGTTCGCCATCTACACAATCAGCGGCAGTGAGGGCAGGCTGATCAATCGAAGGCGGAAGATTCAGCAACTGGCCGTCACACGCTTGAAGAAGCAAACGCTCCCCGCAAGCAACAATCTTGCGAAGATTCGACCTCAGAAGGTCCTGAGCTCGGTCCAGCTGACCTAGGTACTCTTCGAGCGCCGCAACGATACGCCCTTGCTCCTCCAGCGGCGGAATAGGAATGTGCGTACCCAAAATGCCGCCAAGCTTAAGGTTATTGATGTTGGAACCTTTAGCCATTCGCGACCATTTTTTTCGCACTTCATCACTCCGCAAGAAAAGAGAGATGAACGAAGCGTTGATTCCCGCACATGGTCGCACGCAGACACAAAAGGCGCCCCACGTGCCCTCCCAAGGGGAGGAAAGTTGAGCACTTTTTCCGACTACTGACACACTGCCGCTCGATGATGCCACGATAATGTCACCAGCGCGCAGCCGTTGATGGGCGGAGACGAGCCCATGAGGGACGTATACTACTTTCCCGTCGACATCAAGAACTTCCTGAATATTTGTCGCCCGCAATAGCGGCAGGTATCCGGGGAGAGGAGAATCGGAAGCCTGCTGCTTTTTATAGGTAACTCCCCGGATCACCTCGGCCACGTCCTCGAGTGTCGCCCAGTGCCACCCTTCGGGCAGAGCAGTCTCACCTGCGTCTTCACGCCCCGCACTCACGCACCCAGCTCCCGTCCCAGCTCATCCAAAATCTCCGCCCCCCGATCCGCCCCGAATTCCTGAAGGAACCCGTCCACGCCCCCGCGCCCCATGAAGGTTACGTCCTTCAGACGCTCGGGCTCGATCGCCGCATCCGTGGCGATGACGTCGACCATGCGGTCGAGCCACCACACCTGGTCCTCCGTGAAGACGGCCCCCGCCTGCTCCTGCTTGGCACGCCAGGCCGCGTACCGTTCCTCGACCAGGGCCCGGTACGGCCGTACCTCCGTATCCAGCCCCAGCTCGAACCGCAGCAGGCCGATCAGGTCGACCACGCCGGCCGTCCCGCGCGGACGCTGCGACGCCTTGCCCAGCTGCACGTACGCGTCGTACAGCCGCCCCGGCGTCCACTGGAACGGGGGCCGCTCGATCTTGCGGGCGAGGTCCTTCAACCGCCGGTAGACCTCCCTCGGGTCCCGGCGCTCGGAGAAGGCGAGGTTGAGCGCCGCGATCTCGTCGCGGTGGTCCTTGAGGTACTGCTGCCAGGACGTGACTCGCCGCATCGCCAGCTCGTCGGCGGTGACGCCGCGCGCCTCCTTCACCTCGTCGACGTTCACCTCGTCGATGACGATGTCGTGGGCGCGGCGCATGGACATCAGCCGGTCGCGCAGCTCACGGTTGGCGGCGATCGGCTTCAACGCGTCCAGCATGTCCTGGCGGACCTGCTTTTCACCTCCTATGCGCCGGGCCTTCTCCTGCTGGTCGGGGTCAACGGAGCGGACCAGGCCGCCGACGATCTCCCGGAGCGGCCGGCCGGCGAGTTCCTCGACCTCCTGGCGTTCCTCGGGCGTGAGCTGCCGGTCGAGCCGGGCGAGGCGGCCCGCCAGTGTGGCGACCTCGTCCTCCGTCACCGCGAGGCCGGCCGTCTTGGCCATCAGCCGCTCCAGTGGGACCTTCCGCTCGGAGACACGCGCCAGCGGTCGCGCGTCGACGCGGGGCGAGTCCGTGACGCCGACCGCGTCGACGATGACGAACCGCTCCTTGACCTCGGCGTCCGGCGTCACCGCCTGGAACTCCGCCGGGTCGATCGTCCGCGAGCCCCGCCCCTTCATCTGCTCGAAGTAGGCCCAGCTCTTGACGTCCCGCAGGAAGAACACGCACTCCAGGGGCGGGATGTCGGTGCCCGTGGCGATCATGTCGACCGTGACGGCGATCCGCAGCTCGGGGCTGTTGCGGAAGGCCTTGATCAGCTCGGCGGGCCGCTTCGCGGCATGCGTGATCTTGCGGCAGAAGTCGTCGCTCTCGCCGAAGACCTGCCGCGCCATCCGGACGATCTCGTCGGCGTGGTTGTCGTCGACGGCGAAGATCAGCGTCTTGGGCACGTGGGTGCGCGCCCGCCGCACGTCACCCTCGCCCACCGGCGGGAAGATGTCGGTGAACAGGTGCGCCCGGAAGGTCTCCAGGACCAGCTTGAGCTGACCCTTGCTGATGACCTGGCGGCCGAGCTGGGAGGCCTTCCACTCCAAGTCCTCCTCCAGCTCCTGGTACCGCTCGCGCCGCGTCTTGCGTTCCCGCATCGGGACGACCGTCTCGGCCGGGATCGTGCCGCCGTTCTCGCCCAGCTCCGTACGGATGCGGAAGACGTCGAAGTCGACGTTGACACCGTCGGCGACGGCCTGCTCGTAGGGGTACTCGCTGACCAGGTTCTGGAAGAAGAAACCGAAGGTCTGCATGACCGGGGTGGCGGTCAGGCCGACCAGGTGGGCGTCGAAGTACTCCAGGACCGCGCGCCACTTGCCGTAGATGGAACGGTGGCACTCGTCGACGACGATGAGGTCGAAGGTCTCCGGCGGCAGGTCGGCGTTATAGCCGACCTCGACCGGCGCGTCGACCAGGTCGTAGCGGTCCAGGCTCTGGTCGTTGTCGTCGGCGCTGGGGACGTCCCGGCCGGTCAGCGCGAGCCACAGCCGCTGGACGGTCGACACCACCACATGAGCGGACCCCAGCACGCTGTCACCGGCCAAGCGCTGCACCACGTACAGCTCGGTGAACTTGCGGCCGTCGTCCGGGGTGTCGAAGTTCTCGAACTCGGTGGCGGCCTGGCTGCCGAGGTTGTTGCGGTCGACGAGGAACAGCACCCGCTTGGCGCGCGCGTGCTTGAGCAGCCGGTAGCTCTCGCTGACCACGGTGTACGTCTTGCCCGCGCCGGTCGCCATCTGGATGAGGGCGCGCGGGTCGTCCTTGGCGAGGGAACGCTCCAGGCCGGTGATGGCCCTGTGCTGGGCCGGGCGCAGCGGGCCGGGGTCGAGGAAGGTCTGCGGGAGACGCCGCATCCGGGCGCGCAGGGTGGGTGCCGAGGGGTCGGCCTCCGCCTCGTCGATCCAGCGGGCGATGGTCTCCGGCTGGTGCACGGCGAAGACCTCGCGGGTGCGCGGGGACGGGTCGAGCGCGTTGTGGAAGCGGACGGTGTTGCCGTCGGCGACGTACCGGAAGGGCAGGCTGGCACGCCAGGCGCTGAGCTGCTGGCTGCGGGTGAGCCCGGTGGCGTACCGCGCGGCCTGCTGCATCGCGCCTTCGAGGTCGGCGCCCTCCCGCTTGGCCTCTATGACGCCGACCAGGCGCTGGTCCACGTAGAGGAGGTAGTCGGCGCGGCCGACGGCGGTAGAGACCTCGCGGACGGCGACCCCACGGCCGTCGAAGAGGTTCTTGTCCTTGTCGTCCTGGACGACCCAGCCCGCCATCCCCAGAATCCGGTCCAGCTCGTCGCGGACCTGCGCCTCGCTCATCGGCGGGCGCACCGCCTTCTGCGCGTGGGCGATGAACTCGTCCCGCTTCGAGGCACCGTCCAACGGCCGTGCCACCGTACGCGACTGGAGATCCGGCGCCGTCAGCTCGGTGATCTTGTCGCTCAGTTCGGCGACGAGATCGTGCAGGGCGGCCCGCTCGGCCTCGGCCGCCTCGAGTTCCGCCTCGGCCTGTTCCCGGGCGGCCTGCTCCCGTTCCAGACGGCTCTGCTTGCCGTCGTAGCGGAGCCGGGCCTCTTCGAGACGGCGCCGGTAGGTGTCCAGCTCGGCGCGGAGCTGCTCCAACTCCCGCCGGTCCGCGCCGTTGGCCGGGACGGGGGCGGCCGAGGGCCGTGCCGGGGGCAGGAAGACCCGGTGCGTCGTGTCGTCGGGCGTGAGCGAACGGTGCAGCCAGTCACCGAGGCGGAAACACGCCTCCACGGCCTGCAGCGCGGCCCTGACGTTGGCGTAGTACTCGTGGACCGCCTTGTTGCCCGTCGTGCGGACGGCCTCGAACCAGCCGCGCACCTGCGGGTGCAGCACCTCCGCCTTGACCAGGGCGTTGATGCGGTCGACCTGCTTGTTGCCCGGGACGGTCACCTTGACGAGGGTGACCAGGTGCTTGGCCATGATCTCGCCGTACAGACGCGCTTTGACCATGGCCGCGTGCGGATCGGTGTGCACGTAGGACTCGGCGGCGCAGCCGAGCGTCACCAGCAAAGGCTCGTGCCGGAGCAGGTGACCGAAGTTGGACGAACCCGCCGCGAGCCGCGCGACCTGGTCGTCGTGGCCACTGGACGGGTTCCCCGTCGCCGTCCCTGTCATGTTCTTCCCCCCAGAAGTTCCGGTTGTCGTGTCAGCGCAAAGCCTTGCAGGATGACACGGACGCCCGGACGGATCAAGGGTTTGGGGAAACAGGACCGCGCACGTGCTCTTTTGAGCGCCCCGGTGACAGCCGGGGCCTGAATGCTCACGCTTCGCCGCGACGGGTTCCGTTCCCCCGCGCACAGGGGAGCGGGTGGCACGGCGTCCTCCAGGGGCGTGACCGCGTGGGTCCGCCCGCGCGCGGGCCGGACGGCCGGCCGGCCGGCCGGGAAGGGTGACGGCCGCGGCGGACCGTGCGCCGGGGCGGCACGCGGCGGACGCGGTACCGGCGGGACGGCCCCTCGCCCGCCGGCCGCGTGGCGCGCGCGGCCGTCAGTCCGGTGGCGCCGCACCGCCGCTCCCGGACGCGACCGGGGGCGATGCCTGCCGCAGCAGGTGTGCGACGAGCCGCTCCTTGGCCAGGGCGAGGTGGCGCCGGTAGGTGCCGTAGGGCACACCGAGCCGTCGGGCGGCGGCCTTGTGGGTGCGGGAGGCCGTGATGTAGGTGGCGGCGAGGGCCTCGTGGGCCTTGACGCCCGCGGGGTCGGTCTGCATCGCGTCGACGGCGGTGAGGATGGCGGCACGCAGGTCCGCGGCCGGGTCGGACGAACCCGGCGGCACCAGGGGGGAGTCGAGCAGGACGCTGGTGGCGAACGCGCGGGGCGTGTGCCAGGTGCGCAGCGCCTCCAGCACGCCCTCTGTGAACGCCGCGCGCGGCACCCGGCCGCCCGGACCGCCCGTGGCGTCGGCCGCGGGCCAGGTCGCCACCGGCGCGGCCCCGGCGCGCGCCCGGTGCCGCGCCCACTGTTCCACTGTCTGCCGCCGCCAGTCCCGGCCGAAGACGTGCTGCCGCCGCCCGCCGACGTCCACGGCCACCAGCTCCGCCAGCCCGGCCCCGGCGAGGTGGCTCCCCCACCGGTCGGCGTCCTCGAAGACGGTGAAGGTCATCGCGCGTCCCCTGGCCCGCATCTCCTCGCCGATGGCACGCCGGCCGATGAGCTCCATCAGCGGCGAAGGCCGCTGGTGCCCGCCGACCTGCACCGCGAAGCGGCGGATGCCCAGATGCTCGCCCGGCCCCAGGGGCGCGACCGCCTCCACGAACTCCCGGACCGCCGCGATCACCGGGTCCTCGGCGTGGTCCTCGGTCAGGGACGCGTCCAGCCGCAGGACGGCCATGAACGACACGGGCGTGCGGGAGCCCGCGTAGCGGTGGACACGGAACGCCTCCGGCTGGCGGCGCACCCAGTACGCGACCGCCGCCGCCGATGCCGGGCCCTCCTCCTTCTCGGCCATGCGTAACACGCCCGGCACGTCCTCGGGCCGCAGCGCGGTCTCCTCGATGTGCGGGTGCGCCCGGTGGGTGTACGGGTCGTCCGGGCCCCCCTGGCCTCGGAAGAGGAACATCCACTCCGCGACCCGCGCCGGCACGTCCTCCTCGGAGGCGTCGCGTACGGCGCGCAGGCCCGCGAGTGAGACGCGGACGCGGACGTCTTCGTAGCGCTCTGGGTTCCGCCAGCGCAGGTCCGCCTCCAGGACCGCCCGCACCGCGTCGTGCGGGTACAGCCCCTCGGGCGTGGCCTCGATGTAGGGCAGCTGACGCAGCCAGCGGAACACCGCGTCGGTGTCCTCGTCGCCCAGCACCGCCCGCAGCAGCTGCTCCCGGGTGACGCAGGCCTGCGCGACGACCTCCAGGGCCCGCCGGTGGACGACGCCGGGCAGGTCGCCCACGAGCCGCTCGACCAGGATCGTCAGGACGTCGCCGGCCGGCTCCCAGGGCACACCGGGCGCCCCGGCGGGCATCGAGGCGGCCAGTGAGAGGGCGAGCGGATTGCCTCCGGCGAAGGCGACCAGGGCGCCGCGCCGCTCGGCGGGGACCCCCCGGGCGGCGAGCAGGGCGTGGGACCGGGCGGTGTCCAGCGGGCGCACGGCCAGCGCGGTGAACAGCTGCGCCCAGCCCGGGTCCAGGCACCATTCCGCGTCGGGGGCGACCCGGCCGGCCAGGATCACGATCGCGCGGTCGGCGAGCCGCAGCAGGAAGGTGTCGCGCAGCCACGCCTCCAGGGACTGGCACCGCTCGAAGCTGTCGATGAGCAGCACCGTGCCGGGTTCGGCGCACGCCGGGGCCGCCTCCTCGGCCAGCCGGCGCGGATCACCGCCGAGGAACCGGCCGTCCACCTGCACCACGCGGCGTCCGCCGAGCCCGGCCCGCCACGCGGCGTAGCGCAGCAGCGAGGACTTGCCGATGCCACCGGGACCGTGCAGATAGGCCACGAACGGGGCGTCCGCCGCGCCCGACAGCATCCGGTCGAGCACCGCCCGCTCCGGCTCCCTGCCCACCAGTGCCCCGGCTCGCGCCGCGGCCAGCCGGTCCGCCAGTCCCACCGCGCCCAACCCGCGCTCCTCGGTTCATAGCAGTAGCAGTTCGAGCAGCGCGAGGAGTGAGGAGTGCGGTCACCCACCGCCCAGGCCGCCGTCCTGTCCGCGGCCGGGACACCGGGCTGCTCGTCACGGTCACCCCGGGCACGGCCACGTCCGTGACCGCGGCGGGACGGGCCCGGGGCCTGACCCGGCCCCGCCTCATCCGGGGACTCTGGGAGGCCACCCGGCCCGGTGCACGCCCCCGGCCCGACGCGCGCCCCCCCCCCCGGCGGCCGGGCGTACCGGCCCCGCGGGCTACAGGAACTCGCTCCGGTAAGCCGAGGCCAGCTCGACCGCACGGCGGCGGCGCTCCATGACCTCGTCCTCCGACAGCCGCGGCGGCGGCGCGTCCTTGCCCTCGACGACGTCGCCGACGCGCAGGAAGTACTCGTCCTGGCCGGCCGGGGTGCACATGCACAGCATGCGGGCCGGAGCGCCCGAGACGTTGCGGAAGTTGTGCGGCGCGTTGGCCGGGATGTTGACCGTGGACCCGGCCCGCACCGTGTGCTTCTCGCCGCGGAAGGTGAACTCGATCTCGCCCTCGAGGATCGTGAACATCTCCTCGAAGTCGTGCCGGTGCGGGGGCGGGCCGCCGCCGTCGGGAACGCGCATGTCGATCAGGCAGTACCGGCCGTCGGTCTGCTCGCCGGTGATCAGCATGGCGTAGGTGTTGCCCACGAGCGAGACGTACGTCGTGCCGGGGTCGTCCGGGTTGGCCACGGTCAGCGACCGGGACGGGTCGTCAGCGGGAATCATCGCGGTGGTCTCCTGGGGGGTCGGTCGGGGGGGGAGTCGGTCGCCGGACGCGACGAGGACTCCGCCACCGGACGGTGCGCCCGCGGCGGCGCCGGCGTGCGGCTCCACCGTGCGGCGTGCGGCGCCGGCGTGCGGTATGCGGCGCCGGCGTACGGCGACCCGGCGGTGACACCCGCGGGCGGCGGACCGTTGACGGTTGAATCACGGCCAAGCGTAGGAACGGCCGTACGCGGAAGGCATGTACGTTTGCGACATCAGACGGGATCCCGGCGACACGTTCGCCGGCGCGGAGGGCACATGAACGACAGACCGCGTTTCCTCGGTCCGAGCGACAGGATGGGCACGTTCACCGTCGACGCCGGGTCCATGGGCACCGGCCGCAGGACGTGGGAGCCGTTCATCGACACCTGGAACGACCGCATGGGTGACCTGTACCCCCTGCCGGAGTTCAGCACTTCCACCCTCGACGGCTTCCAGGGGACCATGCGCTCGGTGGCCCTGCGGGACACCGCCGTGAACGAACTGTGGGGCTCCTCACCCCTGAGCACCCGGGCGGTCGGTGCGCACGAGCACGACCACGTCAGGCTGTACTTCGTGCTGCGCGGCGCGATGACCCTGCGGGAGCCGCACGACCAGGGCGGTGACGCCCGCGTCTCGGCCGGCACCTACTTCGCGCACCACGTCGTGACGGAGAACCACTTCCACACCACGCCCGAGATCGGCAGCCGCATCTTCATCTTCCCCGGCGACGCCCTGCGGTCCCTGGTCGCCGGGAAACCGCGCGCCGGCCGGGCCACCTCGCCCGCGGCACAGATCCTCATGGCACACACCAGCATGGTCCAGCGGACCGTGGGCGACCTGGGCCCCGCGGCCGCGCACGCGGCCCGCAACGCCCTGCTCGAACTGGCCAAGGGGCTGCTCCTCGACCACTTCGACGACCGCGAGCCCGCCTTCACCCCGGCGCTGGCCCGGGCGGCCAGGGACCTGGCCGACGCCCGCCTCACCGACGCCGACCTGTCCCCGGCCGCCGTCGCCGCGCACCTGCACGTCTCCCTGCGCACCCTGCAACGGGCCTTCGCGAGTCTGGACGAGTCGTTCAGCGCCTACATACGCCGCCGGCGCCTGGAGGAGGCCGCCGCGGCGCTCACCGCCCCCGGATCACGCCTCACCGTCTCCGAGGCCGCCGCGCGCTGGCACTTCACCGACAGCAGCCACTTCATCCGCGCCTTCAAGAAGCGGTACCAGGCGACGCCGGCGCAGTTCGCGCGCCGGCCGACGGCCTGACGGCTCGGCCCGCCGCCCCGTCCGGGCGCACCGGCGCCGGCCGCGTCCTCACGCCCCGCCCCTGCGGCGGCGGGGCGCGGCCGAGCGGGGCGGCGCCGAGCGCATGTGGTCGCGCACCGGCGCCAGCAGGCCGGCGAGGGCCTTGACGTCGTCGCGCGAGAGCGGCTCGAACAGGAGACCGCTGACCACCTCGACGTGTCCCGGCAGCACCTTCGCCAGCAGCGCGCGTCCGGCGTCGGTGAGGGTGACGGTGATGCTCCGCTCGTCGTCCGGCGAGGGAGCGCGGACGACCAGGCCCGCTTTCTCCAGCAGACCCACCTGGTACGTCAGCCCGCTGCGGCTGTAGACCACGCCGTCGGCCAGGTCGGTCATGCGGTGGCTGCCCGTCGGCGAGTCCCCGAGGCGGGCCAGCAGCTGGAACTGCACATAACTGAGATCGCCGCTCTCGCGCAGCTGCTGCTCGACCGCGTGCCGGAGCAGGCTGGTCACCTCGATGAGGTCGAAGTAGGCGCCGAGCTGCACGGGGTCGAGCGAGCGCGGTGAATCAGGCATGACCGGAGTCTACTGCTTCGAATTCGA
Organism: Streptomyces sp. NPDC016677; assembly: GCF_055562815.1. Classification (NCBI taxonomy): domain Bacteria; kingdom Bacillati; phylum Actinomycetota; class Actinomycetes; order Kitasatosporales; family Streptomycetaceae; genus Streptomyces; species Streptomyces sp. NPDC016677. The sequence goes on along the minus strand of NZ_JBVHEO010000027.1, from coordinate 19,934 downwards.
AGAGTGTGGTGCGCGCATGGCCCCGGGGTCCCCGGGCACGCGAACCGCGTTGCCCGCCGACCGAGTTGGAGGCGAACGTGAGTAACCGTACGTGGCGGATCGTTCCGACGAGCCGGGTCATGAGCGTCCTCTACCTGCTGATCGGCGTCGCGCTGGCGGTCAACGCCGCGCACCGGCTGGAGGACGACGTGACCGTACTGCCCCTCCTGTCCGGCCTCGCCGCCGTGGCGCTCGTGGCCGTCGCCGCCGCGGGCCTGGTCCGCCCCGGCTCCCGCGTCCGGACGCGCTGACGCGCTGTCGCACTGGCGCTCCCGTGACGGGGCCGCGCCGCCCCGGGTGAACCGCGTGGGCAGCGTTGGGCCCGACTGAGCACCGCGGACCGTGGCGGCCGGGCAGTGGCGCGGCGCAGGGTTGCGGAAGGAGGACGGCGCCGCCGTCCGCGCGTCCCGAGGACCAGCCATGGACATCCCCCCGTACCGCGCACCGCGAGGAGCAGCGGCGGACCGAGCGGACCGGCGGGAGCGACGGCCAGGCCACGCGGACGCGCCCATGAGCACGGTGCCGGCATGAGCACCGCCGCGTGGAGCCCGGTGTCCCTGACCGTCGTGAGCGCCGGCGCCGACGCCCCGGGTCCGACCCGCCTGCTCGCCGACCGGGTCACGGAGGCGGTGTGCCGGTCACTGGCGTCCGGCGGCGCGCGCGCCGACGTGGAGGTGGTGGAACTGCACCGGCTGACCGCCGACCTCGCCCGGTCCGCCGCCCGCGGTCACGTCGGCCTCGACCTGCGGGAGGCGGTCGCGGCGGTCGCCGCGGCCGACGGGCTGGTGATGGCGACCCCGGTGCTCGCGGCGTCCCCGAGCCCGGTGTTCGACGCGTTCCTCGCCGTCCTCGGGAACGGGCTCCTCCCCGGCACGCCGGTGCTCCTGGCGCTCGACGCCGGCTCCCGTCGGCAGCCGCCCGACCTCACGCGGGCCCTGTGCGGGCGGCTGGCCGGCGCGCACGCGGTCCCCGTGCCCACGGTCGTCGTCGCCACTCCCGCCGGCCGGGGGGCCGCGGCCCACGGCGACGCGGAACGACTGCACGCCCGCGTCGACCGGGCCGCCGCCGAACTCGCCGCCGCGATGCGCTCGCGCCGGCGATGACCGATCCCCCTTGCTTCGAATTCGAAGCAGATGTATGGTCCTCGACAGTTGCTTCGAATTCGAAGCACATCGGATCGCAGCGAAGGTGAGAACAGCCATGAAGGCAGTGCGTTTCCACGAGTACGGCGAGCCCGGCGTCCTGCGCTACGAGGACGTGGAGCAGCCCGTCCCCGGCGCGGGCGAGGTCCTGATCCGGGTCGCCGCGACCTCGTTCAACTCCGTCGACGGCAACATCCGCGCCGGATTCATGCAGGGCCCCATCCCGGTGACGCTGCCCCACACCCCCGGCCTGGACGTCGCCGGCACGGTCGACGCGCTCGGCGAGGGCGTGGACGGCATCGCGGTCGGCGACGACGTCATCGGCTTCCTGCCGATGACCGGCACCGGAGCCGCCGCGGAGTACGTCATCGCGCCGGCCGGGATCCTGGCCCCGGCACCCAAGAGCGTCCCCCTGGCGGACGCCGCCGCGCTGCCCGTGGTGGCCCTGACCGCGTACCAGGCCCTGTTCGACCACGGCAAGCTGACAGCCGGACAACGCGTACTGATCAACGGCGCCGGCGGCGCGGTCGGCGGCTACGCCGTGCAGCTGGCCAAGAACGCCGGTGCCCACGTCATCGCCACCGCCGGCCCGCGCAGCGCCGAAGCGGTCCGATCCGCCGGCGCCGACGAAATCATCGACCACACCACCACCGGCGTGACCGCGGCGGTGACCGAACCGGTCGACCTCGCCCTCAACCTCGCACCGGTCGACCCGGCCGAACTGGCCGCCCTGGTCACCCTGGTCCGCCCCGGCGGGACCCTCGTGAACACCACGGTGTGGATGCCCGCCCCCAGCGACGAGGAGCGCGACGTGCGGGGCATCGACCTGTACGTCCGCAGCGACGCCGACCAGCTGGCGGCACTGGCGGCCTCGGCCGACCGCGGCGAACTGCGCGTCGATGTCGCCGAGCGGGTGCCGCTGGCCGAACTGCCGGCGCTGCACGCGCGAGCCGCCCAGGGCGCGGTCCACGGCAAGGTCGTCGTCGTCCCCACCGCCGCCTGACACCGGTCCGCCACCGGAAGGAAAGGGCCACGGCACTCAGTCCGTACCCCGGAATCGCCAGCGCGCCGGCCCCGAGGGCCGGCGCGCCGGCGGACACCCCTCCCCGGACCCGCTCGAAGACATCCGCGCGGCACCGCGCCGACCGCGCGAGCACACCACCGGACCCGACACCGACGCCGACACCGGGCGCGAGACCCCGGCCAGGACACCGGCACCGAACGAGCGCCCCGGCCCGTGAACGCCCTGGCCCGTGAACGAACGGCCCGACCCATGAACGACCGGGCCCGTCAACACCCCGGCCCGTGACCGACCGGGCCCCCACCCGACGCCCGGGGCCCCGAAGAGCCCCGCCGCCCGCCCCCGGGCGGTGACGGAGCGGGCGCCCCCGAAAGGGCGCCCCACCTCAACTGGTCGTAGTCGACCGCCGCCGCCGCGACCCCGGACGCCGCTCGCTCGGCCGCGTCACCGGATCGCCCGCCTCCAGCGCCGCCGCCCGGCGCCGCATCCCGAACTCGGCCAGCGCCTCCGCCAGCTTCAGCACCGACGGCTCGGGGGCCATGACGTCGACCCGCAGCCCGTGCTCCTCGGCCGTCTTGGCCGTCGCCGGGCCGATACAGGCGATCACCGTCACGTTGTGCGGCTTGCCCGCGATACCGACCAGGTTCCGCACCGTCGACGACGAGGTGAACAGCACCGCGTCGAAACCGCCGCCCTTGATCGCCTCCCGCGTCGTGGCCGGCGGCGGCGACGCCCGCACCGTCCGGTAGGCGGTGACGTCGTCGACCTCCCAGCCCAGCTCGATCAGCCCGGCGACCAGCGTCTCCGTGGCGATGTCGGCGCGCGGCAGGAAGACACGGTCGATCGGGTCGAAGACCGGGTCGTACGGCGGCCAGTCCTCCAGCAGCCCGGCCGCCGACTGCTCCCCGCTCGGCACCAGGTCCGGCTTCACGCCGAAGGCGATCAGCGCGTTGGCGGTCTGCTCGCCCACCGCCGCGACCTTGATCCCGGCGAAGGCCCGCGCGTCGAGCCCGTACTCCTCGAACTTCTCGCGGACGGCCTTGACCGCGTTGACCGACGTGAACGCGATCCACTCGTAGCGGCCGGTCACCAGCCCCTTCACCGCCCGCTCCATCTGCTGGGGCGTGCGCGGCGGCTCGACGGCGATGGTCGGGACCTCGTGCGGTACGGCCCCGTAGGAGCGCAGCTGGTCGGAGAGCGACGCCGCCTGCTCCTTCGTACGCGGCACGAGCACCTTCCAGCCGAACAGCGGCTTGGACTCGAACCACGACAGCTGGTCGCGCTGGGCGGGGGCGGAGCGCTCGCCGACCACGGCTATCACCGGCCGGCCACCGTCCGGGGACGGCAGCACCTTGGCCTGCTTCAGCGTCTGGGCGATGGTGCCGAGCGTCGCCGTCCAGGTCCGCTGACGGGTCGTCGTACCGGCGACCGTCACTGTCATCGGCGTGTCCGGCTTGCGGCCCGCCGACACCAGTTCACCGGCCGCGGCGGCCACCGAGTCCAGCGTCGTCGACACGACCACCGTGCCGTCGGAGGCACCGACCTCCGTCCAGCACCGGTCGGAGGCCGTGCGGGCGTCCACGAACCGCACGTCCGCGCCCTCGGCGTCCCGCAGCGGGACACCGGCGTACGCGGGCACACCGACGGCGGACGCGATACCGGGAACCACCTCGAAGGGCACCCCGGCGGCGGCGCAGGCCAGCATCTCCTCGGCGGCGTACGTGTCGAGCCCGGGGTCCCCGGTCACCGCACGCACCACCCGCCTGCCGCCCCGCGCGGCCTCCATGACAAGATGTGCGGCATCCCGCACGGCGGGGACACCAGCGGTTGTTGACGAGCCGTCAACGACCGCCAGCTGAGGCGTGCCTGTGCCCGGGACCGGGCCACCGGACGGGTCCGGGTCGGTGTGCACTTCGGCCACGCCGTGCCGGGCATGCGTACGTACGACGTCGAGCACCTCGTGCTCGGCGACAAGGACGTCCGCGTGCGCCAGCGCCTCCACGGCGCGCAGTGTCAGCAGTCCCGGATCTCCGGGTCCGGCACCGAGGAAGGTGACGTGCCCGTGTTCCGGACCGGCGGGAAGGGCGGTGGGGCTCAATGTTCTCGCTCCCCCATCAGACCGGCCGCGCCCTGGGCGAGCATCTCGGTGGCGAGTTCGCGACCGAGAGCCAGTGCCGCCTCGTGCGTTGCGGGCACGGGACCGGTGGTGGACAACTGCACCAGCGACGAGCCGTCGGTCGTGCCGACGACGCCGCGCAGGCGCATTTCCTTGACAGTCTGCCCGTCGGCCAGCAGGTCGGCCAGCGCCCCCACGGGTGCGCTGCAACCGGCCTCCAGGGCGGCGAGCAGTGACCGCTCGGCGGTTACGGCGGCCCGCGTGAACGGGTCGTCGAGTTCGCCGAGCGCGGCGATCAGCTCCGCGTCGGACGCGGTGCATTCGATCGCCAGTGCCCCCTGGCCGGGGGCGGGCAGAACCGTGTCGACCGACAGGAAGTCGGTCACCTCGTCGCCGCGGCCGATCCGGTTCAGCCCCGCGGCGGCCAGTACGACGGCGTCGAGGTCGCCCTTGCGGACGTACCCGATGCGGGTGTCGACGTTGCCCCGGATCGGCACCGTCTCGATGTCCAGGCCGTGCGCGCGGGCGTACGCGTTGAGCTGCGCCATGCGCCGGGGGGCGCCGGTGCCGATGCGCGCGCCGCGCGGCAGGTCCGTGAACTTCAGCGCGTCCCGGGCGACGAGCACGTCGCGCGGGTCCTCACGCTCGGGTACGGCGGCCAGCACCAGGCCGTCGGGCTGCGCGGTCGGCAGGTCCTTCAGCGAGTGAACCGCGAAGTCGACCTCACCCCGCAGCAGCGCCTCGCGCAGCGCGGCCACGAACACCCCCGTGCCGCCGATCTGCGCGAGCTGCTCCCGCGACACATCGCCGTACGTGGTGATCTCGACCAGTTCGACGGGCCGTCCGGTCACCTGGCTCACGGCGTCCGCCACCTGCCCGGACTGGGCCATGGCGAGCTTGCTGCGCCTGGTCCCCAGTCTCAGTGCCTTCTCGGTCATGCCGGTCCTCGGTTCTTCTCAGTGCTGTTCCCGGCCCGGGAGACGGAGGCCACCGTCTCGGGGTCGAGGTCGAACAGGGTGCGGAGCGCGTCCGCGTACCCGGCGCCGCCTGGCTCGGCCGCGAGCTGCTTGACCCGCACCGTCGGTGCGTGCAGCAGCTTGTCCACCACGCGCCGTACCGTCTGGGTGATCTCGGCGCGGTGCTTGTCGTCCAGGGCGGGCAACCGCCCTTCCAGCCGCGCGATCTCGCTCGCCACGACCTCGGCGGCCATGCTGCGCAGCGCCACCACGGTGGGGGTGATGGTCGCGGCCCGCTGGGCGGCGCCGAACGCGGCGACCTCGTCCGCGACGATCCGCCGGACCTGGTCCACGTCGGACGCCATCGGCGCGTCCGCGGACGCCTCCGCCAGCGACTCGATGTCGACCAGCCGGGCCCCGGCCAGCCGGTGCGCGGCGGCGTCGATGTCGCGCGGCATGGCGAGGTCGAGGAGGAAGAGGACGGGCTCCGGGCGCGGCACCTCGGGGACCGGCTCGGGCCGACGCATCTCGGGGACCCGTCCGGCGGTGGCCGCGGCCGCGGCGAGCGCGGAGATCAGGCCGGCGTCGGCGCTCTCCCGCGGCTGGTCCACCGCGGTACCGCCCGCGGCCCACGCCCCGTGCTGCTCCAGCGCGGCGGCGTCCAGGCCGGCCACCGCCGCCTCCCCCATGACGGAGAAGCCGGACTGCGCGGCGGACAGGTCGAGCGGGCAGCCGTCCTCGGTGCCGGCACTGGCCGGCGGCAGCGGCGCCCCGGCGGCCGGTGCGACGGGTGCGGCCTCGATTTCGACGGGCTCGCCCGTACGTCCCCCGACCGCCGCGGCGACCGCGTCGACGGTGAGCACCAGGCCGGTCGCGCCGGTGCAGGAGACGGCGACGTCGGCACGTGTCAGCTCGGCCGGCACCGCGTCCATCGGGACCGCGCGGGCCACCACGCCCGTGTCGCCGCCCTGGGTGAGGATCTGCGCGAGGCGCTCGGCGCGCTCGAAGGTGCGGTTGGCGACCACGACCTCGGCGACCCCGGCCCGCGCCAGCGTCGCGGCGGCCAGCGAGGACATCGACCCGGCGCCGATGACCAGCGCCTTCTTGCCGCGGGCCCAGCCGGAGACCTCCGCGCCCGCGGCGAGCTGCTCCAGGCCGAAGGTGACCAGGGACTGCCCGGCGCGGTCGATGCCGGTCTCGGAGTGGGCGCGCTTGCCGACCCGCAGCGCCTGCTGGAACAGGTCGTTCAGCAGCCGTCCGGCGGTGTGCAGGTCCTGGGCGCGGGCCAGAGAATCCTTTATCTGCCCGAGGATCTGGCCCTCGCCGACGACCATCGAGTCCAGTCCGCAGGCCACCGAGAACAGATGGTGGACGGCCCGGTCCTCGTAGTGCACGTAGAGGTAGGGGGTCAGCTCCTCCAGGCCGACCTCGCTGTGCTGGGCGAGCAGCGTGGACAGCTCGGCGACCCCGGCGTGGAACTTGTCCACGTCGGCGTAGAGCTCGATGCGGTTGCAGGTGGCCAGCACCGCGGCCTCGGCGGCCGGCTCGGCGGCGACCGTGTCCTGGAGCAGCTTGTTCTGCGCGTCCGCGTTCAGCGAGGCCCGCTCGAGGACGCTGACGGGGGCGCTGCGGTGGCTGAGTCCGACGACGAGGAGGCTCATGCCGGCATCACGGCGGGGACGTCGTCCCCGTCAGGACCCTGGTCGGCAGAGGCAGAGGCACCGGCAGAGGCGCCGGCAGCGGCACCGGCAGCAGAGGCAGCGGCGGCACGCTTGCGGGCGGCGCCAGCCGGTACGGCACCGTCCGCCGCGGCCTCCTCACCGGCCTTGCGCTGCTCGTGGAAGGCGAGGATCTGGAGTTCGATGGAGAGGTCGACCTTGCGCACGTCGACGCCCTCGGGGACGTTCAGCACGGTCGGCGCGAAGTTCAGGATGGAGGTCACCCCGGCGTCCACCAGCCGGTCGCAGACCTGCTGGGCGGCACCGGCGGGGGTGGCGATCACGCCGATCGAGACGCCGTTGTCCTGGATGATCCGCTCCAGCTCGTCGGTGTGCCGCACCGGGATGCCCGCGACCGGCTTCCCGGCCATCGCGGGATCGGCGTCGATGAGCGCGGCGACCCGGAAGCCGCGGGAGGCGAACCCGCCGTAGTTGGCGAGCGCGGCGCCGAGGTTGCCGATACCGACGATGACGACCGGCCAGTCCTGGGTCAGGCCCAGCTCACGGGAGATCTGGTAGACGAGGTACTCGACGTCGTAGCCGACGCCCCGGGTCCCGTACGAACCGAGGTAGGAGAAGTCCTTGCGCAGCTTCGCGGAGTTGACCCCCGCCGCCGCGGCCAGCTCCTCGGAGGAGACCGTGGGCACCGAGCGCTCCGACAGTGCGGTCAGCGCGCGGAGGTACAGCGGAAGCCGGGCGACGGTGGCCTCGGGAATCCCTCGGCTGCGGGTCGCCGGTCGGTGTGTTCGGCCAGTTGCCACGGTGCTCCTGCGGGTAGAGCGGGGCTGTAGGCGGTCATACGTCCCTACATGACCGCCCCGTCGAATGCAGGCTATGTCTTTGTGAACGCGTGCACAAAGATGGTGTCCGATTTGCCCGGCCAACGTGACCGGGGTCACGCGCCCCCGGCGCACGATCGGGGAACCGGCGCGCTCGCGCACGCGTTCCTCTCCTATTGGGGGCAAAGCCGTACACGCTCCTCACGATCCACGCCCCCGAGACCACGTCGCCATCGATTTTAAGCGACCATCCGACAGCTCTTGGACTACTCGGACCAGTCGGACTACTCGGTCAGTGCCCTGCGCAGGCGTTCCTCGTTCACACGCCAGAAGGTGTGCTGGCGTCCGTCGACGAGGACCACGGGGATCTGCTCCCAGTACGCGTCGTGGAGGCCGCGGTCCTCGGTGATGTCCTTCGCCTCCCACGGGACGCCGAGGTCGGCGCACACCTTCTCGACGACGAGCTGTGCGTCATCACACAGGTGGCAGCCGGGTTTGCGGATGAGGGTGACGAGATGGTTCTCGGAACGGGGCTGGTGCTCGGGACGCGGCGGCGTCCTTCTGCGGAAGACCGGGCTCATACGGGCCATTCTCGCGCGCCCCGCGCCGTACGGATGTCCCGCCGCCTCGACGCCGCGACGCGCCGGGCGCACGGCTTCTTTAACGGTACGGTCGCGCAGAGTTCACAGCCTCCCAACCTCTCGACTCCGGAACGCCCGAACAAACTGGCTATGCTCACGGGCATGGCCGCTCTTGGATGGCTCACTCCCCGGAGGCGCTCCGCCACCGCGCGCAGCGTGCTGGCAGGCGAGGCGTCGGCGGAGGCAGCCCGCAAATCCACCCAGGACCTCCCGGCGCCCGACGCCGCCGGCGAGGCGGACTTCCCGGTGCACGGCGACGACCGGGCCGCCGCCTTCTTCGACCTGGACAACACGGTCATGCAGGGCGCCGCGCTGTTCCACTTCGGACGCGGCCTGTACAAGCGCAAGTTCTTCGAGACCCGCGACCTGGCCCGGTTCGCCTGGCAGCAGGCGTGGTTCCGGCTGGCCGGCTTCGAGGACCCCGAGCACATGCAGGACGCCCGCGACTCGGCGCTCTCCATCGTCAAGGGCCACCGCGTCTCCGAGCTGAAGTCGATCGGCGAGGAGATCTACGACGAGTACATGGCCGAGCGCATCTGGCCCGGCACCCGCGCCCTCGCCCAGGCCCACCTGGACGCGGGCCAGAAGGTCTGGCTGGTCACGGCCGCCCCGGTGGAGATCGCCCAGGTGATCGCCCGCCGCCTCGGCCTGACCGGCGCCCTCGGCACGGTCGCGGAGTCGATCGGCGGCGTCTACACCGGCAAGCTGGTCGGCGAACCCCTGCACGGCCCGGCCAAGGCCGAGGCGGTCCGCGCCCTGGCGGCGGCGGAGGGCCTGGACCTGACCCGCTGCGCGGCCTACAGCGACTCGCACAACGACATCCCGATGCTGTCCCTGGTCGGCCACCCCTACGCGATCAACCCCGACTCGAAACTGCGCCGCCACGCCCGGGAACTGGACTGGCGCCTGCGGGACTACCGCACCGGCCGCAAGGCCGCCAAGGTCGGCATCCCGGCGGCGGCCGGCGTCGGCGCCGTGGCCGGCGGCACGGCGGCGGCCATCGCCCTGCACCGACGCCGCCGCTGACCCGTCCGGCCGCCAACCCGTCTGACGTACCCGCGCGGCCCCCGGATCACTCCCCCGTCTCCCACCCGAGCACAACACGCTCTGTTACGACGCCGAACCCAGGCTCTTTCGATCAGCAACCGATCAATCTCCGGCGCCCGAACGGCCGCCATTCGGTTACGTAAGCGACGTAATCGATGATTTGAGCAACTGGGTGTAGCAGGGCCTGTACGAAGCGTTATTCTCCTCAGACGCAATCCGGTACCCCTCCGTCGCTACGACGGGTGAAAGGTCCCGCACTGCACGTGATGGAAGCTCTGCCTCTGGGAGTCCCGTGTACCCACACGTCGGGGTTGACGCCTCGGGCCTGGCTACGCTGCGCGCAACGGTCAAAACGCTCCAGGACCTGTTCCGCGACTACGTCCCCACCGCGTATGCCGTCCCCACCGCGTACGCCGTCCCCGCATTCGCCGCAGCCACCGCCCCCGTCGGCCCGGCCTACGCGCTCGCCGAGAGCGGCGCCGCCGCCGTCGGCAGACGCGCACGCGCCTCCGGGACGACCGCCCGGCGCCCTGCCGCGGACAGCGACAGCGCCCGGATGATGGACCTGGTGGAGCGCGCTCAGGCGGGCGAAGCCGACGCCTTCGGACGGCTCTACGACCAGTACAGCGACACCGTGTACCGGTACATCTACTACCGCGTGGGAGGCAAAGCCACCGCCGAGGACCTGACCAGCGAGACCTTTCTGCGCGCCCTGCGCCGCATCGGCACCTTCACCTGGCAGGGGCGCGACTTCGGCGCCTGGCTGGTGACGATCGCCCGCAACCTGGTCGCCGACCACTTCAAGTCCAGCCGCTTCCGGCTCGAAGTGACCACCGGCGAGATGCTCGACGCCAACGAGGTCGAGCGCTCCCCCGAGGACTCCGTCCTGGAGTCCCTCTCCAACGCCGCCCTGCTGGACGCCGTACGCCGGCTCAACCCCCAGCAGCAGGAATGCGTGACGCTGCGCTTCCTCCAGGGCCTCTCCGTCGCCGAGACCGCCCGCGTGATGGGCAAGAACGAAGGCGCCATCAAGACCCTCCAGTACCGGGCCGTGCGCACCCTCGCCCGGCTGCTCCCGGACGACGCCCGCTGAGCCTCCCAAGTCACCTTCGGTGACGGCTCGTTGACTCACTGGCCCGCTTGCCCGCCGTGCGTAACCCAAGTGCCGCGCCACTCGTTGAGCGGGATGCAGGCTCCCTGTGGTCACTCCCTGGCCGACTTCGATCACACATTCGTGTGCTCCTGGTCAGGGTGTGCAACCCTCAGGACCCCCTGGGGAGTCGACCGTCATGACGAGAGGAGGTGCCGCCAGTGATCGCGAACGTATCGGCGCACCGGCGGGCGAACGCCTTCGCCCAGGCTCTGGAGGAGCAGCCCGACCGCGGCCCGGCGGCCGAGCAGTCCGAAGGACCGGCACCGGCCGCGGCCACCGCGGACCGGACCGAGCAGGGCCGCCTGGTGGCCCTGACAGCCGGTCTCGACGCGCTGCCCAAGCCCGAGCTGGACCCGGAGGTCAAGGTCGTCCAGCGGGCCCAGCTGGTGGCCGCGTTCGAGGCCATGCTCCAGGAAGGCACCGCGGGCGGCGAGGCGGACCCGTCGGTACCCGAGCAGCGCCGCGCCCGCGGCGCCCACCGGGCGACACCGCTCAGGAAATTCAGGCCCCGCTCGCGGCTGGCCAAGGGCCTCACCGCCGGCGGACTCAGCGTCGGCGTGGCCGCCGGAGCCTTCGGCGGAGTCGCCGCGGCCAGTTCCGACGCCCTCCCGGGCGACTCGCTCTACGGCCTCAAGCGCGGCATAGAGGACTTCAAGCTCGGCCTCGCCGACGACGACGCCGAGCGCGGCCGCGGCTACCTCGACCTGGCCTCCACCCGGCTGAGCGAGGCCCGCCGGCTGGTCGAGCGCGACCGCGGCGGCTCCCTCGACCACGAGGCCCTCGGCGAGATCCGCCGCGCCCTGTCCGGCATGCAGCAGGACGCGTCCGAGGGCCACCGCCTGCTCAGCGCGGTCTATGCCCGCGACCCCGACTCGCTCGACCCGATGCGGGCGCTCTCCGCCTTCTCGCGCTCCCACCGGGACGCCTGGGGGACCCTGCGCGAGCGACTGCCCGTGCAGCTCGGTGACGTCAGCGAGCAGGTGTCGTCGGTGTTCGACGCCATAGACGAGGACGTGGCCCCGCTGCGGTCCCTGCTCCCCCAGCCGCCCTCCCGGGACGACGGCGCGGGCAAGCAGGACGGCGGCTCCGGATCGGTCGGCTCGACACCGTCCGGCTCCGGCAGCTCAGCGCCGCCCAGCACCGGGCGCGGCGACTCCTCCGAGCCCGGCCGCACCGACAGCCGGCACCCCAGCGAGTCCGCCGACTCCGGCAGCGAGGGCGACGGCCTGCTCGGCGGCGGCACCGGCGGCCTGCTCGACCCGCCCGAGGAGACCGCCCCGGCCTCACCGTCCACCAGCGACAAGACGCCCGCCCCCGAGCCGGACGTCACGCTGCCGCCCCTCCTCCCGGGCCTGCTGCCCGACCTGGGCATCGAGAGGGAGGACACCGACTGAGACGGGCTCGACATGACGGTACGGCGGTGGGGACGTTCCCACCGCCGTACCGTCATGTCGAGCCCCTGAAAGCGCCTCGGGCCCCTGAGAACGCCTAGAAGAACACCGACCGCCGCTGCACCAGCAACTTGTACAGCGTGTGCTGGATCTGTTCCCGCACCTGATCGGTCAGGTTGAACATCAGCATCGGGTCCTCCGCCGCCTCCGCCGGATAGTGATCCGTGGGGATCGGCTCACCGAACTGGATCGTCCACTTCGTCGGCAACGGCACCGCCCCCAGCGGCCCCAGCCACGGGAACGTCGGCGTCAGCGGGAAGTACGGGAAACCCAGCAACCGGGCCAGCGTCCTGGCGTTGCCGATCATCGGGTAGATCTCCTCCGCGCCGACGATCGAGCACGGGACGATCGGTGTCCCCGCCCGCAGCGCCGTGGAGACGAACCCGCCCCGGCCGAACCGCTGCAGCTTGTACCGGTCACCGAACGGCTTGCCCAGCCCCTTGAACCCCTCCGGCATCACCCCGACCAGCTCCCCCTGCCCGAGCAGCCGCGCCGCGTCCTCCGCGCAGGCCAGGGTGTGCCCCAGCTTGCGGGCCAGCTCGTTGACGACCGGCAGCACGAACACCAGGTCCGCCGCGAGCAGCCGCAGATGCCGCCCCGCCGGATGGTTGTCGTGGACCGCGACCTGCATCATCAGGCCGTCCAGCGGCAGCGTCCCGGAGTGGTTGGCGACGATCAGGGCCCCGCCCTCGGCAGGAATGTTCTCGATGCCCTTCACCTCGACCCGGAAGTACTTCTCGTACACCGGACGCAGCACGGACATCAGCACCTGGTCGGTCAGCTCGGCGTCATAGCCGAAGTCGTCGACCTCGTAGTCACCGGTCAGGCGCCGGCGCAGGAACGCCAGCCCGCCCGCGATCCGCCGCTCCAGCCCGTCACCACCACCGTCCTCCCCCGGCGGCAGCACCCGGTTCTCCCCCGCCACCGGACCGTCGTCGTCCCCGCCCTGCCGCACGGGCAGCGCCTGGACCTCACCGACCGGCGCGGCGGACTCCGCCGTACTCGCCCGCCGGCTCCCCGCGCCGCCCCTGCGCCGCGCCGAGCGCTGCCCGGCGCCCCCGCGGGACCGGTCGTCGTCGAACGGAATGACCTTGGCATCAGCCATCGTTGATGCGCTCCTCAGTTCGCGCTCTGCGTCGGGGGGTGGCCGCCGCCCGTACGGGACAGCGCGGCGACCCGGTCCACGGCCCGCGCGACGGCGGCCGGCGGGAGCAGCCCCGGCTCCCGGCTGCGCGCGAAGTCCGTGAACGTCTCTGCGGTGGTGTGTTTCGGCTGGAAACCCAGCGTCTCGCGCATCTGGGTGGTGTCCACGACCCGGCCGTGCGTGAGCAGCCGGATCTGCTCGGGGGAGAAGTCCGTCACCCCCAGCGTACGCACCAGGGACCCCGCCCAGCTGACCACCGGCAGCAGCATCGGCACGGTGGGCCGGCCCAGCCGCCGCGCGCACTGGGAGAGCACCAGGACACCGTCACCGGCGATGTTGAACGTCCCGCTGTTCAGCGTCCCCCGCTCCGGCTCGTGCGAGGCGATCCGCAGCACCTCGATGGCGTCGTCCTCGTGGACGAACTGCAGCCGAGGGTCGTACCCGAACACCGTCGGCAGCACCGGCAGCGAGAAGTACGACGCCAGGGGGGTGTCGGTGGCCGGGCCGAGGATGTTGGCGAACCGCAGCACGCACACCGCGACGTCCGGCCGCCGCCGCGCGAAGCCCCGCACATACCCCTCGACCTCCACGGTGTCCTTGGCGAAGCCACCGCTGGGCAGGGACTTGGCCGACGTCGTCTCGGTGCAGACGGCCGGATCGCGGGGCGCGGACCCGTAGACGTTCGTACTGGACTTCACCACCAGCCGCCGCACGGCCGGCGACTTCTGGCAGGCGCCGAGCAGCTGCATGGTCCCGATGACGTTGGTCTCCTTGACCGACGTCCGGCTGCCGCTGCCCAGCGGGGTGCCGGTGACGTCCATGTGGACGACCGTGTCGGCGCCCGTCTCCGCCAGCACCCGCGCGATGGTGGGCTGCCGGATGTCGGCCTGGACGAAGTCCGCGCCGCCCAGATGGTGCTCGGGCGCGACCGCGTCCACACCGACGACCCGGTCCACCGCCGGGTCCCGCTGGATCCGCCGCACGAAGCGGCCCCCCAACTGCCGGGCCACTCCCGTCACGAGCACGACCTTGCCCAAGATCCGCGCCTTTCTCTCGGTCCCCGCCGGGTTCCCCGCCCGCGGGCCAACCTATCGGCTCGGTGTTGCTCGGTGATGACCGCCGGACGCGTCCCGTGACGGAAACCGGCCGTACGGCCCACCTGCCCGCCCGCCGCATACGTCCGCTCCGCATACGTCTGTGGCCCCTCACCGGATCCGGTGAGGGGCCACAGATGACGCTTTCGCGGCGTCGCGTCGCTTACTTCTTGTTGCGACGCTGCACGCGCGTGCGCTTGAGCAGCTTGCGGTGCTTCTTCTTGGCCATCCGCTTGCGCCGCTTCTTGATAACAGAGCCCACGACTACCCTCGCTCACTTCTCATCACTCGGTTGTTTGGGCGCCATGGGCCCACACGACCTACGAGGGGCTAGCCTACCCGCCCGAGCGCTGAGGTCGTAATCGAGGGGACGGGGGAGGTCCGACGGGACTGCCGGGGACCTCCCCCGAGCCCTGACGGGCCCTGATCAGGCCGTGTCCACCCCCACGAAGCTCTCGCGGAGGTACTCGTGAACCGCATTCTCCGGGACGCGGAAGGACCGCCCCACCCGGATCGCGGGCAGATGGCCGCTGTGCACCAACCGGTACACGGTCATCTTCGACACTCGCATCACCGAGGCGACCTCCGCCACGGTAAGGAACTGAACCTCGCTCAGAGGCCTCTGGTCTCCAGCCATGACACACCTGAACCTTCCGCACTCGACGGCCACCGGCTTCCCCTTCCGGTGACTCTTCGTCGCTGCGTGCTCACTCCCCAATGTAGGTGCGGGTGATGCGAGTGGGGAAGAGGTGCACGCATCGGCGTCCTACTGGGACAGACACGCTCGATTGAGTACGTAGCGGGTAAGCGGGAGGTAGTAATCGGACCGCACGCCGTCATCAAGTGGAACGACGACGGACACGCACCCCTCTGCCTGCCCCACGAAGAGCGCGGGGTCGTCCGTATCAGCGAGCCCGATGGCCTCGAACCCCAGCTGACCTGCTCCGCAGACCCATCCGTGGTCTCCGATCACCAGCTCCGGCAGCACCCCGCCGGCCTCCGCCGCACCGGCCAGGGCGGTCCGAACCGGGAGGGGTGAGTGGGTGTGCGCGCCGGGCTCACAACCGGGGCGTTCAGGGCCGGGTTCCCGCACCAACGCGACGCCTCGTACGTAGTCGAGGTTGTACGTGCGTAGACCGAACCGGGTCGTTATGTCGACACAGCGACCCTGCGCCGGGGTGAGAACGGCACATCCCGCCGCCGACAGGGCGTCCGCCAAGGCGGCGTAGAAACCGAGCAGCCGGTGCGGATGTCCGGTCCCGAGCACGACCGGGGCCGCACGCCGGGCGGCCTCCGCGAGCCGGTCCGCGAAGGCGTCCAGAGCGCTCAGCGTCCGGTCCGGATCGATCACGTCCTGCCCCGTGACGCACCGAGGGTCGGCCGATACGCCGCACCGGTCCGCCATCAGCGCGATCACGTCCCGCTGCCGCCAGGCCCCTACGGGATCGAGCCCCAGCAGCACCCGCGGATCCCGGGCCGCGAACAGCCGATAACTGCGCAGACTCCTCTCCCGCGAGGTCGCCACGACCCCGGCCAGCCGGGCACCGAGCAGATGATCACGAAGCTCACGGACCGACACCACCCCCCGATGCTCCCGAACCCACCCCCCGCCCCACCCCCGTTTCCCCGCAACTGCACCCACTCGGCCCACTCACGAGGTGAGGACCCGCGCCGGCACCTCGCCCACTCGGGCCGCGCCCCCACCCAAGAGCGCACGACCGCACCCGCACGACCGCACGACCGTCGGCCGCCACCCGTCACGCCAACAACCCCCGCAACGGAAACACCGCCCGCCGAGCCGCCACCACCGCCTGATCCACCCGGTCCGCAGGGTCGTACCCCGCCTCCCACTCCGCCCACGACACAGGCCACCGCCCGTCCGTCATCCGCATCGGCCCCAACTGCCGGGTCCGCGCGTACACCTCCGCCCGCCACGACTCCGGGATCACCGCCTCCGGCGCCACCTCCCGCCCCGCCGCGATCCCCACCAGATGCGTCCACGACCGCGGCACCACGTCCACCACCGCGTAACCGCCCCCGCCCAGCGCCACCCACCGCCCCCCGGCGTACTCGTGCGCCAGCTCATGGCACGCCACCTGCACCGCCCGCTGCGCGTCCACCGACACCGCCAGATGCGCCAACGGATCCTCGAAGTGCGTGTCCGCCCCGTGCTGCGTCACGAGCACCTGCGGCCGAAAAGAGGAAACCAGCTCCGGCACCACCGCGTGGAACGCCCGCAGCCACCCCGCGTCCCCGGTCCCCGCCGGCAACGCGACGTTCACCGCCGACCCCTCCGCCGCCCCGTCCGCCCCGGTCTCCTCGGGCCACCCGGTCCCCGGGAACAACATCCGCGGATGCTCGTGCAACGACACCGTCAGCACCCGCGGGTCCTCCCAGAACGCCGCCTGCACCCCGTCCCCGTGATGCACGTCGACATCCACGTACACGACCCGCTCGGCACCCAGCTCCAGCAGCCGCGCGATCGCCAGCGCCGCGTCGTTGTACACGCAGAACCCCGACGCCGCCCCCGGCATCGCGTGATGCAGCCCGCCCGCGAAGTTCACCGCGTGCAGCGCGTCCCCCCGCCACACCGCCTCCGCCGCCCCCACCGACTGCCCGGCAATCAGCGCCGACACCTCGTGCATTCCCGCGAACGCCGGATCGTCGACCGTCCCCAGCCCGTACGCGGGATCCGCCGCCCCCGGATCGGCGGACGCCGCCTTCACCGCGGCGATGTAGTCCTCCCGGTGCACCAGCCGCAACGTCGACTCCCCGGCCGCCTTCGCCGCTACGACGTCCAGCTCCCGGTCGAGCCCGAAGGCACCGACCAGACCGCGCGTCAGGGCGAGCCGCACCGGGTCCATCGGATGATCCGGCCCGAAGTCATAGCCCGTTACCGCCTGGTCCCACATCAGCCGCGCGCGCCCGCTCATGCCCGCCACCGTATCGGTCGGCCCCGCCCGCCTCGAACGACCGGGCGTACACGACCGTCACCAGCACCAACGCCATCGGCACCAGCATCGCCCCGCGATAACTCCACACACCCCCGAGCGCCCCGACCAAAGGCGAACCCACCAGGAAACCCACGTAATTGAAGACGTTCAGCCGCGCCACAGCCGCGTCCGAAGCCCCGGGAAACAACCGCCCCGCCGCCGCGAACGTCTGCGGCACCAGCACGCACAGTCCCGCCCCCAGCAGCGTGAACCCGGCCATCCCGACCCAGGCCCCCGGCGCCCCCGCCAGCACCGCGAACCCCGCCGCCGCCACCAGCGCCCCGCCCCGCACGACCACCACGGCCCCCAGCCGCCGCACCCCGAGATCCCCCAGCGCCCGCCCGACCAACGTGGTCACCATGTACACGCCGTACGGCACGGTCGCCAGCTGCTCCGAACTCCCCAGCACGTCCCGCAGATACTTGGCACTCCAGTTGGACACCGTCGAGTCCCCGATGTACGCGAACGTCATCACCAGACACAACGGCAACAGCACCCGAACCCCCGCGCCGCCCCCGCCACCGGCACCTCCTCCCTCCTCCCCACCCCCGTCCGCATACCACCGGCTCCCCACCAGCGCCGCCGGCACCAGCACCGCGACCACCGGCAGATACGACACCCACAGCGCCAGCCCCCAGTGCGCCCCCGCCCACGCCAGCGAGGCCCCCACGATCCCGCCCAAGCTGTACGCGGCATGGAATCCGAGCATGATGCTCCGCCCGTACGCCCGCTGCAGACTGACCCCGAGCATGTTCATCGAGGCGTCCAACGCCCCCACCGCCAGCCCGAACGCCCCGAGCGCGACGGCCAGCGCGGTCATCCCGTCCCCGAGCCCCACCCCGAGCAGCGCCGACAGCACCACCGGCTGGGACCACCGCAGCACCCGGCTCGGCCGCACCCCCCGCACCAGCCGCCCGGTCACCACGCTCCCCACCCCGGCCAGCACCGGCACGGCCGCCAGGAACACCGGAAGCAGCCCGTCGGAGACCCCGTACCGGTCCTGAACGGCCGGAATGCGCGTCACCAGCAGCGCGAACGCCACGCCCTGGGCGAAGAACGCGAACGCCAGAGAGACCCTGCCCCGCCGCGGCACATCCGTCATGGCGGCGAGCGTAGGACCCCGCCCTACCGCTGGGTAGGTACCGCCGAAGATGAACCGACCTCACCTTCCACGGCGCACGCCTCCCGCCCGACCATCCGCGCCATGGGCCCGGCCACCAGCGCCCCACTGACCACGAAGGTCACCCCGAGCACCCCGCACATCACCACGGTCCCGAGCCACACCATCACGTCGACCTGCAGCACGTACGCCCCCACGACCCGCACCGCCGACTCCCCCACGAACGCGACGCCCCACATCCCGGTGAACCGCCGCTCGGCCCGCCGGAACGCCACCGACTCCCGCCGCAACCGCCCCCAGGCCCGCTCCCGCCCCGCATCCCCCTTGACCACCCAGGGCCGCACCACCCCCGACATCATCGGCCGCCCCACGACCACGGACCCCAGCACCACGACCCCCACCACACTGGTGACCATGCTGTCCCGGACCAGCATCACCCGCGGGTCCCCGGCCCCGGCCCCCACCACCAACCCCACCCCATTGGCGAGCAGCATCAGCAGCGCGAGCCAGTTCACCGCCCCACGCCCCGCCAGTCCCCACCCGGCCCGCAGCAGCGGCACCACCCCGCTCCACCCGAGCGCCGCGAGCGTACTGACCCCGGCCCCGTCCTTCAGCACGTAGTACGCCCCGATGGGCACCCCCACGTCCAGGAGCAGGGAAACGAGGGTCCGGCGCAGGTCGCTGTGTGTCCTCATGCCCCCAGCGTCCCGTCGGAAGCCGGGACGCCAGTAGAGACAACCGTCCGCGTCCCCCCGTGACAGATGTCAGTCAGGACAGCAGACCGGGCAGCTCCCGCATGTCCGCGAACACCTTCCCGGCCCCGCCCAGCTTCTCCGCCGGCGTCATGGCCGTGAACCCCACGACATCCATCCCGGCCGCCACAGCCGCCGCCACCCCGAGCGGACTGTCCTCGACGACCACACACCGCTCCGGCGCCACACCCATCCGCTCGGCCGCGTACAGGAACAGATCCGGCGCCGGCTTCCCCCGCCCCACATCCTCCGAGCTGAAGATCCGCCCGTCATCGAACCACCGGTCCAGCCCGGTCTTCCGATGCCCCACCCGAATCCGCTCATGACTCCCGGACGACGCCACGCAGTACGCCACCCCGTCCCCGGCCAGCTTCTCCAGCACCCCGACCACCCCGGGCACCGGCTCCAGCTCCGCCTCGAAGGCCGCGAACACCCGCCCATGAAAGACATCGTCGAAATCGGCGGGCAACCCCCGCCCGGTCCGCTCCCCGATCAGATCATGGACCCGATGCATCGCGGCCCCCATGTAGTCCCGCAATGAGTCCTCGTACGAGGTCGGATGCCCGAGCTCCGTGAGGTAACCGGCCAGCAGCCGGTTGGAGATCGGCTCACTGTCGACGAGCACGCCGTCGTTGTCGAAGATAACCAGGTCGTAGCGCATACCTTGACCCTAAACGCAGAAAACCCCCGCACCGAAAGGTGCGGGGGTTCCCCTCTATTCCAAAAATTGTTCGGCGGCGTCCTACTCTCCCACAGGGTCCCCCCTGC
>NZ_JBVHEO010000026.1:0-58594 GCF_055562815.1 Streptomyces sp. NPDC016677 | reverse complement strand
CGCTACGAGAAGACCGCGACCATCTACCTCGCCGGACTCCACATCGCGGGCATCTTCCTCTGGTCAGCGCGGTGATCCAAACGAAACTGCCTAGTCGTGGGTGACCCGCTGCGGGACGCCGGGCATCATCGGCAGCACCGGCTGGGACCGGTCCAGGGCCTGGATCTGCGACTTCTCGTCGACACAGAACACCAAGGCCCGCTCGGGCGGGTCCAGACAGAGGCCGACCACGTCGTGCGCCTTGTCGACGAAGCACGGGTCCGTCGACAGCTTGAACGTCTCGGTGCGGTGTGGCTGCAGGCCGAAGGCCCGCCAGATCCGCGACACGGTCGACTGCGACAGACCCATCTCCGTGGCCATCGCCCGCGTCGACCAGTGCGTAACGTTCTTCGGCGCGGTCTCCAGTGTCCGCTTCACCACCGCGGCGACCTGCTCGTCGGTGACCGTCCGGGGCCCGCCGGACCGCGGCATGTCACCCAGCCCGGCGATCCGGTGTTCAACGAACCGCTTTCGCCAGCGGCCCACCGCATGGGGTGTCGAACCGAGCTGTGCGGCCACGTCCGTGTTGGACGCGCCGGTCGCGCAGGCCAGGATGATCCGGCACCGCAAAGCCCACGCCTGCGGGGTAAGGCGCCGCACCCACCCCTCCAGCGCAGCCCGCTCCTCATCCGACAGGATCAACTCGGCCTTCGGCCGCCCAGTACGCGCCACCAGGCGACCCTACACATCTGAATAGAATTCCTGACTCAGAAGACTAGTACTGCAACGGTGCTTGTCGTGACTGGTGGCCAGGTTGGTCGTTGGTGTGGTTGTGGGTGGGGACCTTGCTGATGTCAGGTTGTGGGCGGGTGAACTGGAGGCCGTGCACCGTTTCAGCAGGTCGGAGCCCCGGAACTCCGCACTGGCTTATATGCGGGGCCTGATCGCTCCGCTGCAGCGGAAGAACGGCTGGACGCTGGCGGAGGAAGCCGGCCCCGCGGGCCCGGACCGCATCCACCGGATGCTGAACCGGATCGAGTGGGACGCCGACGAGGTCCTCGACGACGTGCGCCGGTACGTGGCCGACAATCTCGGCGACCCGGACGCGGTCCTCGTCGTGGACGACACGGGCTTTTTGAAGAAGGGGGCTCGGTCGGCAGGAGTGCAGCGGCAGTACTCCGGCACCGCTGGGCGGACGGAGAACTGCCAGGTCGGCGTCTTCCTCGCCTATGCCACCGACCGTGGGCGGACGCTGATCGACCGGCGTCTGTATCTGCTCACCTCGTGGACCGACGACCGGGAAAGATGCCACCGGGCCGGCATCGGCGACGAGGTCGCCTCCGAAACCATGGCCAAGGCGATGGTCCGCCGCGCTATCGCGGACAAGATCCCGTTCCGGTGGGTGACCGCGGATGCCGCCTACGGCTTCTCCAAGGGCTGGCGGTCCGAGCTGGAGCGGGCGGACGTCTTCCACGTCATGGCCACCCCCCGCCACGACACCGTGGTCACCCGCTGGGCGATCGACCACCCCGTCCACGACCTGTTCAACGGCCTTGCCCGGCAGAAATGGAAACGTCGTTCCTGCGGCAGCGGGGCTCACGGCCCGCGGATCTACGACTGAGCACGCGTCGAAGTCAGACCGTGGCACCGGCCCGACCGCCGCCACTGGGTGATCGCCCGCCGCAGCGTCGCACCGCCCGCAGGAGATCTCCTACTACATCGCCTACTGCCCCGCCGGCACCACACTGAAAGACCTGATCCGCATCGCGGGCAGCCGGTGGGCCATCGAAGAGTGCTTCCAGAGCGCCAAGCAGGAATGCGGACTGGACGACTACCCGGTCCGCCGCTACCCCGGATGGCACCGCCACATGACCCTCGCCATGGCCGCCCACGCCTGCCTGACCGTCCTGCGAGCCCGAGAGCTGGATGCCGGGAAAGCAGAAACGGATCCTCCCAGCTCATCCACCTCAGCCCCGCCGAGATACGACGGCTGATCACCCGCCTCACCAGCCGCCGGCCCACACCCGTCGAGCACATCCCGCACTGATCGACCTGGCGCCGCCGACGACAACACCAGGCCCGCACCAGCCACTACAAACGACCCGGACACATCCCCAGACCTGGCCACCAGCCACGACAAGCACCGTTGCAGTACTAGGACCGCAGACGAGATCCTCGAACGACTCGCCTCATATCTGAACAGAGTTCCCGACTCAGAGAACGCCTGACGACGGGGACGGGCAGCGCGGCCCGGGGCGGCGTCCGCCTCGTGGTGGGGTCAGGTCGCGGTGACGGTTTTGATGATCCCTCTGGCGTGGGCGAGGGCTGCCCGCGATTCGGGAAGTTGTGGCAGGCCGACGAAGACGTGGAAGGCGTCGGGGTAGAGGTTGATCTCGGCATTGGTGCCGGTGGTCTTGGCCTTGGCGACCATCTTCTTGGCGTCGGGGCACAGAATGTCGCGTTCGCCGTGGAAGACGGAGATCCGGGGCAGGGCACGCAGGCTGTCGTTGACCGGGCTGAGCCAGGGGTGTTGCAGGGGGCGGTCGCCGGCCCAGCGGCTCATGGCCCATCGCGCTCCTTCGCTGCCGAGCATGGGGTCTCGCGGCTCGATGGCTGGGATGTCGGGGTTGGTCAGGGTCGCGTCTGCACAGGGCGAGAACAGCAGGACCGCGCCGGGAAGAGGACGGTGGTCGTCCCGGGCGCGGATGGTGAGCGCCATGGTGAGGGCGCCGCCGGCTGAGTCGCCCGCGGTGATCAGCGGCAATCCGGATTCGGTCAGGCTGTCGTAGAGCTTGTGGAGCTTGGGGTAGGTCTCGTCGCCGGTGTGCTCGGGGGCGAGCGCGTACAGAGGGACAGTCACGCGCAGCGGGGTGGTCAGCCCCAGGTTTCCGATGATGTGCCAGTGCGGTGTGACCAGCGGGTGCACGTACGCGCCGCCGTGCGTGTAGAGCAGCTCCCCCTCGGGGTCAACACCCTTCGGGGTGAGCGTGATGACCGGCATGCCCTCGATGCTGCTCCGGCGGACGTTGTACGCCCTGAGGAGGGTGCGCGGCACCTCCGCGTTGGGGCGGTCACGGTCGATCTCCGCGGCGATCGCATCGGCCGAGGCGAGAGGCTTCGGTCGCAGCCGTAGGGCCTGCACCATCGCTTTCATCAGCAGAGACACTGTGCCTCCTTCTCGTTCACGGACTTACACCTGGACAGGTCACTTGCCACACGCTTTTTCGAGGCGCTCACCTCACGGGCGGAACGACAACAGCCACTGAGCTGAGCGGAGGCACTGTTGTTCACTGGTCGGTGGTGAGGCCGAGAACGATGCCGCGGACGACGGCTTCGCGGACGGCTTCGGGGTCGTCGTGGAGCGGCGACTGAGTGATCGCGCCGACGTGCGCGGTGATGACGGCCCGGGTGAAGGCTGCCGGGGAGTCCAGCGGTCGACGGCCGGTGAGCTCCAGGGCGTGCATCAGCAGTGGCTGGAGGTGCCGGCGAAGCTGCTCGGCGTGTTCGCGCAGTACGGCCGCGACCTCTGGCCGGTGCTGGGCCTGACCTGCGAAACTCGTGCGGATCGCGACCCACTGCGGGTCCATGGGCAGCGCCCGCAACACCGTGGCCACGACGGGCTCCAGGGAAAAGCGAGACTCGCCGGGAGGCGGCGTGTCGGCGGCCAGCGCCTCCAGCCGCTGCTGAACCTCGGCGTTGCGCTGTTCGTACAAGGCGAAGAAGACGTCGTCGACGGTCTTGAAGTTGGAGTAGAACGCGCCGCGGGTGAACCCTGCGCGTTCACAGATCGCCCCGATGCTGACGTTGGTGGTGCCGTGCTCGGCGAACAGGTCGGCGGCCGCGGCGATCAGCTGCGCGCGGGTCGCCTTGCGCTGGCGGGGCGGTCGGGCGGATGCGGGGGCGGTCGGGTGATTCATCGGGCCATCCTCTCCTTCGGCGGCTGCGAGCCTGACTCCTGGCTGAGGGGCGAGCCGCTGTGCAGGTAGTCGTGCACGGAGGTGACCGGGCTGAGGGTCAGGTCGGTGAGGATGTGGCTGGCGGAGACGACCTCGAGCACCGGCAGATCGGCCAGAGGGGCCATCGCGTGCTCGAACAGCTGCAGGCGGGCGGGCCCGGTCCAGGCTTCCTTGACCACGATGTCGGTGATCTCGGTGCGCACCAGGTCCGAGGCGCGCAACTGCCCGGTGAACACGTTGGGCACCTGCTTGAGCGCGAAGGTGGGAACCGTGATCTCCGCCCGGGCCGCATCGAGGTCGAGGGGCTGCCACTTGTAGGGCATGGTCGCGGTGGCCACCCGCTGTCCGCCGCGGTCCAGGGTGCCGACCAGCGCACCGGTGTCGGTGAACAGTGCCGGGCTGCCGGCCACCTTGGGGTAGGCGCTCAGCTCGCGGCCCGCGGCCGTGGCGGCGAAGCTGTCCAGATACATGGCGTGCAGGTACTCGCCCGCCTCGCCGTCGAACCCCACGGCGATCGCCTGGCCGCACTCCAGGTAGGGGCCGTAGCCCTCGACGTCACCCATTTTCATCACTTCGAACCGCACCAGCGGCTCTGGCACGCCCAGCGGCTCGGGCACCACCGTGCGCAGGGCGTCGGGGTCGGTGCGGTAGACGATGTTGAAGTACTCCCGGTCGGTGAACCGGGTCGCCCGCACCGGATAGACCGGCACTCCCAGCGGCGTGAGCGCCTGACGCGCCACCTCGGACTCGCGCACTGCTCCACTCTCCTTGCGATACAAAACGTATTGAGTACAGTTTGCATCGAGTTTGCGTGTCGGGCAACCCGCCCGACCGAACGCGCACAAGGGAGTCCCGTGATGACCCACACTTCTCGCCAGACCGCCGCTCGCCCGGTCGCGGTGATCGGCGCAGGCACCCTCGGCCGCCGCATCGCGATGATGTTCGCCTCCGACGGTGGGCTGGTGCGCCTGTACGATCTGTCTGCCGACGTCCGGACCGCGGCCCTGAACTACGTCACCGCAGAGCTGCCGCAGGTGGTCGCCGCCCGCCCCGGCGCCACCGAAGGCCGGGTGGTCGGCGTCGACACGTTGGAGGCCGCGCTGGCCGATGCGTGGCTGGTCGTCGAGGCGGTGCCCGAGCGGCTGGAGCTCAAGCGCACCCTGTTCGCCGATCTGGACCGGATCGCCCCGGCCGACACGATCCTGGCCAGCAACTCCTCCTCCTACGCCTCCCGCCTGTTCGTCGACCGAGTGGAGCACAAGGAGCGGGTGCTGAACATGCACTTCTACATGCCGCCGGCGCAGAACGCGGTCGACCTGATGAGCGATGGGGCCACCGACCCCGCGATCATTGAGCGGCTCAAGAACGAGCTGCCGCGCTACGGAGTGCACCCCTTCGAGGCCCGCCGGGAAAGCACCGGCTTCATCTTCAACCGGGTCTGGGCCGCGATCAAGCGCGAGGCGCTGGAGGTCGTGGCCGAAGGGGTGACCACGCCGGAGGAATTCGACGCGATGTTCCAGGTGAACACCGGCGCAAAGGTCGGGGTGTTCCGAATGATGGACCAGGTCGGCCTGGACGTCGTCCTCGACATCGAAAACCACTACGCCGCGGAGAATCCGCACCTGCCCGAAGGGCCCCGCCGACTGCTCCACGAGTACGTCGACACCGGCCGCCTCGGCGTGAAGACCGGCTGCGGCTTCTACGACGACTACGCCACCGCAGCGAGCAACGCCTGACACACCGTCCGCATCACGTCGGGCCTCACTACTCGCACCCGCCGACCAACTCGCCGGCGACAGCGATGCGGGAGATGCCGGGGCCGTGATCGACGCCATTGTCCTGCAGCCACTGGCCGACGGCGTGCTCGACGCCCTTTCCGATCTGGAACTTGTAGGCGATCGCGTCGATCACTTCGCGATGGTCTCGCCAGCGGTCTCCCCGCTTCGGCGTCCGGTCCGGGAGCAACGGCTCTATCCGCGCCCACTGCGCATCAGCCAACGGCACACCCGGACCAACGACCGGCTGATCCAAACGAAACTGCCTAGTTCAGAGAAGGCTTCCTCACGTCCCGCCGACCCCGCGACCGCCCCGAGACCCCCACCGCCCTGCCGCAGAAGGTCGGTTACCGCGCAGGTTCGCATGCCGAGGACATCGCGTGTACCACCTGTTGGCGGATGGCCTCCCGCACGCCTTCGCCGCCGCCGTACGGCTCGGCTGGGCCGCCGGCCGTCCGACGATGCTGTGGCTGGGCTTCACCCAGTTCGTCGTCGCCTCCGCCACCTCCGCCGCCTTCGCCCTGGCCGCGCTGTGATGAACCGCCTCTTATCGAGGGGTACAGGCGTGTTCGAACTGGTCAGGGCAGTGGTTTGGCTCTGTTGGTTGGTTTCGAGAACGTCTGTTGATCAGGGGCAGGAACGCTCCCTTCCTCCGGGAAGACATGTTGCCGAGATCTGGGAACCCCTACGTGCTTGTGTCAGGGACGTGGTTGTGCTCGGCCCGGGGCACGCTGATGTGACCTCCCAGCTGTCCCCCTGGTAACCCGTTCGCGTGACACGTTCCCGGCCGCGTACGTTCCGCCTATGACCAGGACAACGCCGGACAGGCCGGTCGCCGTGGAGGCCGTGTTCCCGGAGCTTGCGGCGTACCGAGGGCGGACGACCCGCCTGCACCTGCGGCCGGGGCGGCCCGGGCGGCACGACAGCCATGTCAGCGGGCCGCTGCTGTGGCCCAGCGACGAGTCGTGGCCGTTCTGCCGCGAGCCGCACGAGCCCAAGACGGAGGGATACGCACCGGATGAGATCCGCGCTGCCCGGGCCGCGGGCGTGTCACCTCAAAGCCGCCCGTCGCCCGGTGCCGGCAGCCCGGGGCAGGGCGGTCCGGTGCCGTTCGTGGGGCTCGCTCAGTTCTTCGGCCGGGACGTTCCTGGCCTTGCCGCCGGTCCCGGCGGCGCTGACCTTGTGCAGCTTTTCCGCTGCCCCTTCACGCACGGCCCTCACCTCGAGCGCCGATACCTCCTGCAGTGGAGGCTGGCCGCGCAGACGGAGCGCGCGGACCGCTTCCTTGCTGCCGCGCCTGAAGTGCCGTTGCTCCGGTGGGAGCACGAACTCCCAGAACCCTGTGTCCTGCACCCCGAGGAGGTGGACACCTATCCGTGGGCGGAGGACGACACACGCTGCCTGCGGATCTGATCGCCCGCATCGACGCCTGGGATGACGCCCAGACGGTGGAAGGCGGCCGCGACGCACCGAACTACCAGGGCGCTCTCTCGATCCCGCCCGGCTGGCGGGTCGGCGGCTTTCCCAACTGGGCGTCCACGGGCCCGATGGACATAGCCTGCGCGTCCTGTCGGGCCCCGATGCGGCTCCTGCTGACGGCCGGGAGGCGGCGAGATGGACCCCGACTCCCACAGCTGGATGCCGCTCGAAGACCGCAATCTGTCCCGGCAAGGTAGGGCCTCGATCTGGGGCGACCAGTCCGTCGCCGAACCCGACTCCGCTTCGGCCGTGACCGAGACCTGCACGTCTTCACCTGCCCGTCCGACCCGGGACACCCTCCCCAATGGGTGCTCTCTTGATCCGCTCCAGGGACGACAGATTGGGCCGGTGCGCACCGCTGCGAGCCGCCGGCGCTGTTTCTGGATCTCGTTGACATTCCCCAAAACAGCCAGGCGCGACCGTTCGAGGAGCGCCGAATCCGCGCCAGCGTCGAAGCATTCTTCGCACGGGCGGCCCGTTGAGCGCGACCGGCAGGTAAAAGGGCGTCGGCGCCGGAATCAGTGCTCCGGTCTCTTTAGGCCTACGTACTTTCGTCCAGCGCATCCCCAACGGCCTCGGCGCCGCCACCCAGAAGACCTCCGACTACTGGAAGACTCGACAGGTCGACGCCCTGAGCGTGAGCGGGGGCGGTCGTGAGGAGCGGGGCGAGCGCGGTCACGCCCAGGATGCTGAGGCGGGCACCCCATCGACGGCCCGCGCCGACGTGACGGACCGGAGTGCTTGCCCTGGGAGGAGTGGGCAGGGACATTTCGAGCCTTTCGGATCAGGGCGTGGGCTGTCCGGACCGCACGCCGTGCGGGGAATCTCGGTCAGATCACATTGAGCAGACCGGTCAGGCTGGACAGCGACGGATGGTTGGCCTGATCCGCAGCCGAGCACTGGCGGACGTTGTCACCTTGGTTGTGGGTGTAATAGGTCGGGGACAGGACCGCGGCCGCCCCGTAGCTGCTGTTGCGGCAGTCGGTCTCCGGCTTGGACTCGTGATGGTTGTCGTTACCCGACGCCTGCGCCGTACCGGCGCCGCCGGCCAGCACTCCCAATGCCAGCGTCGCCGCCGCGGTCATACCGCGTACCTTGCTGTTCATCAGACACTCCTTCGATTGGCTTGTTGGTCCATACGGGCTAACGGCACCGCACGCGGGAAGACACGACTCCGCAGGGTGAACTCCGCCTGCTGGTCCGGCCACAGCCGCGGGATGTGCCCGCGAAGTGGAGGAACGCCTGCTCGGCCCCGAGCAGGTGAAATCCGAGGTCAAGTTGGTCCAGGGCCAGTGGGTCACCGTCGCGGTAACCCTGTGGCTGCGCCCGGAGAAACCCCCTGCGGCTTCCGGCAGCGTCGGATCAGCGGCTGGTGAGTTCGCGTAGGCGGTCCGCCAGGCGGCGGCCGGGTCGGCCCAGCAGGCCGTCGTCGTACTGGTCGGCGAGGCGGTCGACCTCTTCCAGCAGGCCGTGGAGGGGGAACGTCCGGTGTGCGCCGGAGCGGGCGCGATGCCCGGCGAAGTTGGCCAGCACCTCGATCAGCATCGTCCGCTCCTCCTCGTCCAGGCCGATGTCCTCCGAGTCGGCCAGGGAGCCTTCGACTGAGCTGACCCCGGTTTCGTGGAGTCCCTGAAGCCAGGCTTATGATCCTGGCCCGAAGGAGAACCACGAGCAGTGCCAGCACCACGCAAGTACCCGGACGAGCTCCGTGAGCGTGCCGTCCGCGAGGTCCGCACCACCGGCCGTCCGGTCGCGCATGTCGCGAAGGACCTGGGCATCCACAAGGAGGCTCTGCGCGGCTGGGTCCGCCAGGCCGAGGCGGACAGCGGCGAACGCGACGACCGGCTGACCAGCGCCGAGCATGCCGAGTTGAAGCAGCTCCGCAAGGAGGTAGCGGGATCATCACCCACGCGGGTGAGATGCCCCGAGGCTCGTAGAGTCCGGCGATTTTATTTCAGGCGGACTGTGGGGTGGCTTCCGACGTGCGGCGCGCCGTATCCGCAGGTCAGCGCGCCCTTCGTCGCGGCTTCAAGGGCGCGTTCGGCAGTTCCGGCGCGGGCAGCGGTGCCCCGTCGTAGCCGTGCACCTCGCCGAAGCGGTTCCCCTTCATCCAGTCCTCGCGAGCCTGCACGATCTCCTCGTGTGACCGTCCGATGAAGTTCCACCACATGATGATCTCCTCCTCGAACGGCGGCCCGCCGAGCAGGACCGTGCGGGACGGTTCGGGAGAGTCGTTGCGGAGGGTCAGGGTGTCGGTGCCGGGGGGTACGTAGCCCAGTTCGGCGGGGTGCAGCGCGGTGTCGTTCAGGTGCGGTCCGCCCTGGTCGACCAGGAGGCCGTGCTCGAAGGCAGGGTCGACGGGCAGAGTGACCGTGGTGTGCGGGGCGAGGGTGACTTCGGCGCCGAGGAGGGGCGTGAAGGTCCGTACCGGTGACACGGAACCGGCCAGGGAACCGAGGAAGACGCTGACCTTCGCGCCGTCGATGTGCACGGGTTCGGGCGCGTAGTGCTGGAAGTCCCGGTCGGTGTCGCGGTGTTGGGACGGGAGGGCCACCCACAGCTGGACGCCGTGCAGGACGGTGGTCCGCGGGGTGGACACCTCCGAGTGGCAGATGCCGTGGCCGCCGGTCATGAGGTTGAGCTCGCCGGGGCGGACGTAGGCGTGGGTGCCGAGGCTGTCGCGGTGTTCGATCTCCCCGCTGAACAGCCAGCTGACCGTCTGCAGACCGATGTGGGGGTGGGGCGCGACGTCCATGCCGCCGGTGCGGGCCACGTCGTCGGGGCCGTAGTGGTCGGCGAAGCACCAGGCGCCGATCAGGGACCGGGCCCGCTGCGGCAGGGTGCGGCGGACCGTCATGGCCCGCGGGCCGCCCAGGGGGACGTCGCGCGGGGCGAGGACGTCGACCCGGCCTTCCTCCGGCCGCCGGGCGTCGTCCTTCGTGGGTCCGCAGCGAGTCCGTGCGGGTTCCGTCTCGACGTTGCTCATCGATGACCACCTCCGCCCCTCATGCTACTTTCACCTTCAATCACTTGCCCGCTCCGCCCTGGCGGCGGCCCCCAGGGAGTCCGAGTTGAGCAGCCGTGTCTTCATCGACAAGCAGAGCCCCGAGGCGTACCGGGCGCTGGTACGGACGTCGGAGGCGGTCCGGGCGGTCGCCGACGACGCGGGTCTTGACCGGACCCTGGTGGAGCTGGTCAACCTGCGAGTGTCGCAGATCAACGGCTGCGCCTTCTGTCTGCACGTCCACACCCGCGCGGCACTGCGCGCGGGTGAGACGACGCAGCGGCTCGGCGTACTGGCCGCCTGGCGGGAGGCCGGGCTGTTCGACGACGTGGAACGCGCGGCACTCGGGCTCGCGGAGGCCACCACCGCGCCGGCCGACCTCCCCGCGCAGGAGGCCGCCTACGCCGCGGCCCGCGCGGTCCTCACCGACGCGCAGATATCGGCGGTGATCTGGATCGCGGTGACCATCAACGCGTTCAACCGGGTCTCCGTCATGAGCCGGCATCCGGTGCCGCCGGAGCGGTGACCGCGTCCGCCGCCGTCGTCAGTACGTCGGCCAGTTCGGCGCCCAGTTCCGGGGTGGCGGCGACGATGCCCGACCAGCGACGGGTCAGGTCGGTGTCGAAGACCAGGGGGCGGCCCCGGGTGTCGAGGACCACTCCCCCGGCGCGCGGCACCATGACGGCCGCCGCCGCCAGGTCCACCAGCCGGTGGGTGTCCGAGCAGGCATCGGCGAAGGCGTCGGTGGCGCCCTCGGCGACCAGCGCGGCCTCCAGGCAGGTGGTGGACAGGATGCGGACCCGGGCGGCGCGGGAGGCGGCGGCCCACCAGGCGGCGGCCGGGCCGGGCTCGGCCGTGTGCGGGCGGAGCAAGGACAGTGCCGCACCGGACAGTTCCCGGCGTCCGGAGGTGCGGTACGGCACCGGCTGGTCGCGGTGGGCCCACCAGGCGCGGCCGGTGTCGAGCCACACCGTGTACGCCTCGGTGAACTCGCCGTCGACCGCCACAGCGGCGGCGAACGCGGTCAGCGGAACCCCGGCGGCGCCGTTGGCGGAACCGTCGAGGGGGTCGATGACCAGGGACACGGCGCTGCCGTGGTCGAGCCAGCCGCTCTCCTCGGACAGGATGTTGACGCCGTGCGGGCGCAGAGCGTCGATCACCGCGTCCTCGACCAGGCGGTCGATGCGCAGGGTGGGGGTGCCGTCGGCGCCGGTCGCCACGGCCTCGGCGAGGGTGGCACGGTCGTGCGCGGCGCGGGCTGCCGTGTAGGCGTCGAGGGCGGCGCGCGCGGCGGCGGTGAGGGCCGGGTGGACGGCCGGATCGGTGGTGGCAGTGATGGTGTGTGTCGTCATGGTGGTCACCGTCCTGGGGGGTGCTGGGGAGCCTGGGGGCCGGGCGACGGAGACCGGGGCGCCGTCGCCGTCCCGGGACTCCTCCGCGAGCAGGGTCGTAGGTACGGTGGGCAGGTCACCGTCGGCAGTGACGACGACCGGGTCGGCGCGGAGCCCCGGGAGGCGGGCCGCCCCGTCAGTGGGCCCGGCGGGGCGGGCGGCGCCCGAGGTGAGCTGGGCCACGGCCGAGTGCAGTGGTATCACGCCGTGCGTGCGCCGCGCGGCCCAGGGCCGCGGCGAGGGGTCGGGCCGCCTCCCTTTCGCCTGCTGCGGCTTCGGCCTCCGTCCGGCCGTCGGCGCGGCCACGTCGTGCGGAGCGGGTGTGCGCCCGTCACGTGATCGCCGGCGCGCGGCGGCTCGGCCAGCAGATCGCGGGCCGAGCCGCGCTTGAGGGGCTCACGGCGACGCGGGGCGGCCACCCGCGGAACCCGAGCGGGGATGCCGCGAGCCGTCGGCACGACTGCCGTCGGCGGGGCCGGCCGCGGCAGTGTGGGGCGGGGCCGGCTGTCCGGCCCGCTCCGGGCCGCGGGGTGGGCCGGGACATCGGTGGACGGGCGGCGTCAGTCGACCGGCCAGGTGTGCACCGGGGCGTTGAGGTGCATGTAGTCGATGTACTGCAGGGTCATCCGCCGCAGCGCCTCGTGGCGGTCGCAGTGGGCCGAGGCGCGGATGTGGTGGAACATCTCCTTCTGCCACGTCGCCCCATTGCGGCCCGTGACACACCGCTGCTCGATGACGCCGAGCAGCGGCTCGCGCCAGGCCGCGTCCATGCCGGAGAGTCCGAGACCGTGGTGGGCCAGGGGCAGCAGCCGGCGCAGGACGAGTTCGGCGACGGGCACCTCGCCCGTTCCGGGCCAGTACAGCCGTGCCTCGATGCCGTGCCGGGCCGCGGCGTGCAGGTTCTCCTCCGCCGCCGCGAAGGACATCCGGGACCACACCGGGCGTTCCTCCTCGACCAGGGCGCGGGTGAGCCCGTAGTAGAAGGCGCCGTTGGCGAGAGTGTCGGCGACGGTCGGGCCGGCCGGCAGGACCCGGTTCTCCACGCGTACGTGCGGGCGGTCGCCGGCGACGGCGTAGACGGGACGGTTCCAGCGGTAGATGGTGCCGTTGTGCAGGGTGAGTTCGCCGAGTTCGGGGATGTCGCCGCGGTCGAGTGTCTCGGTGGGGCTCTGCTCGTCGCACAGCGGGAGCAGGGCCGGGAAGTAGCGCAGGTTCTCCTCGAAGAGGTCGAAGACGCTGGTGATCCAGCGTTCCCCGAACCAGACGCGGGGGCGGACACCCTGCACCTTGATCTCCTCGGGGCGGGTGTCGGTGGCCTGCTCGAAGAGGGGGACACGGGTCTCGTGCCAGAGTTCCTTGCCGAAGAGGAAGGGCGAGTTGGCGGCCAGCGCGACCTGGACGCCGGCGATCGCCTGGGCCGCGTTCCAGTAGCCGGCGAACTCGTCCGGTGACACCTGGAGGTGGAACTGCGTGCTGGTGCAGGCCGCCTCCGGGGTGATGGTGTCCGCGTAGGTGCGCAGCCGGTCGTCTCCGTCCACCTCGATGCGCAGGTCCTCGCCGCGGGCCGCGAAGATCTGGTCGTTGAGCAGGCGGTAGCGCGGGTTCTCCGACAGGGCGGCGTCGCCGGCGTCCTCCTGGCGGAGGGTGGGGAGGATGCCGGTCATGATCAGCTGGGTGCCGACCGACCTGGCCCGCTCGTCGGCGTGGTTCAGCGCGGCCCGGATCTCGGTCTCCCAGGCGTCGGGACCGCCCGCCGTCAGACTGCGCGGCGGGATGTTGACCTCCAGGTTGAAGCGGCCCAGCTCGGTGTCCCAGGCCGGGTCAGCGATCGCCTCCAGCGCGTCGCTGTTGCGCATCGCGGGCTCGCCCTCGGCGTCGACCAGGTTCAGTTCGATCTCCAGCCCCACCTGGGGCCGCCCCGACTCGAACCGTGACTCGCGCAGCATCTGGGCGAACGCGTCGAGGCACTCCTGCATCTTGATGCGGTAGCGGCGGCGGTCCTCTCGGGTGAAGACCAGAGCCGGAACGTCCCGTCCCATCGGCTTCCTCCCGGGTTCTCCTCCCAGCGTCGCACCGCCGGACGACTCCCACCAGACGGGACGGGCCCGCCTGTGGACCGTCGGCCCTGTCCAGGGCCGGTGCCGTACGCCGTCCGGGTGACCGGCGGCGCGGGGCCGCCGGCGTACGCGTCCGGGACTCCAGGGCATCGTGGGCGCTTCTCGGGGCACTCTCACTGCCGGAGACACCGGGCATGAACGGTGGGGATCGGAGGCTGCCATGCTGTCGTACCGTCTGGAGCACGAGGTGCTGGTCATCACGGTGGAGCGGGACCCCGGGATCGGTGGCCGGGCCGGCCTGGCGAGCCGGATCACGGATCTGGTCGACGCCCACCGGCCGAGCCCGGTGGTCGTCGTCATCGACGACCGGGCGGCGGGCGGCGCGGCGGTCAGTGCCGTGCTCCGGGCCCATCAGTTCTGCGCCCGGCTCGGCATCCTCATGTCCGTGGTCACCCACAGCGCGCCGCTGCGCCGTCTGCTGGAGGCCGACGGCGGCACCCGTGGGCCGCGGCTGGTGGTGCACGCCCGCACGGACACGGCGATCGCCGGCAGCTTCGCCGCGGCGGCCTGATGTGTCGAGCGCCATCCCGCGTCGTCAGCGGCGCGCGAAGGACAGTACCGCGAGGAGCGTGGCGGGCCGGCGGGTGGAGAGGTAGAGGTAGGGCGCGGGGCGGTCCGGGTCGTCGAGTTCGATGCGCACGGCGGTCGGGACATAGCCGCGCAGCAGCATCGCCGCGGACACGTCGGCCCGCCGGGTGCGCCACAGGAACGCCTCCTCGGCGTCCAGGATCTCCACCATGCCGAGGGAGGTCAGGGGGTAGCGCAGCGAGCCCGCCGTGAGGTGACCGCCCGTCACCACGATGGCGGCGGAGCCGTAGGCGTACAGCCCCAGGGCCGTCAGGGCGACGGTGACCACGAGGCCGCCGAGCGCGGCGGCGGGTCCGAACGGCAGCAGGAGGGTGGCGGTCATCGCGCCCGGCAGGGCGCTGAGCCAGAACCAGGTGCCGGATACGGCGAGGCGTTCTTCGTACAGACGCATGCCCACCACCTTGTCAGGCCGTGACCGCCGGACGTTGTCGGGGACCCCGGCCGCGGGGGTGGCGTCGGGCGGCGGGGCGGGGTCGGCGGCGGAGAGCCGGGAGGCGACGGCTTCGCGCCGGCGGCGGCGCCGCACCCGCCGTGGCACCGTGGCGTGCATGACCCTCGACGTACGCCCCGCCTCGGACTTCGAGGACATGCGGGCCCTGCTCGGCCCGAAGTCGCCGGGCGCCACCGTCTGCTGGTGCCTGAGCCACCGTGTCCCGTCCAGGCTCGACAACGAGCTGCGGGGCCCGGCGCGCGCGGAGTACGCCGCCGGGCTGTGCCGGGCCGATCCGCCGCCCGGGGTGCTGGCGTACGACGGTGACGAACCGGTCGGCTGGGCCGCCGTCGCCCCGCGGTCGGCCACCTCCTTCGCCCGCAGCCGCACGATCCCGCACGTCGACGACCTGCCGGTCTGGTCGCTGTGGTGCGTCCGGGTACGCCCCGGGCACCGCAAGAAGGGCGTTTCGCACGCGCTCATCGCCGGTGCCGTGGACTTCGCCCGCTCCCACGGTGCCCCGGTGATCGAGGCGTATCCCCTCGACAACGGTGACGCCAGGGTCGACATGACGATGGCGTACGCGGGGATCCGCAAGAACTTCGAACGCGCCGGGTTCACCCACGCCGCCGACACCACCTCGGTGCTGGCCGGCCATTCCCGCGTGCTGATGCGGCTGGACCTGCGGGACTGACCGCACCGGGGTGTCCGCCGGGCCGCCGCCGTCAGCGCGTGTCCGCCCCTTAGGCCGTCGCCGTCCCCGGCGTCGGTGTGGACGTGGGCG
The DNA here is from genome assembly GCF_055562815.1 of Streptomyces sp. NPDC016677. Lineage (NCBI taxonomy): Bacteria > Bacillati > Actinomycetota > Actinomycetes > Kitasatosporales > Streptomycetaceae > Streptomyces > Streptomyces sp. NPDC016677. The sequence goes on along the minus strand of NZ_JBVHEO010000026.1, from coordinate 43,091 downwards.
CTGCCATGCGCTCGTCGTAGCCGGTGGCGGGGTCGACGACGCGGCCCGCGGCCCACCAGTTCTCGCGCGCCGTCTCGATCACGGTCATCAGGATGTCCTCCTCGGGGACTCCGGGGCACTGGCGCAGGTTGTCGACGACGGCCGCGAAGAGCGCCGTCTTCTGCTCGGCGGGGCGGTGGTTGAAGGAGAACTGGAGGAACATGGCGCGTTCCCCGCGCGGCAGGCCGAAGGCCACCGGCTGCATGTGGAAGTTGCCGGGGTCGACTTCGTGGAAGACGTGGAACTGGTCGTCCTCGGGGATTCCCAGCACGTCGATCATGGCCCGGTGGATGCCGAGGGAGACGTCCCGCCGGTACTGGGGAGTCGTTCCCTTGCGCAGATACACGTTGGTCAGAGGCATGTCCGTCACGCTACGAGCGCGCCGGGCATTCCGCCAACGAATGGTTCGCATGCCTCCTATGCTGTCTGCTCATGGTGATCCCATGGAAATGACACTGGTCGGGCTGCGGGTGCTGCGCGAGGTGGCGGAGCGGGGCACGTTCACGGCGGCGGCCGACGCGCTGGGGTACACACAGTCGGCCGTCTCCCGGCAGGTGGCGGGGCTGGAACAGGCGGCCGGTGTCCGGCTCTTCGACCGCCACCCCGGTGGTGTGCGGCTGACCGGCCCCGGGCGCGCGCTGCTGCGGCACGCCGTCGTCGCGCTGGACGCGGTGGCCGCGGCCGACGAGGAGTTGCACGGCGCGGCGGCCGACGACGGCGTCGTCCGCCTCGGTTTCTTCCCTCCCGCCGGGCCGGTGGTCGTGGCCGGGGCGCTGGCCGCGCTGCGCCGGGACCACCCCCGGGTCCGGGTGACGACGCGTGAGGGCACGACCCCGTCGCTGGTGCGTGCGTTGCGCGCGGGCACCCTGGATCTCGCCGTGCTGTCCTCCCGGCCACCGCACCGCTCCCCCGACACGGAGGACCCGCCGCTGCGGGCCGAGCCGCTGCTCCGGACGCGGCTGGCCGTGGCGGTGCCGGCGGACGGCCCGCTCGGCGCACGCGGCCACGTCACCGCCGAGGAGATCGCGCGGGAGCCGTGGATCGCCGGACCGGGCAGCGCGGACGAACCCCTGCTGGGCGTCTGGCCCGGGCTGCCCGGACGCCCGGCGGTCCGCCATACCGCCCGGGACTGGCTGACCAGGCTCCATCTCGTCGCCGCCGGGGCCGGGGTCACCACGGCGACCCCGGCGCTTCTTCCGGTCCTGCCCTCCGGGGTACGCCTGGTGGACGTGGCGGGCGTCGCCGAAGAGGTACGGCGGGTCAGCCTGGTACGGATGCCGGGTGCCGTCGCGGCGCCGGCCCAGGCCCTGGCGGCCGCCCTGCGGCGACAGGCCGCCGGGCTGAGCGGCTGAGCGCCGTCCCTGGTCGCGTCCGGCGCGCGGGCCGGACGTCCGCAGTGGGTAGGGGCCGGCTGTGGGCCGGGGCCCGTTGTGGGCCGAGTCTCCGGCGCAGGCCGACTGTTTCCAGGGCCAGGTATCCGGTGCAGTACAGGCAAGGAAGCCGGTGCAGGCCCCAACCTCCGGTGCAGGCCAGGAATCCGGCGCAGGCCGACTGGTTCCGGGGCCAGGTATCCGGTGCAGTACAGGCAAGGAAGCCGGTGCAGGCCCCAACCTCCGGCGCAGGCCAGGAATCCGGCGCACGCCGGATGTCCGGTGCCTCGCGCGTGGCGCCGGTGGGACGGTCACCGGATGTCCCCCTGCCAGTCGAACCGCCGGCCGTCCGCCGGCCGGGGCGCGTACACGGCCCGTCCCCCGGGGCCGTAGCGGCCTATCTCCGTCGGCAGCGCGACGCTCTCCGGCACGCCGGTCCCGAACGTGCCGGTGACGTCCAGGAGCAGACCGTCCAGCGGGCCGCCCACCAGTTGCGCGTAGGCACGACCGGTCCGGGGCCCCGGGTCCCCGTGCTCGGCTCCGTAGACCCGGCCGCGCATGAACTCCGCCTCATCCATGACGTCCAGCCTCGCATCCGGCACTGACATCGCCGCCTTCCTCGCTCCCGGTCCCGCGCCCCCGCCCCGCGCCTTCGCGCCCCCCGCCACCGCGCCCGCCGCCGCCCCGAAGGGCTGGCCCCGCAGGGCAGTTGTGGTTAGCCTTGCCTAAGTTTGTGGGTCCGGCGTCCGGGTGCTGTGACCGCCGCTCCGCGAGGACACGTGAGGGAAGCGGATCTGCCGGGACGGGCCGCGCGGTCCGCCCCGCGCGAAGCCCGGCCCAGCCTCCACCCCGCGTCACCCCGCGTCACTCCGCTCCACCAGACTCCGAAGCGAAGGACCACCGATGTTCCGCTCCCGCAGAGCGCCACGGCTCGCCGCCGCGCTCACCTCCGCCCTCCTGCTCCTCACCGCCGCCACCTCCTGCGGCGGGGACGAATCGGACTCCGGCACCTCGGGTTCCGGCACCGGGGCGAGCGCCTCCGGAAAGTCCGCCTTCCCGGTCACCATCGGCCACAAGTACGGTTCCACGACGATCGAGTCCGAGCCGAAGCGGATCGTCACGGTCGGCCTCACCGACCAGGACGCGGTCCTGGCGCTCGGCAAGGTGCCGGTCGGCACCACCGAGTGGCTGGGCGGCTACCCGGGGGCCATCGGCCCGTGGGCCGAGGAGAAGCTCGGCGGGGCCGAACTCCCGGCCGTCCTGAAGGACACCGGCACCGGCCCCCAGGTGGAGCGGATCGCCGCGCTCAGGCCCGACCTGATCCTGGCGGTGTACGGCGGGCTCACCAAGGAGCAGTATCAGTCGCTGTCGGCGTTCGCGCCGGTAGTCGCCCAGCCGAAGGAGTACAACGACTACGGCGTTCCCTGGCAGGAGCTGACCGAGCGGGTCGGCCGGGCGCTCGGCAAGCCGGACCGGGCCGCCGAAGTGGTCCAGGAGACCGAGGACACCATCGAGGCGGCGGCGGCCGAGCACCCCGAGTTCAAGGGCGCGACCGCACTGATGGCCACCCCCTACGAGGGCATGTTCGTCTTCGGCACCCAGGACGCGCGCTCGCGGCTCCTCACCGACCTCGGGTTCTCGCTGCCCCAGGGGCTGGACAAGGCGATCGGTGACCAGTTCGGCGCGAACATCAGCAAGGAGCGCACCGACCTGCTCGACCAGGACGCCATCGTGTGGTTCGCCGGTGACGTCACCAAGGACGCCGCCAAGCTGCACGCGGACGCCTCGTACCAGGACCTGGGTGTGGTGAAGGAAGCCCGGGAGGTCTTCGTGGCCGAGTCGAGCGACTACGGCCACGCGACCTCGTTCGTCTCCGTGCTGAGCCTGCCGTACGTGGTGGAGCGGCTGGTGCCGCAGCTGGCGGCGGCCGTGGACGGCAAGCCGGCGACCGAGGTGGAGCAGCCCGCTCCGTGACCCCGGGCCGCGCGCCCCGCGGGGGACGTGTCCCCCTCGGGGCAGGTCAGGTCAGCCGTCCATCGCCTCGGCCAGGCTGCGGGGCCGCAGGTCCGTCCAGTGGGTCTCGACGTACTCCAGGCAGGACTGCCGGGAGGCGGGGCCGTGGACGGCGCGCCAGCCCGCGGGGACGTCGGCGAAGTCGGGCCACAGACTGTGCTGGTTCTCGTCGTTGACGAGCACCAGGTAGACGCCGTCGGGGTCCTCGAACGGGTTGGTCATCGGGTTCCGCCTCCTCGGTTCTCGGGTGTGCGCGGGTTGCCGTCCGCCCACGCGCGCAGGCCGTCCAGGGCCCGGAACCAGGTCCGGGCCAGATCCTCGACCGCCTCGCGCGGCAGCAGCTCTTCCAGGTACGCCCAGTGGGCGGACAGCACGGGACCGTCCGGGCGGTCCTCGGTCACCACGTTGATCTCCAGTGCGTGGCCCTGCCGCATCGCGGGCTCGGGGCCGATGTCGGCCGCGTCCTCCTCGGGCGCGTACGACCAGTCGGTGTCCTCGGGCAGCCCGAAGCGGCCGAGGTAGTTGAACTCGACGCGGGCCGGTTCGCGGGCCGCGAGGATCTCGCGTCCGCGGGTGTCGAGGTGGCGCAGCAGCCCGTAGCCGACGCCGTTCGCGGGCAGCGACGCGAGGTGGGCGCGGATCCGCCGTACGGTGCCGGCCGCGGCGGGGCCGCCCGTGAACGCGTCGGTGAGGTCGCCCTCCCCGGCGTCCAGGCGGACCGGGAAGACGCTGGTGAACCAGCCCACGGTCCGGGACAGGTCGACGCCGTCCCCGGCGAGTTCCGCCTCCCGGCCGTGGCCTTCCAGGTCGACCAGGACGGTCCGGTCATGGCCGCCGTGCCGGTGGCGCCAGTCGGCGAAGGCGAGGGCGAGGGCGGCCAGCAGTACGTCGTTGACGCCGGCGCCGAAGGCGGCGGGGACGGTCGACAGCAGCGGGCCGGTGCGCTCGGCGGGCAGCCGCAGGACGACCTCGCGGCGGGTGGCGGTGGTGTCGCGGGCGGGGTCGGGTTCCCGGGTGAGCGGGAAGGGTTCCGTGCCGCCGTCCAGTACGGAGGTCCACACCGGCACTTCCGCCTGGCGGGCGGGGTCGCGGGCCAGGTCGGTCAGGAGCCGGGACCAGCGGGCGAAGGACGTCTCCACGGGGCCCAGGCGGGCGGGGCGGCCCGCGCGGACGTCCTGCCAGGCCGCCGCCAGGTCCGGCAGCAGCACCCGCCAGGAGACGCCGTCCACCACCAGGTGATGGGCCGCCAGCAGCAGCCGTCCCGGCGCGTCGCCGCCCGCGTCGAACCACACGGCCCGCACCATCTCCCCCGCGTCCGGGTCCAGCCCGGCCCGGGCGGTGTGCGCGTGTTCCCGTACGGCACCGGCCAGCGCGGTGGCGTCGAGGCCGCGGACGTCGACCCGTTCGATCCACCGCGCGGCGTCCACGGAGCCCGCGGGCGGGACGTGCAGCGACCAGTCGTCGCGGGGGTGGGGCCGCACCAGCGTGGCGCGCAGCATGTCGTGCCGGTCGGCGAGCGCCTGGAGGACGGCCCTCAGGCCGGGCAGGTCCAGGTCGGCGGGGGTGCGGACCAGCGCCGACTGGTGGTACGTGGCGAACGGGCCGCCCAGCTCGCGCAGCCAGTGCATCACCGGGGTGAGCGGCACGGTGCCGGTGCCGTCGTCCTCGGGGCGGGAGGCGGCCGGGCCGGTCTCCTCGGCGACGGCGGCCAGCGCGGCCGGGGTGCGGTGCCGGAAGACGAGGCGCGGGGTGATCCGTACGCCCGCCGAACGGGCCCGGCCCACGAGTCGCATGGCGACGATGCTGTCGCCGCCGAGGGCGAAGAAGTCGTCGTCCGCGCCGACCCGTTCGAGCCCCAGGACATCGGCGTAGACCGTGCACAGGGCCTCCTCCCGGGGAGTACGGGGGGCCCGCCCGCCGGAGAGGGCGGTGAAGTCGGGGGCGGGCAGCGCGGCCCGGTCCAGTTTGCCGTTGGCCAGGCGCGGGAAGCGCTCCAGCGGCACGACGGCGGCCGGCACCATGTGGTCGGGCAGCCGGGCCGCGACATGGGCGCGCAGTTCCGCCGGGGCGGCAGTGGACACCACGTAGGCGACCAGCAGGGTGCGCGGGCCGTCCTGGCGTGCCGTCACGAGCGCTTCCGTGACGGCCGGGTGGTGGGTGAGGGCGGACTCGATCTCGGCGGGCTCGACGCGGAAGCCGCGGATCTTGAGCTGGTCGTCGGCCCGGCCGAGGAAGTCCAGCCGTCCGCCGGCCGTCCAGCGGGCCAGGTCGCCGGTGCGGTACATGCGGGTGCCCGGGGTGCCGAACGGGTCGGCGACGAACCGCTCGGCCGTCAGCGCGGGGGCGTTCAGATAGCCGCGGGCGAGACCGCCGCCGGACAGGTACAGCTCGCCGGTCACCCCCGGCGGCACCGGTCGCAGCCGCTCGTCCAGGACGTGGGCGCGGGTGCCGGCCACCGGCCGTCCCACCAGCGGGCGTTCGCTGTCCCGCACCCGGGCCACCAGGGCGTCGACGGTGGACTCGGTGGGCCCGTACAGGTTGTACGCCTCGGGGCCGCGCGGACCGGCCAGGCGCCGCCAGAGGGCGAGCGGTACGGCCTCGCCGCCCACGCCGACCGCCGCGAGCGGGCCGTCGGCGTCCAGCGGCAGGCCGCTGTCGGCCATCTGGGCCAGCAGGGACGGGGTGACCTCCAGGAAGTCGAAGCGGTGGCGTACGACGGCGGCGGCGAGGAGTTCGGGATCGCGCCGTACCTCGTCGGAGACGATGTGCACGCAGTGCCCGTCCAGCAGCCAGAGCTGGGGCTGCCAGGACGCGTCGAAGGAGAACGACCAGGCGTGCCCCGCCCGCAGATGGCGCCGCCCGGTGGCCTCGACGGCCGGGGTGTAGAGGGTCTCGCGGTGGCTGTGGAAGAGGTGGCCGAGGGACTCGTGGGTGACGACGACACCCTTGGGACGGCCGGTGGAGCCGGAGGTGTGGATGACGTACGCCGGGTGACGGGGCGTCAGCGGGGCGGTGCGGTCGGCGTCCGTGAGGTCGGCCGGGTCGTGGGCGGCGATCCGGGCGGCCGTCGCCGGGTCGTCCAACGGCAGGGCACCGGGGAGTTCACCGGGCGCGGCGGCAAGGGTCGTCAGGGTCAGTACCGGGCGGGCGTCGGCGAGGATGCCGGCGGTGCGGTCGGCCGGGGCGTCCGGGTCCAGCGGCAGACAGGCGGCGCCGGCCTTGTGCACGGCGAGGACGGCGACCAGGAAGCGGGCGGTGCGCGGCAGGGCGAGGGCGACCAGGCGCTCGGGGCCGGCGCCGTGTGCGACCAGGAACCGCGCCAGGCGGTTGGCCTCCGCGTTGAGTTCGGCGAAGGTCAGCTCGATGCCGTCGGAGGCCGCGGCGGGCCGGTCCGGGCAGGCCCGTACCCGCTCCTCGAAGAGCGCGGGCACGGTGGCCGGGGCGGCGAGCGGCGGCCTGGCGTGCCATCCCGCGGTCAGGCGGCGCCGTTCGTCCGGGGCGAGGATGTCGATGGCGCCGAGCCGCAGGCCCGGGTCGTCGGTGACGGCCCGCAGGACGCGCCGCAGACGCTCCGCGAACGACTCGGCGGTCGCCCGGTCGAACAGGTCGGCGCTGTACTCCAGCACCCCGTCCACGCCGGTGCCGTCGGCGCGTTCCACGAAGTCGAAGGAGAGGTCGAACTTGGCGGTCGGCGTCGCCACGTCGTCCCGGGCGGCCCGCAGTCCGGGCAGTACCGGGGTGTCGTCCCCGGCGGGCAGGTGGACCACCATCACCTGGAACAGGGGGTGCCGGCCCAGGGACCGGGCCGGGTTGACCGCCTCCACGACCCGTTCGAACGGCACGTCCTGGTGGTCGAAGGCGGCCAGGTCGGTCTCCCGTACCCGGGCGAGCAGGTCGCGGAAGGCGGGGTCGCCGGCGGTGTCGGTGCGCAGGACCAGTGTGTTGAGGAAGAACCCGACGAGGCCGTCCAGGGCCGCGTCGGTACGGCCGGAGACGGGGCTGCCGATCGGGATGTCGTGGCCCGCGCCGAGCCGGGTGAGCAGGGTGGCGACGGCGGCCTGGAGCACCATGAACACGGTGACGCCGTGCTCGCGGGCCAGCCGGCGCAGGGCGGCGGCCGTACCGGCGTCCAGGGAGAGGTCGGCCGCACCGCCCCGGTAGGTGGCCTCCAGCGGGCGCGGCCGGTCGACGGGGAGCGGCAGTTCCTCGGGGAGGCCGGCCAGGGCCTGCTTCCAGTAGGCGAGTTGTGCGGTGCCGACCTGGTCGAGCAGCGCGTTCTGCCAGAGGGTGTAGTCGGCGTACTGGACCGGCAGCGGGGTCCACTCGGGGGGCCGCCCGGCGGTGCGGGCGGCGTAGGCGTGGGCCAGGTCGCGGCTGAGCGGCGCCTGCGACCACTCGTCGCCGGCGATGTGGTGCAGCACGTGCAGCAGGGTCCATTCGCGGTCGCCGGTGCGGAACAGGTGGACGCGCAGGGGCGGTTCGCGGTCGAGGGCGAAGCCGTACGCCGCCGCCTCGGCGAGCCGTGCGGGCAGCGGTCCGGCGCCGGTCTCCTCGGTCTCGAACGGGACGTGCGCCTCGTCCGGTGCCAGGACCCGCTGGCGGGGGCGGCCCTCCTCGTCGGGGAAGACCGTGCGCAGCGTCTCGTGGCGCGCGACGAGGTCCCGCACCGCGGCCCGCAGCGCGTCGACGTCCAGGGTGCCGGTGAGCCGCCAGGCGGTGGGGATGTTGTACGTGGGGCTGGGGCCCTCGACCTGGTGGAGGACCCACAGGCGGCGCTGCGCGGACGACAGCGGCAGCCGCGCCGGACGCGTCCCCGCCGTCAGCGCGGGCCGGGTGGCGGTGCGGGCCGCGTCCAGCCGGGCGGCCAGCCGGGACGGCGTCGGCGCGTCGAACACCGTGCGCGGCGCCACCTCGGTGCCCAACGCCTCCCGGACGGCTGCGGCCAGCCGCATCGCCAGGAGGGAGTGACCGCCGAGGGCGAAGAAGTCGTCGTCCACACCGGCCTCCGGGGCGCCGAGCACCTCCGCGAACAGGGCGCGCAGGATCTCCTCGCGGGGGTCGCGGCCCCGGCCGCCGGCGCCGGCGGCCGCCGTGAGGTCGACGGCGGGCAGGGCGCGCCGGTCGATCTTGCCGTTCGGGGTGAGCGGCAGCGCCTCCAGGGGCACGAAGGCCGCGGGGACCATCGGCGACGGCAGTGCGGCGGCCGTGCGGCGGTGCAGCTCCGCCGGGTCGACGGTGTGTCCGGCGGCCGGGACGACGTAGGCCACCAGCCGCTGGTCGTGCGGGACGACCACGACGCGGCCGACGGCGGTGTGCCGGGCCAGGACGGCCTCGGTCTCGCCGGGTTCGACGCGTACGCCCCGGATCTTGACCTGGTGGTCGGTGCGGCCGAGGAAGTCGAGGCGGCCGTCGGCCGTCCAGCGGGCCAGGTCGCCGGTGCGGTACATGCGGGTGCCGGGGGCGCCGTACGGGTCGGCGACGAAGCGTTCGGCGGTGAGGGCGGGGCGGGAGAGGTAGCCGCGGGCCAGCTGGACTCCGGACAGGTACAGCTCGCCCGGGACGCCCGGGGGGACGGGACGCAGCGCGGCGTCCAGGACGTGGGTCCGTGTGTTCCACACCGGGCGTCCGATCGTCACGCGCGCGGTGCCCGGCCCCACCTCGGTGGCGGTGACGTCGACGGACGCCTCGGTGGGGCCGTACAGGTTGTGCAGTCGGGCCGGCAGCAGCCGGTGGAAGCGGTCGGCCACCGCGGGCGGGAGGGCCTCGCCGCTGCACAGCACCCGGCGCAGGCCGGTGCAGCGGGCGGCGGCGGGCTCGGCCAGGAACACCTGGAGCAGGGACGGCACGAAGTGCGCGGTGGTCACGCCCTGGTCGCGGATCAGCGCGGCGAGGTAGGCCGGGTCTTGGTGGCCGCCGGGCTCGGCGAGCACCAGGGCGGCCCCGGTGGTCAGCGGCCAGAAGAACTCCCACACCGACACGTCGAACCCGGCGGGGGTCTTCTGGAGCACCCGGTCCTCGCCGGTCAGACCGTAGGCGTCCTGCATCCACAGCAGCCGGTTGGCGATGCCCCGGTGCGGGACGACCACGCCCTTGGGGCGGCCGGTGGAACCGGAGGTGTAGATCACGTACGCGGGGGTGGCGGGGTCGTAGGCGGTGGGCAGGTCACCGGCCGGGCCGTCGTCGGGCAGCGCGGCGTCCACGACGCACACCGGTCGGGCCTCCGCCAGGACGAGCGCGGTCCGCCCGGCCGGCTGGTCGGGGTCCAGCGGCAGGTAGGCGCCGCCCGCGCGGTGCACGGCCAGCAGGGTGACGACCAGGTCCACGGAGCGTGGCAGGGCCACCGCCACGGTGCGCTCGGGTCCCACGCCCCGGCCGGCGAGCACCCGGGCCGCCCGTTCGACGCGGGCGTCCAGTTCCGCGTACGTCAGGTGCTCGGCGCCCGAGACCAGGGCGGTGGCGTCGGGGGTGCGGGCCGCCTGGGCGCGGAAGAGTTCCGGCAGGGTCGTGGGCGGGGTGTCGTGCGCGGTGGCGTTCCAGCGGGTGAGGACGAGGTCCCGCTCGTCGTCGGTGAGCGGGTCCAGGTCGCGTACGGCGGTGTCCGGTCCGGCCGCGATCTGCTCCAGGAGGCGGACCAGGCGCCGGGCCAGCCGGCCGGCCGTCGCCTCGTCGCAGCGGTCGAGGGCGTATTCCAGGAGCAGCACCAAGCGGTCGCGGCCCGTGTCGTCCACGGAGTGGTCCACGAAGGTGAAGTGGAGGTCGAACTGGGCCGCGCCGGTGTCCATGTCGTACCACTCGGTCGGCAGGCCCAGGACGTCCGGGTCGCCGTCGGGCCGGTGGTGGTAGCCGAGCATGACCTGGAAGAGCGGGTTGCGGCCCGCCACGCGGGGCGGGTTGAGGGCCTCGACGACCCGGTCGAAGGGGAGGTCCTGGTGCTCGAACGCGGCCAGGGACGCCTCCCGCACCCGACCGAGGAGTCGACGGAACGTCAGGTGCGGCCCGGAGAGGTCCGTGCGCAGGACGAGGGTGTTGACGAAGAACCCGACGAGGTCGTTCAGGGCGTCGTCGGTGCGGCCCGCGATGGGCGTGCCGAGGGGGATGTCGTCTCCGGCGCCGTGCCGGTGCAGGAGGGCGGCGGTGGCGGCCTGGAACAGCATGAACATGCTGGTGCCGGTGGCGGCGGACAGGTCGCGCAGGGCGCGGGCGGTGGCGGGGGGCAGGTCCAGGCGGATCTTGCCGCCGCGTCCGGTGGGTGCGTCGGGGCGGGGGCGGTCGAGCGGGAGGGCCAGTTCCTCGGGCAGGTCGCGCAGCGCCTCGGTCCAGTGGGCGAGTTGTCCGGGGCCGATCCGGTCGAGGAGGGCGTCCTGCCAGAGGGTGTAGTCGGCGTACTGGACCGGCAGCGGCGTCCATGTGGGCGCCCGGCCCGCGCGGCGGGCGGCGTAGGCGGTGGTGAGGTCGGTGAGGAAGGGCCGGTCGGACCACTCGTCGGTGGTGATGTGGTGCAGCACCAGGGCCACCACGTGGTCGTCGGGAGCCAGCCGCAGCACCTCGGCCCGCACCGGCAGCCCGGCGGACAGGTCGAAGGGACGGCGCTGGGCCGCCCTGATCCGCGCGGCCGTCCCGTCCTCGTCCACGTCGGTGACGAGGAACTCGGGTTCGGCCTCCGCCATCGGGACGACGTACTGGTACGGCTCGCCGTCCTCCTCGGCGAACCGGGTGCGCAGGGCCTCGTGCCGGACGGTCACGTCACGCAGCGCGTCACGCAGCGCGTCCACGTCCAGGGCGCCGCGCAGCCGGAACACCAGCGGGAAGTGGTAGGCGGCGCCGGCGCCGGTGAGCCGTTCCACCAGCCACAGCCGCCGCTGGGCCGCCGACAGCGGGACGCGTGCCGGGCGTGGGGCCACGGCCCGCAGCGGGGGGCGGGTGGAGCGCGGTCCGGTGTCCGCGCGCCGGGCCAGCGCCTCGGGGGTCGGTGCCTCGAAGAGGTCCCGGATCGCCAGTTCCGCGCCCAGTTCGGTGCGGGCGCGGCTGATCAGCCGGGTGGCGAGCAGGGAGTGGCCGCCCAGGTCGAAGAAGTTGTCCTCGGCGCCGGTCCGGGGCAGCGCGAGCACCTCGGCGTACAGCCGGCACAGCACCTCTTCGGCGGGGGTGCGCGGGCCGCGCCCTTCCGTCAGGGCGACGGCGGGCTCCGGGTCGGGCAGGGCGCGGGCGTCGAGCTTGCCGTTGGCGTTCATCGGCAGCCGGGGCAGGACCACGAAGGCGGCCGGGACCATGTGGGCGGGCAGCCGCCGCCCGAGGTCGTCGCGGAGCCGCCGGACGAGGGCGCCGTGGCCCCGGGTGGCGGTGGGGGTGTTGGCGTACGGGGCCGAGCCGCGGTCGGGGCGGGGGCGGTGGAGGCCGGTCGTGCGGCGGGGGCGGGCGCCGGGGAGGAAGACGGCGTCGAGCAGGCCGGGGCGGTCCGACCAGGTGGTCAGGACGTGGTGGCCGTGCCGCTCCCCCAGGGCGCGCAGGTCCTCCGGGTCCACGGTCGCGACCGGAACCGGCGTGGTCTCCCCGTCCATGGCGCGCTGGGCTGCGAGGTCGTCGGCGGTGCGGGCGTCCGGGACGCGGCGCACGCGCAGCGGTCCCGTGCCGTCGAGGCGGGCGGCGAGGTCGTCGGGTCCGGCCCAGTCGACGGCGGGGACGGTGTCCAGCCGGGTCGCCTCGGCGGTGCCCTCGTGGAGGATCACGTCGTAGCGGTAGCGGGTCAGCTCGTTGTGGTGGCGGCCGGCCTTGACGCGCAGTTCGACATCGGCGCCGAGGGTGCTGAACCAGTCGGGGTCGACGAGGAGTTCCTTCTCCAGGGCGAGTCCGCGCTCCACGGCCCGGCGCAGGGTGGCGGGGTCGGTGCCGGTCGCGGCGCGGGCGCGCTGGACGCCGGTCTGCAGGACGCGGGCCTGGCGCAGGTCGCGTACGTCGCCGAGGAAGAGGGCGCCGCCGGGGGCGAGCAGGTTCAGCGCGCCGCGCAGGACGCGGTGCAGGTGGTCCAGGCTCGGGAAGTACTGGACGACGGAGTTGATGACGACCGTGTCGAAGAAGCCGGTGGGGAGGCCGTCGGTGACGTCGGCGGCCTGGCAGCGCAGGGTGACCTTCTCGGCCAGTTCCGGGTCGGCGGCGAGGTCGGCGCCGAGCTTGCCGATGACGGGGGCGGCGAAGTCCGTCGCCCAGTACGCCTCGGTGTGCGGGGCGAGCCGGGAGAGCAGCAGCCCGGAGCCGACGCCGATCTCCAGGACGCGGCGCGGGCGCAGGGCGCGGATGCGGCGGACCGTCTCCTCGCGCCACTCGCGCATGTGGTCCGCGGGGATGGGGGTGCCGTCGTAGGAGCTGTCCCAGCCGGCGAAGTCCTCGGTGCGCACGGCCGTGCCGATCTCGGTGTACTCGGCGCTGTAGATGTCCCGCCACTCGCCGATCTGCTCCCGCTCGGCCGACTCCCGCGCCTCGGCGTCCGGTTCGGCGGGGACGACGTAGCCGACCAGGCGGCGGGTGCCGGGGGCGGTGGTGTCGTCGCGGGCGAGGACGGCGGCCTGGGAGACCTCGGGGTGCTGGGTGAGGGCGGTCTCGACCTCGCCGGGTTCGACGCGGTGACCGCGGATCTTGACCTGGTCGTCGGTGCGGCCGAGGAAGTCCAGGTTGCCGTCGGGGCGGCGGCGGACCAGGTCGCCGGTGCGGTACATGCGCTCGCCGGGGCCGCCGTGCGGGTCGGCGACGAACCGTGCGGCGGTCAGACCGGGCCGGTCCAGGTAGCCGCGGGCCAGGCCGGCGCCGGCGACGTACAGCTCGCCCGGCACGCCGTCGGGGACGGGGCGCAGCCAGGTGTCGAGGACGTGGGCGCGGGTGGCGCGGATCGGGCGGCCGACGGTCGGGGTGGCGCTGTCGCGGGTGCCGCCGCCGAGGGTGTTGATGGTGTACTCGGTGGGCCCGTACAGGTTGTAGCCGCAGGTGCCGTCGGTGTCCCGCAGGGTGTTCCACACCGTCTCGGTGACCGCCTCGCCGCCGAGCAGCACCAGCGGCGGACGGTGGCCCTCCAACAGGCCCTCCTCGATGAGGAGATGGGCATAGGTGGGGGTCACGTTGACGACGTCGACACGGTGTTCCTCGCAGTAGGCGACCAGGGCGGTGGCGTCGCGCCGGAGTTCCTCGTCGCAGATGTGCACCTCGTGGCCCTCGACGAGCCACAGGAGTTCCTCCCAGGACATGTCGAACGCGAAGGACACGGTGTGCGCGATGCGCAGCCGTCGTCCGCCGGCGGCGGCGGCGATCGTGGGGGCGAAGATCTCCTCGCGGTGGTTGAGCAGCATGTTGGTCAGGCCCGCGTACGGGGTGACCACGCCCTTGGGACGGCCGGTGGAGCCGGAGGTGTAGATGACGTAGGCGGGGTGGTCCAGGCGGAAGGTGACGTCCGGCGGGCCGTCGGGCAGCGCCGCGAGGGCGGCCGTCGTGCCGGGGTCGTCCAGGAGCAGGCGCGGGGTGTCGGTGGTGAGGCGGCGGGAGACGGCCCGGGTGGTCAGCAGGAGCAGCGGGCGGGCGTCGGCGAGCATGAGGGAGAGCCGCTCGGCGGGGTGGTCGAGTTCCAGCGGGAGGTAGGCGGCGCCGGTGCGCAGTACGGCGAACAACGCCACCACCGTGTCGATCGAGCGGGGCAGGCCCAGCGCGACGACCCGTTCCGGGCCCGCCCCGTGGGTGACCAGCAGGCGGGCGAGGCGGTCGCAGCGGGCGTCGAGTTCGGCGTAGGTGGCGGTACGGGCGCCGCAGACCAGGGCGGTGGCGTCCGGGGTGCGGGCCGCCTGGGCGGCGAGCAGGTCGGCCACGGTCTCGTGCGGTACGGGCGGGCGGCTCGCGGCGTCCGCGCGGGCGACGGCGGCACGCTCGGCGGGCAGTACGGTGTCCAGCGCGCCGACGGGCGCCGCCGGGTCGGCGACCAGGCGGTCCACCGCCCGTACGAACCGGTCCAGCAGGGTCCGGGCGCAGGTGTCGTCCAGGACGTCGGGGCGGTGGGCGAGGGTGACGCGGACCTGGTCGCCGGGGGTGACGACGAGGTTGGCCGGGTAGTGGGTGGCGTCCACGTTGGCGACGGCGGTGGCGCCGTGGCGGGCGCGCAGTTCCGCCAGCCGGTCGTCGGTGTCGGCGTTGCGCAGCACGAACAGCGTGTCGAACAGCCGCCGGTGCCCGGTCTCGGCCTGGAGGACGCCGAGGCCGAGGTATTCGTACGGCATCAGCGCCAGCCGTTCGCCCTGGACGCGGCGCAGCAGGGCGAGGACGGGTTCGCGGGGGTCGAGGGCGATGCGGGCGGGGACGGTGTTGAGGAACATGCCGACGACGTTCTCGACGTCGGGGACCTCGCTGGGGCGCCCGGCGACAGTGGTACCGAAGGCGATGTCGGTACGGCCGGTGGCGCGGGCCAGGACCAGCGCCCAGGCGGCGTTGAGGACCGTGTTGACGGTCAGACCGTGGCGGCGGGCGAAGCCGCGCAGCCGCTCGGCGGACGCCGGGGCGAGGGTGGTGTCGAGGTGGCGCGGGACGACCGGTGCCAGGCCGCGGTCGGCGGCGGCGGGCGCCAGCAGCGTGGGCTCGTCGAAACCGTCGAGGGCGGCCCGCCAGGCGCGGCCGGCCTCGGTGTCGTCCTGCCGTTCCAGCCAGGTCAGGTAGTCGCGGTAGGAGCCGGGGCGGGCGAGTCCGGCCGGGTCGCCGCCGCTCTCGTACAGGGCGAAGAGCTGGTCCAGGAAGAGCCAGGCGGACCAGCCGTCCCAGAGGATGAGGTGGCGCCCGACGACGAGCCGGTCGCCACGCTCGTCACCGAGCCGGATCAGCAGCATCCGGAAGAGGAGGGGGCTGCCGAGGTCGAAGCGGCGGGCCCGTGACTCCTCCAGCAGGCCCTCCATCCGCCGGTCCTGCGCGTCGCGCGGCAGCCCGGAGAGGTCGACCTCGGTCAGCGGTACGGAGGCGTCCCGGACGATGAACTGCACCGGCCGGCGCAGCCCTTCGCTGGTGAACCCGGCGCGCAGGCCGGCGTTGCGGGCCAGCAGCGCGCGGACCGCGGCACGCAGCCGGGCGGCGTCCACGCGCTCGGCGAGGTCGAAGGACTCGTGGACGGTGTAGACGTCCAGGGCGCTGTCGTCGTACGCGGAGTGGAAGAACAGCCCCTCCTGGAGCGGGGCGAGCGGCCACACGTCCTCGATGCGGCCGGGGGCGATCCGCTCGACGCGGGCGCGTTCCCCGTCGGTCAGCTCCACGGCGGGGGCCGGTGCCCCGGTGCCGGTGTCCTGGACGTCCGTCGCGGCCTCGGCGAGGGCGGCCGGGGTGCGGTGCGTGAAGACGTCGCCGGGGCCGAGGGCGAGTCCCGCGCGGTGGGCGCGGCCGGCGACGGCGATGGAGCTGATGCTGTCGCCGCCCAGCAGGAAGAAGTCGTCGTCGGGCCCGGCGTCGGGCAGTTTCAGGACGGCGGCGAAGATCTCCGTGAGCAGCCGCTCGCGGGGGGTGCGCGGGGCGCGGGGCGCCGTCCGTACCGCCCGCGGGGCGGGCAGGGCGGCCCGGTCGAGCTTGCCGCTGGGGGTGAGGGGCAGGGCGTCGAGGACCACCCAGGCGCCGGGGATCATGGGGGCGGGGAGGGAACCGGCGAGGGCGGCGCGCAGGGCGGCCGGGTCGAGGGCGTCACGCGGGGCGGGCGGTTCGGGGGCGGCCGTCGCGCCGCCGGACGGTACGACGTAGGCGACGAGGGCCCCGTCCCGTACCGTCACGGCGGCCCGGGCGACCTGGGGCAGGGCGGTGAGCGCGGCCTCGATCTCGCCGGGTTCGACGCGGTTGCCGCGCAGTTTGACCTGGCGGTCGGTGCGGCCCAGGTACTCGATCACGCCGTCGGCGCGGCGGCGCACCAGGTCGCCGGTGCGGTACATGCGGCTGCCGGGCGGGCCGTACGGGTCGGCGGTGAACCGTTCGGCGGTCAGCGCCGGGCGCCGGTGGTAGCCCCTGGCCAGCTGTACGCCGGTCAGGTACAGCTCCCCGGGCACGTCGTCGGGGACGGGGCGCAGGCAGGCGTCGAGGACGCGCAGGCCGGTGTTCCAGACCGGGCGGCCGAGGGGTACGGAGGCCGCCGTGTCGTCGGCGGGGCCGTAGGGATGGTGGGTGACGTCCACGGCGGCCTCGGTCGGACCGTAGAGGTTGTGCGGCGGGACGCCGGTCAGGGTGAGCCAGCGGCGGGCGGCGGCGGGCGGCAGGGCCTCGCCGCTGGTGAGGACGTGCCGCAGGGACGCCGACCAGGCGGGGTCACCGGCGACCGCGTCGTGCTGGAGGAACGCCTCCAGCATGGACGGCACGAAGTGCATCGTGGTGATCCGGTGTTCGCGGACGAGGGCCGCCAGGCAGGCCGGGTCGCGGTGGCCGTCCGGCCGGGCGAGGACGACCGCGGCGCCTGCGAGCAGGGGCCAGAAGAACTCCCACACGGAGACGTCGAAGCTGGACGGCGTCTTCTGCAGGACCCGGTCGTCGGCGGTGAGCCGGTAGGTGTCCTGCATCCAGGCGAGGCGGTTGACGATGGCGCGGTGGGTGACGACGACGCCCTTGGGCGGGCCGGTGGAGCCGGAGGTGTAGATGAGGTAGGCGGGGTCGTCGGGGCGGGCGGGCACGGATTCGGGGCCGGGCCGGGGGCCCGGTTCCTCGGCGTCGAGCAGGAGCGCCGACGACGGCACCGGCAGCCGGCCCGCCTGCGAGGTGAGCGTGACCACGGTCGCGGCGCCGGAGTCCCGGAGCATGTGGGCGACCCGGTCGGGCGGATAGTCCAGGTCGACCGGCAGATAGGCGGCGCCCGACTTCAGTACGCCGAGCAGCGCGACCATCAGCTCCGCCGACCGGGGCACCGCCACCGCGACGAACTCCCCCGGCCGCGCGCCCAGGCGGGCGGCGAGCGCCTCGGCGCGGGCGTCGAGTTCCGCGTACGTGAGCCGGGTGTCCTCGAAGACGACCGCCGTCGCCTCCGGGGTCCGGGCCGCCTGCGCGGCGAACGCCGCCGCGAGGGTGGTCTCCGCGACGGGCCGGTCCGGGCCGGCCGGGTGGGCGCGCAGGGCCTCGTCGGACGAGAGGAGTTCGACGCGGGCCGCGGCCCGGCCCGGGTCGTCGGCGATGGCCTCCAGGACGCGGACCAGGCGGTCGCCGAGGGCGCGTACGGTGCCGGTGCCGATCCGGTCGGCGTGGTGCTTGAGCCGCAGGTCGAGCCGGGGGCCCGGCTTGACGACGAGGGCGAGCGGGTAGTGCACGGTGTCGTGGAAGGCGTCGCCGGTGATCCGTGTCCGGCCGGAGGCGTCGTGGAGGCCGGTCGCGGCGGGGTAGTTCTCGAACACGACGAGGGTGTCGAAGAGTTCCCCCTCCCCCGCGTGCCCCGCCAGGCGCTGGATCTCCGCGAGCCCGAGGTGCTGGTGGCCGAGGAGGCGGGCCTGTTCGTCCTGGAGGCGGGTGAGCAGACCGGCGAGGGTGGCACCCGGCGTCCAGCGGAAGCGGGTCGGCACGGTGTTGATGAACAGGCCGACCATGTCGGCGATGCCGTCGACCTCGCTGTCCCGGCCGGAGACCGTGGTGCCGAAGACGACGTCGGCGCGGCCGGTCAGCCTGCCCAGGAGCAGTCCCCAGGCCGCCTGGACCACCGTACCGAGGGTGACGCCGTGTTCCCGCGCGCGGCCGGTGAGGCGCTCGGTGGTCTCCTCGGGGAGTTCCACCCGGACGTGCGCGGGGTGTACGGGGGCGGCGGAGGGCGGGGCGGTCACCAGGCGGGTGGGTTCGTCCAGGCCGGTGAGGGCGGCGCGCCAGGCGGCGCGGGCGGCCTCGCGGTCCTGGGCGGCCAGGCGGCGCAGGAAGGCCCGGTAGGGGGTGACGTCGGGGAGCGTCGGGGCGTCGGTGCCGTAGTACGCCATCAGTTCGCGGTGCAGGACGGGCAGCGACCAGCCGTCGGCGATGATGTGGTGGAACGTCAGGATCAGCCGGGCGCGGTGGTCGTCGAGGCGGACGAAGGCGCAGCGCAGGAGGGGCGGCCTGGCGAGGTCGAAGCCGGCGGCGCGTTCCGCGGCGGCCGTCCGCTCGACCAGGGCGGGGTCGTCGTGGGGAGCGGGGCCGGTCTCCCGCCAGGGCAGTACGGCCCGTTCGGTGACGATCTGTACGGGGGTGCCGTCCGGGCGGCTGCGGAAGGCGGCGCGCAGGGGGGCGTGGCGGTCCAGGAGCCGTTGCGCGGCGCGGCGCAGGGCGGCGGCGTCGACCGGGCCGGCCAGGTCGAGGATCTGCTGCACCACGTAGGTGTCCCGGTCCGCCCCGCCGGTCAGGGCGTGGAAGAAGAAGCCCTGCTGGAGCGGCGTGAGGGGGAGCAGTTCCGCGACGGGCAGCGGGTGCGTGCCCTGGACGGCGGCGAGCCCGGCGGCGTCCAGGGTGAGGAGCGGGGTGCCGGCGTCCTCCGTGTCCTCGGTGCGGGCGGCGGCGCGGGCGAGGGCCTCGGCCGTGCGGTGCCGGAACACGTCGCGGGTGGTCAGCGTCAGCCCCGACTCGCGGGCGGCGACGAGGAGCCGGATGGCGCTGATGCTGTCGCCGCCGACGGCGAGGAAGTCGTCCTCGGCGGTCACCGAGTCCAGGCCCAGCACCTCGGCGAAGAGCCGGCACAGCAGCCGTTCGCGCGGGGTCCCGGGCGGGCGGCCGGAACGCGTCGCCGCGTGGTCCGGGGCGGGCAGCGCCCGCGTGTCGAGCTTGCCGCTGGGGGTGACCGGCAGTGCGTGCAGGGGCACGAACGCCGAGGGGACCATGTAGTCGGGCAGCCACTGGGCGGCGTACGCGCGCAGGGCGCGCATCAGTGCCGTCACGTCGCGGAAGGGGGCGGGACGGTTGGCGTGGGGGCGGGTGCCCGAGGGGCGGTAGCGGCCGGTGACGGGGCCGTCGAGGGCGAGGACGGCGTCGAAGGCGCCGTCGTCGGCGGTGGCGTTCCAGGTGAGGGCGGCCCGGTAGCCGTGCGCGGCGGCGAGGGCGTGGAGGTCCTCGGGGTCGGCTCCGGTGCCGGCCGTGCCGCTGCTGTCGTCGAGCCGGCGCAGGTCGGCGAGGTCGTCGGCGAGCCGGGTGTTGGGGATGCCGGTGATCCGCAGCCGGGGCGGGCGCTCGGCCAGCAGCACCCGGAGCGAGCCGGTCCCGGTCCAGGGCACCTCGTGCTCGTCGGGGCCGGTGGACGGCGTGGCCCCCGGTCCGGGGCGCAGGACGACGTCGTACCGGTACCTGCTCAGCTCGTTGTGGTGGGCGCCGCGCTTGAGGCGGATGTCGGCGTCGAAGCCGTCGAGGGCGGCGAAGTAGTCGGGGTCCAGGAGGAGTTCGCCCTCCCAGCGCACCGACCGCTCGACGGCCTCGCGCAGCGCGTCCTTCTCCGCCTCCTGACCGGGACCGGCCCGGCGGGTCTCCACGGCGGCGCGCAGGGTGCGCAGCAGCCGCAGGTTGCGGACGTCGCCGACGAAGATCCGGCCGCCGGGGGCGAGCAGCGCGGCGGCCCGGCGCAGGACGTCGGTGAGGTGGCCGGCGCCGGGGAAGTACTGGACGACGGAGTTGAGGACGATCGTGTCGAAGTGCGCGGCGGGCAGGCCGTCGGTGTCGTGGGCGGGCCGCGCGGACAGCCGGACCCGGCCGGCCAGGCGCGGGTCCGCGGCGATCTGGCCGCGCAGCGCCTCGACCGCCCGCTCCGAGAGGTCGGTGCCCCAGTAGCTCTCGCAGTCGGGGGCGATCCAAGACAGGATCAGGCCGGAGCCGGCACCGATCTCCAGGACGCGGCGCGGCCGGAGTTCACGGATGCGGTCGACGGTCGCGTCGCGCCAGGCGCGCATCTCCTCCACGGGGATCGGGCGGCCGTCGTACATGCTGTTCCAGCCCGCGAAGTTCTCCCGGAGCCCGGCGGTGGGCGCCCCCTCCGCACCGGCCGCTCCGTACAGGAGTTCGTGCAGTTCGCGCCACTCCTCGACCCGCGCGTGGTCGTCGGACGGCGCGTCCAGGGCGGGTACGACGTAGGCGGCGAGCCGCCGGTCGCCGGGGCGGTCCTCGCGGGCGACCACCGTGGCCTGGTCGACGGCCGGGTGGCCGCGCAGTACGGACTCGATCTCGCCGGGCTCGATCCGGAACCCGCGGATCTTGATCTGGGTGTCGGCGCGGCCGAGGAACTCCAGCCGGCCGTCGCCGCGCAGCCTGACCAGGTCGCCGGTGCGATAGAGCCGTTCTCCCGGGGCGCCGAACGGGTCGGCGACGAACCGCTCGGCGGTGAGGCCGGGCCGGTTCAGATAGCCGCGGGCCAGGCCCTCCCCGCCCAGGTACAGCTCCCCGGTGACGCCGGCGGGCACGGGGCTCAGCCAGGCGTCGAGGACGTAGGCCCGGGTGCCCGGGTCGGGGACGCCGATGGGGACGAGGGAGCCGGGCGGGATGTCCGGGTCGCACAGGCCGAGCGTGGAGTTGGTGGTGGCCTCGGTGGGGCCGTAGGCGTTGAACATCATCCGGCCGCGGGCGTAGCGGGCGACCAGCTCGGGCGAGACCCGCTCGGTGCCCGCGAGCAGGGTGGCCGCCGGCGGGAGGGTCACGTCGTCGGGGAGGGCGGCCAGCAGCGCGGGCGGCAGGATCATGAAGGTGACGCCGTGGGCGTGGGCGTAGTCGGCGAGCGGTGCCGCGGGCACGCGGCGTTCGGCGGGCACGACGACCAGGCGGCCGCCGGAGAGCAGGCCGAGGCACAGGTCCCAGAAGGCGACGTCGAAGCTGGGCGAGGCGAACTGGAGCACCCGGCTGTGCGGGCCGACACCGAACCGCCGGCTCTGGGTCGCGACGAGCTTGGCCACGCCGCTGTGCGCGAGGACGACGCCCTTGGGGCGGCCGGTGGAGCCGGAGGTGTAGATGACGTAGGCGGCGTTGCGGACGGTGAGCGGGGCGCCCCGGTCGGCGTCGGTGGGGTCGTGGGCCGGGCGGGCGGCCAGTTCCGCCGCGGTGGCGGGGGCGTCGAGGGCCAGCGCTGTCATGCCGCCGCGGGCGGGCAGGTGGCGGGCGCCGTCCTCGGTGGTGACCAGGCAGACGGGCGCCGCGTCGCCGAGCATGTGGGCGATCCGGTCGGCGGGGTAGTCGGGGTCGACCGGGAGGTAGGCGGCGCCGGACTTCAGGACGGCGACCTCGGCCACGATCAGGTCGGCGGAGCGGGGCAGGGCGATGGCGACGACGCGTTCGGGGCCGGCGCCGCGGGCGATCAGGGCGTGCGCCAGCCGGTTGGCGCGGGCGTCGAGTCCGGCGTACGTGAGCTGTTCGTCCTCGAAGACGAGGGCGACGTGGTCGGCGCGGCGCCGGACCTGCTCGGCGAACATCGCGGGCCAGGTGTCCGGGGGTACGCCGTGTCCGGTGGCGTTCGCGTCGACGACGATCCGGCGGTACTCGTCGGCGTCCAGCAGGGCGAGCCGGGCGACGGGCGTGTCGGGGCGGGCGAGGGCGTCGGTGAGCAGGGTGCGGTAGTGGTGGAGGACGCGGTCGGCGGTGGCCTCGTCGAAGAGGCCGGGGTGGTAGGTGGCGCGGGCCTCGCCGCTCTGTACGTCCAGGAGCAGGTCGAGGGGGGCGGGCAGGCCGGTGGCGGGCCGGCCGGCGGTGGCGAAGGCCGTGTTGAAGAACAGGCCGCCACCGCGCGTCGGCCGGGGACGTACTTCGTCCACCAGCATCTCCAGCGGCAGCCGCCGGCTCTCGGCCTCCTGCCAGGCATGGGTCACCCGGCGCACCAACTCCCTGAATCCCGGCCCGTGTCGCAGACTGACCCGGACGGGCAGTCCGTCGTGGCCGACGGTCAGGTCGGTCGCCCCGCTGTAGCGGTGCAGCAGGGCGAAGAAGGCGGCCAGCAGGACGAGGCCCGGGGCGTCCGGCACCCCGGTGAGGGTGCGCGCGGACCGGTCCGGGTACGGATCCGGAGGGTGGGGCCGGTCGGCGGGCAGGGCGGTCTCCGGAGGCGGTGGGGTGAGCAACGTCCGCCAGTGGACCAGGGAATCGTCGGAACCGCACACGACAGCGCGCCTCCCGGCAGGTCGGTCCCGGCC
Organism: Streptomyces sp. NPDC016677; assembly: GCF_055562815.1. Taxonomy (NCBI): domain Bacteria; kingdom Bacillati; phylum Actinomycetota; class Actinomycetes; order Kitasatosporales; family Streptomycetaceae; genus Streptomyces; species Streptomyces sp. NPDC016677. The sequence goes on along the minus strand of NZ_JBVHEO010000026.1, from coordinate 20,587 downwards.
CTGGGCCGGCGGTCGGCGCCATAGTAAGGTAAGGGTTACCTAATTCACAGGGTGCGCACAGCTTCCAGGCGATTCCAGGCAGACCTGACCGAAGGAAAACGGACGTGGGGACCTTGGCGGTCCGGGCGGCGAAAGGCCCCCGCGCGGCACTTCTGCTCATCCTCTCCGGCGCGGCGCTGCTCGCCCTGTGCGCGATGTCGATGGCGTTCGGGGCGCTGAGCGTGCCCCCCGGCCAGGTCTGGGACACCCTGCTCGGCCACCCGCCCGGCTCCCGTGTCGACAACGTCATCTGGTCGGTACGGCTGCCCCGCACCGCGCTCGGTCTCGCCACCGGCGCCGCGCTCGGCCTGTCCGGCGCCCTGATGCAGGCGCTGACCCGCAACCCGCTGGCCGACCCCGGCATCCTGGGGGTGAGCGCGGGCGCCGCCTTCGCCGTCGTCCTCGCCGTGGGCGTCCTGGGCATCGGCTCGGTCCACGGCTACATCTGGTTCGCCTTCGCGGGGGCGGCGGTGGCCAGTGCGCTGGTCTACGGACTCGGCGGGCTCGGCCGCTCCGGCAGCACCCCGGTGAAGCTGGCCCTGGCCGGGGTCGCCGTGACCTCACTGCTGTTCTCGCTGACCAGCGCGGTCGCCCTCACCGACCCGGACGCCCTGAACCGGTACCGCTTCTGGTCCGCGGGCTCGCTGGCCAACCAGGACCAGGGGGTGCTGCTGCGGGTGCTGCCCTTCCTCGCCGTCGGCGCGGTGCTGGCCCTGGCCTGCGCCCCCGCGCTGAACAGCCTCGCGCTCGGCGACGACGTGGCGAAGTCCCTCGGTCTGAGGCTCGGCGTGGTACGGGTCCAGGGCGTGGTGGCGGTGACCCTGCTCACCGGCGGAGCCGTCGCCGTCATCGGGCCCGTCGTCTTCGTCGGACTGGTGGTGCCGCACATCGTCCGCGTCCTGACCCAGGCGGCCGGCATCGGCCCGGACCACCGCTGGCTGCTGCCGCTGTCGGCCGTGCTCGCCCCGTGTCTGCTGCTCGCGGCCGACATCGCCGGACGGCTGATCGCCCGGCCGGCCGAGGTGCAGGCCGGCATCCTGGTCGCCTTCGTCGGCGGCCCGTTCTTCATCGCGCTGGTCCGCCGTCGACGCCTCGCGGAGCTGTGACCCATGACGACCGAACTCGCCCCCGTCCCCGAGCGCCGGGACGCCGCGCCCCGCCGCACGGCCGGCCGCGTCCCCTTCCGGTTCGCGCTGCCGCCCGTCTCCGGGGTGCTGCGGCCCCGGCTCCTCGGCGTGTGCCTGGTCCTCGCCGCCGTCGCGTTCCTGGCGTTCAGCGTGGAGACGGCGACCGGGGACATCTCGCTGCCGCTGGCCGACGTGGTGCGCGCCCTGGTGGGCGCGGGCGACCCCGGCACCCGGCTCATCGTCCACGAACTGCGGCTGCCGCGCTCCCTGGCCGGACTGCTGGTCGGCATCGCCTTCGGGGTCTCCGGCGCCCTGCTCCAGACTATGACGCACAACCCCCTGGCCAGTCCCGACATGATGGGCATCACCCAGGGCGCCGGGACCGCGGTGGTGGCCGGCATCGTGCTCGGCTGGGACGCGGGGGTCGGCACCCAGGCGCTGGGGCTGCTCGGCGCGCTCGCCGCCGCGCTGCTCGTGTACGTCCTGGCGTGGCAGCGGGGCACCACCGGGTACCGCATCGTGCTGGTCGGCGTGGGCGTGGCCTGGCTGTGCACCAGCGCCACCGACTACCTGATGGCCCGCGGGCAGCGCTTCCAGGCCCAGGCGTCCCTGGGCTGGCTGGTCGGCAACCTCAACGGGCGCACCTGGGACCAGATCCGCCCGCTCGCCGTGACGATGGCCGTCCTGGTGCCGGCGGCGCTGCTGCTCGGGAGGCAGCTGCGGACCCTGGAACTGGGCGACGACGTCGCCCGGGGCCTGGGCACCCGGGTGCAGACCGTGCGGGTCGCGGTACTGCTGGCCTGCGTGGGCCTGGTGGCGTTCGGGACGGCGACCGCCGGGCCGGTGGCGTTCGTGGCGCTCGCGGCGCCCCAGATCGCCCAGCGGCTGGCCGGCACCGCCCACCCGCCGCCGGTGACCGCGGGGCTGACCGGCGCCGTCATGGTCCTCGTCGCCGACCTGGCCGCGCGGAAGCTCGTTCCGGGCACCGAGCTTCCGGTCGGCATCGTCACGGGCGTGCTCGGCGCCCCCGTCCTGCTGTGGCTGCTGGTCCGTGCCAACCGCGCCGGTTCTGGAGGGTGAGGAAGTGTCCGCGAAGTCTTCTGGATCCGAGGCGGTACGACAGACGCCGCACGAGCCGGCCCACGGCGCTCCCGGCGCCGGCCCGCACCTGCGGGCCGAGGGACTGCGGCTGGCGTACGGCGACCGGGTCGTCGTCGACGGGCTCGACCTGGCCGTGCCCGCCGGCCGGATCACGGTGATCGTCGGGGCGAACGCGTGCGGCAAGTCCACCCTGCTGCGCGCCCTGGCCCGGCTGCTGAACCCGGGCGCGGGCACCGTCCAGCTGGACGGGCGCTCGATCCACTCGATACCGACCCGGGTGCTGGCCCAGCGGCTCGGCATCCTTCCGCAGGCGCCGGTCGCGCCGGAGGGGCTGACCGTCATCGACCTGGTGGGGCGGGGGCGTTCACCGCACCAGACGTGGTGGCGGCAGTGGTCGGCCGCCGACGAACGGGCCGTGCACGAGGCGCTGCGGGCCACCGCGATGACCGAGCTGGCCCAGCGCGCCGTCGACGAGCTGTCCGGCGGCCAGCGGCAGCGCGCCTGGATCGCCATGGCGGTCGCGCAGGGCACCCCGGTGATGCTGCTGGACGAGCCGACGACGTACCTCGACCTCGCCCACCAGATCGATGTCCTGGACCTGATCACCGACCTGAACCGGCATCAGGGCCGCACGGTCGTGATGGTCCTGCACGACCTCAACCAGGCCTGCCGCTACGCCGATCACATCGTCGCCATGAAGGCGGGCCGGATCGTGGCCGAGGGCGCACCGTCCGAGGTGGTCACGGCGCGGACCGTGGAGGAGGTCTTCGGCCTGCGCTGCGTGGTCGGCCGCGACCCGGTCAGCGGTACGCCGATGGTGGTGCCGATGGGCCGTCACCACGAACGGGCCGACACGGACGCCCCATTGTCAGGTAAGGCTAACCTTATCTAGCATGTGCCTGCGGGAAGCGGCCCGCAACGGGAGGCGATGAAGCGGTGACGACACTGCGCAGTGGGCCGGATTCCGTCTACGACGTACTGGGCGTCGGATTCGGCCCGGCCAACCTGGCCCTGGCGATCGCCCTGCACGAACAGGGCGTCACCGCGGACCCCGAGGCCCCGTTCCGCGCCGGATTCCTGGAACGCCAGCCGCGGTTCGGCTGGCACCGGGGCATGCTGATCGACGACGCCACCATGCAGGTGTCCTTCCTCAAGGACCTGGTGACGATGCGCGACCCCACCAGCGACTTCAGCTTCCTGTGCTACCTGCGCGAACGCGGCAGGCTGGTCGACTTCCTGAACCAGAAGACACTGTTCCCGCTGCGGGTGGAGTTCCACGACTACTTCGAGTGGGCCGCCGCCCGCCTCGGCCATCTCGTCGCGTACGGCGCCGAGGTCGTCGCGGTCCGGCCGGTCACCGAGGACGGCGAGGTCCGCTGGTTCGACGTGGTCAGCCGGGACCCGGCCGCGCCCGGCCGGCACACCGTGCGCCGCGCCCGCGCCCTGTGCGTGGCCACCGGTCTGGAGCCCCGGCTGCCGCCCGGCGCCGTCCTGTCCGACCTGGTCTGGCACAACAGCGAACTGCTGCCGCGGGTCGACGAGTTGGTCCGCTCCGGCCGGCCGGTGCGCCGCGCGGTGGTGCTCGGCGCCGGGCAGAGCGCCGCCGAGGCCGTCGACTACCTCCACCGCAGGCTGCCGGAGGCGGAGATCTGCTCGGTGTTCGCCAAGTACGGGTACACGCCGGCCGACGACAGCCCGTTCGCCAACCGCATCTTCGATCCCGAGGCCGTGGACGTCTTCTACGGCGCCCCCGCCGAGGTCAAGCAGTCCCTGTTCGACTACCACCGCTCCACCAACTACTCGGTGGTCGACACCGAGCTGATCGAGTCGTTGTCCCGGACCATGTACCAGGAGCGGGTGCAGGGCAGGCAGCGGCTGCGGATGCTCAACGTCTCCCGCATCCGCGAGGTCGAGACCCGCGCCCGGGACGTCCGGGTGACGGTCGAGTACCTGCCGACCGGCGAGCGCGAACTCCTCGCCTCCGACGTCCTCGTCTACGCCACCGGCTACCGCCCGCAGAGCATCGGGGACAGCCTCGGCGAGATCGCCAAGCTCTGTCTGCGCGACGACGAGGACGCCCTGCGCGTCGGCCGCGACCACCGGGTGGAGACCGCGCCGGGCGTCACCGCCGACGTCTACCTCCAGGGCGGCACCGAACACACCCACGGCCTCACCTCGACCCTGCTGTCCACCACCGCCGTACGCGCCGGGGAGATCTGCTCGGCCCTGCTCGCGCGCCGCCGTGCCGATGTGCCGCGCGGGTGACCCGGACCGGCCGCGCCGGGGCCGGTACGGCAGGATGGGGCCATGAGCGTAGTCAAGATCAACGTACTGACGGTCCCCGCCGAGCAGCGCGAGACGCTGGAGAAGCGCTTCGCCTCCCGGGCGCACGCCGTGGAGAACTCCGACGGCTTCGAGTGGTTCGAACTCCTGCGCCCGGTCGAGGGCACCGACACCTACCTGGTCTACACCCGGTGGCGTGACGAGGAGTCCTTCCAGGCGTGGATGGAGGGCCCGATGAAGTCGGCCCACCAGGGCGGCGGCGCCCCCGAGGGCGAGCGCCCGAAGCCGGCGGCGAGCGGCTCCACGCTGTGGTCCTTCGAGGTCGTGCAGCAGACGGGCCCGGCCGCCGGCGCGTAGCCGATCGCCCGGCCGGATCGGCCGCTGCCGGCCGCCGGCCGGGACAGCCGCCGGCCGGCGGTGGCGGCTCCCCGGCCGGGGCCAGGTTCGTCCACGGAACCCGGCACCACCGAGCGCCCCCACGGGAACGGGGTCACCCGGCCGCCAGGGCACCGGTGGTGACCGCCCGGGACGGGGCGGTGCGCGGCGCCGGACCAGGCCGGAGGGTCTCCAGGGCGGCGCGGCAGGCGGCGACGACACGGGCGTTCTCCTCGGTGTCCCGGACCGCGATCCGCACGGCGCGGCCCTCGTAGCGCGGGGACAGCGGGGACAGATCACGCAGGTACACGCCCTGGCGACGGCACTCGGCCACCAGAGGGGCGGCACCCGGACCGCCGGGCGGCAGGGTGAGGGTGAGGAAGTTCGCCACCGACTCCTCGACCTCCAGCGTTCCGTCCAGCGCCGCCAGGCCGGCGGCGAGGGACCGGCGCAGGGCGTGGGTGCGCAGCCAGCGGCCGGAGTAGTACGCCGGGTCGCGCAGCGCCGCCACCGCGGCCAGCTGCGCCGGGAGCCCGACCTGCCAGGGCGGCGTCCAGTCGCGCAGCCGTGCCGCGGTGGCGGGTTCGGCCACCAGGTAGGCGGCCCGCACGCCGGACAGCGCGTACATCTTCGACAGCGAGGTGCAGACCACCACCCGCGGGTCCGTCGCGGCGAGCGGGGCGAGCGACTCGGTGAGGCCGGCGTAGCCGATGTACGCCTCGTCGATCCACCAGCGGGTCCGGGGCGGCGCGGCGGCGAGCAGGGGCCGCAGTCGATCGGCGGGGGCGTGGCGCCCGGTCGGGTTGTTCGGGTTGACCAGGACCACGAGGTCGTAGCCGCCACGGGCGACGGCGGACGCCAGCCGGTCGGGGTCGATCCGCCAGCCGTCCGCGCGGCGCAGCGGGAACCGGTCGACGCGGCAGCCGATCACCCGCTCCGTGACATGGGCGTACTCGCCGTAGCAGGGGTCCGTCAGCAGGACCCGGCTGGTGGGGGTCAGCCACCGGCCGAACGCCCGGAAGATCAGGTCGGAGGAGCCCGCGCCGACCGCGAGCGTGTCCACCGGCAGCGCGCGGGCCGCGGAGACCGCCGCGAGCAGGCCCTCGGCTCCGGCGGGCGGTGAGGTCCGGGCGGCCCAGGCCGGGTCCTCGGCGAGCACCGCCCGGACGCCGGGGGCCGGCGGGAACCAGGCGTCCAGGACGTCGGCGGCGACGATCCGGTGGCGCCGGTCCAGATCGGCGAAGTCGGTGCCGATCGCCGTGAAGGAGGCGCCGCCGTGTTCGCAGCCGTCCGGCGGGGCGGCGAAGGGCGTGTCCAGCCGCCAGTCCGTCCGGTCCCGCAGCCGGGCGAGCGCGGCGCGGTAGCGGCCGGTCGCCGCCCGGGTCAGGCCGGTCACACTCCCGGCCAGCACCTCGAAGGACGGGGCGCCGCTGCGGACGGTACGACCGACGGGGCGCAGTCCGGTGGCCAGGTACATGGCGAGCAGCTCGGTGCGGCCCATCGCCACCACCCGGCGGCCGCCCCGGGCCGCGATCCAGCGCAGCGCCGCGTACATCAGCAGCGTCGCCGCGCCGGTCGACCGCCGCTCCGGTTCCACGGTGAGCAGGCGCACCTCGAACACGCCGTCCCCGGACAGCACCGGCAGTTCCTCGCGCGTGAGGTACTTCTCCAGGGCGTACCGGCCCGCCCAGGGCGGCGTCACGCTGACGAATCCGGTGCGGGCCGGGCCGTGGGCCACGACGAGGTAGACGTTGTCGCCGTCGAGTCCGTCGGACAGCCGCCCGGACGGGTCCGGCGGATGCTGGCCCAGTTCCTGTGCGTACACCCGGTGGCGCAGCTCGTGGATCCACGGGAGATCCTCGGTGGTCGCCACGCGCACTTGCAGGTCACGGCCCATGCATGCCTCTTCCGCCACGGGATGGGCCCCCATCGTGCGAGACGGGCACGGGCCGGGCTCAGAGTCCGGGGACGCAGACGGGCTGAGTACGGGGGCTCAGGCGCGGCCGCCCTCGGTGTGCCGCACGCGGGCGGCGCCGTGCCGGGCCAGGAACGCGTGGGTGCGCTCGGGCGTGGCGACGACGCGCCACTGCCGGTCGGGGTGGCCGAAGTTGTCGGTGAACTCGTCGGCCGCGCCGCGCAGTTCGCTCATCGCACCGAGCAACTGGCGTACGTGCCCCGGTGGCTGGAGCATGAGTTCGGACCAGCGGGCCGCTCCCATGACGACCTCGCCGCGGCGCCGCGCGACCCGGCGGCAGAACAGCTCGTCGAGGACGGGGTCCTCCAGGAGGGCCTCGGCGACGGCCTCGGCGACGACCTCGGCAGCGTAGGAGGCGACGTTGGCGCCCTGCCCGACGACGGGGTCGACGACGGTGTGGGCGTCGCCGAGGGCGAGCGCGTACCGGCCGCCGGGCAGTTCGGCCCAGTCCGCCCGCACGGTCGGCACGATCGCCGTCCGTACGAGGTCGAGCGGGCCCGTGAGCCCGAACTCGCCCGGCACGATCCGCGCGGACACGGTGGGGTGGTGGGCCGCGAGTTCGTCGAGCACCGCGCGGCGGAACGCGGCCGGGTCGGCCCGGTGGTCGATGTCGCACAGCGCGTCCGCGCCACCGCCGGGAACGCACTCGAACAGCAGCGCGGTGACGTGTCCGTCGCGGGAGTACAGCGGGATCTCGATCAGTTCGCCGCGGCCGGGGGCGAGGGACAGGGTCACGCCCTTGGGTTCGACGGGCGCGACGCCGTGGTAGAGGCCGGCGCAGAGCCGGCGGCGGGGCGCGGTGGCCGAGCCGGGGCCGTCCAGCCGGGGGAAGAGCGCGGCGAGCGGGCCGCGTCCGGCGGCGACGACGAGGAGGTCGTGCCGGGCGGCGAGCTTCTCCACGTCGTCGGCGCCGACCCGCCCCACCCGGAGTCCGCCGCCGCGTTCCTGGAACACCTCGGTCAGGGCGGGCAGGACCAGGCGGTGGTCGACAGCGCGGGAGGGGCTGGTGAAGTCGCCGCGGAACGACAGCGGCCGGGGGCCGCCGACGTAGTGGTGGTGGCAGGTGTAGCCGTATTCCCCGGCGGGCCAGAACGCGACGCCGAGCGCCTCCTCCCGGCGCAGGGTGGGGGCGTGGTGCGCGACGGTGGCCGGCAGGCGTCCGGTGGCCACCTGGGCCGGGGTCCGGTCGCTGTAGAGCGTGACGGGCAGGCCCTGCCGGCGCAGCAGCAGGCCCAGGTGGAGGCCGGCGACCCCCGCTCCGACGATTCCGATGTCCGGCATGGCAAGGCTCCCGGGAGACGCCCGTCGCGGCCCGTCCGCGCGGGGCCACGACTCGGTGGCTGGCTGGTCCATGGGGTGGCGCGGAGGAAGCCCTACCCTCCCGCCCGGCCGGTATGCCCGCGCTTCGCCGCGTCACGGTATGCCCGCGCTTCGCCCCGTCCGGTATGCCCGCGCGCCGCTACGTCTGGTAGCTCCGCAGCTTGCGGTAGAGCGTCGCGCGGCCGATGCCCAGCGCCGCCGCCGTGCGGGCCTTGTTGCCGCCGTGCCGGCGCAGGGCCTCCAGGATGGCGGCGCGTTCGGCCTGCTCCATGGGGGTGAGCGGGCGGGCGGCGGGGCCCTGGCGCACCGGGTCGGGAAGTTCGCAGCGCCGGACGGGACCCGTCGTGCGGCGCTGGAGCGCCAGTGCCCGTACGACGTGGGCGAGTTCGGTGACGTTGCCGTGCCACGGGTGGCGTTCCAGGGCGCGCAGCGCGTCCAGGGTCCAGGTCAGCGGCGGGTGCCCGGCGGCGGGGCGCGGGGTGACGGCGGGGAGGAGGTCCTCTATGTCCTCGGGCCGTTCACGCAGCGCGGGCAGGGTGACCGAGCGGGCGGACAAGGCGTCCAGGAGCCGTTGCAGACAGGGGCCCGGGGGTGTGCCGGGGGTGTAGGTGAGCAGGAGCGGCGCGTCGGGACGGTCGTCGAGCAGGCGGTTGAGGACGGCGACGTCCTGCTGCGCCAGACGCTCGGCGTGCCGCAGGAGGACCGGGCGGTCCCGGGACGGCAGGACGCCCTGGCCCAGGGGACCTTCGGCGGCGTCCAGGACGAGCGGGTCGCAGACGAGTTCGCGGGCCAGGGTGGTCTTACCGGTGCCGCGTTCGCCGGCCAGCAGCAACGGGGCGCGGACCTCGGCGAGTTCGGCGGCCCGTTCGACGGCCCGCCGCCAGGGCACCGACCGGCCGGCCAGCGCGACGGTGGTCCTGCCGGCGCTCCGCGCGGACGCGCCGGGCACCGGCTCCAGCTCGGCCACGGCCCCGACGGCCACCCCCTGATGCCGCACGGCGGCGAACCGCGCGGCGGCCACCGCCCCGGACGGCAGCCGGATCTCGTACGTGAGGTCCGCACCCGGCGGTTCCTCGGCGCCGTCCCGGGGCGGCGGGATCGCCGACGCCGTCCCCGGGCCGGCCCCGGCGGCCGGGTCCGGCGACTCCGGAACGCCGTCCGCGTCATCCGGCCGCGGCGCCGACGGCGACCGGGCCCCGGACTCCGCGTCCGTACACGTACCCAGGTCCGCACCCGTCTGCGGCAGTTCCCGCGAGGCGGGGCCGTACGCCAGGTCCCGGCCCCACGGCGCGTTCCGCTCCAGGTGTTCCAGGTCCGCCGGGGACAGCAGCCGGGCCGCGGCCCGGCTCACCAGCCGGCTGTGGCCGCCGAACACGACCACCGCGCGGTCCTCGCCGGGCGCCGCCGCGAGGTAGGCGTCCAGCAGGACCCGTTCCGCCGGGCGCGACCGCGCCGCCAGTTCCGTCTCCACCAGCGCGGCCACCGCCTCGGCCAGCGCCGCCTCGGGGGGCGTACGGCCGTCCGTCCACAGCGGTGACACCACGGTCACCGTCCCCCGGACGCGCCCGGCCGGGTCCAGGACCGGCACGCTGACCGCGGACACGTCCTGCCACGCGTCGAGAACGTGCTCGGGGCCGTGCACCGCGCAGGAGCGGCCCGTATCCAGCGCGAGGGCCGCGCTGTTGTGCCCGACCCGCCGCTCGGACAGGTCCGCGCCGGGGGACGGCCACAGGATCCGCGCGCGCTCGTCGGTGAGGACGAGTACCGCCCGCCCGTCGCCGAGGCTCGGCGCCAGCCGCTCCAGCACCGGCCGGGCCGCCGCCAGCAGGGCCGGCTCGGGCGGACGGCCGGACCCGTTCCCGGCGTCCGTGCCGGGCCCGGGCCCCCGGTCCGCCTCCCCGGCGCCCGGCGCGGGCCAGGCCGTGTCCGGCCGTACCCCGAAGAACCGGGCGCGCCGCCAGGCGGCGGCCACCTCCTGAGGCACACCGTCGGGGAGCGGACGCCCCGCCAGGAACCGTTGCCGGGCCCGCCGCAGCTGCGCGAGCGAACGAGAAGTGAAGGAATGGTGTGCGACTGGGAAGGAGTGATGTGCCGTGGTCATGACGTCCCACACCGTACCGAGCCCGGTCCCGGCGGCGACGGGCGATACCCCTGGACACCGCGCCACGTGCGCACTGTCTCGTATTGAGACACTCGTACGACCCCCGCCCACCTCATGATCATGGGCGGTCTACCCTGTCCCCGTACCCTGAGCGTTGCCTGTGCACACTCTCGGTCCCTGATCCGCACCGTTCCCTGACTTTCCAGCTCCCCCATCTCCACCCCAACTCCCCGCCCCTCGACGAAAGGTGAACACCATGCCCCTCGGGCTGCTCCGACGCCGGTGGCACAGGAACGCCACGGCCAGTCCGAGTCTCACCCTGCCGCTGCCGGCCGGCGCGGGCGGCGTCAGCCGTACCGTTCTGGACCCGGTCGACCAGCCGCTGGCCGGTGCCGACGTCACGGTCACCGCGCTCGACACCCACCGGCTCCTCGCCCGCGGCACCACCGACCCCTACGGCTTCTTCGTGGCCGCGCTGCCCGCCGGCCGCTACAGCATGCTGATCGTGGCCGAGGGCCTGGAGCCGCACCGCGAGACCATCGAGATCACCGGCGACTCGCACCCCGACACGGGGCTGGTACGGCTCCACTCGGCCCAGCAGCTCGCCCTGCCCCCGGCGGGCAGCTGGGTCTTCGACCCGCCCCACACCGCGATCCGGTTCATCGCCAAGCACGTCGGCATGGCCCATGTGCACGGCCGTTTCGAACGCTTCGACGGCGTCCTCCACATGGCGCCGGACATGTCCGACTCCCGGGTCCAGGTCCGCATCGACGCCGCCAGCATCACCACGGGCAACACCACGCGGGACAACCACCTCCGGTCGGCCGACTTCCTCGATGTGGAGAACTACCCGCACATCGACTTCGTCAGCACGCGCTTCGCCTACCGCGGCGGCAGCAAGTGGGTCCTCAACGGCACCCTCAGCATGCACGGGGTGAGCCGCTCGGTCGGGCTGGAGACCACCTACCTGGGCACGGTCAACGGCGGCTACGGCGAGGAGTTGCGCTGCGCGGCGCTGGCCAGGGCGGAACTGCACCGTGAGGACTACACCCTCAACTGGCGGTCCATGCTGGCGCGCGGCATCGCGGTGGTGGGTCCGACCGTGCAACTGGAACTGGACGTCCAGGCGATGTACCGCACGCACGACACCCCGAATCCTCCCGAGTAGCCCGCGCGGGGTGCCATTGACAGCGGCGAAGCGGGGATCACACAATCACTCCATGCTCATTTACTGGTTCGAGTCAGCTGCGGGGCCTCTGCGCGTCCCGGAGCGAACCGGGTGTGAGCGCTCCGGCCGGTAGCCGGAGACCTTCCGCGCGCGAGCCCGTGGGCTCACCGCGCCTCCCCGCACGCACCGGCGTCCCGTCGTACCGGACGCCCATCCGCCGTTGCCAGGGCCGGCCGTGACGGCGGCGCGCCGCGGACGGCTCTCTCCCGCGTTCCGGGTGTTCCGTCCGCTCCGCTCCGCGTGTCCGCCGTCCCGGCCGGGCCGGCCCGAAGGAGAGGATCCCCATGACCGCCACGGCCACTGTGCCGTCCGTCACGCTCCGCACCGCACGCATCCCCGCAGACGGGCTCTACGAGGGGCCGCGCGTCCTGCGCCGGCTGCCCGACGGGTGGGAGGAGCGCCCGTACGAACTCTTCGACGTCGTCCCGCAGGCCCGCACCATCGGGGCCGAGATCCGTGGTGTGGACCTGTCGCGTCCGCTGACGCCCGCCCTGCGCGAGGAGCTGGACCGCGCCCTGGTGGAGTGGAAGGTCCTCTTCTTCCGCTCCCAGCACCTCACTTCCGACCAGCAGCGCGCGTTCGCCCGCAACTGGGGCGACCTGGAGACCAACCCGCTGCTGGCCACGGGCGCCGGCGAGGACGTCGTCCGCTTCGACAAGAGCCGCGGCGCCGTCCCCACCTTCGAGAACGTCTGGCACACCGACGTCACCTTCCGCGAACGGCCCGCGCTCGGCGCCGTCCTGCAACTGCGCGAGGTGCCCCCGTTCGGCGGTGACACCATGTGGGCGGACATGGCCGCCGCCTACGACAACCTGCCGCAGGAGGTGAAGGACCGCGTCGACAGCGCCCGTGCCGTGCACGACTTCATCCCCGGCTTCGCCCGCTTCTACGGCCCCGAGCGGCTCGCCCCCTTCCAGGACCTCTTCCCGCCCGTCGAGCACCCCGTGGTGCGCACCCATCCCGTGACCGGACGGCGGATGCTGTTCGTCAACACCTCCTTCACCACCCACATCACCGGCATGGACCGCGACGAGAGCGACCGGCTGCTGCGGTTCCTGTTCCAGCAGGCGCACGTGCCGGAGTACCAGGTGCGGTTCCGCTGGCGGCCGGGCGACATCGCGTTCTGGGACAACCGCGCCACCCAGCACTACGCCGTCTACGACTACGGCTGCGACCGCCGCGTCGCGGAGCGCGTCGCCATCACCGGCGACCGCCCGTACTGACCCGCCGCACACGGTCCCGGCCCGGGGCGGCGGTACTGCCCCGGGCCGGGCCCCTGGGTCAGGAGGCGGGCTGGTTCCACAGGTCGCACCGGTGCCGTTCGGGGAACATGGTCTGCGCGGTGATCGCCTCGGGGTCGAGGATCTGGACCTTCGGGAAGAGGGGCCAGTGCGGGGCACCGGCGGCGTACGGGACGCCGGTCTTCGCGAAGGTCGTCCAGTAGCCGAGCATCGCGTCGGCCAGGGCGTTCTGGGCGGGGGTGCCGGTGACGCCGCCGAAGACGTACCGGATCTCGGAGCCGTGCGGGGCCCCGATCGGGAAGCTGACCGGCAGGCCGAGGTGGTCCATGGCGTGCCGGTCGGCGAACTCGTACTGGTAGGAGCGTACGTACCGGGCCATCAGGCCCGCCGTCCGGGACTGCGGGCAGGCGAACGGGGAGTCGGTGAGGATCGCGCCGAGCGCCTCGGCGGGCGTGCCGTAGTCCGACAGCGGGTAGCGGGCGAGGACCGCGTCGGACCGGTCGCCGTAGAGGGCGCGGACCGCGGGCGGGTATCCGGCGGCGGTGAGCTGCCGGCCGGCCAGGTCGTAGGTGCTCGCCACGGTGAGGCGGCCCTCGTCGGCGGTGGTGCCCTGGAGGACGGGAACCCGGTGGAACCGTCCGCTCTCCAGCGCGTCCGTCACCTGCCGGGGCAGCACGGCACCGTCGACGTTGGGCGTCCAGCGGGCGGTGGGGCTCTGCGCGGCGGTGAGCACGCGGTCGGCGGGCAGCGCGCGCAGGCACGCGGCGTCCGCGCAGCCCAGCGAGCCGGCCCAGGCGGTGCCGCGGCTCCGCTGCGACTCCTGGGTGGGCAGGGTGAACCCGCAGCCCGACTGGGCGATGGCCCGGTCGAACAGGCCGACGGTGCGCGGCGAGACGAGTTGGTGGCAGACGCTGCCGCCGCCCGCCGACTCCCCGAACACCGTGACGTTGTCGGGGTCGCCGCCGAAGGCCGCCACGTTGTCGCGCACCCAGCGCAGCGCCGCCTGCTGGTCGAGCACCCCGTAGTTCCCGGAGCTGCCCTCCGCGGACTCGCCGGCCAGGTCCGGGTGGGCCAGGTAACCGAAGGCGCCGAGGCGGTAGTTGAGGGTGACGACCACCACGCCGCCGTCGGCCGCGAGGGTGCTGCCGTCGTAGAAGGCCCCGGAGCCGACGGTGAAGCCACCGCCGTGGATCCACACCATCACCGGGCGCTTGAGCGGTGACGGCCGGGCCGGGGTGTGGACGTTGAGGTAGAGGCAGTCCTCGCTGGGGGTGCCGGGTCCGGCCAGGTCGCCCCAGGGGCTGTCCGAGGCGGTCTGCGTACAGGGATCGCCCGGGGCGGTGGCGTCCCGGACGCCGGTCCAGCGCGCGGGCGCGGCCGGCGGACGCCACCGGAGCGGGCCGACCGGTGGCGCGGCGTAGGGGATGCCGAGGTAGGAGTGCGCGGTTTCGCCCGCCTCGCCCCGGACTTGCCCGTAGCGGGTGGTGACGGTGGGTCCGTCGGCGGCGGCGACGGCGGGGGCGGGTGCGGACCACAGGCCGGTGGCCAGCAGCAGGAGCGCGCCCGCCCGGATTCCGATATGTCGTGCCCATGACATCATGGTTGCCTCCACAAGGAGAGGGTTCCGGACGACTCCGCAGTCTCGCCGCACCGGCGGGCGGCCGGCATCGCGTGAATCACCGGTCTCGGCCGCCCGCGCCCGCCGGGCCGACCGCCGCGTCAGCCGCCGAGGAGCGCGCCGAACCGCGCGGCGTCGACGTTGCCGCCGGAGGCGATGACGCCGACCCGCCGCGGCGGGTGCTCGACACGCCCGGTCAGCAGGGCGGCCAGGGCGGTGGCGCCGCTGGGTTCGAGGACGATCTTCAGGCGTTCGAAGGCGAAGCGCATGGCGCGCACGATCTCCTCGTCGGTGACGAGCGCGATCGCGTCCACGAGGCGCCGGTTCACGGCGAAGGTGATCTCACCGGGGGTGGACAGCGCCTGGCCGTCGGCGATGGTGCGCGGGACGGGGACGGTGACGCGTTCACCGGCGGCCAGCGAGCGCTTGGTGTCGTCGCCCGCCTCGGGTTCCACCCCGACGACCCGGACCGCCGGGTGCAGGGCCGTGGCGGTGACGGCGCTGCCGGCGATGAGCCCGCCGCCGCCGACCGGCACCACGAGGGCGTCCAGCGGGCCGGTGTCCTCCAGCAGTTCGAGGGCGGCGGTGCCCTGGCCCGCGATGACGTGCGGATGGTCGTAGGGCGGGATGAGGGCCAGGCCGCGGTCCCGTGCCAGGGCCGCGCCGAGCTCGGCGCGGTCCTCGGTGTAGCGGTCGTAGGTGACGATCTCCGCACCGTATCCGGCGGTCGCCTCCCGTTTGGCGCGCGGGGCGTCCTCGGGCATGAGGATCACTGCGGTGGTGCCCAGTTCGCGGGCGGCCAGGGCGACGGCCTGGGCGTGGTTGCCGGAGGAGTAGGCGGCGATGCCCTTGGCCCGCTGCTCGGGGGAGAGCCGGGAGGCGGCGTTGTAGGCGCCGCGGAACTTGAAGGCGCCGACCCGCTGGAAGTTCTCGCACTTGACGAACACCTCGGCCCCGACCCGGGCGTCGAGGGTGCGGGAGGTCAGCACCGGGGTGCGGTGGGCGACGCCCGCGAGACGCGCGGCGGCGTCCCGCACGTCGTCGAAGGTGACGGGCTCAACGGCGGCCATGATGCGTCCTTCGGGGTCGGGAGACGGCCGGCCGGGCCGTGCCGGCCCGTACAGGGTATGGCCGCGGGGGCCGTGGTGCCGAGGGGTCAGCCGGTGGCGTCCAGTTGCCAGCACGGCGGGCCGCCGGCCAGGCGGCAGGTGAGGACGTAGAGGGGTATCGGCGGGGTGTACGGGGAGCCGGTGCGGGGCGCGTGGATGAGTCCGGGCCGGTCGGCGCCCGGTTTCGGCCGGTGGGTGGAGGTCCAGGAGGGGTCGGCCACCCGGGCGCCGACGGCGTACGTGGTACCGGGCGGCCAGACCACGCCGATCTGCGAGCCGGAGGGGACGATCCACCACCAGCGCCGGTCGTCGCCGAAGACACAGCCCACGCGGGGCAGCCGGTCCATGATGTGCTCGCCGTGTTCCCGGGGCAGTCCCACGGCGTCGTAGCCGAGGTCCGCGGAGAGCCGCGCCGGTATCCGCAGGCGCTCGGTGTGCTCGGGCGAGCACGGCCGCGGGCGGGGCGATGAGAGGTCGGGGCGGGACGGTCGGTCCATGAGGCAGGAGTCCTTCGGCCGAGTGGGGGGTGGGCCGGGCAGGGCGGCACGGGACCGCCGGTGGTGCGGTCGGCCTCCGTGGTCAGGCGGGTGCCGCCGCGCTGTCTCGGGCGGGTGCCACCGCGTTGGTGTCCGTTGCCGGGCGGACGCCGCCGTGCTCGTGTCTGTTCTCAGCGGGTGCCGTCGTGATGAGGTCTTCCTCGGGCGGGGGCCGCCCGCGCTCGTAGCCGTTCTCAGGCGGACGCCACCCGTGCGCGTAGGCGTTCTCAAACGGGGGCCACCCTGCTCGTGTCTGTTTTCCGCGAGGTCGGTGAGGGTGCCGTGCCCGCGGCGTGCGGCGGCCCCGCGCGCCGTACGGTGGGACGGGGTCAGGGAGTTCCCGGAGGCGGGCCGGTCGGGGCCGTCGGCCCGGGGAGTCGACCGGTGTGCCCGCCTCCGGGTGTGCGCGGGGGCCGGGTGCGGTCCGGTGGTCGACCGGACGCCCGGTCCCCGCGCTGCCGCCCCGCGGCTCGGGCTCGGGCGGGCCGGCCGCGGGTGGCACGGGTGGGGTGGCGTTCCGACCCGGTCGTGTCCGGGCGGTCCGCCGGGCGTCCGAGAGGAAAGGGCCACACATCGCCATCGCCTTCCGTCCGCCTTCGCACCGGCCATACCCGGACCGCCGGCAGCCGGTGCGGCATCACCGGTGTACGTGACAACCGGAACGGTGACTCCACTGTGGCACCTTCCGACCACGCCTCGCAACCGGCAAGTTGAAAATTGCAAGTGCCCACGTGCATGCTGCTCTTCGCGGCCACGTGGCCGCGACGGCCCGTGTCACCTGTACGCATGAGACGGTGACCCGGGGACTTTCCGAGCGAGTGAGGGAGCGGGCGTGCGGGCGGAGACCGACTGGGGCGGCGCTCCCTCCGTCCTTCGCATGATCCTCGGCAAGCAGCTGGAGGAACTGCGGTCCCGGGCCGGCCTGACGTACGAGGAGGCGGGGGACGCCATCGGGGTCAGCCACTCCACCATCCGCCGGATGGAGGCCGCCAAGGTGGCTCGGCTGCGGCTGACCGACGCCGAGAAGCTCCTCCAGGTCTACGGGGTGACCGACCAGCAGGAGATCGACACGTTCCTGAAGTCGGTCCGCGAGGCCAACAAGCGCGGCTGGTGGCACACCTACCGCGATGTCATGCCGGACTGGTACGCCGCCTATCTGAGCCTGGAGCAGGCGGCGTTGCAGATCCGGGCCTACGAGAGCGCGTTCGTCCACGGGCTGCTGCAGACCGAGGCGTACGCGCGGGCCCTGCTGGGCGCCGGCAACCCGCACGCCCCGGCCGAGGCCACCGAGCGCCGGGTGGCGCTGCGGATGCGCCGCCAGGACCTGCTGACCCGCCAGGCGCCGCCCAGGGTGTGGGTGGTGATGGACGAGACGGTGCTGCGCTGGCCGGTCGGCGGGGCGGACGTGATGCGCGCGCAGATCGGACATCTCATCGAGGTCAACCGGCTGCCGCACGTGACGGTGCAGATCATGCCGTTCGCCGGCGGACCGCATCCCGCCATGCGGGCGGGCGCGTTCCAGCTCTTCCGGTTCCGGGCCCGGGAGCTCCCCGACGTCGTCTACCTCGACGGACTGGTCGGCGCCGTCTACCTCGACAAGGGCAACGATGTCGTGGTGTACCGGGAGGCCCTGGACCGGCTGGGCGCCCAGGCGACGCCCGCCGCCCGGACCGAGGCCGTTCTCGACGCGCTGCGCAAGGAACTGTGACGGCACGCCCTGCGGCGCGCGAGGGCCAGACGGTGCGGTCGGCGCCGGGTGTGAGAGCCGGTGCCGCCGACGCTCCGCTGCGAAGTGTGCTTTCTTTGTTGGGCGTTGGCCCGAACCTCACAACCTGTATGGGAGACATGACGGTGCCCGACAACGGATGGCCCGCTGACCGCATCGACACCGAGCACGCGCACTCCGCGCGGATCTACGACTACATCCTGGGCGGCAAGGACTACTATCCGGCGGACCAGGAGGCGGGCGACGCCATGTCCCGGGAGTGGCCCGCCCTGCCGGTCCACATGCGCGCCAACCGGGACTGGATGAACCGCGCCGTGCGCTGGCTCGCCGAGACGGCGGGGATGCGCCAGTTCCTGGACGTCGGCACCGGCATCCCCACCTCCCCCAACCTCCACGAGATCGCCCAGGCGGTGGCCCCCGACGCGCGGGTGGTCTACGTCGACAACGATCCCATCGTGCTCACCCTCTCCCAGGGGCTGCTGGCCAGCACGCCGGAGGGCAGGACGGCGTACCTGGAGGCCGACTTCCGTGACCCGGCGGCCATCCTCGACGCGCCGGAACTGCGCGAGACCCTCGACCTGACGCGGCCGGTGGCGCTGACCGTCATCGCCATCGTGCACTTCATGCTGGACGAGCACGACGCGGTGGGAGTGGTCCGCCGGCTCCTCGAACCGCTGCCGTCGGGCAGCTACTTGGCGATGTCGATCGGCACCGCGGAGTTCGCCCCCGAGGAGGTGGCGCGGGTCGCCCGTGAGTACGCGGCCCGGGACATGCCGATGCGGCTGCGCACCCTGGACGAGGCCCATGAGTTCTTCGAGGGTCTGGAACTGGTCGAGCCGGGCATCGTGCAGGTGCACAAGTGGCACCCGGACGGCACCGGCGAACAGGGCATCCGCGACGAGGACATCGCCATGTACGGAGCGGTCGCCCGCAAGCCGTGACGCCCCCGCAGGGGTGCGGACACCGGCGGCCCGTGCGGCCACGGGACCGCTCCCCCGCCACGGCGGGACACACCCGTCTCTGGCAAGCTGGCGGGTGTGACAGCACCCGAGACAGTGCACGCCCCCGCGTTCGGTCAGATAACCCGGCCCGAGGACCTGCCGTCGGCCCTGCGCCGGGAACTGCTCGCCTGCTGGGCGGCGGTGGCCAACGCCGGCGGGGCGGTGATCCCGGCGGACTGCCCCCTGCCGCCGGTGTCCCCGTCACACCTCGCCCCCGCCCTGGACCGGCTCGTGGAGCAACTCGCCCCCCGGCGGAGCCGGCTGCTCGTGGCCACCGTGGACGGCGCCCTCGCGGGCTGGCTGCTGGTCCGCCGCGAGTCGCATCCGCTGGAGACACACTGCGGTGTCGTCAACCACGTCCAGACCCAGGTGCCGTTGCGCGGCCTGGGTATCGGGGCGGCGCTGATGCGTCATGTGCGGGACGTGGCCCGCGACGAGATGGGCCTGGAGCGGCTGAAGCTGACCGCGCGGGCCGGCCTCGGGCTCGAAGTCTTCTACCGCAAGGCAGGCTGGACGGAGGTCGGCCGGTGGCCGGGGGCGCTGCGGGTGGCGCCGGGCGACGACCGCGACGAGATACTGATGTCCCTGGCCCTCCGGGACGAGCCTGCCACGGAGAGCTGAGGCCGGGGCCCGCCTCCCCAGCCCTCGCCCCTCACTCCTTGACGGCCACCAGCACGCAGCTGTCCCCGAACTGCCAGACCGGCGTGACGTGCCGGAAACCCGCCCGGTGCAGCAGCTCGGTGTGCCGGTCCAGGGAGAGGTCCCCCGCACCGCCGCTCCCGCCACCGACCGGCCGGCGCCGCTCGCGCTCCGTGAACAGGTCGGCCAGTTCGGGGTCCCGGGCCACCTCGGACCACCAGGACCGCCAGTCCTCATGGGTGTGGGAACCCGTCCGCTCGGCGCGGCGGCGTCCCACGAGCGCGGTCAGGTCGGAGCAGGACGTCGCCGCCGGCCGGAAGTGGTCACCGTTGACCAGGACACCGCCGGGCCGCAGCAGGGCCGCGACGGCCCGGTAGGTGTCCAGGAGCGTGGGCTCGTCGAGATAGTGCAGGGCGGTGGTCGAGACGGCGGCGTCCAGGCCGCGGCGCAGCTCCAGCGCGTCGGTCCAGCCGTCCGCGCCGATGACGGCGTCGACGTACCGGGCGGCGTCGCTGTGGTGGGTACGCCCCAGCTCCAGCAGCAGCGGGTCCATGTCCACGGCGACGATCTCCGCGTCCGGCATCCGGTGGGCGAGCCGGGCGGACAGGGAGCCGGGGCCGCAGCCCAGGTCGAGCAGGAGCGGCCGGGGGCCGGCCGTCATCGTGACGTGTTCGACGACATCCGCGATCACCGTGAACCGTTCCTCGCGGTCCACCGCGTAGCGACGCTGCTGCCGCTCCCAGCGCTCGACCCACATCGCGGCCGTTCCCATGCTCACGCCCATCTGGTCGCGCCACCTCTTCCGTCTCTCGCCTGTTTCACTGCCCGGGACAGAAATCTACAGGTGGAAACGGTTATCACTTACCACCGGAGGCGGTGGCGGACGCTCGGGCCGTTCACTCCCGTACCAGTGGGGCGCCCGCGTCCCGCCAGGCGACGATCCCGCCCGCCAGGCTCCGTACGTCCGGATGCCCCAGCCGCGCCAGCGCCGCCGCGTACCGCAGCGACTTCTCACCGACCGGACAGGCCAGCAGGACCGGCGTGCTCCTGCTGAACGGCAGCCCGCCCCGCAGCAGTTCCTCGAACACCTCGTCCACGATGTTCAGCGAACCCTCGATGTGCAGCGCCGCGTAGGCATGCGGCCCACGCAGATCGACCACGAGAGGAC
>NZ_JBVHEO010000025.1:0-65731 GCF_055562815.1 Streptomyces sp. NPDC016677 | reverse complement strand
CCCACCCCACCCGACCCAACCAACGCCACCTCGACCTCAACCACACCGACACCCAACTCCTCCACGAACTCCTCCACTACCTCGGCCTCCCCGACGAACAACAAGACAACGACCACCTCTTCCGCAACCACCCCCACAACACCGCCGTCCACACCGACGGCCTCATGGCCACCACCACACCCACCACCCCCATCCCCCTCCGCTACCTCACCACCATCGAAAACACCACCGACACCAACACCACACTCCACAACCACAACCCCAACCCCAACCCCAACCACCACAACCCCACCCACAACACCCCCACCAACCCCGACACCACCCCCCTCCCCGCCACCGACCCCCCCACCTGGCCCACCTCACAAGCACCCGTCCCCGCGCCGTCCTCGGCCTACGTCCTCGCCTACGGCGCCCATCTCGACGGCAACGTCGGCCTGGTGTACCTGGAGCCGCTGCCGCAGGCGGTGGTCGACGGGCTGCACGAGCAGGTGATGGCGGCGCTGGGGCTGGCGCACGCGCCCGGTACGCACCCGGTGCGGGAGCAGTTGCGGACCGTGGCGAGCGGCGAGCAACTGGTGCTCAACCTGCCGTACCTGCGCGGGAGTCTGGGCTTCCGGATCACTCTGCGGGTGGACGGCCGGGACCGGACGGTCGACCTGCGGATGCGGCTGGCGAACCCGGTGGCGGCGGCCCGTTACGGGCAGGCGGAGGGCGCCGAGCGGGACGTACGGGTGGAGCGGCGCGGCATCGGTACGCAGGAGTGGGTGTCGACGGAGGCGTCGGGCACGGTCCGTACCCTGCTGCTGCCCTGGACCGGGCTGTTCCCGGTGTCGCGGGCGATCCCGGTGCGCGGGGTCGACGTGGCGCTGACGCTGGCGATGACGCTGAACCAGCTCTCGTCGACGTCGTCGGTGACGACGGTGGTGCAGACGACGTCGGCGCAGCGCAGCAACGAGCCCTCGGAGCCGTACGACTTCGAGGCGGCGTGGGAAGTGCGGGTGGACACCCCGCGGCTGGCCCCGCCGGTCACCTGGGGCGCGGCGCGGACGCACGGGCCGGTGACGTTCTGGTTCCCGCAGCACCTGGCGCGGGACGAGGAGGGCGAGCTGCCGGAGGCGGCCGACCTGGACGACCTGCCGGTGTGGGGCGTGGACACGGTGGCGGAACCGCAGCGGCTGCTCGCGGAGGCGCTGGCCTTCTTCGGGACGGAACTGGGCGCCCTGGACGAGGACTCGGCGGCGGAGCTGGAGACGTTCCTGTCGGAGCCGCTGCTGCGGGGGACGCTGCCGATGCAGCGGGACCGGGGTGTGTTCTCGCCGGTGCTGCTGGACACGTCGGGGCGGGCGATCGGCATGTTCCAGCTCCGTACCGAGGTGGAGGTGGGTGCGCCGCTGCGGCGCAGCATGGCCGGGAAGATCAACCTGGAGAGCCATCTGACCCAGGTGGTCAAGCTGGACTCGCAGTCGCGGTTCAGCAGCGGGCTGAGTCTGTCGGGCAGCGCCGGCCCGGCGCTCACCGCGGACCGCGCGCAGGGACATCCGGACGCGACGCGCCGGCCCGGCGGCGGTGTGCTGGGCCGGCTGTCCGCGCAGGCGGGGACACACGAGGACCTGGTGCAGAGCGGCAGTACGGCGCTGATGCACGCGGTGCGCAGCAACCGCAGCCACCTGCTGGCACCGGCGGCGGTGCGGCACACGCTGGTGCTGCACCTGCCGGGCGGCGGACGGCGGGAGTTCGCGCCGCCGGACGCCTGGCCGCGCGGCATGCACCTGCGGCTGCTGACCGCCGAGGACGCCCGGGGCCACGCGCCGTCGCCCGAGGAACTGCGGCGGCTGCCGGCCGAGCTGGAGCACCTGCGGTCGGTGGGCACCACGGCGACACCGCTGGGCGTGGAGGGTGCCGCGCCGCTGTTCACGCACGCCGAGAACTGGCTGCGGCGCGAGGGCTTCCTGCCCGGCGACACCCAGGAACGCACCCGGGTGCTGCCCGACGAGGCGTTGGTGCAGGCGCAGTTGAACAATCTGCGCCGGTTCGAGCAGGCCCGCTCGGAGGTGGGGCAGCGGGCCGCCACGGACGCCATGGTGGACGGCGGCCACTCGCTGTTCCTGGAGATCCCGACGGCGACCGGGTCGCGCCGGGTACGGCTGGTGCTGAGCGCGGTGCGGGGCGCGGGCGCGAGCGTGCACACCCGGGTGCTGCCGGACGTGCAGGGCATGGGCGTGGCGTCGCTGTCGGCGGCGGGCACCGACCACCGTGGTTCGTCGTACGGGGTGTCGTACGGCGGGGGCGGGTCGTTCGGGCTGCCGCGGGGTTCGTGGACGCTGGGCGGCACCGGGGACTACGTCCGCGGCCACCAGGTGCGGCACGACAGCAGCGCGCAGTCGGCGGTCGGCCACGACCAGTTGTTCATCGGCAGCGGCGCCGGGCAGCGCAGCGAGGTCTTCGAGGTGCCGGCCGAACTGGCGCTGGATCTCTACGAGGGGCCGGGCGACGAGCCCTCGGTGCGGTTCGCGCACGACACGGTGGAGCAGCCTTACGTCCCGCACGGCACCGCCCCGGCCGCGCCGCAGGGTCCGCCGCCGGACCGGGTGCCGGGCACGCTGCGCCTGTCGGTGCCGACGCACCGGACGCTGCCCGCCGACGCGCCCGTGCCGGCGGCGCCGGCGGCGCCCACGCTGCGCGCGGCCACGCCGGCCGACCGGGACCTGCTCGCGCTGACCGACGACCACGGCGCGCCGCTGCCGGACACGGTGCTGCTGCCGGACGACGCGATCATGGAGGTGTTCCAGGCGTCCGCCGCGCTGGAGCGGGCGTTCCGGGCGGTCCTGGGCAACACCTACCCGGGCCATCCGGCGCGCGGACTGCTGGACGACGTACGGGACGCGGTGGCCGGACGGACCCCGGCGCCGGTGGCGCGGGCCGGGCGGGCGCTGGGCGAGTCGCTGGCCGGCGCGGCGGCGACCGATCCGACCACGGTCGCGGCGGAGATGCTGTCCGCCGCCCGCAGCCCCGCCGCCCTGCTGGCCCGCGGCCACCAGGTGTTCAAGGGCGCCTACGTGGTGGAGGGCCTGACCCTGCCGGGGCTCGCCTCGGACGAGGTGCTGTCCGTGGAGATCCGCGGCGCGCTGCGGCGGCCGCGGGCGACGGAGGGCTTCGCGCAGTACTTCGAGACCGGCCTGAGCGCCACCGACGGCGCCGCGCAGCAGCGGGGCGCGGCGCGCACCGCGCAGTGGGCGGGCGGTTTCCGCGCGGTCCGCAACACCTCGTCGGCCCAGTCCCCGGCCGCCGACCAGGCGGCGGGCAACGACGTCGACGACGTACTGGTCACCCGCGCCGAACCGGAGCAGGCGGAGGGGACCCGGCCGGGCAGCAGCCTCAACCCGTCCGCGCGCTACACCCGCACCGCCCGGCGCGAGCGGTCCCGCGCGCTGGGCTCCACGACGGCCGCGTACCGCACCGCCACCGAGAGCGGCGCCCAGCACCGGATCACGGCCGACGCGACGCTGCTGGTGACGTTCCGGCGGGGCCGGCGCAACATCGTCGGCAACGCGTTCGGGCAGGGCGAGAGCCGGGCCGTGACGGTGGCCGTGGACCTGGCGGACGCCGTGCGGTTCCTGACGACGCCCGCGCAGATCCGGCGGCACGCCGCGTTCTTCGCGCGGGTGGCCGGGCTCACGGTGCCGGACCCGGTGGCCGGCTCGGTGCCGCTGCCGCGCCGGTTCACGGCCTCCCGGGAGGTCGGGTTCGGCAGCGTGCTGGCGGTGGACGAGTTCACCGACGCGACGCGGACGGTGCGGCGCACCGACGTACTGCGGGGGCGGCTGCTGGCGCTGGTCGAGGCGGAGGCGCCCGGGGTGACCCGGCCCGGCCACTCCGCCTACCTGCCGGGCGTGGCGACCCGCGTCGCGGACCTGGCCTCGACGGCGGGGCTGCGCACCCTGGCGGGCCGCGGCCCGGGGCACGTGCAGCGCTTCGGCTTCCGCTACCTCGGCTACGGCGGTGCGCAACTGGTGGAGGTGACCCTGCGCACCGAACCGGACGCCGACGACCACGCGCTGCGCCAACTGCGCGGCCACCCGGTGGCGTCGGGCGCCGGCATCGAGCAGTTCCTCGCCCACGTCCCGTCCTCGGTGACCGACCGGACCGCGCGCAGCGTCCGGCACGGCGGCTTCGTCCAGCTCCAGTCGCGGTTCCCGCGGCCCACCGGCGGGCCGCGCACCGACCGGGCGGGCGCGCTGCTCAGCGCCGACACGACCCGCGGCAACGCCGTGCGCACCACGCGCGCCGCCGAGGACCGTTTCTGGCTGCGCACCGACAACGCCGCGGACTTCGAGGGCGTGCCGTACCGGGTGGTGGCCGAGGTGCGCTCCACCCCGACGGCACAGTGGCTCCTGGACCTCCCGGGCAGCCTGTTCCAGCACGGTGTGCTGAGCCTGACCGACGCGGACGCCACGCTCGCCGACCGGATCACCCACCTGTTCAGCGGCCGTCCGGCCCGGTCGGCCACCGTGCACACCGCCGCCGCGCTGCGGTTCACCGGCAGTGAGACGGCCGACCCGGCGCCCGAGCAGCCGCCGGTGCCGGTGGCGCGGCACACCACGCGTCCCGTGGTCGCCGGGGACCGCTTCGTACCGCACGGCCCGGCGCCGGTGTTCGCCTTCGACGGCGGCGCCGAACTGGCCGCGGCGCTGGGCGAGGTGGCCCCGGCCCTGACCCGGTCCTGGCGGTCGCTCACCACCTCCGGCTCGGCGGACGCCACGGCGGTGCGGGTCGGCGAGCTGATCCAGTCCGGCGCCCTCTCGCTCGACCACCCCCGGGGCCCGGCGGGCCTGACCACCACGATGCCGGGCGCCTATCCCTTCCAGGGCGCGCCGGGCACCCCGCCCCGCCTGTCGGTGGAGCTGTACCGCCCGCGCCCGGTCACCGACACCGGCGATGTGACGGTGGACCGGCTGCGGCTGAGCACGTTCAGCGCGGGTTCCTCCTCGCAGGCGGGCGCCACGGCCGGGCTCGCGGCGCAGGGCGGGCTCAGCACGACCGACGACAACCGGCAGATCGTCAACTTCACCGTGCCGGTGCTGGCCCGCCAGCCGCAGGCGTCCGGCCCCGGGGCGGGCGTCAGCGGCACCCGCCGGGACTGGCTCAAGCACGGCAACACCAGCGCCCCCGAGGGCGCGCGCGGCACCCGCAGCCACGAGATCCTCGCCGACGCGCTGATCACCGTGCACGGCCCGGACGGTGTCCGGTACGTGACCGGCACGGTACGGACGCGTCCCCTGGAGCGCGACGTGCTGGGCCTCGGCGTCACCGGCGCCCGCACGGACGCCGGGGTGTTCGACGGTACGGCGCTGGCCCGCGAGGCCGCCGACGCCCGGGTCCGCGCGGCGGGCGCCCCGGCGGACGCGGTGGCGGACGCGGTACTGCGGGACTGGCGGCGGATGCCGCTGCGGGATCTGCCGGGGCTGCTGGCGGACGGGGTCCGGGCGAGCGGGGACGACGCCACCCCGCAGCTGTGGTTCGCCGTGGACGGCGGCCCCGAGCGGACGGCACGCGCGGTGTACGCGGCCTCGGGCACGGCCGCGCTGCTGGGGCGGCCGGTCGAGCTGGCGCTCCGCGACGACGCGGGGGTGCGGTTCCGCCGCTTCGACGCGCACGGGGAACCGGAGCGCGCCGGGGACGAGGAGCACGAGGCCGGCTGGGAGGCCGTACGGACCCAGGTGGCCGCGCTGGAGGAGGCCGCGCGGGCGGAGGAGGCCGCACGGGCGGCCGAGGCGGGCCTGCTGGCCCGGCTGCCGGACGCGCGCCGCACGGTGGACGAGACCCGTCCCCCGGTGACGGCGGCCGAGGGGGAGCTGGCCGCGGCCCGCGCCGTCGTCGGCGCCGCCCAGGACGCCCGTACGGCGGCGGAGCGGGCGCTCACCGCGGCCGAGCGCACGGACCGCGACCGGCGCACCCGCGTCACCGAGCTGACGGCCGACGTCCGCGAGCGCACGCACCGCGCGGCGGAGGCGGACGAGGACGCGGAGGCGGCGCGGCGGACGGTCCGGGAGGCGGAGGAGGCGCTCCGGACGGCGGAGGCAGCGCTCCAGGCGGCGCGGGACACGCGGCCCCGGGCCGACGGGTCACGCACCGCCACCTCCCGACGCGGCCCGCACAGTACGCCGTCCAGCGCATCGTCCAGTACGTCGTCCAGCACGTCGCCGGGCGGTTCCGTATCCCGGCGCACGGCCCGACGGGACCAGGCCCGTGCCGAGCTGACCGAGGCCCGGACGGCGGCGGAGGCAGCCGGCCGCGCCGCCGACGCCGCCCGGCACGCCGCCGAGGACGCCGAGCGCCGGCTCGGCATGGCCCGCGACGCGGCGGACGCGGCGGCCCGGGCCCTGGAGACCGCGCGGGAAACGGCCGGGACGGCGAGGCGGGCCGAGGAGACGGCCCGGGACGCCCTCACCGAGGCGACGGCACGGCACGACGCGGCGGTCGCCGCCCGCGACGAGGCGCGGGCGGCGCTGACCGCCCTCGAAGGCGAGGTCACCGCGGCCCTCGCCGAACAGACCCGCCAGGCGGCACGTCAGCGCGACGCCCAGAACGGCCTGACGGACGTGGTGACCCTGCTGGAGGCGGCACGGACGGCGGCGGGCGACGCGACGGTGGCGCTGCCGACGGGCTCGTTCGCCCGCACCCCCGCGACCTGGCCACGACGGGGGACACGGCCGGCGCCGGTACGGGCGGCGGACGTGGAGTCGGAAGACTCGTCGGACTCCGAGGAGGAGCCGGTCTCCGACGGCGAACCGGAATCCGGCGACGACCGGGTCCCCGAGGCAGAACCGACACCCGACGGCGAACCGGTCACCGACGGCGAACCGGTCTCCCGGGGCGAACGTGCCGACTCGTTCGTCCGCTCGCTCTCCCGGCTGCTCACCGACTCCGGCGCCACCCCGGCGTGGACCCGGTCCCGCGACCCGCACGGCGCGCTCCGCGCGTGGGCTCGGCAGGACGTCGCGTCCAACGGGGCCCCGGACGACGCGCCGCTCCCGGACGACGACAGCTCGGTGAGCGTCGACGACCTGGCCCGGATCGGCGCGCTCACCGAGTCGCTGCGCGCGCAGTCGATCCTCCAGAACGGCCAGGTGACCGTCGCAGACGCCGGACTGACCGACTCCGCGCGCCTGGAACTGCTCCTGGCCGCCCCGGACACCCCCGACTACGTCGCCACCCTGGCCGCTCTGGTGGCCCGGCGGATCGGACGACCGGTGCGGGTGCTGGGCCCCGGCGGGACGACCCGCGCTTTCGGACCGGAGGACGGCACCGCGCTGACCCTGTACTTCGACGGCAACCGCTTCTCTTCCGTCCCGCTCGCCGCGGACGACGACTGACCCCTTCTCGGAAGGAACACCATGTCCGGCAAGAACAACCCGCAGCACGAGGCCGCGGCTCAGGCAGCGCTTCCGGCGAGCCAGGCCGCGTCGGAGGAGACGGCGCCGCCGGCCCCCACCGAAACCGGAACCACAGCCGCAGCCGCAGCCGAGCGGCAGACTCCCTCCGAGGCCACGCCCACCCCCTCCCCTTCCCCCTCCGCCGCCGAACCGGAGGAACCCGAAGCCGCAGCCGCAGCCGCAGCCGCGGCGGAAACGGCCGGACAACAAGACACAGCCGCCGCCACGGCCGAGGAGAAAGCCACGTTCCCCCGCCCCTTCGGCCGCCCCTCCCGGGGCCTGCTGGCGGGCGCGGCGATCGCGGGAGCGCTGTTGGTCGGCGTGCCGTTCCTGGTGGCGGGGGTGCTGGACAGGCCGGGCTCGGACGACGGCGGCCCGTCGGACAAGGTGGCCAACGCGGGCACGGTGCTGGACGACGGTGCGAGGGGCCCCGCCGCGGGCGCCTACGATTCGGCGGCCCCGGACCCGTCGTCCTCCTCCCCTTCCCCCTCCCCTTCCCCCTCCTCCCCGAGCGCCGGCAAGGGCGACGCGGACGACGGCAAGGACACGTCGGGCGCGGGCGCGGCGGCAGCGGCGGGAGCGGCGGCGGAGAGCCCGGAGGAGGCCCCGAAGGCGACGGAGAAGGCGGCGAAGAAGAACTCCTCCGCGTCGAAGAAGTCCGCCACCAAGCCGACGGTGACGGCGACGGTGACGACGGCCCCCGGCACCACGCTCTACAGCCACGCCTCGAACCGCTGCATCGAGATGGCGTCCCACAAGGGCTCGGACGGCTCGCCCCTCCAGATCGCCGACTGCAACGGCAAGGACTACCAGAAGTGGGACTTCCGCTCCGACGGCACGATCCGCTCGATGGGCCTGTGCATGGACGTGGCCTGGGGCTCCCACGACAACGGCGCGGTGATCCAGATCGCCTGGTGCAGCGGCAACCCGGCCCAGCAGTTCGTGCTGAACGGCAGCAACGACCTGGTCAACCCGCAGTCCGGCAAGTGCGTCGACGTCCAGGACGCGAAGACCGCCGCCGGCACCCCCCTGCACCTCTGGGACTGCAACGGCCAGGACAACCAGAAGTGGAGCACCCGCTGAGTCCTCCGCCTTCGAAGCACCGGCGGTACCACCCGGTCGGTCACGCCTCCCCGTACGCCTCGCCGCCGAGTTCGAACCCGGCCGTCCCGGCTGTCGCGTCCGCGAGCCAGCCGCGGAAGGCCGGCACGTCGACGTCGGGCAGCCCGATCTCGATCGTGACGGCTTCGCCGTAGCGCACGTCACGCACCTCGCGCCCGGTGGCGCGCAGCTCGTTCTGGAGCTTGCCGGCCCGCTGGTGGTCCACGGTGACGACGGCCAGCCGGAACCGCCGCCGGGTGACCGACCCCACGGCGTCCAGCGCCTCGCCGACCACACCGCCGTACGCCCGGATCAGTCCCCCGGCGCCGAGCTTGACCCCGCCGTAGTAGCGGGTGACGACGGCGGCCACGTACCGCATGTCGCGACGCAGCAGCATCTGCAGCATGGGCAGCCCGGCGGTGCCGCCGGGCTCGCCGTCGTCGCTGGCCCGCTGGACGGAGGCGTCGGCGCCGACGACGTAGGCCCAGCAGTTGTGGGTGGCGTCCGCGTGCTCCTTGCGCACGGCCGCGACGAAGTCCTGGGCCTCCCGCTCAGTGGCGACCGGGGCGAGGGCGCACCGGAAGCGCGAGCGGTTGATCTCGGTCTCGTGCACGCCCGCGCGGGCGACGGTGCGGTACTCGTCTGGCATCCGACCAGCCTATGCGCTCGCCGCCCGCCCGCCTCCGGACCCCGTCGGCCGGGAATCCCGTCCCGGCCTCCCGCGTTCTGCGCACAGGAGCGAACTCACGGAGGCGCAGCATGTACGGCGACGAGGAAACCGTCCGCAGAATCCTCACCGAGCGGGGCGACACCTGGGCCGTGGTGGGCCTCTCCGCCAACCAGCGGCGGGCCGCGTACGGGGTCGCGGCCGTGCTCCAGCGGTTCGGCAAGCGGATCGTGCCCGTCCATCCCAAGGCCGAGACGGTGCACGGCGAGCAGGGGTACGCCTCCCTCGCGGACATCCCCTTCGACGTGGACGTCGTCGATGTCTTCGTCAACAGCGAGCTGGCCGGGGCGGTCGCCGACGAGGCGGTCGCCAAGGGAGCGAGGGCGGTCTGGTTCCAGCTCGGCGTCGTCGACGAGGCGGCGTACGAGCGGACCCGTGCCGCGGGTCTCGACATGGTGATGGACCGGTGCCCGGCCATCGAGATCCCCCGCCTGGCGCAGCGGGGTTAGAGAGGGCTCGGCGGGGGTGGAGCGGGCGCAGCGGCACAGCGCGTGCGAGTTCCGGTCCGGCGGGGAGCGGTATCCGTTCCGGTACACGGAGCTGACGGACCGTCATTACGGGGTGTACCCGCGGCACTTCGCGGAGTGCGTGGTGTTCGGCATGCGTCCGCGCGGCTTCGCCGGGCACATGCAGCGCAGCCCGGACGTGACCCGCTACTGCCTCCGGTGCCCGCCGGGCGACGATCCGGAGAACTGCTCGCACGCTCGCACGAGCGGGCGCGGGGCGAGTTGCGGGAGCGGCTGCGTGCGGCGGACGCGCCAGTGCTGCACGAGGGGCGGCTGATCGAGAAGTGCGTGCTCGACATGCACGACTAGGCGGTCGAGCGATGGTGTCCGGGCGGCTGTTCCTGGCCGGGGACGCCGCCCATCTCACCGCGCCGGTCTCCGCGAAGGGCATGAACCTGGCCCCGCGCGACGTCTTCCTGCTGGCCGACGGGCTGGTCGCGCGGCTGTGCGAGGGGGACGACGGCATCCTCGCCCGCTACTCCGACACCTGCCTGCGGCTGGTCTGGGACTGCCAGGAGTTCTCGGAGCGGCTGTCGGGGGTGTACCACGGCACGTCGCCCGGCGACCTGTACCGGGCTGCCACCGTGCTCGCCCGGCTGCGCCGCCTGTTCGACTCCCCCGTCGCCGCGGCGGCGTTCGCCGAGCCGTACCTCGGGACGCGGACCACCGTCTGACGACCGTCGGACGAACGCGGGCCGACGGCCGTCAGGCGACGCCGAGACCCTCCAGCACGACCGCTCCCGGCAGTTCCGCGAGCGCCTTCCCCGGTACCAGCAGCTTCCCGCGCCGCCGTCCGCTGCCGACCAGGACGTACGGCAGGTCGACGACGGCGGAGTCCACCAGGACCGGCCAGTCGCCGGGCAGGCCGACCGGTGTGATGCCGCCGTACTCCATGCCGGTCTCGCCGGTCGCGGTGTCCATCGGCGCGAAGGACGCCTTGCGGGCGCCGAGCCGGCGGCGGACCGCGCCATTGACGTCGACCCGGGTGGTGGACAGGACGAGGCACGCGGCGAGGGTGGTCCCGCCGCCCCGCTTGCCGCTGACGACGACGCAGTTGGCGGACTGCTCCAGCAGCTCGCGGCCGTAGTGCTCGACGAAGGTGGCGGTGTCGGCCCACTCCGGGTCGGTGTCGACGTAGAGGATCTGTTCGGCGGGGACGGCGCCGTGCCAGTGGCGTACCGCGTCGGCGACCGGGCGGGTCAGCTCGTCGAGGCAGTCGGGGGCGGGGACGGCACGGTCGAAGTGTCCGATGGGTGGCTGCATGCCCGCACGGTAACAAGGGGCTCAGCGGGGCGGCGGCACCGAGACGGCCAGGATCATCCGCATCGGTACGGTGCCGGTGTTGGCGTACGTGTGCGGGGTGTCCGCCGCGTAAGAGGCGCTGGCCCCGGCCGGCACCCGGTGATCCGTGCCGTCCACGGTGATCGTCAGCTCCCCGGTGGTGATGTGCACCAGCTCGACCGTGCCCGCCGGGTGCGGGTCGGAGGTGCTGCGCTCGCCCGGCATCAGCAGCCAGTCCCACATCTCCAGCGGACCCGGCGCCTCGGTCCCGGCGAGGAGGCGGCTGTAGCTGCCGCCCTCGGTGTGCCAGAGCCGTACCGCCTGCTCGGCGGGGACGATCCGGATCCGGGGGCCCTGCTCGCGGTCGAGGAGTGTGGTGATGCTGACGCCGAGCGCGTCGCCGATCTTGACGACGGTGCCGAGGCTCGGGTTGGTGCGGGCCTGTTCGATCTGGATCAGCATGCCGCGGCTGACCCCGGCCCGTCCGGCGAGGGCGTCCAGGGTGAAGCCGCGTTCGGTGCGCCAGCGCCTGACGTTGCGCGCGAGGGACTGGGTCAGCAGGTCGAGGTCCGACACGTTCCGTCCAGGGTGATGCGTGGCTGTACCAGATCGTTCAGTGAACTGTACTGCGCGGCCGGGCCTGTCAGGACTCCGCGTCCAGGCGCGCGAGGTGGGCGACGGCCTCCTCGCCGAGGTCCGACAGCGCCCGCAACTGCTCCGGTGTGACCCCGTCCGGGATCGGCACCGGGGCCGGCGTGCGCAGCGGCGGCTGCCAGCCGCCGTCGGGCGTCCAGCGCCGTACGACGCGGGCGGGGGCGCCCGCCACCACGGCGTGGTCGGGGACCGTGCCCCGGACCACCGCGCCGGCGGCCACCACCACGTTCCGGCCGATCCGCGCGCCCGGCAGGATCACCGCGCCGGTGCCGATCCAGCAGCCGGGGCCGATCTCGACGGGCTCCATCCGGGGCCACTGCTTGCCGATGGGCTGGTGGGGATCGTCGTAGGAGTGGTTGGTGGAGGTGACGTAGACGTACGGGCCGAAGTAGCAGTCGCTGCCGATGGTGACGGTGGTGTCGGCGATGACGTGGGTGCCCCGGCCGAGGACGACGCCGTCGCCGACGCGCAGGATCGGCTCCGGGCCCAGGTCCAGGTCGGGCATGAGACCGGCCGTCAGCGTGACCTGCTCGCCGATGACGCAGTGGGCGCCGAGGTGGATCCAGGGTTCGCCGAAGACCGTGCCGAGCGGGAAGGCCAGCCGGGTGCCGTGGCCGAGGGCGCCGAAGCGGAACCGGCCGGGGTGCTCGGCGGTGACCGAACCGGTGCGCTGCGCCCAGGCCCAGACGGCGTGGACGGCCCGCTGGGCGAGGCGGCGCCGCCGGGACGGAGGGGTGTTCTCGCGCTTCGGCACCCGCTCACGGTACTCAGCGCGCCGCGCGGCCTTGACCGGGGAGGACTGTGATCTTCACCCCACCGGGTGGACTACCGTGCCGGTGACATCACCGACCAGGAGGCGACGATGACACACCAGGCACTGATCACGGGCATCGGCGGCAGGGTACCCGAGGTGGACGCGGAGGCGTTTGTGGCGCCCACGGCCTCGGTGATCGGGGAGGTGACGCTGCGCGCGGGGGCGAGCGTCTGGTACGGGGCGGTGCTGCGCGGTGACGTGGAGCGGATCACGGTCGGGGCGGACAGCAACGTCCAGGACAACTGCACGCTCCACGCCGACCCCGGCTTCCCGGTCACTGTCGGGGAGCGGGTGTCCATCGGGCACAACGCCGTGGTGCACGGGGCCACCGTCGAGGACGACTGCCTGGTCGGGATGGGGGCGACCGTGCTCAACGGGGCGGTGATCGGGGCGGGGTCGCTGGTCGCGGCCCAGGCGCTGGTCCCGCAGGGCATGGTGGTGCCGCCGGGGTCGCTGGTCGCGGGGGTGCCGGCGAAGGTGAAGCGCGCGCTGACCCAGGAGGAGCGTGCGGGCGTCACGCTCAACGGCACCGGTTACGCGGAGTTGGCGAAGGCGCACCGGGGAGCGTACGGGGACTGACCGTCCCGGGCGTCCGCGCGCTCGTCGCGGCCGGTCGCGCCCACGCGGCGGAGCCGGACGCCGCTACGGCCCCGCGCTCCTGAGGCACGTCTACTCGGCGGCGGGAACAGGCTCCGCCTTCTTCGCCTTCCGCTTC
Organism: Streptomyces sp. NPDC016677; assembly: GCF_055562815.1. Lineage (NCBI taxonomy): Bacteria > Bacillati > Actinomycetota > Actinomycetes > Kitasatosporales > Streptomycetaceae > Streptomyces > Streptomyces sp. NPDC016677. Next base: position 52,500 of record NZ_JBVHEO010000025.1, on the reverse strand, counting down.
AGCACCAGCATGGAGACCACGCCGATGAGCACCGCCGCCACCAGGCCCAGCCAGGAGAAGCGCTTGAGCCAGGACTCGGCGACGACACCGACGTAGTAGATGACGGCGGTGGTGCCGCCGGCCCAGACGATGCCGCCGAGGACGTTGGCGGTCAGGAACTTCCAGTAGGGCATGTGCAGCACCCCGGCCAGCGGCCCCGCGAAGATGCGCAGCAGGGCGATGAAACGGCCGAAGAAGACCGCCCACATGCCCCACTTGGTGAAGGACCGTTCGGCGGTGGCGACGTGGCCCTCGCTGAAGTGCCGGGGGAACTTGCGGCCCAGCCAGGCCAGCAGCGGCCGTCCGCCCTTGCGGCCGATGGCGTAGCCGATGGAGTCGCCGATCACCGCGCCGGCCACGGCGCAGGCGCCGAGGATCACCGGGTCGATGCCGCCGTGCTGGGACGACAGCAGGGCCGCCGACACCAGGATGATCTCGCCGGGCAGCGGGATGCCCAGGCTCTCCAGACCGATGACCAGTCCCACCACGGCGTAGACGGCCGCCGCGGGCACGGTGTCGAGCCATTCCTGGACGTGCACTGCGGGCTCCTCGCGGTTTCTGCTCCTGCTGTCCCGGGAAGCCTACTGGGTCACGCGAGGGCACCCGCGTCCGCGCCGGTGCGCAGCCGCAGGTCCGCCGAGGACGCCCCGATCCACACCGCGCGCCGCCCGGTGCCGAGCACCCAGTCGCGGCGGCGCGGGTCCCAGCAGGAGAGCGTGCGGGAGGTGACGCGGACCGTCGCCCGGCGCCGTTCCCCCGCCCGCAGGGCGAGCCGCCGGTACCCCGCCAGGACCCGTACCGGCTGGTCGAGCCGCAGGTCGGGCGAGGGCCCCAGGTACACCTGCGCCACCGTCACGCCGTCCCGGCGCCCGGTGTTGCGGACGGTGAAGGAGACGTCGAGCCCTCCGCCCCGCACCGGCCGCGCCTCCGGGTCCGTGTAGGCGAACGAGGTGTACGACAGCCCGTGCCCGAAGGGGAAGAGCGGGCGCACGCCCCGGGCGTCGTACCAGCGGTGGCCGACGTGGAGGCCCTCGGCGTACTCGACGGTGCCGTCCGTGCCCGGGTAGCGGCGCGGGTCCCCGGCGACCGGGTGGCGGTCGCCGTCGGCCGGGAAGGTCTGGGTGAGCCGGCCGCCGGGGTCGCACTCGCCGTACAGGACGGCGGCGGTGGCGGCGGCGCCCTCCTGGCCCGGGTAGTACATCTGGAGCACGGCGCCGGTCCGCGCCAGCCACGGCATCGTGACGGCCGAGGAGGTGTTGAGGACCACGGTGGTGCGGGGGTTGGCCCGGGTCACGGCGTCGATCAGCCGGTCCTGGCCGCCGGGGAGGGCGAGGGCGGTGCGGTCCTGGCCCTCGGTGGCGTCCTCGTAGGCGAACAGGACCACGTCGTCGGCGGCGCGGGCGGCGCGCACGGCCTCGGCGACGTCGGCCGCGCGGGTCGCGCCGGTGATCCGGCGCAGCCGGAACGTCTGCCCGTCCTTCCCGCCCGCCGCGGTGATCCGCAGCCGGTGCCGGCCCGCGGTCAGCCGCAGTGTGCGGCGGCGCACGGCCAGGCCGTCGGGCGCGACGGTGACCAGGCCGCCGGCGAAGTACTCGGTGTAGCCGGGGGCGAGCGGGAAGAGGTTCTCGTCGCCGAGCCGGACCTCGGGGCGGCGGGTGGGCTCGGCGGAGCAGTGCAGGAGGAAGGTCCACTCGTCGGCCTCGGGGACGGTGAGCGTCCCGTCGTAGGTCCAGGTCCCGCCGGCGGGCACGTGCCGGGACTCGGTGTCGACTGCGGGGGCGAGGGCGTCGGCGGGCAGGCGCTTGCCGAAGACGTCCTCGCCCAGCGCGTACGTGACCCGCGCCGCGCGGGCGCCGATGGCGTCCAGGGGGCGGTCGGCGCGGTCGGGGACGACATGGGCGCTGCCCCCGCCGCCGACCAGCGGACGGTCGCCGGTGGGGCCGATCACGGCGACGGTGCGGCCGGGTGTGAGGGGCAGGGTGCCGCGTTCGTTGCGCAGCAGGGTGGCGCCCGCCTCGGCGACCTCGCGGGCGACGGCGGCACCGGCGGCGGCGTCGCGGGCGGGGCGCGGCGGCGGGTCGGCGTCGAGGAGGCCGAAGCGGTCCATGACGGTCAGGACGCGGCGTACGGCGCGGTCGACGTGCGCCTCGGGGACGGTGCCGTCCGTCACGGCCTTCAGCAGCGGGGCGCCGTAGTGCGTGCCGTCCGGCATCTCCAGGTCGAGGCCGGCGGCGAGGGCGGCGGCGGTGGAGTGGGTGGCGGACCAGTCGCTCATCACCAGGCCGTCGAAGCCCCAGCGCTCGCGCAGCACGCCGGTGAGCAGGTCCGCGTTCTCGCCGGCGTGGGTGCCGCCGACCTTGTTGTAGGCGGCCATCACGGCGCCGGTACGGGCGGCGACGGCGGCCTCGAAGGCGCGCAGGTAGACCTCGTGGAGGGTGCGTTCGCCGACGCGGACGTCGACCGTCTCGCGGTCCTTCTCCTGGTTGTTCAGCGCGAAGTGCTTGACGGTGGCGATCAGGCCCCCGCCCTGGATGCCCTCGATCTCGGCGGCGACCAGGTCGGCGGCGAGCAGCGGGTCCTCGGCGAACGTCTCGAAGTTGCGGCCCGCGCAAGGGGTGCGGATCAGGTTGACCATCGGGGAGAGCAGCACGTCCTGGCCGAGGGCGCGGCCCTCCCGGCCGATGACCTGGCCGTAGCGGCGGGCGAGGCCGGGGTCGAAGGCGGCGGCCAGCAGGACGGGGGCGGGGAGCGCGGTGGCGTGGGCGGTGACCCGGACGCCGGCCGGGCCGTCGGCCAGGCGCAGCGGCGGGATGCCGAGGCGGGGGACGCCGGGGACGTGGCCGGCCTGGCCCAGGGGGTGCGGGTCGGACGCTCCGTGCAGCAGGGAGATCTTCTCGGGGAGGGTGAGCCGGGCGACCAGGCCGTCGACGCGGGTGCCGGGGGCGGCGTGGGTCCGTTTCCCGGTACCGGCCGCCGTCGCGGTGACGCCGGGACCGGCGTGAGCGGGTCCCCCCGCGCCGGCGGCCGTCGCGGTGACGGCGGCGCCGGCCAGCAGGCGCAGGGCGGACCGCCGGGAGGCGGCGCGGGTCACGGTCCGGGGCTCCTCGGGTGTGTGCACGCAGGCACTATGCGTCAGGGGGCGGCTGACACGCCGTCAGGCGCCCCGGCGCGGCGCGGACAACCCGCCCGGATCGACCCCAGCGGAACCGCCCGCATCGCCCCTCGCCGACAACCGCCCGCATCACCCCTCGCCGGCAACCGCCCGCATCACCCCTCGCCGGCAACCGCCCGCATCACCCCTCGCCGGCAACCGCCCGCATCACCCCTCCGGCAACGCACCCGGCCGTCGCCCTCCCGAACCATGCGCCCGGCCGCACCCACAGGTCATTGAGAGGCGGCTCCGGGCCGGTTCCCATCCGGCCGGGTCAGCATGACCGCATGATCGCCTCCCCCACTCCGACCACGACCGGTCCCGCCCGTGCCGTGCGCAAGGCGGTCGTGCCGGCCGCCGGGCTCGGCACGCGGTTCCTGCCCGCCACGAAGGCCACCCCGAAGGAGATGCTGCCGGTCGTCGACAAACCGGCCATCCAGTACGTCGTCGAGGAGGCCGCGGCGGCCGGTCTGGACGACGTACTGATGATCACCGGACGGCACAAGCGGGCCATCGAGGACCACTTCGACAACGCCCTCGAACTGGAGCAGATCCTCGCGGCGAAGGGCGACACCCTACGACTGGACGCGGTCCGCGATCCGGCGCGGCTCGCGGCCGTCCACCACATCCGGCAGGGCGAACCCCTGGGCCTCGGCCACGCGGTCCTGTGCGCCCGCCGGCACGTCGGTGACCAGCCGTTCGCCGTGCTGCTCGGCGACGACCTGATCGACCCGCGCGAGACGCTGCTCAGCCGGATGCTCGACGTCCAGGGCCGGCGCGGGGGAAGCGTCGTCGCCCTGATGGAGGTGCCGGCGGATCAGATCCGCCTCTACGGCTGCGCCGCCGTCGCGCCCGCCGGGGAGGACGGGGTGATCCGGGTCACCGGGCTGGTGGAGAAGCCCGCACCCGAGCGGGCGCCGAGCCGGTACGCGGTCATCGGCCGCTATGTCCTGGACCCGGCCGTCTTCGGGGTCCTGGAGCGCACCCCGCCGGGCCGGGGCGGGGAGATCCAGCTCACCGACGCCCTCCAGGAACTCGCCGCGGACGGCACGGTGCACGGGGTGGTCTTCGACGGACCGCGCTACGACACCGGCGACAAGGGCGAGTACCTGCGCACGGTGGTACGGCTGGCCTGTGAACGGCCCGATCTGGGACCGGCGTTCACGTCCTGGCTGAAGGAGTTCGTGGCCGGGCTGGAGAACGCCGGGGACGGAACGGGCACCCGCGACGCCGGGAACCGTCTCGCCGCTTGACGCCCCCATGAACCGAGGGCCCGGCCAGGCACCACCCGGCCGGGCCCTCGAACGGTGCCGCGTGCCGCGCCTCAGCCGCTCGGCCGCAGCGTCCAGGTCACGGTCATCTCCCCGGTGACGGCACCGTCCTCGCGCCGGATGGCCACGGTCACCGGGAACTCGGGACGGAGCCCCTCATCCAGTTCCGCGACCACCTCGGCGGCGGGCCGCCCGAGCCTCGCGGTGGCCGTGACCGGGCCCAGGGCGATCTTCTTGAACGCGATCTCGGCGTGCACGGGCAGCGGTACGGCACGCGAGAGCTGGTCGCCGAACGCGGCCAGGACGACGGCCCCGCTGGCCGACTCGCCGAGGGTGAACATCGCCCCGGCGTGCGGGCCGCCGACGTGGTTGCGGTACTCGCTCTGGTCCGGGAGGGCCAGCACGGCCTGGTCCGGACCGGTCTCCAGGTACTCCAGGTTCAGGGTCCGCACCATCGGCACCGTGGCGGCGAGCATCTCGCCGATCGACATCTGGTCTGCGCTCATGGACAACAAGTTACCCGTAAGTAGCTTCGAGGGCCAGACCCCGCCGAGCAGGCCCGCGAGGGCGGGCCCGGCGAGGCGCCGGCGCGGGACGCCGGTACGCGGCATTGGCGAAAAGGCCCCGCCCCGGCGATAGTCGCCAGGTGCCGTACGTCTCGCGTCCCCGCCGCCGCGCCGCCTGGTCCCCCGACTGGGCGAGCCGCAACTACTCCCTGCTGACCGCCGCCACCGTGGTGACCAGCCTCGGCAGCAACGGCGCGCTGATCGCCGCCGCCTTCGCCGTGCTGGAGGCGGGCGGCGACGGCGGCGACGTGGGCCTGGTGGCCGCCGCCCGCACCGTTCCGCTGGTGCTCTTCCTGCTGATCGGCGGCGCCCTGGCCGACCGGCTGCCGCGGCACCGGGTGATGGTCGCCGCCAACACGCTCAACTGCCTGTCGCAGGCGGCGTTCGCGGTGCTCGTCCTCGCCGGGGAGCCGCGGCTGTGGCAGATGATGCTGCTGTCCGGGCTCGGCGGCACCGGCCAGGCGTTCTTCGCCCCGGCGGCGGAGGGCATGCTGATGGCCTCGGTCAAGGGCGAACACGCCGCCCGGGCCTTCGCGGTGTTCCGGATGGCGATGCACGGCGCTGGCCTGGGCGGCGCCGCGCTGGGCGGGGCGATGGTCGCCGCGATCGGGCCCGGCTGGGTGCTCGCGGCGGACGCGGCGGCGTTCGCGTGCGCGGCGGCGCTGCGCGCGCTGCTGGACGTGAAGCACATCCCGCCGCGCACTCCGGGCGACGGCCTCCTCGCCGATCTGCGGGAGGGCTGGCGGGAGTTCAGCGGACGGCCGTGGCTGTGGGGCATCGTGGTGCAGTTCTCGATCGCCAACGCGGTGGTCGGCGCCGCCGAGGCGGTCTACGGCCCGCTGGTCGCCCGCGACCACCTGGGCGGGGCCGGGCCGTGGGGCCTGGCGCTGGCCTGCTTCGGCGCCGGCACGGTCGGCGGCGCGCTGCTGATGACCCGCTGGAAACCGCGCCGCCTGCTGCTCGCCGGCACCCTGTGCGTCTTCCCGCTGTCCCTGCCCGCCGCCGCGCTGGCCGTCCCGGTGCCGGCCGGCGCGCTGTGCGCGGTGATGTTCGTGACCGGCCTGTCCGTCGAGGTGTTCGGCGTGAGCTGGATGACCGCGCTGCACCAGGAGGTGGCCGAGGAGAAGCTGTCACGGATCTCGGCGTACGACTGGTTCGGCTCGGTCGCGCTGGTGCCGGCGGCGACCGCCCTGGCGGGTCCCGCGGAGGCCGCGTTCGGGCGGCCGGAGTCGCTGTGGGGCTGCGCGGCGCTGGTCGTGGTGGTCACGACCGCCGTGCTGTTCGTCCCGGAGGTACGCGATCTGCGCCGCCGGACGGAACCGGTGACCCTGGGCACACCGGCCGCCGGCGCCGACGCCGGATCAGCCGATGCCGAACGCCCCGTCGGGGGGCTCGGGTGACGGCACCGCGTCCGCGTCCCGCACCGGACGCGCGTCACCGATGAACCTCCGCAACGCCGGCCCGTGTTCCACCCGCGCCGGGAAGGCGTCGGCCGCGGTGCGCCGGGCCAGCGCGGCCACGTCCAGCGGCCGGTGGGCGGCGGCCAGCACCGCGTTGCCGAAACGGCGCCCGCGCAGCACGCCCGGCTCGGCGATCAGCACCAGCTCCGCGAACAGGGCCCCGAAGGTGGCCAGCTGGGAGCGGAGGAAGGCGAACGGCGCGGCGTCGGCGAGGTTGGCCAGGTAGACGCCGTCGGCCCGCAGCACCCGCGCGGCCTCCTCGGCGTACCCCGCGGAGGTCAGGTGCGCGGGCACCCGGGAGCCGCCGAAGACGTCGGCGACCAGCACGTCCGCCGAGTCCGCCGGGGCGGCCGACAGCCATGCGCGGGCGTCGGCCGCGTGCCGGGCGATCCGGGCGCCGTCCGGGAGCGGCAGACACTCGGCGACCAGCTCCAGCAGTCCGCGGTCGAACTCCACCACGTCCTGCCGGGAGCCGGGCCGGGTCGCCGCCAGGTACCGGGGCAGGGTGAGCGCGCCCCCGCCGAGGTGCAGCGCGTCCAGCGGCCGGCCCGGCTCGGCCACGGTGTCCAGCACGTGCCCGAGCCGCCGCGCGTACTCGAACTCCAGGTGCTCGGGCTCGTCCAGGTCGACGTACGACTGCGGCGCCCCGTCGACCGTGAGCAGCCACGCCCGCTCCCGGTCGACGTCCGGCATGAGCTTGACGGTGCCTTGGCCGGTGACGCGGGAGACGGGTATGGCTTCGTTCACCTCTTCATTGTGCCTGGGTGAGGCGCACTCATCGTGCCGCCTGGGCGAGGCGCAGTCATCGTGCCGCCTGGGCGAGGCGCGTTCATTGTGCCTGGGTGAGGCGCGCCTTCAGCAGCGCCCGCGTGCGACGCGACCCCGCACGCCTCACGCGACACCACTCACGGTCCCTGTCCCGCGCACCTCACGCGACCCCGGCCACGGTCCCGGCCCCGACCGTCCGTCCGCCCTCCCGGACGGCGAACCCGAGCCCCGGCTCCAACGGCACCTCCCGCCCCAGCTCCACGGTCATCGTCACCGTCTCCCCGGGCCGGGCCACGCCCGCCTCGCCGAGGTCGACGTTCCCCACCACGTCGGCCGTACGGATGTAGAACTGCGGCCGGTACCCGGTCGCGACCGGCGTCGACCGCCCGCCCTCCCGGGCCGGCAGCACGTACACCCGCGCCGTGAAGGTCCGCCGCGGCACCACGCTCCCCGGCGCCGCCGCCACGTGCCCCCGCCGGACCGCGTCCCGGGGGACGCCCCGCAGCAGCAGCGCCACGTTGTCCCCGGCCTGCGCCTCCGCCATCGGTTTGCCGAAGGTCTCCAGGCCGGTGACCACCGTCTCGACGCCGGCCCCGAGCACCTCGACCCGGTCGCCGACCCGCACGGTGCCGCGCTCGACGGCTCCGGTGACGACCGTCCCCCGCCCGGTGATGGTGAGCACGTTCTCCACCGGCAGCAGAAAGGGCGCGTCCAGATACCGCTCCGGCATCGGCACATACGTGTCCACCGCGTCGAGCAGCGCCTCCACGGACGCCGTCCAGCGGGGGTCGCCGGCCAGCGCCTTCAGCCCGGAGACCCGTACGACGGGCGCGGTGTCGCCGCCGTAGCCGTGGGCGGTGAGCAGTTCGCGGACCTCCAGCTCCACCAGGTCGGCCAGTTCCTCGTCCCCGGCGTCGGCCTTGTTGAGCGCGACCACGATGTGGTCGACGCCCACCTGCCGGGCCAGCAGCACGTGTTCGGCGGTCTGCGGCATGATCCCGTCCAGCGCGGAGACGACGAGGATCGCCCCGTCGAGCTGGGCGGCGCCGGTGACCATGTTCTTGACGTAGTCGGCGTGGCCCGGCATGTCGACGTGCGCGTAGTGGCGGGTGTCGGTCTCGTACTCGACGTGCGCGATGTTGATGGTGATGCCGCGCGCCGCCTCCTCCGGGGCGCGGTCGATGCGGTCGAACGGCACGAAGGAGGTGGAGCCGCGCTCGGCGAGGACCTTGGTGATGGCGGCGGTCAGGGTGGTCTTGCCGTGGTCGACATGGCCCATGGTGCCGATGTTGAGATGCGGTTTGGTGCGGACGTACGCCGTCTTGGACATGGCGGTACCTCGAAGCCTCGCTCGAAGGAAAGGTGGGGACCCCGGTGTCGCGCCGACCCTCCCCCTGCGGGGTCCGCCGGACGATCCGGAGAGGGTCAGCCTCGGGCGCCGCCGGCGGTGGCCGGGAAGGACCCCGGGAAGAAGGGGACGGCAGCCTTCGGGGCATCCGCGACCGCGGAGGCGACGAGGTGGAAGGCGTACCGGAACATGACGCCGATCATCGCCGACGCTTTGCCCCACGTCGAATGGTTTTTTACGGCACGGGAGTTCGACAATCCGGTGCGGCTCAGGGGCCGACGGCCCGCAGTGCCTCCCGTACGGACAGCGGAGCGAGCCGTTCCCGGTGCGCGGCCACGAAGCCGCGTACGGCCTCCGGGTCGGTCTTGGCGTACTCGCGCAGGGACCAGCCGATCGCCTTGCGGACGAAGAAGTCGGCGTGGTCCGCGCGGCGCAGGCAGTGGGCGAAGAGGCGGGCGGTGTCGGTGCGTTCCTTGTACCGGAGCTGGTGCAGCAGGGCCGCGCGGACCAGCCACCGGTCGTCGTCCTCGATCCAGGCGTCCATCTCCGCCCCGAGCCGCGGACCGGCCGCCACCAGGCCGCCGACGACGTGCGCGGCGAGCAGGTCCACGGTGTCCCACCAGGGGACGGTGGTGACCAGATGCCGGACCACCGGCAGGAAACCGGGGGTGAGTACCGACACATGACGGCGGAGCAGATCCACGGCGAAGTAGTGGTACTCCCGCTCCGGCAGCCGCCAGCAGCGCAGCGCGATCGCGGCGCAGTCCGCCTCGCCGGGGCGCGGCACGTCCCGCAGTACGGTACGGGACAGTGCGCGCCGAACCGGGCTGGTCAGGCCCAGGAAGGGGGCCACGTCCCGCATGTACGCGCGCATCGGCGAGGCCCGCTCCGGGTCGGCGTCGGCCGGGTACACGGCGGTGAGCCGCTCCAGGACGCGGTCGGCGAGCGGACTGCTCGGCACGGCCGGAGTTCGCCCGCCTGTGACAGTCATGACACGCACCATACGGCGATCACACGGATTCGTCGGTTAGTGTCACCGGATGCTCGATGCCACCACCCGCTCTGGGGGCACCGCCACGGCCTCTCCCCGGGCCACCACCGCCACATCCGCCCCGGCCGCTCGGACCGGGATCTCCGCCCGCGCGACGAGAATCCTGCTGTCGCCCTGGTCCCGGCTGTCGCTGCTCGTCCTGCTCCTGGTCTCGGCCGCCTCGGCGGTGCTGCTGTTCCAGCCGCAGAAGCTGCTGGTGCACGGTTGGCCACCGCACCTGGGCGGGGCCGCGGCGGCGCTGGCGTACGCGGTCGCGTACGGACTGTGCACCGTCGCCTTCGTGCCCCGTCCACTGCTCAACCTGGCGGCCGGCGCGCTGCTGGGCTCCTCGCTGGGCCTCGGCGCGGCGCTGGCCGGCACGGTGCTCGGGGCCGGGATCGCCTTCTGCCTGGGGCGCGTCCTAGGTCAGGAGGCGCTGCGCCCGCTGCTGCGCGGCAAGTGGCTCAAGGCCGCGGACGGGCAGCTCAGCCGGCACGGCTTCCGGTCGATGCTGGCGGCCCGGCTGTTCCCGGGCGTTCCGTTCGCGGCGGCGAACTACTGCGCCGCGGTCTCCCGGATGAGCCTCCCGGCGTTCCTGCTGGCGACGGCGCTCGGGTCGATCCCGAACACCGCCGCGTACGTCGTCGCCGGCGCCCGGGCCTCCACGCCGACCTCCCCCGCCTTCCTGATCGCCCTGGCCTGCATCGCGGTGCCCGGCCTCGCCGGTGCCGTGGTGGCCTGGCGCAAGCGGAACCGGCTGCGCGCCCGCTGACCGGGACGACCGGGTACCGACCGAGTACTGACCGGGCCCTGACCGGGCCCTGTGCCCGGGCTGTCATCCGGGGGCGCTACGCTGCCCTCGACACCCCTCGATCCTGATCATCACAGGCGTCGGCCAGGTGTGTCCGTCGTCGCCCGTTCACGATCGGCACTTGGACTCCGTACCTCATGTCTTGGTTTGAATCCCTCATCCTCGGACTCGTCCAGGGGCTGACCGAGTTCCTCCCCGTGTCCTCCAGCGCGCACCTGCGGCTGACCGCGGCGTTCTCCGGCTGGCACGACCCCGGAGCGGCCTTCACGGCGATCACGCAGATCGGCACGGAGGCCGCCGTGCTGATCTATTTCCGCAAGGACATCGCGTCGATCATCGGGGCGTGGAGCAAGTCGCTGGCCGACAAGGAGATGCGCAAGGACCACAACGCGCGCATGGGCTGGCTGGTGATCGTCGGCTCGATCCCGATCGGTGTGCTCGGCGTGACCCTCAAGGACCAGATCGAGGGCCCCTTCCGTGACCTGCGGATCACCGCCACCATGCTGGTGGTCGTCGGCATCGTGATCGGCGTCGCGGACCGGCTGGCGGCGCGCGACGAGAGCGGCGGCCGGCACCGGGTGGCCAAGCAGCGCAAGGAGCTGACCGACCTCGGCGTCAAGGACGGTCTGATCTTCGGGCTCTGCCAGGCCGCGGCGCTCATCCCGGGCGTCTCCCGCTCCGGCGCCACCATCAGCGGCGGCCTGTTCATGGGCTACCGGCGCGAGGCCGCGGCCCGCTACTCCTTCCTGCTCGCCGTCCCCGCCGTGCTCGCCTCGGGTCTGTTCGAGCTGAAGGACGCGCTGGAGAGCGACCACATCTCCTGGGGCCCGACGATCTTCGCCACGGTCATCGCGTTCGGTGTCGGATATGCCGTGATCGCCTGGTTCATGAAGTTCATCTCCACCAAGAGCTTCATGCCCTTCGTCTACTACCGCGTCGCCCTCGGCATCGTGCTCATCGTGCTGGTCAGCATGGGCGTACTGAGCCCGGACGCGGGCGAGCCGGCCCACTAGGGCCACTCGGGCCTCCGTAGTCGTCCGGTAGCGGACTGTCAGTGCTTGCCCCTAGGCTTGTCGGCATGTTCCCCGATGCCCCGATCCTCGATTCCGCGTGCTCCGCCGCCGAGTTGAACGAGCGGATACGCGCCCTGTGGCAGCGCGCGGGCGGGTCGCTGTCGGCCCAGGAGCGCGAGGAGTACGAGTTGCTGGTGGTGGAGTGGGCGGCGGCGATGCGCGGCGAGGTGATCGAGGCGGCGTGAGGGCGAGCCCCTTGCCCGGACTGCCGCGCCGCCGGCCTGGGCGGCGATCTCGCCGTCCCGCCGGCCGGTGCCTGCCTCATGGGCACGAGGTGGGCGCCGGGCGGGGCCCCAGGCAGGGCCTCGCTCCGTCTCCGCCCCTGTCCCTGTCCCCGTCCCTGTCCCTGTCCCTGTCCCTGTCCCTGTCCCTGTCCCTGTCCCGTGACGGGAGCGTCTCAGCGTCCGCCCGCCACCCGCAGCACCGCGCCCGTCGTGTACGAGGCGTCCGGCGACAGCAGCCAGGCGACGGCCGCGGCGATCTCCTCCGCCCGACCGGCCCGGCGCAGCGGGATGCCCGGGGCCATCCGCCGCACCCGGTCCGGGGCACCCATCGCCGCGTGCATGTCGGTGTCGACGAGGCCGGGCGCGACCGCGTTGACGCGGATGCCCTCCGGGCCCAGCTCCTTGGACAGGCCCACCGTGAGGGCGTCGACTCCCGCCTTGCTCGCCGCGTAGTGCACGTACTCACCGGGGCTGCCGAGGGTCGCCGCACCCGAGGAGACGTTCACGATCGCGCCGCCGCCCCGGGCGGACATCAGCTGCGCCGCGCGGCGCGCGCACAGCAGGGTGCCCAGCAGGTTGACGTCGAGGACCCGGCGCAGATCGGCGGTGTCGCTGTCGGCGAGCTTGCCCAGGCGACCGGTCACCGCCGCGTTGTTCACCAGCCCCGTCACCGGCCCGAGCCGCGTCTCGGCCTCGGCGAAGAGCCGTTCGACGTCCGCCTCCTCCGAGGTGTCCGCCCGCACGGTGACGGCCCGCCCGCCGGCCTCCCGCACCCCGTCCGCCACCGCTTGGGCGGCGGCCGGGTCCCGGACGTAGCCCACGGCCACGTCGTGCCCGTCCGCCGCCAGCCGCAGACAGGTCGCCGCGCCGATGCCCCGGCTGCCGCCGGTGACCACCGTGATGGGACGCGCCACGAGTACCTCCTACCGAGATTTTTGATCGATCATCGATCATCCTAGTGACGAACGGCGGCCACGGCCCCGGTGTGATCAACTGAACGGGTCTCCTGCTGACCGGTTCACCGCGACGGCGCACACTGGAGGCACCGCGGGGTAGGGAGGCGCCCATGAAGACCCTCGGCCACTGGATCACCACCCCCTGGCACCGCTCCCTCCTCGCGGTGCTCGCGGGCGCCCTGCCGGTCCTCGCCTTCCCCGCGCCGTCGCTGTGGTGGTGGGCCTGGTTCGCCCTGGTCCCCTGGCTGCTGCTGGTGCGCGCGGCGCCGACCGGGCGGCGGGCGGTGTACGACGGCTGGTGCGGCGGGTTCGGGTTCATGCTGGCGATGCACCACTGGCTGCTGCCGAACCTGCACGTGTTCACCTTCGTCATCGCCGCGCTGCTCGGCGCGCTGTGGGCCCCGTGGGGATGGCTCGTGCGCCGGCTGCTGGGCGGGACACCCGGGCCGGGCCGGGTGGCGGCGGCGCTCGTGGTGGTGCCGTCGGGGTGGCTGGCGATCGAACTGGTCCGTTCCTGGCAAGGGCTCGGCGGGCCGTGGGGCGTGCTCGGCGCGAGCCAGTGGCAGGTCGCGCCGGCGCTGCGGCTGGCCTCGGTCGGCGGGGTGTGGCTGGTCAGCTTCCTGATCGTGGCCGTCAACGCCGCCGTCGTCGTGCTGGTCGCCGTGCGGCGGGCCCGGGTGACCGCCGTGGCCGGGCTCCTCGCCACGGCCGCCGCCGGCTCCGCGGCCTGGGTGTGGTCGCCGCCGCCCGCCTCCTCGTCGGGTGCCGACGGCCGGGTGCGGATCGGCGTCGTACAGCCCGGGGTGGTGGCCGGCACCGGCAGCCCCGCCCGCCGCTTCGACCGCGAGGAGGAGCTGACCCGGCGCCTGGCCGGGCAGGACGTCGACCTGGTGGTGTGGGGCGAGAGCAGCGTCGGCTTCGACCTGGGCGAGCGGCCCGACCTGGCCGGGCGGCTCGCGGCGCTCTCCCGGCAGACCGGTGCCGATGTCCTGGTCAACGTGGACGCGCGGCGTTCGGACCGGCCCGGCATCTTCAAGAGTTCCGTCCTGGTCGGCCCGGACGGACCGACCGGCGCGCGCTACGACAAGATGCGGCTCGTCCCGTTCGGCGAGTACGTCCCGGCCCGCTCGCTGCTCGGCTGGGCCACCTCCGTCGGCGAGGCGGCGGGCGAGGACCGCAGACGGGGCGGCTCGCAGGTCGTGATGGAGGCCGGGGACGGCCTGCGGGTCGGTCCGATGGTCTGCTTCGAGAGCGCGTTCCCCGACATGAGCCGCCATCTCGCCGAGGACGGTGCCGAGGTGCTGCTCGCCCAGTCGTCGACGTCGACGTTCCAGGAGAGCTGGGCGCCCGCGCAGCACGCGTCGCTGGCCGCGCTGCGCGCCGCCGAGACCGGGCGGCCGATGGTGCACGCCACCCTCACCGGGGTCTCCGCCGTGTACGACGCGAGCGGCGCGCGGACCGGGCCGCGGCTCGGCACCGGCACGAGCGGCGCCCAGGTGTACGACGTGCCGCTCGCGCACGGCACCACGCCCTACGTCCGCCTCGGCGACTGGCCGCCGTACGGGGCGCTCGCCGTCCTCGTCGTCTGGGGTGCCGTCGAGGGCGTACGGACGCTGCGGTTCAGGCGGAGCGCTCCTGGACCTCGCGTACCACCCGCTCGCACAGCTCATGGGTCAGCAGCGCGTCCCGGGCACTGAGCACCTTGCCCGCGCGGACCGCGTCGAGGAAGGCGAGCACCGCCTGTTCGATGCCGCGCTGCCGGGCGACCGGCACCCAGTCGCCGCGCCGCCGCACCGTCGGCTGGCCCTTGTGGTCGATCACCTCGGCGAGGTTGACCACCTGGCGCTTGGTGTCCTGCCCGGAGACTTCGAGGACCTCCTCGGCGGAGCCGCTGAGCCGGTTCATGACGCCGAGCGCGGTGAAGCCGTCGCCGGCGAGCTGCAGCACGACGTGGTGGAGCAGACCGTCCCGGACGCGGGCCCGCACGGTGATGTCGTCGACCTCGCCCGGGACGAGGAAGCGCAGGGTGTCGACGACGTGGATGAAGTCGTCGAGGATCATCGTGCGCGGCTCCTCCGGCAGCCCTATGCGGTTCTTCTGCAGGAGGATCAGCTCGCGGGGATGTTCGGCGCACTGGGTGTAGCCGGGGGCGTGGCGCCGGTTGAAGCCGACGGCGAGACTGGTGTTCCGTTCCTCGGCGAGGGCCACCAGCCGCTCGGAGTCGGCCAGTTCGTAGGCGAGGGGCTTGTCGACGTAGGTCGGGACACCGGCCTGGAGGAGCCGGGTCACGATCCCGGGGTGGACCTCGGTCGGGGCGTGCACGAAGGCGGCGTCGAGGTCCTGGGCGAGCAGCGCGTCGAGGTCGGCGTGGCGCTGGGCCGGCGGAACGCGCAGTCCGTCGGCGACGCGGGTGAGGGTCGCCGGGGTCCGGGTGTGCAGGTGCAGTTCGACGCCGGGCTGGAAGGCGAGCACGGGGAGGTACGCCTTGCGCGCGATGTCACCGAGTCCGATGCAGCCGACCTTCACGGGCGTTCTCCTCAAGGGGGTTGTTCTGCTGGTCGCCCCATGGTCGCCGACCCGGGTGCGCTCGGCAGCATACGGGGGCGGCGGGCGGGGCGCGGGCGGGGGGCAGCGGCGGGCGGGAAGGGACCAGCGGAGGGCGAGGGCGGACGGCGGCCACGCGCCAGACGGGGCGGACGGAGGCCGCAGGATGACGGAGGCCGCAGGCGGCCGGTCGCGTCAGCCGCTGCGGGGCCGGGGCCGCGTGTGCGGGCCGGGCATCACCCGTGCGGGGCATCCTGGGCCGGTCCGGCGCCGCGGGGAGCGGGCGGCCAGCAGAGTGGCGCGGGTGCAGCGAACGACGACGACCGCGACGCTCCTGATGACCGCGGCCATAACCGCCGCCGTCACGGCCGTGACCGGCTGTGTGACGGTCCAGCGTCCGCCCGCCCCCGGCACGGCGGCGGGCGAGGCCCGCCCCTCCGCCCCGCGCCCGGACGGCTCCCGGCGGCCCCCGCCCGTCGAGGCCCCGGCCCGTGAGTCGCTGGAGTCGACCGGCCCCTCCTCACGACCGGAAGAGCCGGGCGGGGCGGAGGAGACCGGCGCGGCGGTGGGGCGGGAGGAGACCGACGGACGTAGGGGACCGGACGGACCGGCCGGGCCACGTTCCGGGCGGAACGACGCGGTACGCGGCCCGGCACCGTCCGCCGCCCCGCCCCGACGGCCCCCGCCGGCCGCCCCGCCGAAGGCCCGGCCGCGACCGGCCCGGCCCCCTCGGCCCGCCCCGGCGCTCCCCGAAGCCCCCTCGGCCGCCCCCGGACAACGCGGCGAGGGCGCGGACGTGTGCGCCCTCGGCCGGACGTACGGTCGCTGGCAGCCGGACAGCCCCGAGGCGTCCATCTGCCGGCAGACGTACGGCCGCTGAAACCACCGGCACTGGCCGGGAGCCACCCCGCCTCCCCGCCCCCGTCCCCGCACACCTCCGCCTCCCGGCTCAGGGCCGCTGCCGCGGTGGCCCCCAGGGGCCGTCCGGCGAGGAACCGCCCTCCCCCAGGCTGCGCTCCAGTCGGCCGATCTCCGCACGGACGCCCGCGGCATAGCGGTCGTCCCCCAGTGACTGGGCCGCGCGGCGGGCCCGCCACAGGTGCAGCCGGGCGGCCTCGGGGCGGCCGAGGCGGTCGTAGTCGGCCGCCAGGTTCAGGTGCAGGGAGGGATAGAGGGAACGCGCGGCGAGCGCGCCCTCGTGGTCCGCCGGGCACCCGGCGGTGAGTTCCTCCGCGGCGGACAGGGCCCGCAGGTCCCAGGCCAGTTCGTCCGCCGGGTCGTCCTGGGTGTCGGCGAGGTAGTGGGCCAGGGTGCAGCGGTGCAGCGGGTCCCCGTGTTCGCCGATCTCCGCCCACAGGCCGAGGTACCGGTGCCGGGCCTCCTCGCGGTCGCCCGCGTGATGCAACATGACGACCTGCGCGATCCGGGTCGGTACGGCGTCCGGTGCCGTCCGCTCCTGTCCCTGGGCCACCGCGTCCTCCGCGTACTCCGCGCCACTCATCCGGCTGTTGCCGACGACGTTAGGCCCCAGCCCGCCGATCACCCCGCAGACGCGGCCAGATCAGCCCAGGTCGGGAATGGTCCAGTCGATCGGCTCGTGGCCCTGCGCCGCGACCGCCTCGTTGATCTGCGTGAACGGCCGGGAGCCGAAGAACTTCTTCGCCGACAGCGGGGACGGGTGCGCGCCCTTGACCACCACGTGCCGCTCCTCGTCGATCAGCGGCAGCTTCTTCTGCGCGTAGTTGCCCCACAGCACGAACACGGCCGGGTCGGGCCGGTCGGCCACCGCGCGGATCACCGCGTCCGTGAACAGCTCCCAGCCGCGGCCCTTGTGCGAGTTGGCCTCGCCCGCCCGGACCGTGAGCACCGCGTTGAGCAGCAGGACGCCCTGCCTCGCCCACGGCATCAGATAGCCGTTGTCCGGGATCGGGACGTCCAGCTCCGCGTGCAGCTCCTTGTAGATGTTCCGCAGGGACGGCGGGATCTTCACGCCCGGGCGGACCGAGAAGCACAGGCCGTGCCCCTGCCCCTCGCCGTGGTACGGGTCCTGCCCGAGGACCAGCACCTTCACCTGGTCGTACGGCGTGGCCTCCAGGGCGGCGAAGACCTCCTCGCGCGGAGGGTAGACGGGACCGTTCGCCCGCTCCTCCTCGACGAACTCCGTCAGCTCCTTGAAGTAGGGCTGCTCCAGCTCGCCGCCGAGCACCTCGCGCCAGGACTCGGGCAGCATGGCGATGTCGGTCACGTCAACTTCCTTACGGTGTGCGGTCGCTCCAGCACCTCAGAACCTACAGGCGACCACTGACAACCGGTGCCGGGGAGGCCGGGAGCCGGGTCTACCAGCTCGTCTTGCGGTGCAGCTCCCACACCATCATGATCGTCGACGGGTCGAGCGCCCGTTCCGCGCCGGAGATGTCCTCGCTGGCCGCCACGTACTGCCGGCCCTGCCACAGCGGCAGCAGCCGGGCGTCGTCGACGAGGACGCGCTGCGCCTCCTCGAACTCCTCCACCACCTCGGCCCGGTCGCTCGCCCGGCGGGAGCGCGGCAGCAGGTCGTCGGTGATCGCGGGGACGCGGTAGGGCGTGCCCAGGGCGTTCTGCTCCCCGACGAACGGGGCGATGAAGTTCTCGGCGTCCGGGAAGTCGGGGAACCAGCCCCGGCCGAAGACCTGGTACTCACCCTTCTGGTAGCCGGCGACGTACGTCTTCCACGGGCGGCTCTTGAGCGTGACCGTGAACAGGCCCGAGGCCTCCAGCTGGCGTTCGAGCGCCTTGAACTCCAGGGCGGTCTCGGAGCCGTAGCGGTCGGTGGTGTACCAGAGGGTGAGGGGGACGGGTTCGTCGATGCCGGCCCGGGTGAGGATGGCGCGGGCCTTGTCGGCGCTGGGGTCGCCGAACTCGTCGAAGAAGCCGGTGGTGTGCCCGGTCACGCCCTGCGGCACCATCGAGTACAGCGGGTCGACGGTGTCCCGGTAGACATCGTGGGCGATCGCCGCCCGGTCGATGAGCTGGGCGACGGCCCGCCGTACGGGCTTGCGGCCCGTCCAGGGGTCGTCGGGGTCGAAGACGAGGTAGCTGATGTCGGCCCCGGTCCCCTCGAACAGCTGGAGGTCCTCCTCCTCGGCGGTGCCGCTCTCCAGGTCGATGACGTCGTCCGCCGCGAGACCGCGGAAGGTCACCTGGATGCGTCCGGCCCGCAGCGCCTTCACCATGGCCTGGGAGGTGTCGAAGTACTCGATGGTCACCGCGTCGTTCCGGCGTTCCGCGTAGCCCTCGTACCGGTCGTTGCGGACGAGTTCGGCCCGCTCGCCGTCCTCGAAGGACTTCAGGACGTACGGCCCGGACCCGACGACCTCACCGTCCCGGCGCACCGCCCGGGCCGGGTAGGTGTCGGGGTCGACGAGGGACATCGCGGGGGTGGCGAGCACGAACGGGAAGGTGGCGTCCGGTTTGTTCAGGTGGAAGACGACCTCGTGCTCGCTCGGTGCCTGGACCCGCTCCAGGCTGCCCAGCAGTCCGGCCGGCCCACCGTCGACGTCGATGGTCCTGATCCGGTCGATCGAGTACTTGACGGCCGCCGCGTCGAGCGGGTCCCCGTCCGAGAAGGTCAGTCCGGTACGCAGTTCGCAGCGGTACACCTGGTTCGAACTGTCGGTGAACGCGCAGTTCCGCGCGGCGTCGGGGCGGGGCGTGGTCGCGCCGTTGGGGTAGCTCAGCAGGGTCTGGTAGACGTTGCGGAACAGTTCCCAGGAGCCGTCCCAGGAGGCGGCGGGGTCCAGCGTGCTGGGCGCGCTGGTGGTGCCGACGACGATCGGCTCGTCCCGGTCCGGGTCGTCGGGCGAGAGGATGCCGCATCCTGCGGCCGCCAAGGACAGGGACGCGCCCGCGGCCACGCACCACAGGCGTCGGTTCCGGTTCCGGTTGAACACGCGCACGTTCATCGATCCCCCGTGTGGCGGTGCCGAACTCGGGCGACCATATCGCAGCGGCTGCCCCTCCGGACCCGCTTTGAACAGGCGTTTTGATCGTTTCGACGGGTGACTACGTTGTCATGTCCTGGAGGAGATCATTCCGCGCGAGGAATCGGCCGTCCCGCGCGGGGAACCGGCCGTCCCGGCGCGGAGAAGGCAGATGCTCCGGCACGGAGAGGGCAGGTGTTCCGGCACGGAGAAGCAGGTGTCCCGCGCGGAAGAGGCAGGCGTCCGCGCGGCGAGGGCGCCGTCCGCTACCGGAGAACGCCCCCGCCGGCGCTCAGCTCACGCCCGCGTTGAGGAAGATGCCGCCGTCGAGCACCAGCGTCTGCCCGGTGACCCAGGCGGACTGCTCCGAGGTGAGGAACGCGGCGGCGCCGCCGACGTCGGAGGGCACGCCGAGGCGGCCCAGCGGGTAGCCCGCTGCGGCCTCCTCCTCGCGGCCCTCGTACAGCGCGGCGGCGAACTTGGTCTTCACCACGGCCGGGGCGATCGCGTTGACCCGCACCTTGGGCGCGAACTCGTGCGCGAGCTGACCGGTCAGGTTGATCAGCGCGGCCTTGCTGACCCCGTACGCGGCGATGAAGGGCGAGGGCGCGATGCCCGCCACGGAGGCGATGTTGACGATCGCGCCGCCGTTCTCCTTCTGCCAGGCGTGCCAGGTCTTCTGGGCGAAGCCGAGCGCGGAGATCACGTTGGTCTCGTAGACCTTGCGCGCGACGTTCAGGTCGAGGTCGGCGATCGGCCCGAACACCGGGTTGGTCCCGGCATTGTTGACCAGGTAGTCGACCCGGCCGAAGGCCTCCATCACCCGCTCGACGGCGACGGCCTGGTGGGCCTCGTCGTGCGCCTTGCCCGCGACGCCGATGACCCGGTCCGCGCCGAGCTTCTCGACCGCCTCCTTCAGGGCGTCCTCGTTGCGTCCGGTGATGCAGACCCGGTCGCCGCGCGCGACCAGGGCCTCGGCGACGCCGTAGCCGATGCCGCGGCTGGCACCGGTGACCAGCGCGACCTTGCCCGAGAGTTCAGTCATGTCCGTCTGTCCCCAGCTTCCCTAGTCGAGCGGTCCGCCGGCCACGTACAGCACCTGGCCGGAGACGAAGCCGGCCGCCTCGCCGGTGAAGAAGGCGACGGCGTTGGCGATGTCGTCGGGCTCGCCGACGCGCTGCACCGGGATCTGAGTGGCGGCGGCTGCCTTGAAGTCCTCGAAGCCCATGCCGACGCGCTCGGCGGTCGCGGCGGTCATGTCGGTGGCGATGAAGCCGGGGGCGACGGCGTTGGCGGTGACGCCGAACTTGCCCAGTTCCTTGGCGAGGGTCTTGGTGAAGCCCTGCATACCGGCCTTGGCGGCGGAGTAGTTGACCTGGCCGCGGTTGCCGAGGGCGGAGGAGGAGGACAGGTTGACGATGCGGCCGAACTTGGCGTCCACCATGTACTTCTGGCAGGCGCGGGACATCAGGAAGGCGCCGCGCAGATGCACGTTCATGACGGTGTCCCAGTCGGAGACGCTCATCTTGAACAGCAGGTTGTCGCGCAGCACGCCCGCGTTGTTGACGAGGATCACCGGCGCGCCCAGCTCCTCGGCGATCCGGGTGACGGCCGCCTCGACCCGGGCCTCGTCGGAGACGTCGCAGCCGACCGCGAGGGCCTTGCCGCCGGCCGCGGTGATCTTCTCCACGGTGTCCTTGCAGGCGGCCTCGTCGAGGTCGATCACGGCGACGGCGTGGCCTTCGGCGGCCAGGCGTACGGCGGTGGCGGCACCGATGCCGCGCGCGGCACCGGTGACTACGGCGACCCGCTGCTCAGTGGTGGACATGCTGCTTCTCCTCGTCCTGGGGATGCGGCTGCGGCGGCCGCGCCCTCGTGCGGGTGAGCGACCGCTTAGTACCTTCGGCAGACGTGACGCTAGAAGCCCTGGCACGCGGTGTCAACGGGACACCGTGCCGGTGTGATCCATCACCCCCGTGCGCCCCGGCCCACCGGCCGCTCAGCGCACCAGCAGCTCAAGCAGCCGTTCGATCTCCGCCGCCGGGTCCGCCGTGAGGCCCGTGTGGACCGGACCGGGCTGGACGACGGTGGAGCGGGGGGCGATCAGCCAGCGGAAGCGGCGGCCGGGGTCGTCGCCGGCGGCCTGTCCGGCCGAGGTGCCGCCGGCGCACACGGCCTCCACGGCGCGCAGGGCGGCGCGCACCCCTTCGACGTCCGCCCGGGGATCGAGGGCGAGCAGCCGGGCCTCGTCCAGGTGGGTGCGCGCGGCGACGAACGCCTTGGCGCGGCAGTACAGCAGCACCCCGGCATTGACGCGTTCGCCGCGCTCGACGCGGGGGACGACGCGCAGGAGGACGTACTCGTAGACGTCCCGCTCGTTGGTCTCACCGCCCCGGATGATGTGCCGTTCGACGACGCTGCCGGCCATGTGGATGTGACGCTCGCTCACTTCTCCCCCTCGATCCCGGTGATCCGCTCGTGGACGGTGGCGGCCCGTGCGAGCAGGGGCCGCGCGTAGGCCCGCCGCAGCTCGTCCGGCGCGTCGAAGCCGGGTTCGCCGTCCAGCCAGGCGTCGGGGATCTCGGCGGTGACCTCGGCGAGGAGGTCCTCGGTGACGCGGGGCGCGAGCTGCGCGGCGGCTGCGCGGACATCCGGCGCGAAGGAGGCCAGGGCGTGGTCCGCGGCGTCGTAGGGGCGGGCGGCGGAGGCTTCGGCGCCGGGCCAGTTGTGGTGCCAGATCATCGTGGCGCCGTGGTCGATGAGCCAGAGGTCGCCCCGGTGGCGCAGCAGGTTGGGGTTGCGCCAGGAGCGGTCGACGTTGTTGACCAGCGCGTCGAACCAGACGATCCGCCCGGCCTCCTCGGGGCTCACCGCGAAGGCGAGCGGGTCGAAGCCGAGGGCGCCGGAGAGGAACTCCATGCCGAGGTTGGTGCCGCCGCTGGACCTGAGCAGCTCCTGCACCTGCGGGTCGGGTTCGCCGAGCCCCAGCACCGGGTCGAGGCCGACGGTCACCAGGCGGGGCACCCGCAGGCCCAGCCGGCGGGCCAGTTCCCCGCAGACGACCTCGGCGACGAGCGTCTTGCGGCCCTGGCCGGCCGAGCGGAACTTCAGGACGTACGTCCCGAAGTCGTCGGCCTCGACGAGTCCCGGCAGCGAACCGCCCTCACGCAGCGGCGTGATGTAACGGGTCGCGATGACTTCCTTGAGCATCGCCCCAGGCTACCGGCGGCACGACCGGCCACCGGGGCCGCCCGACAGCTCGACGACAGCTGTGGCTCACGCCGGTCCTACCGCGCGGGCGCCAGCATCTCGGCACGGTCTGAACAGCACGTGCCCCACGGCCGTACCCCACGGCAGATCACCCACCGTCGTCCCCCGGAAGGGAACGTCAGTATGACCCGCGCTTCGCTTCACCCCTCGGCAGGACCGGCCCGGCGCACCGTCGTGGCGGCGGCCGGAGCGGCCGGACTCGCCGTCGCGCTGTCCGCCTGCTCCGACTCCGACACGGGCTCCGGCTCCAGCACAGGCTCCGGCACCGGCTCGGATTCCGGCGGCGCACCGGACGCGACCGGCCCTGCGTCCTCCCCCGCCGAGGGTGCCACCGCACAGGCCCTCGCCACGGCTTCCGACATCCCCGAGGGCGGCGGCGTGGTCTTCGCCGAGCAGAAGGTGGTCGTGACGCAGCCCTCGGCCGGTGAGTTCAAGGCGTTCTCGGCGACCTGTACGCACCAGGGATGCGCCGTGAAGGATGTCGCCGACGGCGTCATCAACTGCCCCTGCCACAACAGCAACTTCTCCATCACGGACGGCAGTGTGCAAAGCGGCCCCGCGCGCGAGCCGCTGCCCGCCGTGGAGATCGCCGTCGACGGGGAGTCGATCTCACTGGTGTGACCAGGACGGCCGGCACAGCACCACCCGGGACGAGAGGGAGCCGCATGACCGTGACACAGCGCCGGGGCCGCCGGATCATGATGACGCCCGGTGAGCTGGACGCGTTCCTGACCACCCAGCGCACCTGCCGGGTCGCCACGGTGTCGGCCGACGGCGCCCCGCACGTGAGCACCCTGTGGTTCGTCTGGGACGGCGGCTCACTGTGGCTGTACTCGGTGGTGCGCAGCAGGCGCTGGGCCGATCTGCGCCGCGACCCGCGGGTGGCGGTCGTGATCGACACCGGGGAGGAGTACGACGAACTGCGCGGCGTGGAGTTGTCGGGCGGCGTCGAGTCCGTGGGCGAGGTGCCCCGCACGGGTGAGCTGTGCGCCGAACTGGATCTGCCGGAGACGCTGTTCGCCCGCAAGTACTTCGGTGTCGACGAGTTGCCCCACGACGGCCGCCACGCCTGGCTCCGCCTCACCCCGCGGCAGACGGTCTCCTGGGACTTCCGCAAACTGACACCACCGTAGACCGCGCCCGCGAGAGCGCGGGGAGCCGCGCGCCCAGTCACCACGCACCCGCGCTACACATAACTCCGCGCCGGGCCGGGGCCGAGCGCCCCGGCCACCGCGTCGGCCAGCACCACCGCCTCCCCCTCCGCCAGCGTCGAGACCGTGACCCGCACCCCCGGGGGCGCGCTCATCCGGAACCGCGCCCCCGGCGCGACCGCCCACCCGGCGCCCAGCAGCCGGGCGACGACGCCGGTCTCGTCCGGCACCGGGATCCACACGTTCATACCGCTGCGGCCGTGCGCCGGGACGCCCCGCCGGGCGAGCGCGTCGAGCAGCGCCTCCCGACGCCGCCCGTAGGCCGCGGCCACCTCCGCCGGGTCCACCGCGCCGTCGGCCCACAGCCGGGCCACGGCGCGCTGGGTGATCCGGCTGACCCAGCCGGGGCCGAGCCGCTGGCGCCCGCGCACCCGGTCGAGCGTGACCGCGTCGCCGGTGAGGACGGCGAGCCTGAGGTCGGGTCCGTACGCCTTGGCGGCCGAGCGGACGAAGGCCCAGCGGCGCGTCGTACCGGCGAGCGGGCACAGCGGCAGGTCGACGATCCGGTGGCCGTGGTCGTCCTCGATCAGCAGGGTCTGCGGGTGCTCGCGGAGCACGGAGCGCAGGGCACGCGCGCGTGGAGCGCTCAGCGCGGCGCCGGTCGGGTTCTGCGCCCGGTCCGTGACGACCAGGGCGCGGGCGCCGGACGTCAGCGCGCGGCGCACGTCGGCGGGCAGCGGCCCCTCGTCGTCGACGCCGACCGGCACCGTGCGCAGCCCGAGCGCCGGGACGAGGTCGAGGAGGCTGCCCCAGCCCGGGTCCTCGACGGCGACGGCGTCCCCGGGTTTCAGGTGTGCGGCCAGCACCCGTTCCATGGCGTCCAGCGAGCCGGACGTCACGGCCACCGGGCCGCCGGGGACGCCGTCGGCGTCCAGTTCGGCCCGCGCCAGGCGGACCAGCTCCGGTTCGGCCGGCTCGTGCCCGTACAGCACGGGTTCCCGGTCGTTGCGCTCGGCCGCGGCGGCGAACACCGGGGCGAGCGCGGGCAGCAGCGCCGGGTCCGGGTTGCCGTCGGACACGTCACGGACGCCCTCGGGTACCTCCACTCGGAGGAACTCGCGCCCCGTGGTGGCCGGTTTCGCCCGCACCCGGCTGCCCCGGCGCCCGGCCGTCTCGATCACCCCGCGCTCGCGCAGGGTGCGGTACGCGGCGGCCACGGTGTTCGGGTTCACCCCGAGCCGCTCGGCCAACTCCCGCATCGGAGGCAGCGGTTGTCCCGGCTCCAGTTTCCCCGCGCCCACCGCGCGCTCGACGCTCGCGGAAATGTCGGCTGCGCGCCGCCCACTGATCGGATAGTCTCCTAGCACAAAGCCCATTATGCACTAGTGCAATGGAGACCGCCATGCAGGAGACCACGGGGACCACAGGGCCCACAGAGACCACAGGGCCCACGACCACCACAGAGACCACAGGCCTCACGTCACAGCCCACCACCGCCTACCCCGCGACCGACCGCACCGTCCCCACCCGCTCCCCGGGCCGCGCCTCGTACGACCGGGACGTGGTGCACTCGATCCTCGACGAGGGGTACGTCTGCCACCTCGGCTTCGTCCGGGACGGCGCCCCGGTGGTGCTGCCGACGCTGTACGGCCGGGTCGGTGAGCGGCTCTACGTGCACGGCTCGACGGGCTCGCGCCCACTGCGCATGGCCGGGCAGGCGGACCCGGGGCTGCCGGTGTGCCTCACGGTCACGCACGTGGACGCGCTGGTGCTGGCCCGCTCCGCCTTCCACCACTCGGTCAACTACCGGTCGGTGGTGGTGCACGGCACCGCGTACGACGTCACGGACCCCGAGGAGAAGCGCACCGCCCTCGACGCCCTGGTCGACCATGTCGTGGCGGGTCGCTCCCGTGACTCCCGGCCCGCGAACCGGAAGGAACTGGCGGCCACCGCCGTCCTCCGCCTCGACCTGCGCGAGGTCTCCGCCAAGGCCCGCTCCGGCGGCGTGAACGACGAGCCCGAGGACCTCGCCCTCCCCCACTGGGCCGGACTCCTCCCCCTGCGCAAGGGCTACGACGCCCCGGTCGCCGACCCCGGTCTGGCCCCCGGCACCGCGCTGCCGGACTACCTCTGCGCGCCGTGACAGCGTCCGCCGGGGCCTCCCTCCCAGGGGCCCTCCCCGTGGGAAGGGCCCCTGTCCCGGTCAGACGAGCGCCGGCCGCCCCCGCGCCTGACGCGCCTCCGCGACCGCGAGGCCGGTGACCGACCCGAGCAGCAGCAGCGTGCCGGCCGAGGTGGCCGGCGTGAGGTGCTCACCGAGCAGGGTGACGGCCAGCACCGCCGCGGCGACCGGCTCCAGGAGCATGATCACGGACACGGTGGCGGACCGGACCACGGCCGCCCCCGCGAAGTACAGGCCGTAGGCGAGGGCGGTGGGCACGGCCGCGACGTAGGCCAGCAGCCACAGCAGCCGCCCCGGCTCCGCGGTCTGCGGCACCAGCCCCTCGGCCAGGGCGAACGGCAGCAGGCACAGGCTGGTGACGGCGAACGCGCCGGCCGACGTGGCCGCGGCGTCCGCCCCGCCCTCCCGGCCCCACCAGCGGGTCAGCAGGGTCATCACCGAGTACCCGGCCGCGGACAGCAGCGCCAGGACCACACCCCAGGGGCGTACGGTCGCGGCGCCCCCGCCCAGGACGAGCACCGCGAGCCCGGCCAGCGCCCCGGCGACCGCGCCGACGCCGCCCCGGCCCAGGCGCTCCCCGAGGGCGAGCCGGGCGCCCAGCGCGATCAGCACCGGACCGGCGCCGAGGGTGACGACGGTCGCCACGGCCAGTCCGGTGGACCGCACGGCGGCGAAGTAGGCGGTCTGGAAGACGGCGAGGCCGACGCCGGTGGCGGCGGTCCGCAGCACCTTGCGGCCCAGCGACTCGGGCACGGCGGGCCGTGCCGGGCGGCCGGCGCACCGTGGCCGAGGGCCGACGGACCCTGCCCGGCGGCCGGCCGGCCGTCGCCGATGGCGGGCCGCCCGTGCCAGGCGGCGCGGCAGCCGGGCGGCGAGCAGCAGCGCGAGGCCGGCCGCGCAGCGCCAGAAGGACAGGGCGACGGGACCCAGGTCGCTGACCCGGTAGACCAGCGAGGCGGCGGCGCCCGCGGTGCCCCAGGCGACGCCGGCGACGATCAGGAAGAGGAGGCCGCGCCCGACGGGCAGGCCTGACTGTGCATTCGACACGATGATTCACTCCGCAGTCGCGCGATGAGCGCGGAAGTTCGGCAAGGGCCTCTGGAACGGCGGGAACGAACCGTCAGGGCCCTACGGACCTCGTCCGCGGGCAGCACCGCCGCGCCCGGCGGCTACGCGCCGGGCTGCTCACCGGTGGACCCGCCTCAGGCGGCCGGAGGCGGAAGAACGAGGGCGTCCGAATGCATGATCGGCAGATTAGGCGACCGGTCCCCGGCGGGACAACTCCCGTCCCGGGCCGCCCGCCGCCACCGGCTCCGCCGATCCCGTGGCGGGTGCCGACGCCTGGGCGATGAAGGCGCCCACCAGGACCACCGCGCCGCCGGCGATCTGCGGGGCGGAGAGGCGCTCACCGAGCAGCACCCAGGCCAGGACGGTCGCGATGACCGCCTCCAGGCAGGCCACGACGCCCGCGACCTGCGGCGACAGCCGACGTACGGCGACGATGCCGGAGACGTAGGCGAGCACCGTGGCGATCAGCACGATCCAGGCCAGCAGCAGCGCGGCGGCGACCGGTGTGCCGTCGACCGGCACGGTGTGCGCGAGCACCTGCCAGTCCATGCCCCAGGGCCGGGCCACGACGGTGAGCACGGCCGCGCCGGTCAGCAGGCCGTAGGCGATCACCCCGAGCGGGTCGGGCGTGTCGTCGCCCGCGTCGCTGCCCTGGTCGGACAGGACGAAGTAACCGACCTGGCAGCAGGCGGCGCCCAGCGCGAGCAGCAGACCGAGGGCGTCGAACCCCAGCCCCGCCCAGACCTCCACGACACAGGCGAGGCCGCCGACGGCGAGGACCACACCGAGCGCGGCGGCCCGGGTCACCGGCCGCCGCTGCACGAACCGCACCCAGCCGAGCACCAGGGCGGGCGCCAGGTACTCGACCAGCAGGGCCACGCCGACGGGGATGCGGGAGATCGCGGCGAAGTAGCAGGCCTGGACACCGGCCACGGCGAGCAGACCGAAGCCGGCGAGCAGACCGGGACGGCGGCGCAGCAGCGCGCGGTGTCGCACGGCGAGCGGCAGCATCACCAGGGCCGCGCCGGTCACCCGCAGCCACACCACGTGGAGCGGGTCGAGGCCCGCCTCGATCAGCGGCTTGGCCGCGACACCGGATCCGCCGAAGGCGAGGGCGGAGACGAGCGCGACGCCGAGCCCGACGCCCTTGCCGCCCCGGCCGCCCCGGGCGCTGTCAGTCGTGTGCACCGGCACATGATGACAGGGCAGGACATGACCGTCACCCCCGATGACACCTGTCTCGCGGACCGGACGCCGACCGCACCGAAGGACGGACCACGGAGCCGAAGCACGGACCACGGAGAGCCGGAGGACGGCATCCGGAGCCGAAGCACGGACCACGGAGAACCGCGGGACGGCATCCGGAGCCGAAGCACGGACCACGGAGAACCGCGGGACGGCATCCGGAGCCGAAGCACGGACCACGGAGAACCGCGGGACGGTATCCGGAGCCGAAGAGGGACTGGGGCGGACTCAGCGCCTGTGCCCCGGCTCCGCGTGACCCTCGGCGCGGGCGAGCAAGGCCTGAGGGTCGACGCCGGCCCGGCCGAGCACCTCGACGGCCCGCGTGCCCGGGTCCGCGACGAGGGCGGCGAGCAGGTCCACCCCACCGGCCCGGGCGGCGCCGCGCCGTACCGCGCGCTCACAGGCCCGGTCGACCGCGGCGGCGGCCGCGGGCGAGAAGCCCGCGGCCTCCTTGACGACGGGCACGGCTCCGGAGTCCTCGACGGTGCCCTGCCAGCGCAGGCCGTAGCCGATGCTGCGCTGC
The DNA here is from genome assembly GCF_055562815.1 of Streptomyces sp. NPDC016677. Classification (NCBI taxonomy): domain Bacteria; kingdom Bacillati; phylum Actinomycetota; class Actinomycetes; order Kitasatosporales; family Streptomycetaceae; genus Streptomyces; species Streptomyces sp. NPDC016677. The sequence goes on along the minus strand of NZ_JBVHEO010000025.1, from coordinate 23,861 downwards.
ACCAGATAGCCGAGCAGCCGGGCCAGCTGCGGCCCGTCGCCCAGCACGGCGCCCACCTCGAGGTCGTACTCCAGGAGCGAGTGGAGCAGATGCGCCGTGTCGATCTGCCGGTCCCCGTCCCGTACCGCCCTGCGGCGCGCGCCGGAGACCACCGATACCAGTCCGGGGCCGAGCCGGTCATCGTGGCCGGTGTGGTCGGGCCGCCGGACGTCTTGCTCACCGGCCGACGGCCGGGGGATACGGGGTTGCACCACTCCACCCCATCAGTCCCCCTGGCACCGGGTCATCCTCGGCGGGGAGCATTTCGACGTCCCACGCAAAGTGGACGCCGAGGGCCGTGATCTCCTCCTCACGGATGAGATCAAGCCGTTCGCTCCCCGACCGGCGCGTCCTCTTGCCCCGAACGAGAGCGCCCCGCGGAGTCGTCCGCGGGGCGCCGCACATCCTCGCTGTCAGTCCTCGTCGGCGAGGATCCGGTACAGCTTCTTGCGGGACTCGTTGATGACGTCGAGCGCCTTCTCCCGCTGTTCCTTGCTGCCGGTCTTCCAGACCTGGCCGAACGCCTCCATGAGGCCGAAGCCGGCCTGCCGGATGTCGTTCAGCGCCTCCCAGTCGACCCCGCGCGACGCCTCTTCCCAGGGGGCCTCGGGCCCTTCCTCGGCGGCGGCGCGGCCGGACTCCGTGAGGGCGAACAGCTTCTTGCCGCCCTCGCTCTCGCTGGCGATCAGCCCCTCGTCCTCCAGCAGCTGGAGGGTGGGGTACACCGAGCCGGGGCTGGGCTTCCACGCCCCGCCGCTGCGCTCGGCGATCTCCTGGATCATCTCGTAGCCGTGCATCGGCCGGTCCTTGAGCAGGGCCAGGATCGACGCGCGTACGTCGCCGCGCCGCGCCCTGCCCCGGGGACCGCCCCGCCCTCGGCCACCCCAGGGCCCGGGACCGAAGCCCGGTCCGAAGGGTCCGGGGCCGCCGTGACCGCCCGGCCCGAAGGGGCCGAAGGCCGCGCGGCGCCCGTCGAAGCCGCCGTGCCCGAAGGGACCGCCCTCGCCCCGTCCACCGTGTCCACGCTCGTATCCGTGGGTACGCATCGCCACCACTCCATTCCATCGTTGATCTGTCGCGATGCCTCAACGATATATCGGAAGACTGGATGCGGCAACCCCTCACCGAGCACCTGGCCGGCCGGGCAGCGGCCCGAAACCCGGTCCACCGGTCGCGCATTGGCCTTGGCCTGCGCTTTTCGCGCTCCCGTAGCGTCGGGACATGCGCATCCGAATCGTCGACGCCTTCACCGACCGGCCCTTCGCGGGCAACCCCGCCGGAGTCCTGCTCCTCGACGCCTTCCGGGACGACGACCTGCTCCAGAAGATCGCCCTGGAGGTGAACCACGCCGAGACGGCCTTCGCCCACCCGCTGCCCGAGGGCGGCGCGGCCGACTGGGCGCTGCGCTGGTTCACTCCGGCCACCGAGGTCGCCCTGTGCGGCCACGCCACGCTCGCCACCGCCCACGTCCTGCACACCACCGGCGCCCATCAAGGGCCCGTCCGGTTCGCCACCCGCAGCGGCGTCCTGGTCGCCACGCCCGGCGCGGACGGCTCGGTCACCCTGGACTTCCCGACCGCGCCGCTGACCCCGGCCGAGGTTCCGGCGGGTCTGGCCGAGGCCCTCGGCGCCGAGCCCCGCGCGGTCCTCGACACCGGTCCGAACGTCGGTGACCTGCTGGTCGAACTCGCCGACGAGCAGACGGTCCGCGAGCTGACACCGGACCACAGGGCGCTGGCGGCCCATTCCGAGCGCGGCGTCATCGCGACCGCCCGCGCCGAGGACCCCGCGCGCGGCTACGACTTCGTCTCCCGCTGCTTCTTCCCCAACGTCGGCATCGACGAGGACCCGGTCACCGGCAGCGCGCACACCGCGCTGGCCCCCTACTGGTGCGAGCGCCTGGGCCGCCCCGCCCTCACCGGACTCCAGGCGTCACCGCGCTCCGGCCTGGTCCACGTGGAACCGCGCGGCGACCGCACCCTGCTGAGCGGGCGCGCGGTGACGGTGATCGAGGGCGACCTGCTCGCCTGGTGACACCCGAGCGGGGCCGGCTGCCCGGCCGTCACGCCGTCGGCAGCCAGCTCACCTTCCCGGCCAGCAGCGCGTAGCCCACGAAGGCCCCGATGTCGAGCAGCGAGTGCGCCACCACCAGGGGCCCCACCCGGCCCCAGCGCCGGTACAGGCAGACGAACACCACGCCCATCACCATGTTGCCGATGAAGCCGCCGACGCCCTGGTACAGGTGGTACGAGCCGCGCAGCACCGAACTGCCGACCAGCGACGCCCGGGGCGTCCAGCCCAGTTGGTCGAGCCTGCGCAGCAGATAGCCGACGACGACGACCTCTTCGAGGATCGAGTTCTGGAGGGCGGAGAGGATCAGCACCGGGTACTTCCACCACACCTCGGGCAGTGCCTCGGGCACCACGGTGAGGTTGAAGCCGAGGCCCCGGGCGGCCAGGTAGAAGGCGATGCCGCTGCTGCCGATGACGGCCGCGATCACGGCACCGCGCAGCAGGTCGGGGCCCGGCCTGGTGCGGTCGAAGCCCAGGGCGCGCAGGCTCCGCCCCTCCCGCAGCAGCAGGTGGGCGACGAGGGCGACCGGCACCAGCGCGGTGGCGATGCCGAACAGCTGCCAGGCGAGGTCCAGCCAGGGGCGGCCGGGCGCGGCGGAGGCGTTGAGGGTGGCCGCCTGGTCCTTCAGGCCGCCCGGCCGGGTGACCGAACCGATGAAGCTGATCAGGGCGGAGACCCCGCTCGCGCCCAGCGAGAGAGCCAGGACGAGCAGCGTCTCGTCCCGCAGACTCCGTCGCGAGAGCCGCTCCTGAGGGATGGAATCGACCACCGGGCCCGCCTCCGCCATGCACACCTGCCTCAACCGGGACGTCAAGCTTGCCCGATCAGTATGAGGCGGACACCGGCGGGGGCGGGCCCGACCAGCATGAGGCGGACACCGGCGGGCACGGGCGCCACCAGCATGAGGCAGACCTCGGCGGGCGCAGGCCGGAACGACCCGGGCCGTCCCCGCCGAGGTCGCCCCTACGGCCGCCCGATCGGCCACAGGTGGACCGGGTCCCCCTTGTGCGTCAGCTCGACGTAGCGCCGGGTGGTCGCGGCCAGCGCGGCCTCGCGGGACATCCCCGCCTCCAGCGCCCGGTGGAAGGTGGCCGCCTGCCAGGCGGCGCCGTTGACCCGGCGCCGGCACCGCTCGTCGATCACGCCCAGGTAGAAGTCGCGGTCGGCGGGCTCGACGCCCCACGCGTCCAGTCCCGCCTCGGCCAGCGGCAGCAGCTCGTCCCGGACCAGGGCGGCCGCGTCGACCTCGCCGACACCCCCCAGCCGACCGCGCCTGGGCCACTGGAAGCGCGCCTCGATGCCGTACCGGCAGGCGGCGTCGAAGTTGGCGGCGGCGGCCTCGAACGGCAGCCGCGTCCACACCGGCCGCGGCTCGTCGGCGAGGGCGCGGACGACACCGTAGTAGAACGCCGCGTTGGCGATGACGTCGGTGACGGTGGGGCCCGCGGGCAGGACCCGGTTCTCCACCCGCAGGTGCGGGAGGCCGTCGGCGACGCCGTAGACGGGGCGGTTCCAGCGGTAGACGGTGCCGTTGTGCAGCACCAGCTCGGCGAGGGACGGCACGCCGCCCGCGTCGAGGACGTCGAGGGGGTCCTCGTCGTCGCAGATCGGCAGCAGGGCCGGGTAGTAGCGCAGGTTCTCCTCGAACAGGTCGTACGCCGAGGTCACCCACCGCTCCCCGAACCAGGTGCGTGGACGCACGCCCTGCGCCTGGAGCTCGGGCGGGCGGGTGTCGGTGGACTGCTGGAACAGCGGCGGGCGGGACTCCCGCCACAGCTCGCGGCCGAACAGGAAGGGCGCGTTGGCCCCGACGGCGATCTGCGCGGCGGTGACGGCCTGCGCGGCGTTCCACACGCCGGCGAAACGTTCCGGCGTCACCTGGAGGTGCAGTTGCACCGACGTGCAGGCGGCCTCGGGGGCGATGGACTTCGAGGTGCAGCTGAGGCGTTCGACGCCGTCGATCTCCAGGTGGAAGTCCTCGCCGCGGGCGGCCACGATCTGGTCGTTGAGCAGGGCGTAGCGGTCCACGTCGGAGAGGTTGGAGGAGACCAGGTCGTCCCGGTCCAGGGTCGGCAGAATGCCGATCATCGCGATTCCCGCGTCCAGCTCTCCGGCCTTTCGGTCGGCATATGCCAAGGAGGTGCTGATTTCCTCGGCGAGCCGGTCGAATACCCGGCCCTCCAACCGGTGTGGAGCTATGTTGACCTCCAGGTTGAACATGGCGAGTTCTGTTTGGAAGTCCCGGCTCGCGATGCGTTCCAGAACCTGCCCGTTCAACATTTTAGGCATCCCGTCGGCACCGACGAGATTCAGTTCGATCTCCAGCCCCATCAGGTTCTTCGGACGGTCGAACCGCTTCTCCGCCAGGAGTCGCTCCAAACCCGTCAGACAGCGGCGGAGCTTGTCGCGGTAGTGCTGGCGATCGGACAGGTCCACCTGGCCTGCCGCGACCTTCTCCCCCATGGAAGCGTCCTCCTCGGATCAGCGGCCGGGTCCGGCCGCCGGTGGGTGCCGGTCAGGATTGATGATGCCCAGCCGATGCGATCGATAACGTCCCCGCGCGGACCCGCGAGCCGCTACGCTGGCGCGATGTGACCGGAGGCACATTCACCGGGCATGCCGTACACACGGTTTCGGACTGCGGGAACTCGTGGAAAAGCCCGACGACAATTGGCCGACCACTTCCCGGATATTCTCCGAGGTCATCGGCGTTCAGGCCGTTCGAAATCAGGGTAACCTCCGCATATCGCCGACCGGATGCGCTCTTGTTCGTCTTGCCGGAAAGCGCTAGCCGAAACACACCCTGAACACCTGTCGTATAAACTCTGCGGACACGGCAGAGAGCTGGCGCCTACGGTCGAGATCGCCGAGGCGACGTACAGCAGCCCTCACCCCCGCTCGCCGGCGTTCGGACCCGGCCTCGTCTCTCTGCCCCTGCGAGCTGACAGCGTCGTCCGCCCGGCCCCCACGCCGCCCTGCCCCGCCCTCGCGCCACCGTGCCTTCGATTGAGAGGCGACCCACCATGCCGCTGCATGTCCCCCCGGCTCCCGCGCCCGCCCTGCGCACCGTCCTCACCGCGCTCTCCTCGCCCACCGCGGTCCGCGAGGCCCGCACCCCGTCCCTGCTCGGTGCCCGCGGCCCGGTCACCCCCGAGCTGCCGCTGCCCGTGCACGTCCTGGACCACGTCACCGCCGAGGGCGTGCCGGCCGTCCGGCTCGCCGGGTGGCGCTTCCTCATCCGCAGCGGGGAGGGCGTGGTGGCCGCGGCGGACACCATGCTGACCCCGGACGGCTGGGCCTTCTCGCACTTCTTCGAGGGCCCCTACGTCACCGCGACCGAACGCGCGCTGCGCCAGGCCGAGCCGGTGGCCCAGCCGTTCCAGCCGCGGCTGCTGTCGGTGCCCGGCCTGTACATGCTCACCCTGTGGCTGCACGGCGACCACACGGCCGACGCCGCCGTCGGCCACCCGGACGCCGCCGACCTGCTGGTGCCGCTGGCACCGGCACCGCCCGGCATCGCGGCGCACCGGCCGCACCGGGTCGCGGACCTGCTCCCGGTCCTGACCCACCGGGCCACGCCGACGCCCCTGCTCCGCTCCCCCGCCTGATCCCCACCGGAACCGAACGCCACGTGACCCCGCCGCCCGAGTACAGGGCGGCGGGGTCACCCGCGCTCGCGAGACCCGGCGCCCAACGGGAGCAGCCCGTCCCGGCCCGGCGAACCCACCGCGCGGAGACCGGAGTTGGACTGAACCGTCCGGGCGGGTGACGCGTCCTCAACCTGTGAGAGACGGTGCCGCGAAATACCTGCGGATCGACGCCCGTGGGGCAACACTGGGTCCGGACCGACTTGTGCGACGGGGGAGGCCATGAACCACGTATCACACCGCGGAACAGAGACGACAGCACACCCACCCATCACTCCGGAGCGAAAGAACCCCGCCATGTGCCAGCACCAGCCACCGTGTCCGTCAGCCGACTCCGCCGACCGGGAATCCGCCCGTCTCGTGGCGCACCACCCGGAGCAGGGCTGGAGCCTGCTGTGCAACGGCGTCCTCTTCTTCGAGGACACCGGCGAACTCCTGCCGGACGGCCAGATCATCGCCCCGCACCGCCCGCTCGGCGCCGGCCAGGTGATGACGGCCGCCTGACCGCCTCCTCACCCCTTCGTGGCCCCGGCCGTGAGCCCGCCGACGAGCTGCCGCTCGGCCACCGAGTAGAAGGCGAGGGCGGGCACCATCGCCAGCACCAGGTAGGCGAAGACCCGGGCGGTGTCCGCGGAGTACTGGCCCTGGAACTGCTGGACACCGATCGGAATGGTCCACCAGGTGGAGTCGGTGAAGACCAGCAGCGGCAGGAAGAAGTTGTTCCAGCTGGTGACCACGGCCAGCACGGACACCGTCCCCAGCGCCGGCCGGGCCATCGGCAGCAGCACCCGCCAGAAGAATCCGAACGGCCCGCAGCCGTCCAGGGTGGCCGCCTCCTCCAGCTCCCCGGGGATCTCCCGGAAGAAGCCGCGCAGGATGATGATGGTCATCGGCAGCCCGAAGGCGGCCTGCGGCAGGATGACACCGAGCGGGTTGTCCAGCAGGCCCATCGAGCGCAGCAGCAGGAACAGCGGCAGCGCCGCCACCGCGAAGGGGAACATCAGCCCCATCGTGAACAGCGTGAACAGCGCCTCCCGGCCGCGGAAGGCGAACCGGGCGAAGGAGAACGCGGCGAGCGCGGAGACCGCGACCACGAGGACGGTGGTCGCCACCGCGATCAGCGTGCTGTTGCCGACCAGCCGCCAGAAGGAGCCTGAGCCGAGGATGTCCGTGTAGTTGGAGACCTCCCACGGGCTCGGCAGCCCCACCGGGTTGTCGGAGAGCTGGTCCGAGGACTTGAACCCGGACAGCACGGCGTACAGCAGCGGTACGGCCATGACGGCGCCGACGAGGGTCAGGACGAGGTGCAGGGGCAGGGTCCGCCCCCGGGACTTGGCGCTCACTTGCCGTCTCCCCTCATGGTCGTGGTGGCCCCCTGGAGGTCGCGCCGGAGCACGAACCGCTGGTAGGCGAGGGCGAAGACGAGGCTGATGCCGAACATGACCACGCTGATCGCGCTGGCGTAGCCGACCTGGTAGCGCTTGAACCCGAACTGGAACAGGGTCACGGCCATGGTCTCGGAGTGGTGGTCGGGTCCGCCCTGGGTGACCACCCACACCAGGTCGAACAGCTGGATGGCACCGATGACGGACAGGAACACGCTGATGCGCAGAGTGGGCGCCAGCAGCGGCAGGGTGACGTTGCGGAAGCGCTGCCAGGCGCCCGCCCCGTCGATGAGCGCGGCCTCCGTCAACTCCTTCGGGATGGACTGCAGACCGGCCAGGTAGAGCATCATGTGGAAGCCGAAGTACTTCCACGTCATGACGAGGAAGAGGGTCGCCATCACCGTCGACGGGTCGGCGAACCACTCCCCGCCGACACCGTCCAGGCCGACGCCGCCCAGCACCCGGTCGGCGAGGCCGTCGTCCGGCGCGAAGATCATGCCGAACAGCACACCGGTGATGGCCTCGGACAGCACGTACGGCGCGAAGAACAGCATCCGGTACACCGCCCGGCCGCGCATCCGCTGGTTCAGCAGGACCGCCATGGCCAGCGCGAACGGCAGTTGCAGCGCCAGGGAGAGGACCACCAGGACCAGGCAGCGCCACAGGTCGCCGAGGAAGACCGGGTCGTCGAAGAGGCGGGTGAAGTTGTCGGTGCCGATGTAGTCCGAGGGCATGCCGAAGCCGCCCCACCTGAAGAAGGCGGCGTACAGCGCGAACAGGATCGGCAGCACGACGAGGACCAGGAACAGCACCAGGGCGGGCAGTTGGAAGCCGACCGCGGTGAGCCAGTGCGTGATACGGCGCCGGGTCCGCGCCCGGGCCGCGGCGGGCGGCGAGGGCGGCAGGTCGGCACCGGGGCCGGTCCGCTTGTCCGGCAGGATCGTGGAGGTCATCGGTGGTTACTGCTCTTCCTTCGCGACCTTGGTGACCGACTCGGCGACCTGCTCGGGGGACTTGGAGCCGGCGATGAGCGCGGCGACGCTGTCGTTGACCTCCTGGCCGACGGCGGGCGCGTAGGCCTGGTCGAGGTAGAGCTGGAAGCCCGTGGCCCCCTTCAACTGCTGCTGTACGGCCTTCAGGTCGGCGTCGGTCAGGGCGCTCTCGGCGGCCGGGACCACGGGCAGGACACCGGTCTTGGTGACCAGCTCCCGGTCGGTGGCCGCGGAGGCGAAGAACTTCAGGAAGTCGACGGCCGCCTGCGGGGCGTCCCTGCGCAGGGCGTGCCCGTTGGCCCCGCCGAACACCTCGGTGAGGGCACCCTTGCCGCCCTCGACCGCCGGGAACGGGAAGAAGCCGAGGTCGTCCCCGAGCCCCTTGCCCGAGTCGGCCTGCACCACCGGGGCCCACTGACCCATCAGCTCCATCGCCGCCTTGCCGTTGCCGACGGCGGCGGCCTGCCCGTTGGGGGCGGAGTAGGCGGCGCCGAGGAAGCCCTTCTGGAACGGCCGGAGCCCGGCCAGTTCCTTCAGGTGCTGCCCGGCCTGGACGAACGCGGCGCCGGTGAAGTCCTTGTCGTCGGCGGCCTTCTGCACGGCCTCGGCACCGCCGACCCGCATCGCGAGGTAGGCCCAGTAGTACATGCCGGGCCACTTCTCCTTGCCGGCCAGGGCGATGGGCGTGATGTTCTCCGACTTCAGCGCCCGTACGGCGTCCAGGAAGCCGCTCCAGGTGGTGGGCGGCGCGGTGATGCCGGCCTTCTTGAAGAGCGCCTTGTTGTACCAGAAGCCGACCATGCCGCTGTCGAACGGGATGCCGTAGAGCCTGTCGTCGATCAGGTACGGCTCCTTCGCGACCGGGAGCATGCCGTCGGACCACTCCTTGGTGCGGTCGGTGAGATCCTCGACGAGCCCCGCGTCGACCTGCTGCTTGAGGACTCCGCCGCCCCAGGTGTGGAAGATGTCCGGGAGCTTCCCGGAGGCGATGAGCGCCGTCATCTTCGACTTGTAGGCGTCGTTCTCCAGCTGGACGATCTTAATCTTGACGTTGGGGTTCTGTGCCTCGAACTTCTTGGCGAGGGCCGCCCAGACGTCCTTCGTCGGCTGGGTCGTGGAGATGTTCCACCACTCGATGGTGGTGGTCCCGGACGCCCCTTCGTCCGAGTCACCGCCGCAGCCGCTCAGTGCCGTCATGCCCAGACCGGCCGCGGCCGAGGCCGCCAGGAACCCGCGGCGGGACAGTGCCGGGTCGCCCATGATGTGCTCCTTGAGTGCGAAAGTTTCGGAGACAATCCAGAAAGCTGCGTTGCTGCCGCACCCTAAGGACCACGCGTAATCGGTGGCAACCCCTTGTACACAACGAATCTGTCCTCGTCGGAGCCGAGCCACCCGGAGAGGCGAAACATTCGACTCATACCGCGAACCTTTACGCTCCCGGCCTGACGGAACTTCCGGCCTGACGCAACTCCCGGCGTGACGCAAACAGAAGGGGCCCCGCCGGTCGGCGGGGCCCCTTCTCGTGTCCTGCTCAGTCCTCGTACGCCTCCAGCGGCGGGCAGGAGCAGACCAGGTTCCGGTCACCGAAGGCCTGGTCGATGCGGCGCACCGGCGGCCAGTACTTGTCGGCGGCCGACACCCCGGCCGGGAAGACGGCCTCCTCGCGGGCGTACGCGTGCTCCCACTCGCCGGCCAGCGCGGCGGCGGTGTGCGGGGCGCCCCGCAGCGGGTTGTCGTCCGCGGGCCACTCGCCCGAGCCGACCTTCTCGATCTCCGCGCGGATGGCGATCATCGCGTCGCAGAAACGGTCCAGCTCGGTCAGGTCCTCGGACTCCGTCGGCTCGATCATCAGCGTCCCGGCCACCGGGAACGACATCGTCGGCGCGTGGAAGCCGTAGTCGATCAGCCGCTTGGCGACGTCGTCGACACTCACGCCGGTCGCCTTGGTCAGCGGCCGCAGGTCGATGACGCACTCGTGCGCGACCAGCCCGTGCGGCCCCGTGTACAGCACCGGGTAGTGCGGCTCCAGGCGCTTGGCGACGTAGTTGGCGGACAGCACCGCCACCTGCGTGGCCCGCTTGAGCCCCTCGCCGCCCATCAGACGGACGTAAGCCCAGGAGATGGGCAGGATGCCCGCCGAGCCCCAGGGGGCCGCCGAGATGGGCCCCACGCCGGTCTGCGGGCCGGCCGCGGGCTGGAGCGGATGGTTGGGCAGGTACGGCGCGAGGTGCTCCCGTACGCCCACCGGGCCGACGCCGGGACCGCCGCCGCCGTGCGGGATGCAGAACGTCTTGTGCAGGTTGAGGTGGGAGACGTCGCCGCCGAAGTGGCCCGGCCGGGCGAGGCCGACCAGGGCGTTGAGGTTGGCGCCGTCCACGTACACCTGGCCGCCCGCGTCGTGCACGGCCGCGCAGATGTCGGCGACGTGCGCCTCGAAGACACCGTGCGTGGACGGATACGTGATCATCAGCACCGCCAGCTCGTCGCGGTGCTGCTCGATCTTGGCCCGCAGGTCCTCGACGTCGATCTCGCCGTCCTCGGCGGTCTTGACGACGACGACCTTCATCCCGGCCATGACGGCGCTGGCGGCGTTGGTGCCGTGCGCGGAGGACGGGATCAGGCAGACGGTCCGCTGCTCGTCGCCGTTGGCGCGGTGGTATCCGCGTACGGCGAGCAGGCCGGCCAGCTCGCCCTGCGACCCGGCGTTGGGCTGGAGCGAGACCTTGTCGTACCCGGTGACCTCGGCCAGCCGCTCCTCCAGCTCGCGGATGAGCGTGAGGTAGCCCTGCGCCTGCTCGGCGGGGGCGAAGGGGTGCAGCTGCCCGAACTCGGGCCAGGTCACCGGCTCCATCTCGGTCGTCGCGTTGAGCTTCATGGTGCAGGAGCCCAGCGGGATCATGCCGCGGTCCAGCGCGTAGTCCCGGTCGGCCAGCCGGCGCAGGTAGCGCAGCATCGCGGTCTCGGAGCGGTGCTGGTGGAAGACGGGGTGGGTCAGGAACTCGTCGGTGCGCAGCAGCCCCTCGGGCAGCGCGTCCCCGGTCGCCGCGTCCAGCGCCTCGATGTCGCCCTCGGCCCCGAACGCGTTCCACACCCCGCCGATCTGCGCGCGCGTGGTCGTCTCGTCGCAGGCCATCGAGACGTGGTCGGCGTCGACGAGCCGCAGGTTGACCCCGTTCTGCCGGGCCGCGGCGACGATCTCGGCGGCCCGCCCGGGCACCCGTGCCGTGACCGTGTCGAAGTAGTCGCCGTGGACGATCTCGACACCGCCCGCCGCGAGCCCCGCGGCGAGGACGGCGGCGTACCGGTGGGTGCGCCGGGCGATGCCGCGCAGCCCCTCGGGACCGTGGTACACGGCGTACATCCCGGCCATGACGGCGAGCAGCACCTGCGCGGTGCAGATGTTGCTGGTGGCCTTCTCGCGGCGGATGTGCTGCTCGCGGGTCTGCAGGGCCAGCCGGTAGGCCCGGTTCCCGTCGGCGTCCACGGAGACGCCCACCAGCCGCCCGGGCAGGCTGCGCGCCATCTTCTCCTGTACGGCCATGTAGCCGGCGTGCGGTCCGCCGAAGCCCATCGGCACCCCGAACCGCTGGGTCGTGCCCACCGCGATGTCGGCGCCCAGCTCACCGGGCGACTTCAGCAGCGTCAGCGCGAGCAGATCGGCGGCGACGGTGACCAGCGCGCCCAGCTCGTGCGCCCGGTCGATCACCGGCTTGATGTCGCGTACGGCACCGGAGGCGCCCGGGTACTGGATCAGTACGCCGTTGATCTCCCGCTCCGCGACCTGAGCCGGGATGCCCTCGGCGAGGTCGGCGACGACGACCTCGACGCCGGTCGGTTCGGCCCGCGTCCGGATCACGGCGATGGTCTGCGGCAGCGCGTCCGCGTCGACCAGGAACAGCCCCTTCTTGTTCTTCCCCATCCGCCGCGACAGCGCCATCGCCTCGGCGGCGGCCGTGCCCTCGTCGAGCAGCGAGGCCCCGGAGGTCGGCAGCCCGGTCAGCTCGGCCACCATGGTCTGGAAGTTGAGCAGCGCCTCCAGGCGCCCCTGGGAGATCTCCGGCTGGTAGGGCGTGTACGCGGTGTACCAGGCCGGGTTCTCCATGACGTTGCGCAGGATCACGGGCGGCGTGAACGTGCCGTGGTACCCGAGCCCGATCATCGAGTCGAGCACCTGGTTGCGGTCGGCCAGCGCGCGCAGTTCGGCCAGCACCTCGGCCTCCGTGCGCGCCCGGGGCAGGTCCAGTGCGCCGGCGCTCTTGATCACGTCCGGCACGGCGGCGGACGTCAGCTCGTCGAGCGAGCCGTACCCGACCTGGGCGAGCATCTTGGCCCGGGCCTCGTGGTCGGGGCCGATGTGACGCTGCTCGAACGGAATTCCCTGTTCGAGCTCGGAGAGCGGAGTGCGGTGGGCTGTCATGGTGCGGAGGCCTCCTGGTCTGACGCGACCTGCGAGGGACACCCACGGCACGGGTGCCCCGACGGCCTCCCCCTCTGTCATCTCGACCTGAGAGCTTCACCGGGATCCTGTCGGGCCGTCCCGGCTTTCACCGTCGGTGAGAGCGGAAGCCGTCGACACCCGCTCTGCTTTCCAGAGTGACCTCGTCCGTGCGGTACGTGGGCCTGAGAGATTCCGGGGAGGATTTGCTCCTTCGGCGCCTCCGATGTATCCGGAGGACTCTCCCGCACGGGGTCAGCAGCCGCTCGCCAGCCTACCAGCGAGGCCCACGCACGGTCTTTCGAGTGGCCGCACATCCGAATGTGCTCTTTTGTAGTGCTTACGGATGATGTACCGGATGGTTGGCGACCACCTGGAGGGCCCGTGCGTACCGACATCGACCCGCGCAACCTGATCGGCCGCAAGGCGTTCGACCGCAACGGCACGAGGATCGGCACCGTCGACGAGGTCTACCTCGATGACGCCACCGGCGTACCCGAATGGGCGGCCATACGCACCGGCCTCTTCGGCCGGGACGCCTTCGTCCCCCTGGAGCCCAGCGAACTGGTCGACGGCACGCTGCGGGTGCCCTTCGACCGCGCGCTGATCAAGGAGGCCCCCGACTTCGGCGTCGGCCGCCACCTCTCCCCGGAACAGGAACTCCAGCTCTACCACCACTACGGCCTCGACATCGCCGCCCCGTCCCCCCTGCCCGACCGCGACTTCGGCAAGCTGGCGGGCCAGGAGGAGACGACCTGAGGCGTACGGGTACGGGGCGCGTCCGTCACCGCCGAGCCGCCGGACGTGGCGGCGTCGGCCACCCGCCTGGCCCGCGCGGGGGACCAGCGACGATGAGTGGCACCGCTCCTTCGGGATCAACGCGGCTCGCGGGCGTCCGGCCGACCCGCCCCGGCACCTCGGCGCCTTCCGCGGCGTCCACGGCGCGCGCCGCCGGCCCCGGCAGGCGCCGACCGCCCCTGCTCCTCCCGCTCCTCCGGCACGGCCGGCGAGGCCGCCCGCGCCCACGCCGCCCGACCGTCACCCCGCACCGGACGGCCCCACCGCGTCCACCGGACCGGCGGCAGCCGAGGGTCTTCGCTCCACCAACGGCAGCGGTTCCGCCGGCTCCAGCTCCGGATCGTCGGTCCGGAAGGTCCGCACCCGCCCCGGCCGGGTCGACAGCGGCGTCTCGAAGCGCACCGTGACCCGCCCCAGACCGCTGCCCTGCACCCACCCGTGCCCGTACACGGCGTGCCGTACGTCGTGCCCCGACGGCCAGCGGCGCTCGGCGGGCGGGAGGTCGGGCTCGGCGGGCCCGCGCCGGTCGGTCTCCTCGGCCGGCGCCGACGGCTGAGCCGGCTCCTCCGCCTCCGCCCGCTCCCCGGCCGCCTGCGCGAACAGGTCCTCCTGCGTGTAGTCGGCCAGCCCGGTGACCCCGACGCCGAGCAGCCGCACCCCGCCGGTGGTGTCCACGGCGTCCAGCAGCCGCGCCGCCGCCTCCGCGACCACCGCCGGGTCGTCCGTGGGCCCGCGCAGCGTCTCGGACCGGGTCAGGGTGGAGAAGTCGTAACGCCGTACCTTCAGCACGATGGTGCGCCCGGACAGCCCCGCGTCGCGCAGCCGCCGCACACACCGGCCGGCCAGCCGCCGCACCTCCAGACCGACCCGGGTGCGGTCGTGGATGTCCACGTCGTAGGTGTCCTCCACTGACACCGACTTGGCCTCCCGCTCGGCCACCACGGGCCGCTCGTCGTGTGCCAGCGCCATCGCGTACAGCGCGTGTCCGTGCGCCTTGCCCAGCAGCCGGACCAGCTCGTCCTCGCCCGCCTCGGCCAGCTCCCCGACCGTGGTCATGCCGGCCCGCCGCAGGTGATCGCCGGTCGCCGGGCCCACGCCGGGCAGGATCCGCACCGACTTCGGCGCGAGCAGGTCCCGCTCGGTGCCGGGCTCGATCAGCACCAGCCCGTCGGGCTTGGCGTCCTCGGAGGCGATCTTGGCGAGCATCTTGGACGCGGCGAGCCCCACCGAGCCCGTGAGCCCGGTGACGGCCCGGATGTCCGCCCGCAGCCGTGTCCCGGTCAGCCGCGCCGACTCCGCGTCCCAGGCGGCCCCGCCGGCCTCCAGGTCCACGAACGCCTCGTCCAGGCTCAGCGGCTCCACCAGCGGCGACAGCGCCCGCAGCAGCCCCATCACCTGCTCGCTGACCGCCCGGTACAGCTGGAAGCGCGGTACGAGATAGGCGGCGTTGGGCGCGAGCCGTCGGGCCTGGGCCATGGGCATCGCCGAGTGGACGCCGTGGACCCGTGCCTCGTAGGAGGCCGTCGCCACCACGCCACGCGGCCCCAGCCCGCCCACCACGACGGCTTTCCCGCGCAGGCTCGGCTTCGACGCCTGCTCCACCGAGGCGTAGAAGGCGTCCATGTCGAGATGCAGGATCGTGGGCGCGGTTCTCACATCTCCGATGCTGCCCTACGCCACTGACAACGGCCCCGCCCGCGGTACGCCCGCGTGGGCTCAGACCGCCCGGTTGCGCCGCCGGGCCAGCTCGTCCGCCGGGTTGTGGCCGACGAGGGTCTCGCCCGTGTCGACCCGCTCCCCGTGCAGCTGCGACAGGGCGCCCTCCACGTCCCGCCACACCACGCCGACGGCGATCCCGAAGATCCCCTGGCCGCCCTGGAGCAGGGCGTGCACCTCGTCGGGCGAGGTGCACTCGTAGACCGTCGCGCCGTCGCTCATGAGCGTCATCCGCTCCAGGTCGCGGAACCCGCTCTCCCTGAGGTGCTGGACGGTGGTCCGGATGTTCTGCAGCGACACGCCGGTGTCGAGGAACCTCTTGACGATCTTCAGGACGACCACGTCACGGAAGCTGTACAGACGCTGCGTCCCGGACCCGTGGGCCGGCCGCACGCTCGGTTCGACGAGTCCGGTACGGGCCCAGTAGTCGAGCTGCCGGTAGGTGATACCGGCGGCCGCGCAGGCCGTGGGCCCCCGGTAACCGATCTGCTCGGACGCCATGGACGCCGCCCCTTCGCCGCTCGGCACCACCGCGGGCCGCCGCGGGGCGTGGTCGGCCGTACCGCCGGGCTGCGGGCATCCTCCGCCCGGACGAATCCGAGAACCCTCGGGAGGGTACGGAGCGCTCGCCCCGAGACCGCGTGCCGGAACACGCCCCACCGTACCGTCGCCGCTGCTTCTCACGCCGACCTCCGTCCTTGACCTGCCTCCTCGAAGGTAGGCAGTCACCAAGGGTGCGTCAACGATCGCCACACTCGGCACGCCGAGTGATAATCACCCTAAGAGTGGTTTGCCGTGCCCTCTCGTGGGGAAAGGCTAGCCGAATGTCCTTTTCGGACGGCTGTCACTGATTGCTGCTGCCGAAGTCCTCCGGCGAAATCTGGTCGAGGAACTCGCGGAACTTCTCCACCTCGTCCTCCTGCTCGTCCGGGATCGCGATACCGGCGTCGTCCAGCACCGTGTCACTGCCGAAGATCGGCGTCCCGGTGCGCAGCGCCAGCGCTATGGCGTCGGACGGCCGGGCGCTCACCTCGACCCCGCTGGCGAAGACCAGCTCCGCGTAGAAGACACCTTCCCGCAGGTCGGTGATGCGCACTTCGGTGAGCTCCTGGCCGACGGCTTCCAGCACGTCCTTGAACAGGTCGTGGGTCAGCGGCCGTGCGGGAGCCATGCCCTGCTGGGCGAAGGCGATCGCCGTCGCCTCCCCGGGACCGATCCAGATGGGGAGGTAACGGTCTCCTCCCACTTCACGCAGCAGCACGATCGGTTGGTTGGAGGGCATCTCGACCCGGACACCTACGACATCGAGCTCGTTCACACAGCAACCCTAGGCCGTGCCCGGGACGTTTGGGTAGTCGGGCCGGGAACGGGTGACCGATCCGGGTCCCTCCTCAGGGCAGCCGCACCCCGAGAGCGGTCTGCACCAGCGCCGCGTGCAGCTTCACCGCGAGCGCCGCCAGCTCCTTGGTACGGGCCTCCGCGTGTGCCCTGGTCTGCGGGTTCCGATGGCGCTTGAGCGGGGCCACCACCTGGTCCACCAGCCCGGCCTCCCGGTCGGCGGCGGCCTTCATCACCCTCAGGTGCCGCGGTTCGATCCCGGACCGTCCCAGCTCCACCACGAGAGTGGCCACGGTCACCGTCTCCGCGTCATAGGCTCCGTCGGGCAGCGGCGCGATCAGCCCGTACGCCTCCCACTCGTCGAGCTGCCGTTCCTCTATCCCGGCGGCGGCGAGCAGTTCCTCCCGCCCGATCCGAGCCGGCGCGGCCCCGGCGGAGGGCTCGGGCGCCGCCTCCCCGTCGCGCTGCCGCCCCAGCGTGGGCAGCGGCACCGCTTCCCCGCGCTCCATGGCGTCCAGGTGCTCGCGGATCACCTTGAGCGGCAGATAGTGGTCCCGCTGCATCCGCAGGACATGCCCGAGCCGCTCGACGTCACGGGCGCTGAACTTGCGGTATCCGGCGGGCGTCCGCCGCGGCTCCACGAGCCCTTCCGACTCCAGGAAACGGATCTTCGAGATCGTGATGTCGGGGAACTCGTCGCGCAGCACGTTCAGCACCGCGCCGATGCTCATCAGTCCATCCGTGGCGGTGGTGCCGTGACCGGCACCACCGCTCGGTGTTTGCAGCATGGCCCTTCCCTGGGGATCTCCCCGGACGGAGCCCGGGGCGGCTCAGTAGCCCCGCTGGCTCGCGTAGAAGACCAGCCGGTACTTGCCGATCTGCACCTCGTCGCCATTGGACAGCGCGACCTCGTCGATCCGCTCCCGGTTGACGTACGTGCCGTTGAGGCTGCCCACGTCGGCGACGGTGAACGACCCGTCCGGCTGCCGGCGGAACTCCACGTGCCGGCGGGAGACGGTCACGTCGTCCAGGAAGATGTCGCTCTGCGGGTGCCGCCCGGCCGTGGTCAGCTCCCCGTCCAGCAGGAACCGGCTGCCCGAGTTCGGACCCCGGCGCACGACCAGCAGCGCCGAGCCCAGCGGCAGCGCCTCCACGGCGGCCTGCGCCTCCGGGGAGAGCGTCGGCATCTGCGTCTGTCCGGTGACCTCGGCGTCGTAGGCCTCCAGGCCGGAGATCGAGATCGTGGACGTCGTCTCCGAGGGACGCTCCGGGTGCGCCCCGGCCCGCAGCGGCGCGCCGCAGTTGGAGCAGAAGCGGCTGTTCTCCGCGTTGCGGTTACCGCACCTCGTACACACCAGGGCCGACATGGACGGATCCTCCTGCGGCGGCTGTCCCGCCGGGGTGTTGGACGCGTACGGACCGGGGCCGAACCCTGAACCCGTACTTGAGGTCGACGGTTGCCCGAAACCTATGCCGCCGGACTGCGCAGGGTCAACAGACGGCGCGCCCTGACCACCCACCTGGTCGCGGAACAGTGGACGCTGGCCCTCCGCGCCGGGCTGCGCGCGATGGCGAGCGGTCGCGTTCTCGCCGCTCTCTCGCGCGCTCTTGCCGAACAACTTCGCAAACAACTTCACGGGCGATTCCCCTTGACCGAAACAGACCCGCCCGTGGGGCAGGACGAACCCTGACTGAACGTACTGGCCGACCCGGACATCCTGACAACGTCCGTCTCCACCAGACAGTTTCCACCACGCACCACCCATTCGGTGCGCCGACCCCCCGCAACCTCATGCCCCCGCCGGACAGCGCCCATGCGCCCCCGGTTCACTCGGAGGACGACCGAGCGTAGTCAGGCCGCTTCGCCGCTCGCAAGGCGTCCACGACGATCTCGCCCGACCGCTCAACAGTAGCGGTGGCCTGTTCCTTCTCCAGAGTCTGCACCACTCCCCCAGGGATGTTCAGCGCGGGTTCGAGGTCCTGCGGCTTGCCGATGACCTTGAAACGATAGGGCGCGTCGATCTTGTTCCCGTCGACGCTCACTCCGTCACCGGAGTCGGTCAGATAGGTACCGGCGACGACCCGTACCCCGTTGACCTGGATCGCCTCCGCGCCGGCGGCGCGCAGTTCCTGGATCGCGTCGAGCAGCCTGTCCGCCTCGACCGTCCCCTTCGTGTCCGCGATCGTCATCGTGATGCCCGGCCCCTGCGCGGCCACCGTGCCCGCCAGGACGCCGAGTTGCCGCTCCTTCTCGATCGTCTGCTTACGGGCCTCCTCCGCCTGGTCGGAGCTGTTCTCCAGCTCGTCGCGCTGCTCTTCGAGACCCTGCTTCTCGTCCTGAAGACGTTGCGTACGGTCATCGAGTTCATCGAGGATGCGGACAAGATCTTCCTGCCGGGCGCCGCGCAGCGCGCTGTCCCCGTCGCTGTTGGACGCCACCTGAACGGCCAGGCCGAAACCGAGGCCGAACAGCAGCAGCGCGACGATCAGTTGAGCCCGGGTCACCCGCGGCGGCCACAACCCCTGCACCAGTCGCTGCCGGCCGGTCGGTCCTGCCTCCTGCCGAGCCGCCGGTCCCTGCTGCGCGCTCGGCCGAGGGACCGGCGCCACCTCCCGAGGCAGTTCGGCACGGAGCCGGCTCCCGGTCTTTCCCTGCTGCTCGTCGTCGTCGGCGGTCATCGGCCTCACGCCCGGAACACGTGCCGGCGGATCGCCGCGGCGTTGGAGAAGATCCGGATGCCGAGCACGACCACGACACCGGTGGACAGCTGGGCGCCGACGCCCAACTTGTCGCCCAGGAAGACGATCAGCGCGGCCACGACCACGTTCGACAGGAACGACACCACGAAGACCTTGTCGTCGAAGATGCCGTCGAGCATCGCCCGCAGACCGCCGAACACGGCGTCCAGCGCCGCGACCACGGCGATCGGCAGATAAGGCTCGACGGCGGCCGGAACCTCCGGCCGGACCAGCAGGCCGGCCACGACTCCCACGACGAGGCCCAGTACGGCGATCACGATGTGCCCTTCTCGGTTTTCGGTTGTGCGGTACGTACGATCACACTCGGCGCGGCCGGCAGCCGGAGGTCGTCCTCCGTGGAGATACCGGCCCGGATGCCGTAGTTCTCCTTCAGCACGTTCAGATACAGCCCGTCGGCGCTGTTCCCGAAGCGGGTGCCGAGCCGCTTTCCGTCCCCCACGGCGAGCACCGTGTAGGGAGGCACCAGCGGCCTGTTGTCGACCAGTATCGCGTCACCCGCGGCCCTGATCGCGGAGAGCGCGGTCAGCCGCTGCCCGTTGATGGAGATCGCCTCGGCGCCCGAGGCCCAGAGCCCGTTGACGACCCGTTGCAGGTCCCGGTCGCGGACCCGGCCGGTGTCGGAGAACCCGGAGGTCCCGCGCGGCTCGCCGTCACCGCCCGTGGAGGCGTCCTTGGCGTCGTTCACCACGAGCTTCACCCCCGGCCCGCGCACGGCGACGGCCCCGGACAGGATCCCGACCAGCTCGCCCCGTCCGCCGTCCCCGGTGTGCTGGAGCGCCGCACGCTGGCGCGCGCTCACGTCCGCGCGCAGCGCGTCGACGTCGTCCTCCAGGCCGTCCGCCGCCGAGGTCTCCTGGTCGATGCGGTCGAGCAGTTCCTCGCGCTCCTTGGCGGCGGCCGGGGCGGCGACCCGTGCCTGGGCGGCTCCGACGGTCACCACCAGGGCGGCGAGCACCAGCCCGGCGGCCAGGCCCAGCTTGGCCCTGAGCGTCTTGGGCAGCCCTCCGGTGCCCTCGGCCCGCTTGCGCGCCGCGGCCTCGGCGTAACCGTCGTCGAGGCTGTGGTCCATGACGTTGGTGAGCAACGACATGGACGCGTCCGGGCGCGCGGGCCGCGTGGCTGTGCTCCGAACGGGGGGTTGCTGCGGCATGCCGCACATCGTCGCACGCCGCCGCCTCTGCTTCCGAACGGCCCCACCGGCGTGCCGGACAGGCCCCCTTGGAGGCACTTGTCCGGCACGCGCGCGTACTGCGTGTTTTACCGGCCCGCGCTGTCCACGACCGCCGACCACTCGTCGAGCAGCGCCTGCGCGGAGGCGTCGTCGGGACCCTCGGCCCACAGGTGGGTGACCGCCTCGGCCGGGTCGGGCAGCACCATGATCCAGCGCCCGTCGGCCTCCACGACCCGCACCCCGTCGGTGGTGTCCACGGAGCGGTCTCCCGCCTCCTCCACGACGCGCCGCATGACGAGCCCCTTCACGGCCCACGGGGTCGCCAGATCCCGCCTGAGGACGTGCGCCTTCGGGATCCGGGCGTCGATCTGGCTCAGGGTGAGCTGCGTCCGCGCCACCAGCCCGATCAGCCGTACGAAGGCCGCCGTGCCGTCGTAGACACTGCTGAACTCGGGGACGATGAACCCGCCCTTGCCGTCACCGCCGAAGATGGTGCCTTCCTCGCCGCCCACACGCGTGAGGTCGTCGGGCGAGGTGGTCGTCCACTCCACCTGGGTGCCGTGGTACGCCGCCACCTGCTCGGCGATCCGGGTGGTGGTCACCGGCAGCGCCACCCGCCCGCTGCGCCGCTCGGCGGCGATCAGGTCCAGCATCACCAGCAGCGCCCGGTCGTCCTCGATGATCCGGCCCTTTTCGTCGACGAGCGACAGCCGCTCACCGACCGGGTCGAACCGCACGCCGAACGCGGCCCGCGAGGACGCCACGATCTCACCGAGCCGCACCAGCCCGGACCGCCGCATGTCGGCCGACTCGGTCGGCCGGGACTCGTCGAGGCCGGGATTGATGGTCAGCGAGTCGACACCCAGCTTGCCCAGCAGACTGGGCAGCACCAGGCCGGCGCTTCCGTTGGACGCGTCGACGACGACCTTCAGCCCCGACTCCGCGATCCCCGCCGTGTCGACATTGCGCAACAGCGACCCGGTGTACGAGTCGAAAACGCTGGCCGGGAAGTGCAGGTCACCGATCTCCCCGGGGAACGCCCGCCGGTACTCCTGCCGCGCGAACACCCGGTCCAGCTTCCGCTGGCTGCCCTGGGACAGGTCGGCGCCCTGGCTGTCGAAGAACATGATGTCGACGGAGTCCGGTACCCCGGGCGTCGTCCGGATCATGATGCCGCCGGCGCTTCCCCGCGCGGTCTGCTGCCGCGCCACGGGCAGCGGTACGTTCTCCAGGTCCCGTACGTCGATGGCGCTGGCCTGCAGCGCGGAGATGACCGCGCGCTTGAGCGCCCGCGCGCCTCGCGAGTGGTCGCGGGCGGTGGTGACGGTGGAGCCCTTCTTGAGGGTCGTCGCGTAGGCACCGGCGAGCCGCACGGCGAGTTCCGGCGTGATCTCGACGTTCAGGATGCCGGACACGCCTCTCGCACCGAAAAGATGCGCCTGCCCCCGCGACTCCCAGATGACCGAGGTGTTGACGAACGCGCCGGCCTCGACGGTCTTGAACGGATAGACCCGCACATTGCCCTGAACGATCGATTCTTCACCGACCAGGCACTCGTCACCGATGACCGCGCCGTCCTCGATCCGCGCGGCACGCATGATGTCGGTGTTCTTGCCGACGACACAGCCACGCAGGTTGCTGTGCGGCCCGACGTACACGTTGTCGTGCACGACGGCCTTGTGCAGGAAGGCCCCGCTCTTCACGACGACGTTGGACCCGATGACGGTGTGTTCCCGGATCTCGGCACCGGCCTCGACCTTGGCGTAGTCACCGACGTACAGCGGCCCGCGGAGCACGGCGTCGGGGTGCACTTCGGCGCCCTCGGCCACCCACACTCCGGGCGACAGCTCGAAGCCGTCGATGTCGACGTCGACCTTGCCCTCCAGGACGTCCGCCTGGGCCTTCACATAGCTCTCGTGGGTGCCGACGTCCTCCCAGTACCCCTCGGCGACATAGCCGTAGATCGGCTTGCCTTCCTTCATCAGCTGCGGGAAGACATCGCCGGACCAGTCGACGGACACATCGGCCTCGACATAGTCGAAGACCTCCGGCTCCATGACGTAGATACCGGTGTTCACGGTGTCCGAGAAGACCTGCCCCCAGGTCGGCTTCTCCAGGAAGCGCTCGACCTTCCCGTCCTCGTCGACGATGGTGATACCGAATTCAAGCGGATTCGGCACCCGCGTCAGACAGACGGTGACCAGCGCGCCCTTCTCCTTGTGGAAATTGATGAGCTCGGTGAGGTCGAAGTCGGTCAGCGCATCGCCGGAGATGACGAGGAAGGCATCGTCCTTCAACGCCTCTTCGGCGTTCTTGACGCTTCCGGCGGTACCGAGTGGCTTCTCCTCATTGGCATAGGTGAGCTCCATTCCGAGCTCTTCACCGTCACCGAAGTAGTTCTTGACCAGGGAGGCCAGGAACTGAACGGTGACGACGGTCTCGTTGAGCCCATGCCTTTTGAGCAGCCTCAGAACGTGCTCCATGATCGGCCGGTTGGCCACCG
Source organism: Streptomyces sp. NPDC016677 (assembly GCF_055562815.1). Lineage (NCBI taxonomy): Bacteria > Bacillati > Actinomycetota > Actinomycetes > Kitasatosporales > Streptomycetaceae > Streptomyces > Streptomyces sp. NPDC016677. The sequence continues at coordinate 1,004 of NZ_JBVHEO010000025.1, read as the reverse complement.
GCAGGAGCGGCTTGGGCATGCTCGAGGTCATTGGACGAAGGCGCGTGCCTTCGCCTCCGGCCATCACGACGGCCTTCATGTCGGAAGCGTCCTCCTCTAAGAGACGACGGTCTGACCGACTTCACCCGCCTTGATTGTCCCGCACTTTTCCAGCACGGGCCATCGGGGGCCGTCACGGCCGCACAGTGGGCGAGTTCAATCGGCCATGGTGTCCGCGCGGACCAAGCGGCGGACCTGAACCATGTAGAGGACTCCTGCCCACCAATACAGCGTTGTACCCCATCCGGCGAACGCCCATCCGAAAATAGCAGCGAGTGACGAGATCCATCCACTGCCGTCACTGAGCAGCAGCAGCGGGAAGGCGTACATCAAGTTGAACGTCGCGGCCTTCCCCAGGAAGTTCACCTGCGGCGGCGGATAGCCGTGGCGCCTGAGGATGCCCACCATGACCAGCAGGACCAGCTCGCGCGCCAGCAGTACAGCGGTCAACCAGAGCGGCAGAATCTCCCGCCAGGTCAGCCCGACCAGGGTGGAGAGGATGTAGAGCCGGTCGGCCGCGGGATCCAGCAGCCGGCCGAGGCTGCTGATCTGGTTCCAGCGCCGGGCGAGCTTGCCGTCCAGGTAGTCGCTGACTCCGCTGAGGGCCAGGACCAGCAGCGCCCAGCCGTCGCTCTTGGGGCCGCCGAACTCGGGCCTGAGGATCAGCCACAGGAAGAGGGGCACGCCGACGAGGCGGGCCATGCTGAGGATGTTCGGGATGGTGAGGACCCGGTCAGTCTGGACACGGGTCTCCTGGACCTCCACCCGGGGGCCTCCTGGATGAAATAAGCCAACAATGCTCCCCGACCTTACCTCAACGCAAAAAAGCGCTGGCCCTCGGGCAGTCTGCCCAAGAGCCAGCGCTCTAAGAATTGTTCGGCGGCGTCCTACTCTCCCACAGGGTCCCCCCTGCAGTACCATCGGCGCTGTAAGGCTTAGCTTCCGGGTTCGGAATGTAACCGGGC
>NZ_JBVHEO010000024.1:0-67638 GCF_055562815.1 Streptomyces sp. NPDC016677 | reverse complement strand
TCTAGGGCACCACCGGCCGTCCGCCCAGGGTCACCATGTCGGGTCCGGCGGGCCTCTCCATGACACTGTGTCCGCGGCTCTGGCCGTCCAGGTGGGAGGACGGGCCGATTTTCAGTCCGCCGTCTCATGCCCGGCGCGGGTCGGCCCGGCCGAGCCGGGACTGGCGGGGGCGCTCGTCCTGCCGCACTCCCTGTGACTGCGACGCCCCTTATGAAGGGGCGGGAGTTCACCCGGTGTGCTCCCGTGGTGAGGTCTCCGGCAGGGCGTTCACCAGGTGTCGGGCGTAGTGCGGGTGCAGCGGGCCGGGGCGGAAGAGGATGCGGTACATCATCGGGGCCACGACGTGGTCGATGACCGTCTCGACGTCCGGTACCGGCTGGCCGCGGCCGCGCGCCCGTTGGAGGATCACGTCGATCTGTTCGGCGGCGTAGGCGGAGCACTGGCCGGCGTTGGTGCCGTCGGGGTCGCCCAGCAGGGCGTCCCGGATGTAGGCGCGGCCCGGCGGGGAGGACATCTCCTCCAGGAACTCCTCGGCCCAGGCGGTCAGATCCTTGTCGAGGTCGCCCCGGTCCTCGGGAGGGGTCTCCGGTCGCAGGCGTTCCACCGCGACGTCGGAGAGGAGTTCCTGGAGGTCGCCCCAGCGCCGGTAGACGGTCGACGGCGTGACGCCGGCCCGGGCGGCGACCAGCGGGACGGTCAGGGCGTCCCGGCCCACCTCGGCGGTGAGTTCGCGGACGGCGTTGTGCACCGACTCCTGGACGCGTGCGCTGCGCCCGCCCGGGCGCACCATCGGCTTGCGGGGGCTCATGGGACCAGCTTAAAGCAAAGACGTTGCGTCTACTGGGGTGGTGCGGTCAGGCCGCCGGGGCCGGTTCCCGTGCGGGGCGGGCCGCCTCGTAGGCGTGTCCGACTCTCAGGAGGAGGGCCTCGGCGAGGGGGCGGGCGAGCAGTTGCATGCCGATGGGCAGGCCCGCGCGGCTGTGGCCGACCGGGACGGTGAGCGACGGGACGCCGGTGATGTTGGCCGGAGCCGACAGGCGGACGTAGGCGTCGGAGACGCTCTCGACGGTGCCGTCTGGCCAGGTAACCGTCTCCTGTCCGACGGGTGCGGCCGGCAGCGGGACCGTGGGGGCGGCGATCACGTCGACCTCGGCCAGCATGCTCGCCCAGTGCCGGCGCATCAGGGTCCGGGAGCGCTGGGCGCGCAGGTAGTCCCCGGCCGGCATCAGCTCGCCCGCCTCCAGCAGGACGCGCACGTCGTCCTGGTAGAGGTCGGGGACGGTACGCAGGGTCCGTTCGTGGTAGGCCGTGGCCTCGGGCACCATCAGGCCCCACTGGGTGGCCTGGATGTAGCGGGTCATCGGGATCTCGACCTCGACCGGGGGGGCGCCCAGTTCTTCCAGTTTCCCGATGGCCCGCCGGACGGCCGTTTCCTCCTCGGGGTCGACGTGTTCGAAGTAGTAGTTGACGGGTACGCCGACGCGCACCCCTGTCAGGTCCGTGGCGTCGGCGGGTGCCGCGCCCGGGAGAGCGGCCGGGTCGCGCGGGTCGGGGCCGGTGAGCGCGGCCAGGACGAGCCCGGCGTCCTCCACCGTGCGCGTGACCGGTCCGACGTGGTCCAGGGACCAGGACAGGGACGTCACCCCGTGCCGGGGGACCAGGCCGAACGTCGGTTTCAGTCCGACGACGCCGTTCAGCGCGGCGGGCACCCGGATCGAACCGCCGGTGTCGGTGCCCAGGGCGAAGGTGGCCGTCCCCGCCGCGACGGCGACGGCGGAGCCCCCGCTGGAGCCGCCGGCGACCCGCCTCGGATCCCGGGCGTTGCGGGTCTGCGGCGTGGTCAGGCCGTAGGCGAACTCGTGCGTGTGCGTCTTGCCGACCAGGACCGCCCCCGCCTCGCGCAGCCGGGCGGCGACCGTGCTGTCGGCATGCGCGCGATGCCCGGCCCGCACCCGGGAGCTGGCGGTGGTGGCCACGCCCGCGACGTCGATGAGGTCCTTCAGACCCATCGGTATGCCGTGCAGCGGACCGTGCGGGCGGCCCTCGGCGAGGGCCCGCTCGGCCGCACGGGCCGCCTGCCGGGCCCGGTCGGCGGTGACCGCGACGTAGGCCCCGAGCCCGGCCTCCACCTCGGCCACCCGCCCGAGCACCGAGTCGACCAGTTCCACGGGCGACAGCCGGCGGCTGCGGATCTCCGACGCGGCCGAGGCCAGCGACATCTCATACGGCCGCATCAGCGGACTCCCCCTCGCCTGCGCCGTGCACGCGGTACACGGCGGCGGGCGCGACGTCGCCGAAGTCCAGCTCGCGCAGCAGCGCCACCACGGAGTGGATGTACTGCGCGGTGGCCGCCACCGGGGCGTGCCGGTCGGCGGGCAGCGGCAGCCCGCAGTGGCCGGCCCAGCGGGCCGCTTCCTAGGGGGTGAGGTCCGGTGTGGACAACGCGATCTCCCTAAAGCCAATGGTTTGCTTTAAGGGACGATAGGGCCCGCCGGGGCTTTAAAGCAAACGGATAGCTTTAACGCGGGCCGGCGGACCGGGTGCGTCACTCAGGGGCGCCGAGCGGCGGGTGCGTGAGCACGCGGGGCCGGTACTCGACCAGTTGGATGCGGCCGTCGAAGGTGCGGTGCCCGGTCATCTCCAGGGCGACGTCCGGGTAGCCGTCGTAGACGCGTTCCGCGCCCGTGGCCCCGGTGATCACCGGGAACATCACGACCCGGAAGCGGTCGACGAGTCCGGCGCGCAGCAGGGACCGGCACAGGCTGAGGCTGCCGATCGTGCTGAGCGGCCCCGAGCCGCTCGCCTTCATGGCGCGGACCGTCCCGACGGCGTCGTCGCGGACGAGCGTGGAGTTGGCCCACGTCAGCGGCTCCTTGAGCGAGGAGGAGAACACCACCTTGGGCGCCCGCGTGAGCTCGTCGACCGATGTCTCCTCCTCGGGCCTGAACTCGTCCTGGCCGTCCGGGACCGCGCCCGCGGCGAAACCCGACATCAGGCGGTAGGTGCGCGCACCCATCAGGTACGTGACCTCGGGCTGCTCGCCGAGCCAGGCGAGGTACTCCGGGCCTTCGAGGCCCCAGAACCCCGGCCACCCCTCCCCTGAGGCGTAGCCGTCGAGGGAGGTGATGAAGTCAACGAGAAGCTCCGACATGACCGTGTCCTTTCCTGCGGCGTCACAGGCTCAGACCGGCCGCGCGCCGCGAACTCATCGGCGACGCGGCGGCCCTGATACCGCGGACCGCGCGGGTGGTCTACGCCGCCCCGCTGAGCAGTTCCCGGGGGCGCTCGGTGGTCTGAGCGCGCCGGGGCGCGGTGTCCGGGGCGCGCAGCTCGTCCAACCGGGCGCGGAGCTGTTCGCGTACGGCCGTCAGGTCGTCGATGCGGCGCTGGATCACGGCCAGCCGCTGTTCGAAGACCGCCGGCTTCGCGGACGGGTCCTGGCAGCGGTGGCCGCCGATCACCTCGTCGCGCAGGCAGGTGTCCAGGAGCAGCAGGTCCTCGGTGGTCAGGCCGGCGGCGAGGAGGAGGCGGATGTTCCGCACGACCCGCACGGCATCGGGCGGGTAGCTCCGGTACCCGTTGGACGAGCGTTCGGGGTGGAGCAGGCCGTGTTCCTCGTAGTAGCGCAACGCCCGGGTGGTGGTGCCGGTGGCTCGGGCGAGTTCTCCGATGCGCATGGGGTGACTCCTGTCGAGAACGGGTCGGTGGACGCGTGCGGTCACTGACGTACCGCCTCCGGGGCGGATGCCGGGGTGCGGCGGCGTTCGCCCGCGTGCTCGCCGAGGGCGAGGACCAGGGCGGCGGCCGCGACGGCCGCGCCCGCCACGGGCAGCCAGCGCAGCCCGGCGCCGGCGGCGATGATCCGGCCGCCGAGCCAGCCGCCGAGCGCGGTGCCCAGGTTGAACGCCGAGCTCTGCACGGTCAGCGCGAGGGTGCGGGCCCGCTGCGCGGCGACGTCGACCAGCCGGGTGTTGACGGCCGGGATGACCGCGTAGTACGCGGCGCCGAACAGGAAGAGGCACACCACGGCCGGCACCTTCAGGGACGCCGTGAGGCCGAGCAGCAGCAGCGAGGCGCCGAGCGCGGCCACCGACACGCACACCGCGCCGAGCACCGAACGGTCGGTGAGCCGGCCGCCGACCAGGTTGCCGACGGTGCCGCCGATGCCGAACAGCAGCAGGAGCACGGTCACCGTCGACTCGTCGAAGCCGACACTGTCGGTGAGCAGCGGGGTGACGTAGGTGTACGCCGTGAAGGAGGCGGCCGCGGCGAGCGCGGTGACGCCGGTGACGGTCCGCACCCTGCGCTCGCCCAGGACGCGGAGTTCGGCGAGGCGTCCCCGGTCGTCCTGCTCGTCGATGCCGGGGGTGTCGGGGGCGAGGGCGGCCACCGGGACCGTCGCCGCGAGGGTCAGCAGGGCCACGGCCCAGAAGGTGGCGCGCCAACTGAGCCACTGGCCCAGCGCGGCGCCGATCGGCAGGCCGGCGATCATGGCCAGGCTGAAGCCCAGGGAGACCCGGGCGACCGCCGTGCCGCGCCGCTCGGGCGGCACGATGTCCGCCGCGATGCCGAAGAACAGCGGCATCAGCGCCGAATGGGCCAGCGCCGCGAGGATCCGGCCCGCGGCCAGCGGCGGGAACGAGGGCGCGACGGCGGACAGCGCGTTGCCCACGGCGTAGCAGGCCATGAGCGTGATGAGCAGCCGCCTGCGCCGGGCACGCCCGGTGGTCAGCGCGAGCACCGGGCCGCCGACGACGACGGTCATCGCGAAGGAGCTGACCAGCAGGCCGGCGGTGGACAGGGACACATCGGCATCCGCGGCGATGTCGGGCAGCAGACCGGCGATCATGATCTCGCCCGTGCCGAGGGTGAAGGAGCACAGAGTCAGCACGGCCAGCGCCCAGGTGACGCCGCGTGCGGAACGCGTGGGAGTGGGGTGGTCGGAAGTCCGCATGTCGTAGAGGGTCGACCTTCACGCCAGGGTCAAGGTCAAGTCGGCGGCGGGACGGGGCGACCGCCCGGCGGTCCGCACCGGGCGCGGGTGACCCGGTGGTGCGGGGCCGTCGCGTTCCGGGTCACGGTCCCTCCCTGTGGTCGGCTTCCGGCGCGGCCCGCGGTCTTCGGGGCGGCGATTCGACGGAATATCATACGGGGTGGTCCGTCGAGGCGGGTGCGACCGCCTCCGGGATCGCCCGTCGCCGGTACGGCGATGACGACTCCCCCGCCGTCAAGGGCAGCCGCCCAGGTGAGTTCGGCCCGGTCCGTCGACGGGTCCGCCGCTCTCACTCGGCCTGTGCTCGCGGCACGCCATCTTCGTGGTTTCCACGGTGCTGCGGGCCATGGCGACGGCGTCGCGCAGCAGGTCCGTGCGGGCCGGGGCGGCGTCGTGGGGTGTCTGCTGGGCGCGGAGCAGGGTGGCCGCGCAGGTGAGGGCGTCGCAGGCGGCGCTGATCGCGGGCGGGATGCGGCGCGCGTGCGGGGCGCGCAGTTCCAGGGCCAGTCTCTCCAGGTCGCGCACGATCGTCGTGAGGCTCGCGGTCGTGTCGGGGACGGCGCTCATGGGCCGGCTCCTTTCCCCCGCCGGGTCAGGCGGGCCCGTCCCGGTGCGGTACCCCGGTGGTGGCGTCCAGGGCGAGGACGGCCCGGGCGGTCGCCGGGGCGTGGCCGCGGTCGAGGATCGAGAAGTGGTCGCCGTCCAGGGGGAGTTGGCGGAAGGCCGCCGAGGTGTGGGTGGACCAGCGGGGGTCGTAGGTCCGCGAGCCGGTCGCCGCCAGGAAGTCGACGGGGGCGGTGATGGTTCCCTCGGGGCGGTGGGCGCGGCCCGCGTGGAAGACCGAGCGGAACCGGTTGACGTAGCAGATGAACTCGGTCTCGTTGAGGCTGGCGAGGTGCGGGACGGCCCGGGCCATCAGCGGGAAACGCCCCTGGAGTTCGGCGGCCAGACGTTCCTTCGCCGGGGCGTCGAGGCGGCCGCGGACGGCTCGCCACAGGTCCTCGGCCGACGCGCCGTCCCGGGGCAGCGGGTCCCCGAGCCAGGGGAAGTCGTCGAGGAGGGCCCGTTCGTGTTCCGGGGTGAAGTCGTCGGCGCGGTCCGCGCTCGGGAGGTCGAGGCCGTACGGCGTGTCCAGCAGGACCAGGCGCTGCGGCGGCTCGCCGCGCTCGTCCAGCAGCTTGGCGATCTCGAAGCCGACCAGGCCGCCCAAACTCCAGCCGACGAGAACGAACCGGCGGGGCCCGTCGAACTCCGCGTCGAGGGCGGCCACGTACTCCTTCGCGAGCGCGGTCAACGACAGCGGGCGGGGGGCCGTGAACCGCTCGTGCGGCAGTTTGAGGCCGAACAGGTCGGCCCGGCCTGCCAGTTCCCGGGCCAGGCCGGCATAGCCGTAGACATCGCCGCTGACGTCGTGGACGGCGATGTACGTGACGGCCCGGCCGGTGGTGGCCCGACCAGTGGTGTCCCGCCCGGTGGTGGCCCGTGCCAGCGGCACCAGGGCGGTGTGCCCGCCGTCAGGGGCCGGGTCGCCTCGGTTGAGCCGGTTCCACACCGCGGTGAACTGGAGCTCGATGGTCCGGCAGTCGACGAGTTCGGCGATCTCGAACTCCGTCTCGAAGGCGTCGTTCAGCTCTGTCAGCAGGATGAGGGACTGGAGCGAGCTGCCGCCCGCCGCGTAGAAGTCCGTGTCGTCCGCCAGTTGGTCGTTGTCCAGGACCTGCGACCACAGCTCCTTGATCGTGTGCCGTACCTCGTCCTCGGTCTGCATCTCGGCTGCCCTTCGCGGTCTGCCTCTTAGGCGGTCACAGGGGTGGGAGCGTCGACAGCGGCCGCTCCGGGGCCGCCACCAGGTCGAAGGCGGCGCGGACCACCTCCGCCATCGCCCGGGCCGTCTCCCGTGTGAACAGGGAGCTGTCGTAGTTCAGGCTCACCCGCAGACCGTCCTCGGTCTCGTCGACCAGGAAGGTCAGCGGGAACTTGCTGATCCGGGGGCGGTCGACGTGGTAGTGCTCGACATTCAGGTCCGTGCCGGGGAACAGGTCCTCGACCGGCAGGCGCGGATAGTAGGCGAACATGACGTCGAACAGCGGGCTCTCGTCGTCCTGCTGGTTGCGCAGATCGCGGACCAGGGTCTCGAACGGGTACTCCTGGTGGTCCAGGGCCGCGAACAGCTCGGTGGCGTGCGCGGCCAGCAGGTCCCGCAGTGGCCGGGTGCGGTCGACGTCCACCCTGACCGCGAGGGTGTTCACGAACATCCCGACCGTGGACCGGATCCGTGCGTCGCGCCGGCACTCCACCGGGATGCCCAGGGTGATGTCGTCCTGGCCGGTGATGTGCGACAGGGCGCTCGCGCACAGCGAGAACAGGGCGGAGAACACGGTGGTCCCGGCCGCCTTGGCCAGCGACTCCACCTGCCGCCGCCGCTCCGGGCCGATCCACAGTTCCACGTAGTCGCCGCTGAACCGCTGGACCGTGCCCCGGGGGAAGTCGAACGGCAGCGCGAGGGGGGTCCGGTCGCCGCCGAGTTTCCCGAGCCAGTAGGCCCGCTGCCGGGCCCGCTCGTCGGCGCCGATCCGCTCGGCGAGCAGCGCGTGGGCGGCGTAGCCGATGCCGGGCACTTCGGGGACGGGGTCGCCGAGGTACAGCCGCACCAGGTCGTCCAGGAGCAGGGCGACCGACGCGCCGTCGAAGATCACGTGGTGTACGTCGATGGCGACGTGGTGCTCCACGTCCGAACGGCTCACCACCTTCATCCGCATCAGCGGCGCCCGGGTGAGGTCGAACGGCCGCACGAAGTCGCGCAGTACGTCGGTCTGCTCGCCCGGCTGGAGCCGCTGCCAGGTGACCGGGACCTCGGCGGTGGGTTCGACCAGGCCGGTCACCTGGCGGTCGCGGATGGTGAAGCGGGTCCGGAAGGCGTCGTGCCGCCGGACCAGTCCGTCGACGGCCTCGCGCAGTCGTGCCTCGTCGAGCGGGCCGCGCACGGTGAAGGTCAGCGGGATGTTGTAGGCGGTGCTGCGCGGGTCGAGGCGTTGCAGGTAGTAGATGCCGGCCTGGGACGTGGTGATCGGGTACTCGGTCGCGGTCCGCGGCGGCTCGGCGGCGGGGGGCTCGGCGCGCGGCGCGTGGCCGCCGGTGTCCTTCTCGATCCGGGCGGCCAGCGTGCGCACGGTCGGGTGGTGGTAGAGGTCGCTGATCCGCAGATCGGCGCCGAGTTCCTGGTTGAGCCGGGCGATGAGCGTCATGGCGCGCAGGCTGTCGCCGCCCAGGTCGAAGTACGAGTCGTCGATGCCCGCGGCGGGCGCGTCCACGGCACTCCGCCAGATCTCCAGCACCCGGGCTTCGAGAGCGGTCGCGGCCGGCGCCGGGGCGCTCGCGCCGGCCGGCTCGGGCGCGCGGTGGGCGAGCAGGGCCCGCCGGTCCACCTTGCCGTTGGGGGTCAGCGGGAACTCCGGCAGGCGGACGACCGCGGCCGGGACCATGTATCCCGGCAGGGTGGTGCGGAGCACGCCTTTGACCTCGTCCGGCCCGGCCGCCGAGCCGTCCGCGACGTAGTAGGCGGCCAGTTCGGCGGTGCCGCCCTCCCCTCTGATCAGCACGGCGGCCTGCCGTACGCCGGGCAGGCGCTGCAGGGCGGCCTCGATCTCCCCCAGTTCGATACGGCGTCCACGGACCTTGACCTGCGCGTCGTGCCGCCCCAGGAACACGAGGTTGCCGTCCGGCCGCCACCGGGCGTGGTCACCGGTCCGGTACAGCCGCTCGCCGGGGAACTCGGGGTGCTCGATGAACACGTCCTCGTTCAGGCCGGGCCGGTTGAGGTAGCCCCGGCACAGGCCCCGGCCGGCCAGGTGGATCTCGCCGGGCACATCGATGCCGGCCGGCTGCCCGGCGGGGTCGAGGACGTAGACCCGGGTGTTGTCGGCCGGCCTGCCGATGGGGACGTCCGTGGTGCTGTCGTCGAAGCGGTAGACCGTGCTGTACGTCGTGTCCTCCGAGGGCCCGTACAGGTTCCTGACCTCGGTGCGGTCGAGGTCCAGCAGTTCCCGGAGCGCGGGCGGCGCGGGCTCGCCGGCGACGTTGACGGCGGTGACACCGGACAGGTCGTGGCCCGCGCGGCCCAGTTCCATGATCACCGAGGGCACTGTGTTGAGCAGGACGCGCCGGTGCGCGCCCAGCCACGCGCCGATGTGTGCCGGGGACTCGATCATCCGTACGGTGCGGCCCGCCGTCAGGGTGAAGAACAGCTCGAAGACCGACAGGTCGAAGCAGATGGAGGTGGCGGCGAAGACCACACCGAAGTCCGTGTCCGCGAACTCCCGCAGACACCACTGGAGGAACGCGGCGAGATTGTCGTGGGTGATCTGCACGCCCTTCGGGTCGCCGGTGGACCCGGAAGTGTAGATGACATAGGCCACCGACTCCGGGGCCGGCGGCTCGGCGGGCACGGCGGGCCAGTGGGCGAGGTCCGCGCGGAACCGGCGTACGAGCGCGGCGTCCACGACGACGTCGCAGCCGGCGTCACCGAGGATGAACTCGATCCGGCGCGCCGGGTAGGACGGGTCGAGCGGGACGAACGCGGCGCCCGCCTTCAGGACGCCGATCAGGCAGGCGGGAAGCCAGTCGTCCCGGTCGAGGAGGATCCCGACCCGGTCCCCCGGGCACACGCCCAGTTCCGCGGCGAGGAACCCGGCGAACCGGTCGGAGCGGGCGGCCAGCTCCGCGTAGGTCACCGTCTCGTCCGCGAAGAGGACGGCCGGATCACCGGCCAGGGCCGCGCACCGGCCGGCCAGCCGGGTCAGGAACGGAACGCAGTCCGGGTCGTCGCGGCCCCGGCCGAACTCGTCCAGGACCAGCCGCCGTTCGGCCTCCGGGACACACCGCAGCCGCCGCAGCGGACGCGCCGGGTCGTCGCACGCCTCGGTGAGCAGGGTCTCCAGCGCGCCGACGAAGCGACGGACCGCGTCCTCGTCGTACAGGTCGGTGTTGTACTCGACTTCCAGGGCGAGGCCCGCGCCCGGACCGCGGTCGGCGAAGTCGAAGGTGGCGTCGAACTTGCTGAACCGTCGCGGGGCCGGCCCGCGTCGGAGCTGGAAGCCCGGACCCTCGATGTGGTCGAAGACGTGGTTCTCGGTGGCGTTCTGGAGGACGACGAGCAGGTCGAACACCGGGTTGCGGCTGGGGTCGCGGCGCGGCCTGAGGTCGTCGACGATGGCGTCGAAGGGGTGCGCCCGGTGCTCCAGGGCCTCGGTGACACCGGCCTTGACCTTGGCGAGGAGCGCGTCGAAGGTCTCGTCCGGGGTCAGGCGGGTGCGCAGCGGGAGCGTGTTGACGTAGAACCCGATCTGGTCTTCCAGGTCGATGTGGTCCCGGCCCGCGACCGGTGTCCCGAGGGTGATGTCCGGCTGGCTGGTCTGCCGGAACAGCGTCGCGTCGAGGGCCGCCACCAGCACCATGAACAGGGTGCATCCCCGCCGGGCGGCCAGGTCCTCCAGCCGGGCGACGAACGGCGCGGGGAAGGTGTGCCGGACGACCGCGCCGTTGTAGGTCTTGACGGCGGGGCGGGGCCGGGCACCCGGGAGGCCGGCCGGCGGGACGGTGTCGGCGCCCGCCAGGGTGTCGCGCCAGAACCGGCGGTGGGTGTCGTGCGCCGCGGACGTCACAGCGGCCCGCTGCCAGGCGGCGTAGTCCCTGTACTGGACGGCGAGTTGCTCGGTGGGCGGGCCGGCGGGTCCCGGGTCGTAGAACTTGAGCAGGTCACTGGCGAAGACACCGAGGGACCAGGCGTCGCAGACGCTGTGGTGGATGACGAAGACGAAGACCTGTCCCCCGTCGCCGGTCCCGGCGAGGGCGGCCCGCAGCAGCGGGCCCCGGCCGAGGTCGAAGGGCCGGGTGACGTACTCGGTCAGCTGGTCCTCGTCGGCCGCGGGGAGGCGGTCGAGGCGGCAGTCCACCGCCTGCGCCGGGAGGATCGCTTGCCGTACGTCGCCGTCCGCTGTCGCGCGGAAGACCGTGCGCAGGCTCTCGTGCTTGTCGATGACGCGCCCCAGCGCGTGTTCGAGCCGCTCGGGCGCGATCTCGCCGCGTATCTCGTAGACCGAGTGGAGGTGGTACGCCTGGGAGGCGTCCGTGAACTGGGAGGTGAGCCAGAGCCGGCGCTGCGCGTTGGACACCTCGTAGTCGTCGGCGGGCGCGAGCCGGGCAATGGCCGCGAACCGGCCGGGGTCGGCGGCGCTGACCACGGCCGCCAGGTCGTCGAGCCGGGAGTGTTCGAACACGGTGGTGAGGGGCAGTTCGACGCCGAAGTCCTTCGCGATGTGCGAGAGCAGCCGGATGGCGGTGAGGCTGTGCCCGCCCAGTGCGAAGAAGTCGTCGTGCCGGCCGACCCGTTCGCGGTCCAGCAGGCCGGCCCAGTGCCGGGCGAGCCGTTCCTCGGCCGGGGTGGCGGGCGGCTCGTGGCCGTCGGCGGCGCCGTCGCCCGGCGCGGGCAGCGCCCGCTTGTCGAGCTTGCCGCTCGGGGTCAGCGGGAACGCGGTCCGCCAGACGAAGTGGGCCGGTACCGCGAAGGCGGGCAGGCGCCGCGCGGCCTGCTCCCGCAGGGTCTCCAGGTCCAGCGGGGCGTCCGCGAGGTAGTAGGCGACCAGGACGTTCTCGCCCCGCACCGGCTTGGCGCAGACGACGACGTCGCGGACGCCGTCCTGGGCGCGGATCGCCCGCTCCACCTCGCCCGGCGCGATCCGCAAGCCGTTGATCTTCATCTGGTCGTCGGCGCGGCCCAGGTAGACGAGCCGGTCCTCGGCGTCGCGGCGGACGAGGTCCCCGGTCCGGTAGAGGACGCCGTCGAAGCCGGTCTCGGCCGGGTCGACGCGGACGAACCGGCGTGCCTGTTCGCGCGGGTCGTTGAGGTATCCCTTGGTCAGGCCGGCGCCGCCGAGGTACAGCTCGCCGGTCACCTGGGGCGGGCACAGCCGCTGCCGCGCGTTGAGGACGAACAGGCGGATGCCGTCCACCGGGCGGCCGAGGGGCACCGGTGCGCCGTCCGGCCGCAGGTCCTCCTCGTCGAGCCGGTGGTGGCTGACCACGTCGGTGAACTCGGTCGGGCCGTAGGAATTCATGATCGTCGCGTGGAAGTTGGGCGACCCGGCCCACGCGGTGAGCTTCGCGGCGTCGATCGGTTCACCGCCCAGCACGACATGGCGCAGCGACCGCAGCGCGTGGAACCGGTGCTCCGCGCCGAACTCCAGCAGCGGGTAGAAGGCGCTGGGGGCGCAGTTGACGACGTCGATGGCGTGCGTGTCGACGTACCGGGCGATGGCGGAGTAGTCGTCCAGCGCGGCGCCCAGCAGATGCAGTCGTCCCCCGCACAGCAGGGGAGCGAAGAGGTTCTTCTGGGCCAGGTCGAAGCTGACCGGGGCGATGAGCAGGAAGGCGGGCCGCTCGTGCGCGCACACCTGGCGGGTGTACCAGGCCAGGAGGTTGCGGAAGGCGCCGTGTTGGACGGCGACGCCCTTCGGGGTGCCGGTCGAGCCGGAGGTGAAGATGACGTAGACGGTGTCGTCCGCGCGGATGTCCACCTCGGGGGCGGTCGCCGGGCAGCCGGCGATCCGGTCCGCCTGCCGGGTCAGCGCGACGACGTCGCTCGCGGGCGCCGCGAGGTCGCCGGGGTCGCGCACGATCACCGCGGCGGCGCGGCTCTGCTGGATGAGCAGCGCCTGGCGGTCCGCGGGGTAGCGCAGGTCGATCGGCACATAGGCGGCGCCCGCCTTGAGCACCGCCAGGACGGCCACCAGCAGGTCGCGGCTGTCGGGGAGCGCGACCCCGACGAAGTCGCCGCGGGTGATGCCGTGTTCGGCGCGCAGGAAGTGGGCGAGCCGGTTGGCGTGCTCGTCCAGCTGGCGGTAGGTGAGCGGGCCGGCGCGGTCCACCACCGCCACGGCGTCGGGGGTGGCGGTGACCTGGCGGTGGAAGTCGGTGAGCAGGCTCGGCGGCAGGCCGGGTTCGGGCGGCGGGCCGGTCAGCGCGGCGGTGAGCCGGGCGGTCTCGGCGGGGGTGAGGACGGGGATCCGGCTCAGCGGCCGGTCGAGGTGGTCCCGCAGGCCGCGCACGAGAGCGGCGTAGCGGTGCAGGAACTGGGCGGCCAGGTCCGCGTCGCAGCCCGGGCCGTAGGACAGGACGAGTTCCCGGTCGTGCTCGTCGGCCGGCACCTTGAGCCAGAACGCGGTCCGGGTCGCCAGCCAGGTGTTCGTGACCGGCCCGGCGCCGCACACCAGGCCGAAGCGGACCGCGTCGAAGGGCCGGCCCGGGGTGTCCATCCAGGCGAGCAGGCTCTCCCACGGGTAGGCGCGGTACGGGGCGCAGTCGAGGGTCTCGGCCCGGGTCGCGCCGATGGCGTCCCTGAGGGTGCCGTGCGGATCGAGCGGGGCGGTGTGGAAGACGGGCGGGGCGGGGTGGAGGACGGGCGGGGCGGGGGCGGGCTCGGGGCCGGCCAGCGCGATCGCGTCGGACTCCGGTCCGAAGAAGTACCCGAGCAGGAACCGGTACAGGGTGGCGTGCAGGACCGCCTCGGCCCGCGGGTCGCCCCGGCCGGCCTTCCGCAGGAAGCCCAGGTCCGCCTCGGACAGGGTCAGCGACTTCAGGGCGCGGCCGTCGGCGGGGTCCGAGGGGGGCGGCGCCAGCGGCAGGTCCGCCTCCTCGCGGTCCCTGAGCCTGCGCACCCAGAAGTCGAGGGCGAGGCGCGCGTCCAGCGCGTTCTGCGTCATCATCCCGTCCTAGAAGTCGAAGTCGATCTCATGGCGAGCGGCGGCGGCCCGTTCCTCCTCGACGGTTCCGCGGTACGCGGACAGCGGGCGGCCGGGATCGTCCGCGACCTCCGCGAGCAGTGCCGTGAACCGCCGCCAGAGCAGGTCGACCGACTCCTCGTCGTACAGCTCGGGAGCGAACTCGACCATCGCCTCGATACGCCCGTCGCGGGAGACGAAGTTGAAGGTCAGGTCGAACTTGGCGACGCAGGCGCGGCGTCGGCGGAGCGTGATCTCCAGGCCGGTGCCGCGGCGGACCCGTTCCTCCAGGTCTCCCCAGTCCTGGAGGACCAGCAGGACGTCGAAGAGGAAGCCGTGCCCGGGTTCGGGGCGCGGGATGTCGTCGGCCAGTCGCTCCAGCGGGTAGAGCTGGTGTGCGTGGGACTCCAGGAACTCGGTCCGGGCGCTGGCCAGCAGTTCGCGGAAGGCCGTGCCGGCCGTGAACGTGGTGCGCAGGGCGAGGGTGTTGGCGAGGAAGCCGAGCTGCGTGTCCAGGTGCGGGGAGAACTCGCGGCCGGTCGACAGGGTGCCGAGGCACAGGTCGGTCTGGCCGGTGCGGTTGTACAGGGTCAGCACCATGGCGGAGTGCAGCAGGGTGAACAGGGTGACGCCCTCGGCGCGGCACAGGTCGCGGGCGCGGGCGGTCAGTGCCTCGTCGACGGCGCCGTGGAACACCGCTCCGGTGAACGCCTTCACGGGCCCGCGCGGCCGGTCGGTCCGCAGCCGGAGGGTGGGGGCGCCGTCCTTGAGTTTGCGCTGCCAGTAGGCGCGGCTGGGGTCCAGCAGGCCCTTGTCGTGCAGGTCGCGCAGCCAGAGCGCGTAGTCGCCGTGCTGGATGGCCGGTTCGGGCTGCGCGTCCTGCGGTAGCGCGTAGGCCCTCAGCACCTCCTCGGTGAACAGGCCGACGGAGAGCGCGTCGCAGACGATGTGGTGCATGGAGAGCATCAGCACGTCGTGCGGGCGGGCGCCGGTCACCCAGGTCACCTGGAACAGCGGACCGCGGGCCAGGTCGAAGCGCCGGTGCAGTTCCCGCTGTTCGATGCCGGCGAGCGCCGTCTCCTGGTCGTCGGCCGGGTCCAGGTGGTCGATCAGGACCTCGCAGGGCGCGGGGGCGGGCTCGACGTGCTGCACCGGGCCGTCGTCGTGCGGGGTGAAGCGGGTGCGCAGGATCTCGTGCCGGGCGACCACCGCGTCGATGGCGCGTCCGAGCCGGTCCGGGTCCAGGCCGCCGGCGACGTGCACCGACGCCAGCACGTTGTACGTCGTGCGCTGGTCCTGGACCCAGATCCGGGTCTGGTTGGAGGTCGCGGGGTAGGTGGCGCGTGCCGGGCCCCGGGACAGCGCCGGCCAGGCCGAGGCGGAGACCGGCGCCAGTCGGGCGGCGAGGCCGGCGACGGTCGGGGCCTCGAAGACGTCCCGGAAGGAGAGGGTGAGGCCGTGGGTCCGCTCCAGCCGGTGCAGCAGGTCGATGGCGCTGATCGAGGTGCCGCCCAGGTCGAAGAAGGACGCCTCGGGGTCGGTGGGGGCGACGCCGAGGACGTCTTCCAGGCAGGCGGCGACGGCCTGTTCCCGGTCGGTCAGCGGCCGGGCCGTCCCGGTGGCGCGCGGGGCGGGTCCGGCAACCGCGCGCAGCCCGGCCGTGTCGACCTTGTTGTTCGGGGTGAGCGGGAAGGCGGCGAGCACCCGGACGGTGGCCGGGACCACGGAGGCGGGCAGGTTCCGGACCAGCAGGTCGCGCAGGGCGGCGGGGTCGGCGGCGGGGTGCGGGCCCGGGTCGGGGACCTCGGCGTAGGCCGTCAGGGACTCCCCCCGGTCACCGTCCCGCTCTTTGAGGACCCGGGCCCGGGTGACGGCGGGGTGGCGGGTCAGGACGGTCTCGATCTCGGCCGGCTCCACGCGGTTGCCGTTCACCTTGAGCTGCCGGTCGGCGCGGCCGACCAGTTCGATCTCCCCGCTGGGCAGGAACCGGCCGAGGTCGCCCGTGCGGTAGCCGGTGGGCAGGAACGTCCGCGCGCTGAGGTCCGGCAGGTTGAGGTAGCCCTTCGCGGTGTACGGGGAGCGGGCCACGATCTCGCCGACCTCGTACGTCTCCGGGCCGCCCGGGTGCTCGACGCGCAGGTCCAGGGCCGTGCCGTCGCAGGGGGTGCCCAGGGTCATCACACGGGCGGCGTGCTCGGGTGCGATCCGGCGCAGCGCGTTGACGGTGCTCTCCGCCTGGCCGTAGAGGTTGTGCAGGTCGACGCCGGGGAGCAGTCGGAAGTGCCGGACCGCGTCGGCGGGCAGGACGGGTTCCCCGCCCAGGACCACGGCGCGCAGGGCTCCAGGGTCCGCCCCGGCGCGGCTGGACAGGATCCTCCGGTACAGCGAGGGGGTGGCGTGCAGGACGGTGACCGACTGTTCGCTCACCCACTGCCACAGGTCGCGGGGCGCGGCGTCGTCGTGCAGGGCCAGGACCGGTAACCGCGCGCCGGTGACCAGTGCCGTGTAGACGTCGAGGACCGCCGCGTCGAAGCCGAGCGACGACACCAGGCTGAGGGTGTCCTGTTCGGTGATCGACAGCCGGCGCCGGTACTGGTCGACGAAGTACCCCACGTGGGCGGCGTCCTGGATGACGCCCTTCGGCGTGCCCGAGGTGCCGGAGGTGTAGAGCAGGTAGCCGGGCCGGGTCCCGGCCTCGGTGCCGTCCGGGGGCCGTGCCGCGCCGGTCCCGTCCACGGGGACGACCCGCAGCCCCTCGTCCCCGGCCCAGGGGAGGTCGCCGTCCGCCAGCACCAGGCGGACACCGGCGTCCGCGACGATCCGCCGCAGCCGCGCCTCGGGGTCCCGGGGCTCCAGGACCACGTAGCGGCGCCCGGCGTCCAGGGCGCCGACCATCGCGGCGATCGCGGACGCGGTGTTCGCGGCGCGGAAGGAGAGGCCGACCGGGGCGTCCGAGGCGTCGTCGCGCAGCAGGGCGCCGACGCGGCGGCTCGCTTCGAGGAGTTCCCCGTACGTCGTCCCGCCCCGGGAGGTCACCACCGCCACCCGCTCCGGGACCCTCGCCATGGTGGCTTTGACCGTGTCGACGAGGGGAGGCGGGGTGCCGGCCCGTGCCCCGGCCGGCTGCCGTCGGGGCGGGAGCGGCAGCAGGGGCCGGGCGACGGGCGGCTCGTCGGGCCGCCGCGCCATGCGCTGGAGGCAGGTCTCGAAGCCGGTCATCCACAGGCGGACCGTGTCCGGGTCGAACGCGGAGGAGTCGTAGTCCCAGCGCAGCGAGCCGCGTCCGTCGCCGTCGAGGATGGCGTAGACGTCGAGGTCGAGGCGGGCGGCCAGGCCCTGGTCGCCGAGGAACCCCGCGGTGATCCGGTCGCGCGGGGCGAAGGTGAGCCCGTTGAAGTACACCGAGGTGAGCGGGGTGCGCGCGTCGAAGCGGCCGGTGTCCGGCGTTCCCGCCGCCTCGCGTACCGGCAGGGTCCGGCGGCGCAGCGCCTCGGCCAGGACGCGGCCCACCTGGGCGATCCGGTCGGCGCCGGAGTGGTCGTCCGCGAGGCGGCAGCGCAGGGTGACCGGGTTGACGCAGGGCCCGAAGGTGTCCTTCATGGCGGGCAGTTCGCGGTCCAGCAGCGGGACGCCGATCACGACGTCGGAGCGCCGCGTGACCTTCGCCATGACGGTGGCGAAGGCGGTCAGCGCCACCGCGAAGGGGGTCGTGCCCTGGCGCCGGGCCAGCCGTGCGAGGGACCGGGACTGCTCCTCGGTCAGGTGCAGCCACTGGCTGGCGAGCACGCCCCGGGTGTCCGTGCCGGCGCTCCAGCGGTCCCGGGGCAGCCGCAGCGGGACGGCGTCCGCCAGCTGCCGGCGCCAGTACGCGCCGGCCTCCCGACCGCCGCGGGCCAGCGCCTCGCGCTGCCGCCGCACATAGGTCCGGTACGACGGGTCCGACTCGGCGGCGGAGAGCTCGGCGACCGGGACCTCGGCGGCGAGCGGCCCGGTGCCGTCCGTCGCGGCGAGCAGCCGCTCGGCGAACCTGTGCAGGGAGAACCCGTCGCACACCACGTGGTGGGCGACGAGGACCAGGGTGTGGGAGCCGTCGGGCAGCCCTGCCAGCACGGCACGGAACAGGGGGCTCTCGTCCAGGTCGAAGGGTTCCCGTACGAGCGTGGCGGCCGCCGTCTCCAGCCGTGCCGCCGCCCGCTCGGCGGGCAGCGCGGACAGGTCGAGCACCTCGACGGGGTACTCGGCCCGGTCCACGGGGACCAGGCCCACCCGTCCTTCGTGCCGTACGATCCGGCAGCGCAGCAGCTCCGCGCGGCCCAGTTCGGCGGCGACCGCCGCTTCGACGCGCGCGCGGGGCACGCGGGGCGGGAAGGCGATCCGGACCGGGATGTTGTAGCGGCTGTCCGGCACCCGCGACTGGTGGTCGGCCCAGATCGACTCCTGGACGAAGCTCAGGGGCAGCGGGCCGTCGTCCGCCTCCTTCTCGGGCCGCTCCGCCGGTGGCAGGGCCTCCAGTGCGGCGGCGAGGTCAGGAATCGTCCGGCGGTCGAAGAGCAGCTCGGCGCTGACCGCCCGGCCGGACTCGGCCGTCAGCGCGGCGGCGAGTTCGGCCACGCCCAGCGAGTCGAAACCCACGCCGAAGAACGTGTCGTCGCGCCCGATCCGGATCGGGCCCCTGAGGCGTTCGACCACCCGCGCGATCAGCCGTTCGGCGTCCGACTGTGCCGGGAACGGGGCCTGTTCCCCGCCCGTGCGGGCACCGTCCCGCGCCGTCCAGTGCGCGATGCCCTCGGCCCGCCCCGCGAGGAAGTCCGACTTGCACAGGGTCCGCTGGAGCTTGCCGCTGCTGGTGCGCGGCAGCCGGCGGTCCGCGACGAGGAAGACCTCGGCCGGGGCGATGCCGAACTCCTCCAGCAGCAGGGTCCGCACCGACCGGATGACCTCGTCGTGCGGGAGGTCGCAGGTGCGCGGGTACTCGCACTGCACGATGAGTTCCTCACCGTGCTCCCGGTCGACGGAGAACACCACGCAGCCGTCCCTGACCACACCCGGCGCGCCCTGGGCGATGGCCCATTCGAGGTCGTAGGGGTAGTGGTTGCGGCCGCGCACGATGATCAGTTCCTTGAGCCGGCCCGTGACGTGCAGCTCGCCGCCGTGGAGGAAGCCGAGGTCGCCGGTGCGGTAGAACGGGCCCCGGCCTGAGCGGGTGAAGGCGTGGAATGCCTCGGACGCCTCGGGGTTGTTCCAGTAGCCGCGGGCGACGCTCTCGCCGCTCAGCCACACCTCCCCCACCTCGCCCTCGGGGCGCTCGGTTCCGTCCTCGTCGACGATCAGGCACTGGAAGCCGTCCGGGACGCCGCACGACACGGCCGGTGCGGCGGACGGCGCGAGCGCGGCGGGCGCGGGGCCGGTCGGCGGGCCGCTGGGCGTACGGGTGACACACCCGGTGGCGGCCGCCACGAACAGCGTGGCCTCGGCCATGCCGTAGCAGGGCCGGAACGCGTCGGCGTGGAATCCGGCTGTCGCGAACCGGTCGGCGAAGGCGTTCAGCGTCGGCTCGCGGACCAGTTCGGCCCCGCAGTACGCGATCCGCCACCGGCTCAGGTCGAGCCGGGCGAGTTCCTCGTCGGTGATCCGGTCCGCGCAGTGCTGGTAGCCGAAGGTGGGGCCGCCGCTGCCGGTCGCCCGGTAGTGGCTGATCGCCTCCAGCCAGGACATGGGCCGGCGCAGCAGGTCGAGCGGGGAGAGGAACACCGCGTGCGCGCCGACGTAGACGGAGTGCAGGACGTTACCGATGAGACCCATGTCGTGGTAGAAGGGCAGCCAGGAGACGATCGTCGACTCGCTGTCCTGGCCGAACGCCGCCTGGATCAGCTCCTGGTTGCGGTACAGGTTGTGGTGCGAGACGACGACTCCCTTGGGGGCGCCGGTCGAACCGGACGTGTACTGGAGGAACGCCGGGTCGGACGGGCGGACGGCCGCGGGGGTGAGGCCGGCCGGGGGGCCGCCGGTGATCTCGCCGCTGATCTCGTCGGTGGCCAGGCAGGGCGCGATGACGGCGAGTCCGTCGCCCGCGCGGTCCAGCACCGTCCGGTCGGTCAGCACCACGGCGGCCTGGGCGTCCTGGGCGATGGCGAGCAGCCGGTCGGCCGAGCGGGCGTTGCGCGGCGGGTAGCAGGGCACCGGCACCACCCCGGCGAGCAGGCACGCCCAGAACGCGCGGATGAACTCCGGTCCGTGGGGATAGAGCAGCAGGGCGCGGGCGGACGCGGGCAGGTCGGTGAGGCGGGCCGCGAGGGCGCCCACCGAGTCGTCCAGTTCCCGGAAGGTGAGGGTGCGCGCGGGGTCCGGGCTGTCGCGCAGGAAGGTGTACGCCGGCCGGTCCGGTGCCGCGGCGGCGCGGCGGCGCAGGACGGCGCCGAAGTTGTGGTCGCCCCGCGCCGGGACGGTGCCCTCAGTCATCGACACGCTCCGCCTTCGCCTCGCCGAACGCCGTCCTGATCCGCCGGCGCCGTAGCTTGCTGGTACCGGTCAGCAGTCCGTTCTCCGTGGTGAACGGCTCCGGTGCGGGCACGAACCGCGTCACTTTCTCGTGGTCGGCGAGCTTCGGGTTGCCTCGGGCGAGGTAGCCGCGCAGCGCCTCACGGCCGCCGCGTTCGGCCGGCCAGTGCGCGATGGCGGTGATCCGCTTGCCGTCGAAGGAGGTGACACAGATCGAGTTCTCCGCCTTCAGCTCGGGGAAGGCGGTCTCCACGGTCGCCGGGAACACCTTCTTGCCGTTGTCGAGCACGATGACGTCGTCCTTGCGGCCGTGCAGGAACAGGTAGCCGTCCGCGTCCAGGTGGCCGAGGTCGCCGGTGCGGATGTAGCCGTCCTGGTCGTAGCTGACCACCGAGGGGTCCGCCAGCTCTGCCGGGTCGATCTTGACCAGGATCTCGCCGTCCGCGCCGATCCGGACCGGTACGCGCGGCCGGCCGACGCTGCCGATGCGGAAGTTCCGTTCGTCGCTCATGGAGATGATGCGGGGCAGCTCGCTCTGCCCGTAGCCCTCGTAGATCCGCACGCCCACGCGGTGGAACGTGGTCAGGGCGCGCGGGTCGATGGGGGCGCTGCCGGTGACGAAGTAGTCCGCGCGGCCGCCGTAGACCTTGCGCACCTTGTCGAACAGGTACCGGCCGAAGAGGCGTTTGACCGGGTTGCGGTTGCCCAGCCGGTTGATCCGCAGCCGGAGGTAGAGGCGGAAGACGGCCTTGCGGCGGGGGTCGAGCTGGTCGAGTTTCCGCTCGATCCGGGCCGCCAGCGCCTCGTAGATCATGGGGACGCTCACCATGATGTTGGGTTTCTCCACGACCAGGTCGGGCACGCAGCGCAGGGCGTCGGAGAGCACGATGTCGATCCGCCGCATCAGGGCCAGCCGTACGAAGGCCCGCTGCTGGTGGTGGGAGAAGGGCATGAAGACGAGGAGCCGGTTGTCCTTGCGGCTCCAGAAGCTGGTCCGGTAGCGGTAGTACTGGACGGCCAGCCGGAGCGCGGTCGGCTTCTCCTCGGCGGGGAAGGTCAGGTCGATCCGTTTGGCCGTGCCGGAGGTTCCCGACGAGTAGGCGATCGAGTAGTGGTCCAGCATCCGGTCGGCGGAACAGCTCCACTCCACGCCGTCCAGCGTGTCGAAGTCGTCGGCGGCCGGGGCGGCGCCCCGGGAGCGGAAGAACCACACCGGGGCGTCGACCTCGGTGAGCCGGCCGGCCAGGGCGCGGTCGGCGAGGACGACGTGGGCCCCGGCGTCCCGGACCAGTTCGGCGATCTCCCGGCCGGTCAGGAACTCGGGCACCGCGACCGTCCGGAACCCCGCCTTGAGGCAGGCCAGGTCGAGCACCATCCACTCGTACGACGTCGGCCCGATCAGTCCCACCTGGAACACGCCGTCCGCGGGGCGCAGCGAGGCCAGCCGGCCCACCGCCCGGTCGATGTCGCGGGCCAGTTCGGCCCACGACGTGCGGACCCGGCCGCCGTCCCGGTACACGACCTCGTTGTCGTGGTTGCCGGCGAGTTCCTCCAGCGCCGCGAAGAACCGCCGCTTCATCCCAGGTTCCTGCGGATGGTGGCCGCGACCTCGTCGAAGCGGCTGCCGACGAACAGCTGGTCGGGCGGCAGCACGTTCTCGCCGAACGCCTCGTCCACCTCCAGCACCATCCGCACCGATTTCAGCGAGGTGCCGCCCAGGTCGAAGAAGTCGTCGGAGGCCGCGATGGCGTCCACCTTCAGCACCTGGCGCCAGATGGCGGCCAGTTTCTCCTCGACGCCGGAGAGCGGGCCCGGCTCGGCGGGGTCCGGTGCCGGGACGCGCGCGAGCAGCGCGTCCGCGTCGATCCGGCCCCGTTCGTCCCTGGGCAGGGCGGGGAGGAACCGGAAGCGGTCCACCGGTACCTTCGCGAACTCGCCGCCCAGTTCGGCGCGGAGGGCGGCGGCCAGCGCCCGGCGGGTGGCGAGCGGCCGGCGCCAGGCCGGGGCGGTGGGGTCGGGCGCGACCGGTCCCCGGCGGGCGTAGAGGCCGTACATGTCGGTGTTCAGCAGGTCCTGGTTGCGGTCGACCAGCACGTTGAAGCCCCTGTCCTGCAGCAGGGCGACACAGGCGTCGACCCGGCCGTCGATGTCGTGGACCTCCATGACGACCTGGTCGACGCGCTGCCACAGCGCGTCGTCGATGCCGAGCAGGACCTGCCACTCCGCCTTCTCGACGTCGATCTTCAGCAGGTCGACACGGTCCACGCAGTGGCCTTCGAGCGCCTGGCCCAGGGTCCGCACCTCGCAGTCGACAGGCTCGCCGGCGAGCAGTTCGGCGACCATGGTGTCCAGGCCGTCGGTGAGGGCACCGTCCTCCTCCCCCGCGAGGTAGGTCTTGAGGACCTCCCGGTCCGCCGGGTCGGCGAGCAGGCCGGACATCGCGGTGTTCTTCGGGTAGTAGGTGAGCCGGGTGGTGTGCCGCCGGTCGCCCACCGCGCCGGGGACCACCACCAGGTCGATGCCGTGCAGCCGGGCGTTCAGCTCGACGGCCCGGCACAGCTGCGGGACGGGTTCCACCGCGATGATCCGGGCGCCTGGGCGCACCAGCCCGAACAGCACCGAGGCGCCGCCGACGTTGGCTCCCACATCGACGACGGTCGCGTGCTCGGGCAGGGTCACGCCGTTGCGCAGGTACTCGTTGTCCCGGAACACCTCGCGGTAGAGGAAGTCGGCCTCCCGCCGGTTGCGGTGGAAGAGCATCAGGTCGTCGTCGGGTTCGAACAGGGAGAGTCCGCCGTCCGCCTCCTCGCACAGGGCGGTCGCCCTGCGGACGGCGGGGGCGGCCGGGCCGGGTACGGCGAGGACGGCGGCGATCCGCGGGTCGGCCGCCGAGTGCCGCACGGCGACGCACTCCTCGGCGAGCGGGCCGAGGCCGCGGTCGAGGTACTCGACTTCGAGGGCAGCTGTGTCGGTCATCGGTGTCCCGGTGTGGTCGGGTGCCGCGCCGCCACGAAGCCGGCGGCGAGCTGGGTCAGTCGGGTCGAGGTGTCGAAGACGGAGAGGTGGTCGCCGGTGGGTTCCTCGACCAGCCGGGCGTGGGCCAGCTCCCGTGCCACCCGGTGCGAGCCGGCGGGGTGCGCGGTCGTGTCGGTGCGGCTGGTCACCACCAGCGCCGGGTGCGGGATCTCGCCGAGCAGGCCGGTGACGTCGTACGTCATGATCGCGAGGTTGAGCCGGCAGTAGTGGTGGAACAGGTCGGGGGTCGCGTAGGGGTAGAGGACCAGCGGTGCGGCCGGTTCGGGGATCTTCGCCAGGGCCGCCGGGCGGTGCATCAGCTTCTGGTAGGCGGTGGCCTGGCCGGGGCTGTCGGCGCCCAGCTCCATCAGCGCCTGGACGTCGCGCTGGTGCTCGGTCTTGACCGAGCCGGCGCCGAAGTCGTAGTCGCCGTGCCACAGACTCACCGACTCGAAGCGCTCCGGGTACCGGTGGACCGCGTCGAGCGCGATCACGGCGCCGCCGCACAGGCCCATCACATGGGCCCGGGGCAGGTCGAAGGCGTCCAGCACGGCCAGCAGGTCGTCGGCCTGGTCGGCCACGTCGGCGGCCATGCCCGCCTCGGGGCGGCCCGGGGCGAACAGGCCGCGGGACTGCCAGGTGACCACGTGGTGGTCCGCGCCGAGCGCCCGCAGCCACCGCGCGGACAGCTGGACGGGCATCCCGCACGGCGGGACCAGGACCACGGCGGGCCGGGTCCGGTCCCCGGCGGCGAAGGCGTCGAGGACCAGGCCGTCGCGGGTGCGCACCGGCAGCCTCCGGGGCGCCCGGGCACGCGCCCTGGCCGCGGCGCGGGCGACCGGTGTGTCCCCGGCCTCCCGCAGCCAGTCCTGGAGCGGGCCGGCGTCCCGCAGCAGGCCGCGTATCCGCCGTTCCACCGCCAGCCCGAACGAGCTTGGGGTCTGCATCGGCGCGGCGCGGACGTCGACGGCCTGCCGCAGGCCGGTCTCCCGGGACACGGCGTCGAGCAGGTGCTGGGCGGCTCCGCCGTGCCGCTCGTGCTCCGCCACGACCACCTCGAAGCGGTCCTGGGGCAGCCGGTCGGCCAGCGGCTTGATCTCGCCGAAGACCTCGACGGCCGTCGCCGCCCACGCTTCCAGCCCGCCCACGGTCAGCTCTTGCCGAAGGGAACGCCCGTCGTGGTGTGGGTCAGCAGCCGGTTGCGGCCGTACTTGTCCTCGCCCGACACCAGCACGCACCCGAAGTTCTCCAGTGAGATCCGCCCGCCGTACTCGTTGATCTCGGTCAGCCCCGGGTAGACGTGCACGGAGGCGGGGACGTACCGGCTGGCGAAGCCCATCCGCATCTGCTGCGTCTTGCCGGCGTGGCCGTGCGAGGCGTGCATCAGGGTCGACCAGAAGACGATGAACTGTCCCGGGCGCATCTCCATCGACACGGCCTTGCTCTCGTCCGGTGACCAGTCCGGGTCGATCTGGAGCTGGCGATAGTCGTAGCCGAAGAAGCCGCGTGTCACCCCGTTCTTGGTCTTGTTCTGGTTGGCTTCCGGGTCGTAGTGCATGCCCAGGGTCTCGTCGTAGAACATCTGCCGGTGCGTGCCGGGGATGAACTGGAGGCAGGCGGTCTCGGTGTTGGCCTCGGTGAACGCGGTCCACACGGTGATCGTGCCGCCGTACTCGCGGTCCTCGTCCCAGACGATCTGCGGTTCGCCGCCCGCGTTGGCGAAGGTGTCCGCCTGGTGCCAGTCGGTGCCCTCGTCGCCGGGGTGCTTCGGGAAGAACTCGGTGCGCCAGCAGATGACGTCGTCACCGAGGATGCTCGCCACCCGGTGCACGATTTCCGGCCGGGCGATGTGCTCGGCCAGGAACTCGTTGTCGAGGTGGCGGTCGTAGTTGGAGATGTTGGTGCCCTGCGAGATCGCCTCGGTGTCCTGGTAGACGGCGTCGCTGCGGTCGAGCAGCTTGAGCCGCTGCCGGCGCCAGTGTTCGGCCATCTCCTCCGGCTCGTAGAGGGTGAACGGCCCGGCGTAGCCGTTGCGTTGGAAGTCGGCGAGCTCGGTGGGGGTGAGGCTGAACTTCCTCATGACATCAACTCCCGTTCCTGGGGGCGGACCGTTCACCGACGTGGCCGGCGTAGAGGTCGAACGACAGGCCGTCCGCGAACGCGGCGAGGTCGACCTCCACGGAGAGCTGTTTCCTGGTCTCCTGCATGATCCGGATGAGGTCGAGCGAGGTGCCGCCGCTTTCGAAGAAGTCGGCGTGCGGCGCGGTCACCCGGCGGCCCAGCACCTGTTCCCAGATGGCCCGGACCTTCTCGACGTGGCCGTCCCCCGCCTTTGGCCGGGCCGGTGTGTCCTGCGCGAGGTAGGCGGCCCGCAGCGCGTCGTGGTCGGTCTTGCCGTGGTGGTTCGTCGGGTACTGGGTGAGCAGGACGCACTGCGCCGGGCAGGCGTACGCGGGCAGCGCCGCGCGGATCAGGGCCAGCACCTCTTCGCGCCGCTCGGGTGTGGACGGCTGCCCGCACAGGGCGAACAGCACGAGGTGGGGCTCGCCGTCGGCGGGTGACACCTTCAGCACGAGGGAGCCGGAGAGGTCCGGGTGGGTGTCCGCGGCGGCCTCGGCCTCGCGCGGGTCGATCCGGTAGCCGTGCAGTTTGATCTGGCGGTCCGCGCGCCCGGCGTAGAAGTACTCGGTGCCGTCGTGGGTGAGGCCGAGGTCGCCGGTGCGGTAGGTCGGCTCGCCGGTGTCCGAGCGGGTGAACCGGGCGGCGGTGAGTTCCGCGTCGTGCAGGTAGCCGGCCGCGACCCCGGGGCCGCTGACGTGGATCTCCCCGATCTCGCCGGGGGCGACCGGCTGTCCGGTGTCGTCGAGCAGGCGCAGGGTCAGGTCGGGGATCGGCACGCCGATGGGCGAGTGCTCCGACGCGGAGAGCAGGTCCAGGGTGAGCGGCCGGTAGGTGACGTGCACGGTCGTCTCGGTGATCCCGTACATGTTCACCAGGCGCGGGCGGGCGTCGCCGTGCCGCGTCAGCCACGCCGCGGCGACGTCCTTGTCCAGTGCCTCGCCGCCCAGGACGATCTGCCGCAGCGCCAGGCCGGCGCCGCGGCGGGCGTCCACCGCGGCGAAGGAACGGAACGCGGTGGGTGTCTGGTTCAGGACCGTCACGCCTTTGTCCACGACCAGGTCGTAGAAGCGTTCGGGGGTGCGGGTGGTCGCGGCGGGGACCACGACGGCGGTGCCGCCGTACAGCAGGGCGCCCCACAGTTCCCACACGGAGAAGTCGAAGGCGATCGAGTGGAACACGGTCCAGACGTCGTCCGGGCGGAAATCGAACCAGCCCTCGGTCTGCCGGAACAGCCGGTCGACGTTGCCGTGCCGGACGACGACGCCGTGCGGCCGGCCGGTCGTGCCGGAGGTGTAGATGACGTAGGCGGGCGCGTCGGCTTCGACCGGCGCCGGTGTCCAGTCGGGCGGGGCGTCGTCGAGGACGGCGTCGCGTTCGTACGCCACGACCGTGATCCCGGGCCGGTCGAAGCCGGCGGCGAGTTTCGGATCGGCGACGACGCGCCGCACGCGGCTGTGGTCGACGATGTGCCGGACGCGGGGCGCCGGGTGGTCGGCGTCGACGGGCAGGTAGGCCGCGCCGGTCTTCAGGACGGCGAGCACGGCGACGACCATGTCGATCCCCCGGGGGAAGGACAGGCCGATCACCTCGCCGGGCCGCGCGCCCCGCGCGCTGAGGCTGCCCGCGAGCCGGTCGGAGAGGCGGTCGAGTTCCTGGTAGGTCAGGCTCTCGTCGCCGCACGCGACCGCGGTCCGCGAGGGCCGTGCCTCCGCCTGGCGGCGGAAGACCTCATGGAGCCCGCCCCGGAATCCGGGTGTGGTGTTCGCGATAGTTGACATCGGTTCCTTCACTGCCGAGACGTACCGGTCAGGTGCCATCCGCCGTACGGGTGTGGAGGGTTCCGTCACTCCAGATGTAGGGCACCGCGCCCCATTCGGCGACGCTGCGCACATCGGGGAAGAACCCGGAGCCCAGGTCGTTGGCGCTGGTGTTGCAGAGGACCGGGACCCCGCTGAGCTTCGCGTAGTGCCGCAGCAGCGCGTGGATCCGCGGGTTCTGCCGCTCGTGGACCGTCTGCAGGCGGGCGGTGCCGTCGAGGTGGCAGACGGCGGGCAGCCGCTCGGCCGCCTCCGGCCGCACCCGGTGGTCGTAGAGCATGTACGGGTCGGGGGTGCCGGGGTCGAAGAACGTCGGCGCGTCCTCCTCCGCGCAGATCGGCGCGACCGGGCGGTACGACTCCCGCCGTTTGATCCGGTTGAGCAGGGTCTTCATCTCCG
Source organism: Streptomyces sp. NPDC016677 (assembly GCF_055562815.1). Lineage (NCBI taxonomy): Bacteria > Bacillati > Actinomycetota > Actinomycetes > Kitasatosporales > Streptomycetaceae > Streptomyces > Streptomyces sp. NPDC016677. The sequence goes on along the minus strand of NZ_JBVHEO010000024.1, from coordinate 40,021 downwards.
GTGACGTGGGCGCGGCCATGATGCTGCGGTTGCCGAGGGCGCGCGGCCCCAGTTCGGCCCGGCCGCTGAGCACGATGACCGGCTGCTGCGACTCGTGCAGGAGCCTCGCCAGTTCCGCCAGTGTGCACTCCCGCGCGGTCCAGCCGGCCGTGTCCCAGGGGGTCTCGCGGATCGGGGGGCCGCTGTAGACGTCCCAGTCGATCGACTCGTACCCGTGCTCGGCGACCAGTGCGCTGCACACGGTGCCGATGGCGCTGCCCGCGTCGTTGGGGAACGGCGGGATCCACAGCTCCGCCAGGCCGCAGGACCGCCTGATCGCGCTGTTCCACTTGATGTTCAGCGCGCAGCCGCCGGCGTAGCAGAGGTTGCGGGGCCCCTTGTCCAGTTCGTCCAGCCGCGCGGAGAGCGTGCGGACCAGCACCTCTTCGAGGAAGCAGTGGAAGGTGGTGAGGATGTCCTCGTCACCGTGGCCGCTGGCCTTGGCGCGGAAGACCAGTTTGAGCAGCAGGGTCCGTTCGAACTCGAGCATCTGGTCGTGGGTGGTGACCGGGCCGGCCCGGGCGACCTGCTTGTCGAAGACCGCGTGGAAGCTCGCGAGCAGCGCCGGCTGCTTGCGGCCCTTGGCGATGTAGGCCATGTACTTGCCGGCCAGCGAGAGGTCGTTCGGGCGGTAGCCCCGGTAGGGCTCGAAGTTGGCGGCGAAGTAGGTGTAGATGAACCCGCTCATGGGGAACAGGTGGCCCAGGCACTCCAGCTTGCCGCCCCGGTCGTAGTGGAAGAGCTGCGGGAACGACATGCCGTCCCAGGAGAGCACGTACGACGGCTCGCCGCGCCCGGCCATCGGGCTGCTGCAGTAGGACGAGAAGATGTGCCCGGCGATGTGGTGGTAGCTCGTGTACTCCCGCTCGAAGTAGGGGCTGAACGCCGCCTTGTTGGCCAGCGGGTTGGCGTCGGCGGAGTAGAGGTGGCCGTACTCGGCGACCTCGAAGGGGACCGCCTGCCCGCCCAGGGTGACCGTGAACGGTGTGGTGTGCCACCCGTCGACGACGAGCGCGTCCACCTCGCCCCAGTCGTACCCGACGCCGGCCAGCAGGCCGGTCAGCTCGCCCCGGGTGAGCCGGAATTCCGAGTAGCGGGGGTTGTTGTCGATCTTTTCCATTTCATGGCAGCAGACGAGGCGATTGTCCTCGAATACGGCGACGCTGCCGTCATGGCTCAGCTTGATGCCGACCGAAATCATTTTTTGATTACGCATGGCCTCAATCTCGTCGTCCCATGCTTCATGACCCGCGGCTGATATGGCCGACGGAATTGCGGCGCCCAAGGGAACACTGGCCCTGGAATCACATGGGGTGCCGCCATGCAGAACGGAAACCGATGCTACCGGCGGCGGACCGGCCCATCAAGGGAGTGCAAGTCGCTGACTACACTGTTCGACCATGCGGAAAACACGTCTCGAATTAGCGCGGATCCAGGCATCCCGTCAAGCGATCGACCCACTTTTTCTCGACTCGCCGCTCTACCCGTGCGTCGGCCTGGGGGCCGATCTCGGCTGCGCTGTGAGCCTGAAGATCGAAACCGTGAATCCGGTGCGCAGTTTCAAGGCCCGCGGTACGGAGATCATCGCGAGCCTGCTCGCGGCGAGCGGCCAGAACGCCGTGGTGTGTGCCAGCGCGGGCAACCTGGGCCAGGCCCTGGCGTGGTCCGGGCGCGGCCGGGGGCTGGACGTCACCGTGGTGGCGTCGCGTTCCGCCCCGGCGGTCAAGCTGGAGCGGATCCGCGCGCTGGGTGCCGGCCTGGTGCTGGTCGACGGCGACTACGACATGGCCTGCGAGCGGGCGGCGGCCATCTCCCGGGAGCGCGGCATCCGGCGCGTCGAGGACAGTGTGGACGTCGAGACCTGTGACGGGGCGGCGACCATCGGTCTTGAACTGGCGGCCGCCGCCGGGCAGTTGGACGTCGTGCTGGTGGCGCTGGGTACCGGGGCGCTGGCCAGTGGCGTCGGGTACGCGGTGAAGTCGCTGGCACCGGAGGTCGAGGTGATCTGCGTGCAGCCGCAGGGCGCGCCGGCGATGACCCGGTCCTGGCACGCGCGGCGGGTGATCACCACCGATTCGACCGACACCATCGCGGACGGGGTGGCGGGGCGGGTCCCGAACCCGGACGCCCTGGCGGATCTGCTGGTGGTCGCCGATGACGCGGTGCTGGTGGCGGAGGCGTCGATCATCGAGGGGATGCGGCTGCTGCGCGACCACGCGGGTCTGGTCGTCGAGCCCTCGGCGGCGCTGGGTGTCGCGGCGGTCCTGGAGGACCGCGACCGGTTCGCGGGCAAGCGGGTGGCGACCGTCGTGTGCGGCAGCAATGTGGACATGGACGCCTATCACCGCTGGGTCGGCACGGCCGGGACCCTCGTGGCCCCGGCCGACGGGCGGGGAACACGAGGCCGCTGAGCGGTTGTCCCGCCCGGGCGCGGCCGCGTCCCTGCCCGGTCTATCCGTCGGCCGCGGCGGCCTCGGCGGGCTTCCCGGCCGCCCGGGTCCTGCGCGTGGTCCGGATCACCAGCGCGGTGAGGACAGTGGCTGTCCCGCCCGGGCGCCGCGTGCCGCCCCGGTCTATCCCTCGGCCGGGGCGGCCTCGGCGGGCTTCCCGGCCGCCCGGGTCCTGCGCGTGGTCCGGATCACCAGCGCGGTGAGGACACCGGCGAGCAGGCCCCAGAAGGCGGAGCCGATGCCGAGCAGCGTCACCCCGGACGCGGTCGCCAGGAAGGTGACCGCGGCCGGCTCCCGCCAGTCCTCGTCGGCCAGCGCCGACGACAGGGAGTTGATGATGGTGTTGAGCAGTCCGAGGCCGGCGATCCCGGCGATCAGGGACTTCGGCAGGGCCATCAGCAGGGCGCCGACGGTGCCGCCGAACACACCGACGCACAGGAAGAACACCCCGGCCCACACGCCGGCCAGGAAGCGCCGGTCCCGGTCCTCGTGTGCCTGGGGGCCGGTGCAGATCGCCGCGGTGATGGCGGCGAGGTTGAGTCCGAAGCAGCCGAACGGGGCGAGCAGCAGGTTGGCCGCGCCGGTCCAGCCGACCAGCGGGGAGACGGGTACCTGGTAGCCGTCGTTGCGCAGCACCGCCACGCCGGCCAGGTTCTGCGACACCATGGTCACCACGAACAGCGGCAGTCCGGCGCCGATGATCACCTGCCAGGAGAACTCCGGCATGGTGAAGACCGGCGCGGCGAGCGCCAGGTCCACCTGGCCGAGGTGGACCGAGCCGGACAGCGAGGCCGCGACGGCGCCGGTGACCAGGGCGGCCACCACCGCGTACCTCGGCAGCCATCGGCGGCACACCAGGTAGACGGCGAACATGGGGAACACCGTGCCGAAGCTGTCGCGCATCGCGCTGAACAGGCCGGTGCCGAACCTGACCAGGATTCCGGCGAGCAGACCCGCGGTGAGGGCCACCGGGACGCGGTCCATGACGCGCGCGAACCAGCCGGTGAGGCCGCTGACGGTGATCAGCGCCGCGGACACCAGGAACGCGCCGACGGCCTGCGCCATGGTGGCGCCGAGCAGGCCGGTGGCCAGCACGGCGGCGCCCGGCGTGGACCACGCCGTGACCACTGGTGTACGGAAACGCAGGGACAGCCCTATGCTCGTGGCGCTCAGTCCGACGCCCAGCGCGAGCATCCACGAGGCCAGTTCGTCGGCCGACGCGCCCGCGGCCTTCGCGGCGGTGAAGACGACGGCCGCGGAGCTGGCGGTGCCGACCAGTACGGAGACCAGGCCGGCGACGACCGCTGAGGGGGGTGCCGTTTGCCGCGTTAAGCGAGACAGCGACTTCATAAGTTCGTGATCGTACCGGAGCCGGTGTCCGCCTCGGCCGTGGCCGCGGCACTCAGATCCGGTTCCGGCGAGCCACGGGGTGCCGACCTGGGCACTCCCCCCGGCCTTCTCCTTCCGCGTACCGCCGTCTCACGTTACGGATGCCGAGCATGCCCGAACAGTCGCTGTATCTCCGCGGTCTCGCCTACACGGTGGGGGACGCCGTGCCCCTCGCCGACATCGAGGAGGGCGATCCGGAGCAGGTGCAGGTCTTCACCAGACTCGGCCTGCACTATTACCGGAAGAGTCCGCTCAGCCTGCCGGAACTGTGCCATCGATCGGTCGGTGAGACCCTGCGGACGAGCGGCGTCGACCCGGCCCGCATCGGCGCGGTGCTGCTGGCGCCGACCGTCAACTCCATCCACGCCGTGGGGCTGGACTACCCCGAGGTGGCGCGGATCCTCGGTGACCACGGTCTGGTCGACGCCAAGCTGTACGGGGTCACCCTCTCCAAGTGCTCCAACCTGTCGGCCGCCCTGGAGCTGGGGTCCAGTCTGCTGCGGGCCAACGACTACTCGGAGGTCCTGATCGTGGTGGGCGACAAGTGCGCCCGGGACCGCGACCGGTTCATGGACTCGGCCGAGTCCATCCTCAGCGACGGGGCGCTGTCGTTCGTCCTGTCGCGGACGGCGGGCGACTACGAGCTGAAGCACCTGGCGACCAGCAGCGACCTGTCCCACCTGACCAGGACCTTCGGGGTGCTCGCCTTCGTGGACAACTCGGCCAAGCACCTGGGCGCGTTGTGGCGGGACATTCCGCCGGAGTTCCCGCTGGAGAAGATGGAGAAGGTCTTCTGCGGCAACTACAACATGCTGATCCAGCGCGGTCTCATGCGGGAGCTGCGGGTCGGACGGGAGATGTTCTACCTCGACAACCTGCGGCGGCTGGGCCATGTGTTCTCCTGCGATGTGCTGATCAACCTCACCGACTACGCGGCCTCGACGCCCGTGGCGTCCGGTGCGACCTTCACCTGTCTGACCGTGGGCTACTTCCGGTGGGGGTGCTTCGTGCTGCGCAAGTGCTGAGTCCGGCGCTGCCCGGCGCCGCCCGGCGCCGCGCGCGTCGTCACAGCTCGGTGTCGGCGATGATCTCCCGCATGATCTCGCTGGCACCGCCGGCGATGGTGTCCAGCCGGGTGTCCCTGAACAGGCGGGCGATCGGTGTCCCTTCGAGGTAGCCGTGCCCGCCGAACAGCTGGAGGCACTGGCCGGTGACGTCCACGGCCAGTTCGGTGGCGCGCAGTTTCGCCATCGCGCTCTCGGACATCGCCAGCTTTCCCCGGCTGTGCAGCCAGGCCGCGTGGTAGGTGAGCTGGCGGGCCGCCTCCGTATGGCTCATCAGCTCGGCCAGCCGGTGCCGTACCACCTGGTGGCGGGCGAGCGCCTGGCCGAAGACCTGACGGTCGCGGGTGTGCCGGCGGGCCAGTTCCAGCGCGCGGTCCGCTTCGCCGAGGGCCAGGACGGCGGCCGCGATCCGTTCCAGCTGGAACGCCTTCATGATCCACATGAATCCGGAGTTCTTCCGGCCGAGCAGCCGGCCGCCGTCCACGCGTACGTCGTCGAAGCGCACCGTCGCGGTGTCGGAGCAGTGCCATCCCAGTTTCTCCACGGGGCTCCGGGTCACGCCCGGCGCCTGGGCGTCGATGACGAAGAGGGAGAGGGTGCCGGAGCCGGTGGCGGTCGCCGGGCCGTCCGCCGTCCGGGCCGCGGTGACGAGGAAGTCCGCGTTCATGCCGTTGGTGACGAACGCCTTGGTGCCGCTGATCAGGTACCCGTCGCCGGCGGGCCGTGCCGCGCAGCCGATGGCCGACACGTCGGAGCCGGCCTGGGGTTCGGTGATGGCCAGGGCGGCGATCATGTCGCCCTCGACGGCGGGCTTGAGGTAGGCCAGTTTCTGCTGGTGGTCGCCGGCCAGGTGCAGGTAGGCGGTGGCCATGTAGCTGTGCACGGACAGCGCGCCGCGAAAGCCGCCGCTGCCGAGCCGCCCCAGCTCCTCCAGGTAGGCCACCGAGTGGAAGAACGGCAGCTCGCGGCCCCCGTAGGCGCGGGGGTAGTGCAGTCCCAGCAGCTCGTGCCGGGCGAACAGTTTCCACACCTCGCGGGGGATGCGGCGCTCGGCCTCCCAGGTGTCCAGTCGCGGGGTGACGTGCTCGTCGAGGAAGCGGCGGGTGCGCTGCCGGAACGTCTCCGCCTCGGGGGGAAAGTAGATCGAGTCCACGCTCACACCGTCGTTCTCGGGCCGGGGCTCCCCCGCCGGGCGCGAGGGAGGTCGTCAGGCGGTGGTGCCGTACAGGAACCTGCGCGCGTTCCGCTCGAACAGTCCCGCCTGCTGCGCGGGCGTCAGACGGGCGCGCATCGCCTCGATCCTGTCCCCCAGGTTCCCGGAGAAGTCGAAGAGCGGGGCGTCGGAGCCGAACAGCACCTGGTCGGGCACCTTGGCGCAGCTCTCCAACATCAACTCCAGGTCAGAGTCGGAGAGTTGGTGGAACGACGAGATGTCCGCCCAGAGGTTGGCGGGGTGTGCCAGCAGCAGCCGGACGGTTCCCTCCAGGTCCCACACCATGCCGTGCGCCAGTGTGACGCGCAGGTCCGGGAAGCGTCGGACGACCTCTTCGAGGCTGTGCGGGTAGCGCCGGGAGTCGCTGAGGGCGGGCAACGAGGGCCCCGAGTGCGTCAGTACCGGGACGCCGTTGTCGTTGCAGTGCCGCCACAGCGGGGTCAGCCGCTCGTCGTCCAGCTCGAAGCCGCAGGGCGGGTAGAGCTTGACGCCCTCGCAGCCGGGCGTCGCCGTCCAGCGCTTGACGAGGTCGAGCGCCGTGGGGCCGCGCGAGGGGTCGAAGCCGGCGAAGAACGTGAGGCGTCCGCCGGAGGCCGCGGTGACCTCGGCGTGGTGCCGGTGGACGTCCTCGATGGACAGCGGCGGCTCGCCGAGCGCCGGGCCGAAGTCGGCGATGAGCAGCACCGACTTGGTGATGCCGTAGGTGTCCATCTGGGAGAGCAGCCGCTTGCCGTCCCGGTCGGACAGGTAGAGACGCAGTGCGCGCCGGACCCGGTGGTCGTCGCCGATCGACGCGGCGATGCCCTCGACGAAGCCCGGGGAGACGCAGCGTGCGTCGGCCAGGTGCACATGGATGTCGATCATGGGTGCCGGTCTCCGGAGTCGGGGATGGCCCAGGGCGGCAGGGTCATCCCGCCGTGGTGCGGTGCAGCGTCGGGAAGATCTCGGGGTCGCTGTAGTCCGGGAGCCCGTTCGCCGACGTGCGGCAGATCAGGTCGTGGGAGTGCTGGTAGACGGGCTTCGTCCGGCTCAGGAAGTTCAGGTCGCGGTATCGGTTCTCGCCGTCCTGCAGATGCACCGACAGGGCCCGCCTCGGCAGGTCGGACACGTTGGGGTAACTGCCGTGGATCGTGTAGCAGTCGTGGAAGCTGACCTGGCCGCGCTGGAGTTGCAGCGGTACCTCGATCAGTTCGTCGCCCTCGCTGTTGATCAGCTTCGACTTGATGTAGTCCTGGTTCTTCTCGTCGAAGGTGACCAGCGCGTGGTTGTTGCGCCACCGGTGGCTGCCCTTGATCACCACCAGGCATCCGTTCTGTGTGGAGCAGTCGTGCAGCGGGATCCAGGCCGTGATCATCCGGTTCGAGGTGCAGGTCGGCCAGTACCGCTTGTCCTGATGGAACCCGGTCACCCCCTCGTTCTCCGCGGGGCTGCTCGCCGGTGCCTTGTAGATGAGCTGGTCCTTCCAGGACCTGATCTCCGTGGCGCCGGTCAGCGCGGCGGCGATCGACGCGATGACCGGGTGCCGGGCCAGCGCGCGGAGCCCGAAGCTGTGGAAGGAGGCGTAGCCGTCGGCGCGGCTGCGGGTGCGGTCGGTGAAGGGGACACCGAAGTTGGGGTCCACGCGGTGGTTGTCGCTCCAGGGGAAGCGCTGGTCGTACTCGCCTCGGTAGAGCCGCTCGCTGCCCTCCAGCGCGCCGGCGATCAGCTCCTCGCTGAGGATCTTCTGAGACACGTAGTAGCCGTTCTGCCGGTAGGAGGCGATGTCGTCCTCCGTGGGCATCAGGGCGTGCGTGTCGAGTTCCTTGTCGCTCATGGCCCGGCTCCCCTCACAGCTCCCGCAACCGTTCCACCAGCGCGACGAGATCGCCGACCGTGGTGATCTCGGAGAGGTCGATGTGCTCGGCGACCTCGTCGAGTTCCTTGCCGATACTGTCCTCCAGGCTCAGCAGCAGGTTGATGTATTTCATCGAATCCATGCCCAGATCCTGAAGCGGGGTGGACGCGGACAGCTCGGCGCGACGTTCCGCCACGTCCTCGCCGAGCATCGCGACCAATACCCGGAACACTTCGTCGAACGGTGTCATTGGAGTCGTCATCGGCACTTCCCACTAGGCGTTTCGCAGCGCGCGTGGCTGGGGCGGTCGACCGGAGAATTTCGCCGAGAAATCCGGGGAAGCCGGCTCGTCCGGAATCGGCTCCGTCATCGATCGCCGATATTACTGGGCGGGTCTGACGCGCTCAATGTTCCGTTCTCGGACGGGATCGATGCGCGTTCGGTCCGCCGGCGGTGCGCCTTGTCCAGGGTCGCGTCGAAGAAAGCCGGGGCGTACGCCGGCGATCGGTCGCGCGCCGCTCGCCCTCCTGACAACAACACAGGGGGTCCGGGGCCGGGCAGGCCCCGGGTCCGCGCGTCCGGGCGCCTCGCGTCCGATCCCGCGCGTCCGGGTGCCGCGCGTCCCGCTCGCATGTCCGGGCGCCTCGCCGCCGATCCCACGTGTCCGAGCACCGCGCCGCCGATCCCACGTGTCCGAGCACCGCGCCGCCGATCCCACGTGTCCGAGCACCGCGCCGCCGATCCCGCGCGTCCGAGCGCCGCGCCGCCGATCCCACGTGTCCGGGCACCGCGCCGCCGATCCCGCGCGTCCGAGCGCCGCGCCGCCGATCCCACGTGTCCGGGCACCGCGCGTCCGGCTCGCGGGTCCGGGCGCCGCGCGTCCGAGTCCGTGCGAGGCGGTGTGCTCAGTCCTCGTTCCAGTTCTGGTCGCGCTGTTCGAGGTCGACGGCGAACTGCTGCCACGCCGCGCCGAGGACGCGGGCGAGGTTGGCCACCGTCGTGGCGCAGTGCGACGGGATGCCGGTGGCCAGCAGGGCCCGTTCGTCGGTGCTGAGCAGGCGGGCGTCCAGCAGCCGCAGCAGGACCCGCCCGGTGTCGGTGTAGCGCAGTGAGGGGTCGAGGCGCAGTCGGTTCAGCTCCGATTCCCAGTTCACACCGGGCTGGGGGGCGGGCGCTTCCGCGGCGGGCGGCTTCCGCTTGCCGTGGGGGCCACCGCGGAGCTTGGCGGGAACCGGGTCCCGTCCGTCGCGCACCCGGTCGCGTACGTCCAGCGCGGTCGACGGGGAGATCCCGGCCGCGGCGGCGACCCGCCGCAACGGCATGTCCGGGTCCTCGCGCAGGAGCCGGCCCGCCAGGACCCGGCCCTCGGCGGTACGGCCGGCCGGCCGCCGCCTTCCGTCGCGGCCCACCCGGGTGTCCGACTGCGCGGAATCATCAGTCGAACGCGCCCGGATCGCGCGGACGGTGCCCGCCGCGAGGCCGGTCACCGACGCGATCTTGCGGTCGGACCAGTGCGGGTGCGAACCGAGGATCCTGGCCGCGGCGGCGGTGCGGTCGGACAGCGACAGCGGCAGCCCGTGCCGTATGTTGTGCTGCACCGCCAGCACGAAGGGGTCCTCGCCCCCGTCGTCGAAGCGCACCCGTACGGTGCCGACGCCGCGCAGTTCCAGGGCCCGCAGCCGGTGCCGGCCGTCGATCACCCGCATCGTCGCGCGGTGCACGACCACCGGGGGCAGCAGTTCCTCGTCCACCTCGGCCAGCGCCCGGACGTGGTCCTCGTCCTCCCCGTCGAGCCGGGGCGAGTCGGCGGACAACAGCGTTCTGATCGGCACCCGCACCGGCTCCGCCCCGCCGGGGGCCTCGTCCGTGGAGCGCGTGGGCCGAACCGATGGTGTGGCGTCCACCGGACCGACACCGGCCGAAGGATCGTGCAGCCGGTCAGAAGTGCGCAGCAAAACTGCCCCCTCGATTCAAGCGGTCTCTCGCCCCGCCCGCGCAAGGCCGCGGGAACTCGCCGACCCTGAACGATCAATCGATTGCTGACAACACTGCGGCACTCTATGGAGCCGCCGCACCCCCTGTCGACCTGCCCTCTCACAAAAACCAAAGGGGCGCTGCCGGAAGGTACTTGATCCGGCCAGAGCGTCCTGTGCCCGTCCTGTCACTCGCGCCCATTCAGCCCCTCCTTTCTCCGTCTCCCGGCGCCCTGTCGATCACCTGTTGACATTCAAGATGCTGTCGAGCATGGTTTTGCGCGATGTTCCGCCCGAGTGTTCAGGGGCTTGGCTACGCGACCTTTTCTCTACAGCGCAGGCGGCGAGACCGCGTGGCTTCACCACAGAGGAGGGAGCGCCGTGGCCGCCGTACCCGAAAATCCGGAGACCGCCGAAGTCGCCGTGCTCGACCCGTTCTCCCTGTACCGGATCGCCGTGGGCCACACACCGGCGGGACGGGCGCTGAGGAAGGCGGCGCAGGGCGGGACGGTCCGTCTCCTCACGCCGGCCGTGGCGTTCGCCGTCGCCTGCTCCATGCGTACCTGCTGGGACGAGACGTGCGACCAGGACCACAGAGACGGCATCGGCGTCCCGGTGCGCGGATTCCAGGAGCTCGGCGGTACGGAGATCGTCGGCCTCTCCCCCACGGAGACGATCGCGGCCGGACAGTTGTACGCGGCCGCCATGGACCGCCGGGTCACGGGCGCGGAAGTACTCGCGGCCTGCCACTGCTCGGTCCTCGCCGAAGCGTCGGGGGTACCGGTCATTTCGGCGGCCCGAGCGTCGTACTGCTACGCGGCTCTGGTCCCCGTGGGGCTGAACGTCCGTATCGACCTGATCTGACGTTCCCCGCGGCTCCTCCGTCCGTCGCGCGGAATCCCGTACGCGGGTGAGGGTTGCTGTCCTGGCGGGCGGGCCGCGCTACGAACGGAGACACACCTCTTGACCACGCAACAGACCACGTCCTTACTCGCCGGTCTCGCCGTGATGGTGCTGCTGGCCCGTCTGCTGGGCGCGTTGGCGAGGCGTTTCGGCCAGCCGCCCGTGATCGGCGAGGTCCTCGCCGGAATCGCGCTCGGCCCTACCCTCTTCCACGGGGCGGTCTCCGACGCCCTCTTCCCTTCCTCCACCCGGCCGTTGCTCAGCGCGCTGGCCGCCGTGGGCGTCGCGGTCTTCATGTTCATCGTGGGCCTGGACTGGGACGCGGCCCTGATCCGCGGCAGCGGGGCCATCGCCCCCAGTGTGGCGATCTGCTCGATCCTCCTGCCCTTCGGGCTCGGCACCCTGCTCGGACTGCACCTGACGGACGCCCACGCGCACGGTGACCGGACGCCGTTCATCCTCTTCATGGGCATCGCCATGTCGATCACCGCGTTCCCGGTGCTGGCCCGCATCCTCACCGACCGGGGCCTGTCCCGTACCCCGCTCGGCGTGGTGGCGCTAGCCTGCGCCTCCATCGACGACGTCCTCGCCTGGTCGCTGCTGGCCGCCGTCGTCGCCATCAGCGGCTCGGCCGGACCCGACCAGTGGCGCATCCTGCTCGCCGTCCCGTTCCTCCTCGTCATGCTGTTCCTGGTACGTCCGCTGCTGCACCGGGCGGTCGAGCGGCGTGCGGCGCCGCGCCTCACGCCGTCGCTCTTCGCCGTGCTGCTCGCCGGGCTGCTGCTGTCGGCCGCCACCACCGAGTGGCTGGGGCTGCACTACATCTTCGGCGCGTTCCTCTTCGGCGTGGTGCTGCCGCGGTCCGGTACCGAGCGTCTGCGCGCCGATGTGCACGAACGGCTGGGGCAGATGAGCGGCACGCTGCTGCTGCCGGTGTTCTTCCTGGTGGCCGGCCTCCAGGTCGACCTGTCCGGGGTCGACGCGGCCGGTCTGGGCGACCTGGGTCTGATCATGCTGGTGGCGGTGGGCGGGAAGTTCCTGGGCGCGTTCACCGCCGCCCGGGCCAACCGGATGCCGCTTCGGCAGTCCGCCGCGTTGGCCACCCTGATGAACACCCGCGGGCTGACCGAGCTGATCGTGCTCAACCTGGGGCTGCAACTGGGGTTCATCGACGAGGAGTTGTACGCCCTCATGGTGGTGATGGCGGTGCTGACCACGGCGATGGCCGGCCCGCTGCTGACGTGGCTCCTGGGCCGGCCCGCCGATCCCGCCACTCACCTCGCCGCGACTCCCGACACCGAGGGCGGGGCCCGGCGGGCGTCGGGTAGCGCCGCGTCCTAGCCGCGTTCCAGGAACAGGCGCAGGGCGGCGTCGGCGATGGCCTGCCAGGTGGCCGCCTTCTTGCGTTCACGGCGGCCGATGGGGGCGGCCGTGACGTACTGACCGGCCGCCCCCATTCCCCTGCGGATGGTCGTACCGCCTTCTGCAGGTCAGGCCAGCACGCCATCGCGGGCGGCACCAGTCGACCTTGCGCTCCAACTCAGGACCGCGACCCGCGGCAGGCACCAACCGACCCTCACGATCGGAGCACCACCATGAGCACCCCCACCACCACCCCCCCGTATCGCCATCGTCGGCGCCGGCCCCGGCGGCCTGACCTGCGCGCGTATCCTGCAGAAGCACGGCGTCAGCGCCACCGTCTACGACTGTGACAGCGGCCCGGATGCCCGCAACCAGGGCGGCTCCCTGGACCTGCACGAGGACGACGGCCAGATCGCGCTCCGCGAGGCCGGTCTTTTGGACGAATTCTTCGCCCTGTCCCGCCCCGAAAGGCAGGAGATGCGGCAGCTGACGTCCTCGGGCGAGATGGTCGAGCACGAGATCCCCGCCGAGGGGGAGCTCTTCAAACTCGAGATCGACCGCGGTGTGCTCCGCGACCTGCTGCTGAACTCCGTCGAGCCCGGAACAGTCCAGTGGGGCCGTGGCCTCGACCACGTCAGCGGACCCGCCGAGGGCCCGCGTGTCCTACGTAGCGGCCGTCGTTGTCGCTGATGAGGCGGCGCAGGGCGGGTGACCAGTCGGCGCACTCCTCAAGGATGCGGGCGCGGACGGCTGACCCCACCATCCGGCTCCACCGACACGCCCCGGCACAGTGAGGCGCCTGTCCCGGCTTTCGATGTCACCGCGACAGCGAGGCGCGGGCTGTCTCGCGGAGGGTGTCGCGGAGCCAGCGGTGTTCGGGGTCGTTGTCGAGCCGGGGGTGCCAGGCGGCGCGTACGTGCAGCTCGGGCAGCTGGGCCGGGACGTCGAACCAGCGCAGCCCCAGCGGCGGGCCGTACTGCTCGGCGAGCTGTCTCGGTACGAGTCCGGCGTACGGGCTCGACGAGACGAGCAGCAGCGCGGCCGCGTGGGTGGGCACCACTGCGGCCACGTGCCGGTGCAGGTCCGCGGCGGACAGCACGTCGTCCAGCGGGCCGTGAGCCCGGCCGCGCCGGGAGGCGGCGACGTGGTGCGGCGCGCAAAGCCGGTCCAGGGTCAGCGGCTCCGGTCCGTCCAGCGGGCTGCCCGCGCGCGCGATCGCCACCATCCGATCGCGGTACAGCGCCGCCGTGCAGATGTCCGGCGTGGTGAAGGAGCCGACCCCGACGTCCAGGTCGACCGAGCCGTCCCGCAGCGCCTCGATGCTCTCGGTGAGCTCGGCGACGAACCGCAGTACCACCCCGGGCGCCTCAACGGCCACGGTGTCGACCAAGGCCGGGGCCAGGGTGGCGGCCACCCCGTCGTTGATCCGGACGGTGAATGTGCGCCGCAGCTCGGCTGGCCGGACCTCCCGGTCGGCGTGCAGCAGTGCGGACGCCTCGTCCAGCAGGGAGCGCACCCTCGGCGCCGCGCGCAGCGCATAGGGCGTCGGCATCATCCCCCGCCCGGCACGCACCAGCACCGGGTCCCCGCAGGCCCGCCGCAGTCGGCCGAGCGCGCGGCTGGCCGCCGGGATGGACAGGTGCAGCCGCTCCGCTGCAGCGGTCACGCTGCCCTCCTCGACAAGTGCGTCGAAGACCCGCAGCAGGTTCAGGTCGAGCTGTTCCGTCATAGTTGCATCGTACGCAATGTGCACTTGTCAAAGTTGCGTGGCACGAAAGCTTGCCGGTCCCTAGCGTGGATGTCGTCCCGCTCGACGGGTGGGACGACATCGCCGTAAAGGAGACAGCAGCCATGGCGCCGCAGACGTTCGAAGCTTCCCTGACCGCGTTCATCCTGGTGCGGACCACCCGCAGCTGGCTGGACCTCACACCCGAGCAGCGGTTCGAGGTCCTGCGGACCGAGATCCGGCCGGCCATCGAGGCCAAGGGTGTGCAGGTGCGATCGCGGTTCTACGACACGGAGTTCTACTCGGCCCGGGTGAGCGACATCTGGGTCTGGGAAGCTCCCGACCACCACTCGTTCCAGCAGGTCATCGAGGCGTTGCGGGAGACCCGCTTCTGGGATGACTACTTCGAGGTGGTGGACGTGCTGGTGGGCGTGGAGAACGCCTACGCCATCAACTACGGGCAGGACGCCGTCGCCACCATCTGCGCGTGATCGCGCGTCCGCACAGACAGGGATACTCTCGATGACCCGCATCGCACTGATCACCGGCGGCAGTCGTGGCCTGGGCCGCGCAGCCGCGCTCGCGCTGGCCGAGGACGGCGTGGACGTGGTCCTCACCTACCGGTCACACCCCGACGAGGCACAGGCCGTGGTCGCGCAGCTGACCGAACAGGGCCGCTCGGCCGCCGCCCTGCACCTCGACGTCCAGAAGCCCGACAACTTCGCCGCGTTCGCCGACGAGCTGCGTGACACGCTCGGCAGGCAGTGGAACCGGGACCGGTTCGACGTGCTGGTCAACAATGCCGGCTTCGACGGGCACACGCCGTTCGGACAGACCGACGCGGCCACCATGGATGAGCTCTACGCGGTGCACGTGAAGGGTCCGATCCTGCTGACCGAGCTGCTCGCACCGCTGGTCGCGGACGGGGGCCGGGTGCTGTTCACCTCCACGGGGCTGACCCGGTATGTGGCCAACCCCGTCTACTCGGTGTACGCCTCGATGAAGGGCGCGATCGAGGTCTACACGAAGTACGCGGCCAAGGCGCTCGGCCCCCGGGCCATCACGGTCAACGCGGTGGCGCCCGGCGCCACCGCGACGGATTTCGCCGGCGGGATGATCCGCGACAACCCCGACTACCGCGCGATGATCACAGCGAACCACGCCTTCGGCCGGGTGGGGGAGCCCGCCGACGTGGCGGGCACCGTGCGCACCCTCGCATCGCCGAGCGCGGGCTGGATCACCGCCCAGCGGGTCGAGGCCTCCGGCGGGCAAAGTCTCTGAGCCGACGGACGCAGTCGTCGGCCCGTGCAGCACTGATCCCCGCCCGCCCTCTCACCGCCCCCGTCGCTCCAGGCCGATGTTGCACGCCTCGGAGACCAGCAGCGCGACCACCGAGGTGGGCAGGTCCTTCATCCGGGTGGCGCCGTCGCCGAGGTGGACGAAGGCGTCGAGGAACCCGGTCCAGGCACTCACCTCGAACAGCAGGTCCGGCAGGTCGATCTTCGGGAGCATCTTCTCGACCCGCTGGCGCAGCCAGGTCAGGGACTTCGGCTCGACGAGGGCGCCGAGCTTGGCGACGTTCAGCTTCACCCGCCCGTCGCCGGCCACCTCGATGGAGACCTTCGCCGCCGGCCCCGCCTCCTCCAGGCGTGTCGCGAGCTGCTTCCTTCCGGCGTCCAGGCCCCGCACCAACTCCGCCAGGTGCTCCTGGACGGGCATGTCCAGGCTCAAGGCGGCCAGGACGTCCTCCTCGACCGCGTCCCAGTCGTGCCCGTCCAGCAGGCGGGCCCGCGGGTTGGACCAGCGGTGCGAGGGTGAGGCGAACACATCGCGGTTGTTCAGGGCCCGGTGCAACTGCTCCAGCACGCACACCACGTACGCGTCCCGGTCCACCGCCCCCTGCGGCAGATGAGGGTTGGCGTACACCGCCTTGCGCCACGCGGGCGGCACGAGTTTGTCGTCCACCTCGCGCGGCAGCAGCGGCTTAACCCCCGTCTTCCGCCGGGCCAGCGCGGGAAGGCCGCGCACCCCGGCCAGGATGCGTTTCCCGGCGCTCGCTGCGTCCAGCGCCTTCGACTCGCCCAACAGCGCGAGGAACGGGCGCACGGTGGCGTACCGGTTCGTGAGCGCGGCCCGCATGGCGATCTCGGCCGAGTTCTCGTCCTCGGGTACCAGAGGAGACCACCGTGGCCGCCGTGGTCATCACGGCGGCGCGCGGGGCGACCTCCTCCATCGCCGCCCACAGCACGGCCACGTCCAGGTCCGCGTCGTGCTCCTCGACCAGCTCCAGCTCCTCGAACAGGACCTTCGCCGCCCGCGCGAGCACCCGTGACGCCTTCTCCAGCTGCGGCAGCCTCGACAACCGCTCCTTCTCCGTCTTGCGTTTCGCCGTGTTCAGCAGCCGGGTGGCCATCAGGACCTGGAACAGGTCCAGGGCCTCGTCGATCGCCTTCGCCTCCAGGTGCCGCATCACCGCGGTCAGCATCGCCGTGCGCTTCGGCTCCGCCGCCCGCTCCAGCAGCGGTGCCTTCGACCCCAGGTGCCGCATCACCGCGGTCAGCATCGCCGTGCGCTTCGGCTCCGCCGCCCGCTCCAGCAGCGGTGCCTTCGACCCCAGCGCGTACCGGGCCAGCGCCGCCATCCGGTTCGGCGGGATCTGCGACAACCTCAGCCGCCCGAGCCGGTAGGAGCCGATCTCGTCCACCCGCTCCAGCGCGCGGGTGAACGCCGTGCCCGTCGTCCGCGTCGGCGGCCGGCGCAGCCGCTCCAGCTCCGAGAAGTGATGTTCTCCGAGGCGCCGGAGAGGTTCTTCGTCGCCTCCGAGAGCGCGGCGGTGGTGCCGCTGCCCTCGTTCCACGGCGCGGAGGGCTTCGACTGCGGTGTGCTGCTCGGTCGCGAGGCGGCGGTGGGCCTGGCCCACCATGGGCGGGAGGCGTGTGCGTCGGCGCGGCCGGTGGAGACGATATCGCCTGCATCGAGCCCGCCGAAGGGCTGAAAAAGGGCGCAGGGCGGCTGGGGCAGGAAGTGACCGTGGCGGTCCAGCGCCGCGTCCGGGAAGCCGGGGGCACCGTGGGCGCGGACCTGTCGGGTGGCCTGGACTCCTCCACGGCCGTGATCCTGGCCGCCCGACAGGGCGAGGTCCACGGCGACGGCCATGACGTAGGTCCAGCCGCGTTCCTCCAGCGCGAACCGGAAGGGCACGCTGCGGCCACAGCCGGCATCGGCCACGATCACCGGCACCTTCAGTGCCTGCGCGGCCAGCCGGTCCAGCAGTTCCAGAGCCTGGTGCGTTTTGGACACATGCCCGTCCTCTTTGGGTATCCCGGCCCGCTGTCGCCGTCGGTCGTCGTGCTCCCACTCCTGGGGGCAGGTAACACCCGCCCCACCGCCGCGGCACCGACCCGAAGATATCCGCAACGAACTTTGCCAACTCGCCCCGGAGCCGTTCCACCTCCTCCAGCCTCATACCAGCAAGGTGCCCACCACCAGGCGTTATCACCCAACGTAACGAAGCACTACCAGGCGCCCCCATCGCCGCCTTCGGCTGGTGCGCAGGAATCTTGCCCGGTCAGGCCCAGGCCGCGGCGAGCCGACGGGCCATCGCGTGCAGGGTCGGGCGCGAGGGTGCGGGCGCGCCGGTCATCACCATCAGAGCGAGCGGCCCGCACAGTTCGGCGACGGCTGATTGGTCTTCCGGTACCGCGCCGAGCCGAGTCCGGACGTGATCCAGTACAGCGCGGGCCGGTGCGGCCAGCAGGTCGGCGTCGGCGACGAGGCGGCCGACCTCGGAGTCGTGCTGGGCTTCGCCGAGCAGTGCTCGGTAGGCGGCTCCCGCGGGTGAGGTCGTGAGGAAGGTGGCCAGCCTGACCAGGAAATCGGTCATCGCGCGGACCGGGTCGGCGTGTGCGGTGACGGCCAGCTCGTTGCGCGCGTCCTCATCGCAGGCTTCGATCAGGATGTGCGCCTTGGTCGGCCACCACCGGTACACGGTCATCCGCCCCACTCCGGCGCGCTCCGCGATGCCTTTCATGGTCATCGCGGAGTAGCCGATCTCGACGAGCAGGTCGTCGACGGCGCACAGGACGGCGGCGCGGGCGACCTCACTGCGTGGGCGCCCGGGGGCGGCAGGGCCGGTCATGCTGACAGAGTATCGGGACATGGCGTACCGCTACCCGCCGGCCGCAGCCCGGGGCAAGTGCGGCGTGCAACACACGTGAGGTCCCCGGTCCTGTGGGTCCGGCGCCCTTTCGTATCGAGACACTGTGCATCGAATCTGCTAGGGTTTCGAAGCAGCAAGCCTCGTTATTGTCCCGAGCGGGACCGCCCCCGGTCGTTCCCGAAGTGCTTGCGGCGTTGCGCTCCCGTGCGGGCTGCGGGCGGCCGATCCCTTTGGAGCCGTCGCGTCCTGTACGTCGTAATGCCGTAACCCAGGTGACGCGCCCGGCCGTTTCTCACGCCGGTGTCGCAGCGGCCTGTGTCACGCAGTCCTCTTCCGACCCTCTCAGCCACGGCACGACCCGACCCATCCGCGATCAGTCGAGGAGATGCAGCAGGATGTCCGACAACGACGAAGCGCCCATAGGCGGGCACAGCCGCCGGGCTGTACTCAAAACGGGTGGGCTCACCGCCACGCTGGTCGCCACCAGCGGTGTGCTGGGCACCGCCGTCTGTGAGGACGCGGGTGCTGCACCGCCCGCCCCGGCCACTGAGGTGACACTACACGTCAACGGCAGAACTCATCGCCTCACCGTCGAGGCCCGGGTGACCCTCCTGGAGACGGTGCGTGAGCGTCTCCGCCTGACGGGCACGAAGAAGGGCTGCGATCGGGGCGAGTGCGGCGCCTGCACGGTTCTCGTCGACGGCCGGCGTGTGAAGTCGTGCCTGACCCTCGCGGTCATGGAGGACGGCCGGGAGATCACCACGGTCGAGGGGCTGGCCCGTGGCGAAGAACTGCATCCCGTGCAAGAGGCGTTCATCCGGCGGGACGCCTTCCAGTGCGGGTTCTGCACCCCCGGGCAGATCATGTCCGCCGTCGCCTGCATCGACGAGGGGCATACGGGCTCCGACGACGAGATCCGGGAGTGGATGAGCGGCAACCTCTGCCGGTGCAGTTGCTATCCGAACATCGTCGACGCCGTACGGGACGCGGCGAGGGAGCGCGCGTGATGAAGCCGTTCGACTACACGCGCACGGCACGTGCGTCCGAGGCCGTGCGGTTGGTGGCGGCCCGCCCGGAGGCGACGTTCGTCGCGGGCGGGACCGAGTTGCTGAACCTCGTCAGGGACCGGGCTCTCGCCCCGGACCTGGTCGTGGACATCAATCAGGTCCCGCTGTCAGGCATCGAACTGCGCGACGGCACGTTGCACGTAGGGGCGATGGCCCGGATGAGGGAGGTGGCCGAGCACCCGGTGGTCCGTTCAGGGTTCCCGGCGATGTCCGAGGCCCTGCTGGCGTCGGCCTCCCCGCAGATCCGCAACCGGGCCTCCATCGGCGGGAACCTCATGCAGCGCACGCGGTGCTGGTACTACCGCGACGCCGGCAGCCCGTGCAACAAGCGCGAGCCCGGCAGCGGATGCCCGGCCATCACGGGGCAGAACCGCTGGCACGCGATCCACGGCGGCAGTCGCCACTGCATCGCCGTACATCCCTCCGACCTCGCGGTCGCACTGAGCGCTCTGCAGGCCACCGTTGTCGTTCTCGGCCCACGGGGCGAACGTTCCCTCCCCCTCGAGGACTTCTACCTCCTGCCCGGCACGACCCCGCACAAGGAGACGGCACTGCGGCACGGCGAGCTGATCACCGGGGTCACCGTCCCCGGGAGCCGGTCGGCCCGTCACTCGCGCTACCTCAAGCTGCGCGACCGGGCGACGTTCGAGTTCGCCGTGGTCTCCGTGGCCGCGGCGCTGACCATGGAAGGCAGCGAGGTGAGCGATGTCCACCTCGCCTTCGGGGGCATTGCCCCGCGGCCGTGGCGCTCGGCCGAGGCAGAAGCGGCCCTGCGCGGGCGGCCGTTGACCGACTCCACCATCGCGTCGGCCGCCCAGGCGCTGGTCAGCGGCGCGCAGCCGCGCGAGCACAACACGTTCAAGGTCGAGCTGGTACGCCGTGCACTGGCCGACATTCTGACCGACCTGGGAGGCAGACGATGAGCCAGATCGTGGGCAGGCCCGTGCCCCGCGTCGAGGGCCACGCGAAGGTGACCGGCGCGGCCGAGTTCACCGCGGACGTGCACGTCCCCGGCGCCCTGCACGGCGTCATGGTGCTCAGCACCATCGCCCGCGGGCGAATCACCCGCCTGGAGACCCGGCGGGCCGAGCGCTCCGCTGGTGTGGCCGCCGTGATGACCCACCGGAACATGCCACGCTTGACGGTCCCGGAACCGCATCTGCTGGTCAAGCGCTTCCTCCCGCTGCAGGACACGGAGATCCACCACAGCGGCCAGCCGGTCGCTCTCGTCCTGGCCGAGACCCTGGAGCAGGCCCAGCACGCGGCGACGCTCGTGCGCGTCTCCTATGACACCCAGCCCGTCCGGACGGTCTTCGAAGACGCCATGGACGACGCCTGGATCCCCCCGCCCGAGGAGGAGCCCGGGGAGACTCCCGTGCCCAACGAACTCACCCGCGGTGACCCCGAGGGCGCCCTCGCGCGCGCCGACCTGCGCGTCGACGTCACCTACACCACGCCCATCCACCATCACAACCCGATCGAGCCGTCCGCGACCACGGCCGTCTGGCGGGGCCGAAAGGTGACGGTGTACGACGCCAGCCAGGGGGTCACCGCCGCCCAGGAGAGCATCGCCCAAGCCCTCGACCTGCCGGTCGGGCACGTTCGCGTGATCTCGCGGTATCTGGGGGGAGGGTTCGGCTGCAAAACGCCGTGGCCGCACACCGTACTCACCGCTGCCGCCGCCCGGGAGGTCGACCGTCCGGTCAAACTCGTACTGTCCCGCTCCGACTCCTACAGCCTGCACGGGCACCGCTCCCAGGCCCATCAGCGCCTGCGGCTCGGAGCCCGGCGGGACGGCACGCTCATCGCCATCGACCACGTCACCACCCAGCAGGTCTCCCGCACCGAGGACGAGTTCCTGCCCAGCGCCAGCGTGCCCACCCGCCGCCTGTACGCCTGCGACAACCTCTCCCTCGCCCAGCGGGCAGTCCGGCTCGACCTGCCCACCCCGGCCTGGATGCGCTCACCCGAGGTCATGCCGGCCCACGGTTTGGAGTGCGCACTCGACGAACTGGCCTACGCGGCGGACATGGACCCGATCGAGTTGCGGCTGCGCAACCACACCGCCATCGACCCCGAGACCGGCGAGCCGTTCCCCAGCAAACACCTCAAGGAGTGCTACCGGCGCGGCGCCGCCGCGTTCGGCTGGAGCGAACGCAACCCGCGCCCCGGCTCGATGCGCGACGGCCGCATCCGTATCGGCTGGGGCATGGCGACCGCCGCACACAGCGCAGGCGGCATGCCCGGCGCAGCCGCCCGTGTCACCCTTTCCACCGAGGGCACGGCGCAGGTGCAAGTCGCCACCCAGGACATCGGCACCGGCACCTACACGGTCATGTCCCAGATGGCCGCGCACGTGCTGGGGCTGACCCTGGACGCTGTCGACTTCGTGCTCGGCGACACGAACCTGCCCTACGCGTCGCTGTCGGCCGCCTCCGCCACCGTTCCGGCCGTCGGCAGCGCCGTCAACCGCACCTGCACCAAAGCCCGGCAGAAGCTGATCGGCCTCGCCATCGCCGACCCGCGCTCCCCGCTGCACGACCTGCCCGCCGATGAGATCACCGTCGAAGACGGGACCCTTTACCAGACGAGCCGGCCCGAGCGGCGGGACAGTATCCGCGCGGTGCTCACCCGCCACGGCCGGCCGCTCGACGTCACCACCGAGGCCCCGGAGGAGACCGGGGAGCAGTACTCCACCGGGGCCGTCTTCGCCGAGGTACGCGTCGACCCACTGCTCGGCAAGGTCCGCGTCACCCGCATGCTCGGAGCCTTCGACCCCGGGCGCGTCCTCAACCGCAGAACGATCCGCAGCCAGGTCATCGGCGGCTTCATCTGGGCGGTCGGTTTCACCCTCACCGAACACACCCTTCTCGACACCCGGTACGGCCGGTTCGTCAACCGCAATCTCTCCGGCTACCTGATCCCCGTCAACGCCGACATCCCCGACATCCAGGCCCTCTTCATCGACCAGCCGGATCCGACCAGCCAGGCCCTCGGCGCCCGTGGGTTCGGCGAGACACCGATGTGCGGCATGACCGCCGCCATCGCCAACGCCGTCCACCACGCCACCGGACGCCGGACCCGGGACCTGCCCCTCACCCAGGACAAACTCATCGCGAGCGCATCATGAACGACGCCTGGCAGCAGTTGTACCG
Source organism: Streptomyces sp. NPDC016677 (assembly GCF_055562815.1). NCBI lineage: Bacteria > Bacillati > Actinomycetota > Actinomycetes > Kitasatosporales > Streptomycetaceae > Streptomyces > Streptomyces sp. NPDC016677. The sequence continues at coordinate 17,687 of NZ_JBVHEO010000024.1, read as the reverse complement.
CCTGTGGGAGCCGGGCACGCCCGGCTCCCTGGCCACCGTCGTCTCCGCCTACAGCTCGGCGCCCAGACAGCCCGGAGCGATCATGGTCTGCACCCCGCAGGGGAAGGTCACAGGCAGCATATCGAGGGGCTGCGTGGAAGGGGCCGTGTACAACAAAGCCCAGGAGGCACTGCGGTACGGCACCGCAGTACTGGAACGCTACGGGGTCAGTGACGACGACGCCGGCGCGGTCGGCAGAGCAGGAGACAACCGGCGTCGAGGGCGACCATCGCGACCCCGCTGTCGCGCCCGTCACGACCCTCACCGAGTCGGACGGCAACCGGGAAGACAGCGCCCTGCAGCCCGCGATTCCCGCGCAGCGCTCCGCCGAACAGGAACCGGACTCCTCGCCCGGTCCGGAAATGCCAGCCGACGTAGTCCGCCAGGCCGTCCGTGACGTCCTCACCGACGAACTCTCCCCCGTGCTCACCGCACTCACCACCCCGGTCAGCACAGATGACGGCCCGGCCGGCAACTATCAGGACGCGGCGGACCGAGTGCGCGAAGCGGTTGAAGAGATCAAACAGCAGGTCGGCGCCGCCCTGGACGAAGCCCGCTCCGCACTCGCCTCGCTGCGGCAGGAGATCGCGGACCTGCACGCCGACGTGGAGGTCCTGCGGCCGCAGCCGGACGCTGCTACCGAGCCCGTAGCCCCCGAGGGAAGCCAGGAACACAGCTCCCTGCTGAAGACCGCGGCCCGCGTCTCCTCGGCCAGCCTGCTGTGCCACCGCGACATCTGGGAGTTCATCACCGCCCACGCGGGACGGCACCCGCACTTCCGCGTACCGCCGAAGGTCTCCGACGAGGGAGAAGAACGAATCCGCGCCGCTCTGTCCGGCCGTTCCCTGATCGCCCTGCTGATCAGTCTCCACTCCGTCAAGCACACCGCCAGCGACGGCGACGGCGACCAGGAGCTCGCCGCCGCTTTGTACGAGCGGGTTGAGGAAAGCCTGAAGAACCTCGCCCCCAGCGGTCAGCCGGTCACCATCACCCTCGACGACCGCACCGCTCCCGGAGCCCAGACGGCCGCGACCCATGACGAGGCCGACGGCGAGCCGGAGACCCACGGCGCCCCGCAGGCTCCCGCGGACCCGGACCTGGACAAGGAGGCCGGTCCTCCTGCCGCATGAACGACCCTGGCTAGGCGCCGTCGCTCAACCCGGTGCCTAGCCGCTCCACGCACCAGCGGCGGCCCAGGCGTACCGGCGGCTGGTGGGCGCCTCCACCCGCTGCTTCAACTACGAGTACCAGTTCGCCCACCTGCAGCGTGAGGCCGGCCGTCCCGCTCACAAGCTGCTGCTGGGCCAGCTTCCCCAGGCGTGGGAGGTCAGCGGCGAACTCATCGGCGCGCTGCACGGCGTACGGCTGTGCGGCACCGGCAGCGCCGCGCGCCGGGTCCGCGCCCGCTCGTGCGGGAGGATGAGCGGGCGCTCGCCTCTCCCTGATCCGCTACGTGCCACCTCTGGGCGTGAGCGGGAGTGCGCTCGCTCATTCGACGGTAAAAGGGCTCCACGTCTGGACGAAGTAACATAAGACCGTGCTTATTTGGTGGTATCGAACACGTGCTGCCGCTCCTACCCAGGAGGCAGACGTACCTCTCCCGGCTGTCATCGCCTTGTGCGAGAGCGAGTGCGCCGCGCGTACACCACCACCTTGGACAGGGGGCCTTCATGGCCGGCTCGACCACCAAGCTCACCGCGATCCCGAACCCCGCGATCCCGGACGAACCCATCACCCTCGACGCCCAGGTGACCGCCGCCTCCGGGGAAGGCGGCACCCCGACGGGGTCGGTCACCTTCACGGTCGACGACGGAAAGCCTCAGGTCAGTACCGTCGACGCCACCGGACACGCGCGCATCGAACTGCCCGGCCTGGAGGAGGGCTCCCACACCGCCAAGGCCGACTACACCGGTGACGCGAACTTCACGGGGTCGAGCGACACGGAGCTCATCGACGTCACGGAGCCCTCGTTCATCACGTACGTGAACGTGGTGGACGAGACCCCCGAGTACGGCGACGTCGTACGGGTGTGCGCGACCGTTGTCGCGCAGCCGGAGCGGAGCGAATCGCCTCCGTCGGGAAGCGTGACGTTCACCGGCCCCGACCGCTTCAGCGAGACCGTTGCGCTGAACGACGGCACGGCGTGCGTCGACGTCAGCGGTCTCGAACCGGGCTCGCACCAGTTCACCGCCGTCTACGTCAGCGATGACGAGGAGTACGGGGGTGCCCAGGTCGTCCCGGGCACCGCCTGGGTGAACGTCGGCGGTGTCGGCACGACCCCCACCGTGAAGGTGACGCCGGAGGAGGCCTACTGCGGACAGAGCGTCCAGGCCACCCTCACGGTGCTGAACAGCCGCACACAGAAGCCCGTGGACGCCGGAACCGCGGACTTCACCTGGCCCGGAGGGGCCAAGAACGGCGTACCCCTCGACAAGTCCGGGCAGGCGTCCGTCACCGTCGTGCCGAAGTCGCTGGAACCCTTCGTCGTCAAGGGCGAGTACACCGACACGTCCGGCAAGTACCTGTCTTCGTCCGCGCAGGAACAGGTCACGATGAAGACCGGGGAGACCACCACGCAGATCAAGGCGGACCCCAACCCGTCCGTCTGTGGCCAACCGGTCACGGTGACAGTGAAGGTGACACCGCCCGAAGGCGCGGGCACACCGACGGGAACGGTCGCGATCACCGGCAACGGGCTGTGGGACAAGGAAGACCTCGACGAGTCCGGTGTGGTCCGACTCACCACGCGTGACCTGCGGTCGGGTCGGCTCCACGCCAAGTACTTCGGCGACAAGTGCTTCGGCGGCAGTGAGCACGAGATTTCCATGACGGTCGACAAGGCCAGTACGACCACCACGGTCACGGTGGATCCCCAGCCGGCGGCCTGCGGACAGAAGGTCAGAATCTGCGCGACCGTGGCACCGGTGGCGCCGGGGTCCGGGATGCCGACGGGGACGGTCCAGTTCACCGTGCCGGGCGGTGTCACGCGCTCTGTCAAGCTCGACGAGAAGGGCATGGCCTGCTTCACCACGCGCTGCTCCCGGGCCGGCACGGTGACCGCCGAGTACAAAGGTGACGACGAGCGCGACTGCTTCCTCCCCTCGAAGGGCACCGTGCCGATCTCCGTGGTCAAGGCCCGCACCACCACCGTGGTGCGCGTCGATCCCACGCCGTCGGTGTGCAGTCAGGAAGTGCGGATCTCGGCGTCGGTGCAGTCGGTCGCCCCGGGCTCGGGAACGCCGTCGGGATCTGTCAGGTTCACCGCGCCGGGCGGCATCGACCGCACGGTGGTGCTGCGCGACGGTCACGCGGTGCTGACGACCCGGGAGCTGGGCTCGGGCACGGTCAAGGCCGAGTACAGCGGTGAGCCGGACTGTTTCGAGACCAGCAGCGGCGAGACCACGGCCAATGTCGGCAAGGCGGGAGCGGCCTTCACCTTCACGGTGGACCCCCAGCCGGTGTCCTGCGGACAGAAGGTCGTGCTGTGCGCGATGGTGGCGCCGGTCCCGCCGGCGACGAGAAGGCCGACGGGAACCGTCAAGTTCGACACGCCGGACGTGGGCGAGCAGACCGTCGAGCTGAGGGACGGCACGGCGTGCGTCACCGTGACGGCGAAGACGTCTGGCACGGTGCGTGCCGTTTACAGCGGCGACGGCTGCTTCCTCGGCACGACCGGTTCCGTTCCGGTCATCGTCGAGAAGAGCCACACCAGCACCACGGTCACGGCGACTCCCGCCTCGTCCGTCTGCGGGGAGGCCGTGACACTGCACGTGACGGAGCCAGCGTGCCCACCGGGACCGTCACCATCACGGGGCCGAACGGCGTGGAGGAGACCGTGCGGCTTAAGGACGGCCAGGCCAGCGTGGTGACCAGGCAGCTGAGGACGGGCACTGTCAGGGCCCGGTACAGCGGCGACGCGTGCTTCCGGCCCAGCGAGGGCAGTACCGACGTGACGGTGGACAAGGCCGACAGCGGCGTGTCGATCGAGATGCCGTCCCAGCCGCCGGTGTGCGGCCAGCGCGTGGTGCTGCCCATCGAGGTGGGGGCGAAGGATCCCGGCTCCGGCATCCCCACCGGTACCGTCGTCGTGACCGGCCCCGGGATCGAGGAGGTCGAGAGGCTGGACGACGCGGGCAAGGCGGACGTCGTCGTGGTGGTCCGCGAGACCGGGCCCGTCAAGGTCAGGTACTCGGGTGACGAATGCTTCCGGCCCTCGGAGCGCAGTGACGTCCTCACCGTCCAGAAGGCCGGCTCCAGGACGGTGGCCTCGGCGGAACGCAATCCGTCGGTGTGCGGGGAGCCCGTGCGGATCTGCGCGCGGGTGACGCCCGAGTCGCCGGGCTCAGGTACGCCCACGGGCACCGTCCGGTACCGGGGACCGGGGTTCGACGTGGTCTCACCGCAGAACGACTTCTGCGTGACCGTCACGCCGTCCGAGTCCGGCTCGGTCACCGCCGACTACAGCGGTGACGGCTGCTTCAAGCCGTCGACGGACACCGGCCTCACCCTCATGGTGAACCCGGCCGAGTCCACGACCGCCGTGCGCATCGACCCCAACCCCTCGGTATGCGGTGAGCGCGTGAAGGTCTCCGCCCAGGTGTCAGCGGTCCCACCGGGGAGTGGCATCCCGACCGGCACCGTGTGGTTCGACGGCATCGGTGTCCTGGGCGCGGAGGTCGAGCTTGACGAGAACGGGTACGCCGAGGTCTTCACCGATTCGCTGGAGTCCGGTCCCGTCACCGTCAACTACAGCGGTGACTCCTGCTTCCAGCCGTCCGCCGGCCTGCGCTGGGCCGTGGTGGACGCGGCGGAGACCACGACCACCGTGCGGGCGGACACAACCTCCTCGGTCTGCGGACAGCCGGTACGGTTCCTCGCGGACGTCAAGGTGAAGGAACCGGGTTCCGGGACACCGACCGGGACCGTGGTCTTCACCGGACCCGGTATCTACGAGACGCGGACTCTGAACGACGAGGGAAAGGCGGAGATCACCGTACCCGTCGACCAGAGCGGCACCGTCCGCGCCGAGTACTGGGGCGACGACGACAACGACTGCTTCCTCGGCAGCGCGGGCGAGGTCGAGATCGAGGTCAGCAGGGCACGGAGCAGCACCACGCTGACGGCCGCCCCCGACCCGTCGGTCTGCGGGCAGAACGTCACGCTCACGGCGACGGTGAAGCCGGTCGCGCCGGGAGCGGGAGTCCCCGAAGGGAAGGTCGAGTTCAAGGGGCCCGACTGCGGCGCGACGGTCGACCTCGTCAACGGTACGGCCACATACATCACCCGCTGCCTGAAGTCGGGCACCGTCGAGGCCGTCTACAGCGGTGACCGGTGCTTCGAGACCTCGCGGGGCACGACGACGGTGACCGTCTCGAAGGCCCGGACGGTCACCACGGTGGGCTTCGACAAGAATCCCTCCACCTACGGGCAGCCCGTACGGGTCACCGCGACCGTGACGCCGGTGGAGCCCGGGTCGGGCATCCCCGACGGAGAGGTCACCTTCACCGGTCCGGGCGGGCTGAACGAGAAGGCCCCGGTCGACGAGTACGGCGTGGCGTCCGTGACCACCGGGACGCTGGAGTCCGGCACCGTCAAGGCCGCGTACTCCGGTGAGGAGGAATGCTTCGAGCCCAGCACGGGTGAGGCCGAGGCCACGGTGAACCAGGCCGAGACCGTCGTGACGGCACGCAGCGCGAAGTGGCGGGCCCGGCTCGGGGTTCCCCCTGTCGTCGTCACGGAGATGCGCGCGGTGCTCCGCGAGAAGACGACCAACAAGCCGATCCCCGACCAGACGGTCACCTTCGTCGCCCAGGGGGTACTGGGCTCGGTCGACCTCGGCAGCGCGGTCACCGACAAGGAAGGCGTCGCCGTCCTCGCACCGCCGGACAAGGGTCTCGAGGTGCGGGCCCTCGGCCCGACCTACACCGCCACGTTCGGCGGGACCGGCCGCTATCGGGGCTCCTCCGGCAGCGGAGACCTGATCAAGATCACGATTTAGTAGATCCGGACCCGGGTGGCAGCCTCCGCACGGAGACCGCCGCCCGGGTCGCCGGTCTCGTCAGCACACGACTGAATGCTCGCGCCGAACGGGCCCTTCACGACCCGTGTGCCCACCGAGGTGCCGGTGACCAGGGTCCGGATGCCGTACGGGACAGGCACCTGCTGACTGGTGCCGCACTCGTCGGCACCGCGCAGGCTGGTATCAAGGCATTCACCACCCCGTGGACCGCAGGCCGACCTCGTCGCTCACCTCGACCGAGCTGCCGCTGATGGCGATCAGCCAGCTGATGAACATACCTCATGCGGACCGGCCGAAGCCGCGCCGCCGGGCGACCACCCGCGTCGACGACGAGACGCTGCAGGAGGACGACCCGGCCGTCATGGCCGTGCCGCTGGTGATCACTGGCCACGACACTGACACCGGCGGCCTCCCCGGCCCTGAGATCACGGACCGTTCGCTGGTACATGTGGTGAGGCGGGAGCCGGTGCGGGCGGTGGCCTGAGCCGTAAGCCTGAGAGGTCGTTTTCACCCGATGTTTCATCCCGGAATCAGTGTTTGATCCGTTGATGTCGGGTCGCGCCAGGAGATGGTGGCCTCGCCGGTGAGGCGGCGGGCCATCAGGTCGGTCATAGCGAGGTGGATCATGGCCTCGGAGCGGGCGGGCAGGGTTTCGTAGTCGCAGGCCAGGCAGCGATGGAACATCAGCCACCCGTAGGTCCGCTCCACGGTCCAGCGCTTGGGCAGCGGCGTGAACCCCCTGATGCCGGGATCGCGTTGGACGATTTCCACGTCGATGCCGAGCTGGGCGCCGTGCTCGACGAGGTGCTGGCGGTAGCCGCCGTCGACCCAGGCCTTGCGGATGGCGGGGTGGGCCGCAGCGACCTGGTCGACCAGGTGGGTGCCTGCAACGGAGTCCTGCGCGCTCGCGGCCGTAACCAGCACCGCGAGCAGCAGCCCCAGGGTGTCGGTGACGATGCTCCGCTTGCGGCCCACGATCTTCTTCCCGTTATCCCGGCAACGGCATAACGGGAAGTTGATCAACGGCAGGAAGAGACACCTGGCCGTGGACACCAAGGGCCTGCCCGTCATGATCATGGTGACGCCCGCCGACATGACCGACCGGGACGCCGCACGCGAACTGCTGTGGCGGCTGCGTATCACCCAGCCGCAGATCACCCAGGTCTGGGCGGATTCCGCCTACGCGGGCCGGCTCATCGACTGGGCCGACGACTTCCTGCACCTCACCCCGAAGACCGTCTCCCGACCCAAGGGCGCCAAGGGGTTCGTGGTGCTTCCGAGGCGCTGGCGCGTCGAGCGCACGCTGGGATGGGTGATGAAGGCACGGCGGAATGTCCGGGATTACGAGCGGCTTCCGCAGGTCAGCGAGGCCCATGTGACCTGGGCGCTAGTCACCTTGATGCCCCGCCGTCTGACCCGGCGCAGCCCTCGGACCGAGTGGACGAAGAAGCCCCGACCCGTCACCGCCTGAGCGTATCCGGCAGGTCATATGCCCCCGCCGGACTTGAGCTTCGGCAAGGCCCGGTCGCACCGGTGGGAGTGGGCTGCCGTTGTGCCAGGATGGCAGCACAAGAGATTGACCGGTGTGCATGCCGCCGGACTTCACCAGCGGCGCGGGAGGCGCCGGTTCACGGGTTTCGGGCATCGCCCCTTTCACGGGCACCCGGTCCCGCCATAGCTGCCGGACCGCCCGTCGGCGGTCCTGTGTCTGCGGGCTCATGACCCCCTGAGGGGACGACACGCTGCCCGCCCTGCTCGCCGCCGCCCGACAACTGACGCCGTTCGTTACCCACGTCACGTGACCTGGGACTTGCGACATGCCCGGTTTATGGACGTCGCCGGTCTCCACCTGCTCATCCACCAGCGGCTGGACGGCCTGGAAACGGGCCGCACTCTCGCCGTCACCGGCCTGCACCAGCAGCCGCTGCAACTCCTCCAGCTTGCCCACGCGCTCTTCCCCGCCGGCTGCTGGAGCGACTTCCTCCCAGACGACCCACCAACATCCGCCTTCGAACATCCGCACATGAATGACGGGTGAACACGGCGAATCACTGAAGCCCTCGAAGCCGAGCGGGTCGCGTCAGCGGCCCGCTCAGGCATTGACGAGCCGTTCAGGATCGAAAACACCCACTGAGCTTGTCGTTTAACGTTCGGCTGCTTCGGCATCGGAGGTCATCGATGTCCGGAGGATGCGTAGCCATCGTTGGCAGACTTCATGGGTGACGGGTTCGAACAGCTCGGGGGTCGAGATTTCGACGAGGAACTGGGTCAGCAGGTCCTGGTGTCCTTCATCAACGTGCACCTGGTCCTCGAAGTGCACGGCCTGTGCCCAGTCGACGAGCTGGCCGGGGCTGGCGAGCCCGGTGGTGACCCTTTCCGCGGCAGCAACGGCGTGGCCACGACGGAACGTGACAGCCGATGCTGGTTCGCCGTGCCGGGCATTTCTCATGAGTCCAGAGAGCTCACCGTTCCACTGCACGAGGTCTTCAAGGGGTCGGCTTCCGTTCGCGTCCATGTTGCCCATCCTGCTTGACCGCATGGTCATTGGGCAGTGACAGTCGCCGGTCAGCTCGGAACGGGCGTGACACGTCGGGGTTTCGTGCCGACTTTGTGGTGGGCGGGTCGGCTGAACGCTTCGCCGGTGGCAAGGACTCTGCCCACGTCGTGACGGGTGGCTGGGCGGCGATTTTTCGAGCCCGGTGGCCTGCCTGGCCCGGGCCGGGACGGTTTCGGTGCACCGGCTGGAGACCCGGTCTTCGCGTGCAGGTTTCTGAACCCTCTGCGGACGCGGGCGGGTGTCAGTCTGTTCGGCTCCGTCGGCTTCTCCCAGGGCCGCCGCAGGTCCGTGGCCAGTGGACGGGCGAGCCGGAGCTGGGCAGGGGCGGCGATCACCAGCCAGGTCCACCGGTCGGCCGCCTCGGAGCTGCGAAGACGGGGCTTGGTCCATCGTAGCGTCTGCTTGAACAGGCGGAACGTGTGCTCGATGTCGAAGCGGCGGAGGAAGGACTGCCAGCAGCGGTTCACGTCGTCCGAGGTGGCGCCGGTGCCCGACCACCACAGCCAGACCGGCTTGTTGACCCTGCCGCTGGGCAGCTTCTCCACGATCAGCCGGATGACCGTGCCCTCGATGATGGGCAGCGGGCCGTCGTGGTCGAGCCATGCGGCCTGGCGGGTGAGCCGCGGGTGCAGTCGGTCCCACGCCTGCGCGGTCGCCTTCCCATAGAGCCGGGTGTCCGTGGTCGTCACGGCCTGTTCGGTGCCCCAGGTGCTGGAGTCTCCGAAGGCGAACTCGCCGCCGTGCTTGGGCGGTCGGCCGCCTTTGGGGTCGTAGCCTCGCGGCGGCGTTGGCCGGCGCATGACGCGATCGGAGCGGAGCCGGCCGAGGATCTCGACGGGCAGGCCGTTCAGCAGGTGGGCGATGCGCGGGGCGTCGTATCCGGCGTCCAGCGCGACCAGGACCTCCGGGTCGCCCGGCTTCCACTGGCCGGCGGCGACGAGCCGCTCGACGACCTCGCGGATCTGGACGGTGGTGACCGCGGCGACGTCGGCGCCGGGCTCCAAGCGGACCGCGTCCAGCACCGCCGTCCAGGACAGGGCTTCGACGGCGTGCAAGGCGATGGCGAGTGCTTCGTGGGAGAGGGCCAGGCCGCCTGCGAGTGTCTGCCCCCTCCCCCTACCTGGCGGATCTGCTGCGCGAACGGCGCCACCGTCGGGCGTGCAGCACGCCCTCGTCCATGCTCGCCTGCGGCACACCTCAGCCTTCCACGTGCTCGCTCGGAACCGCCCGGCCGCCAAGGTCGACCTGGATGGCAGGGAGTCCGGGAAAGCTCTGATCGCCGATCCCTGTCTGGGTCCGGCTCTGCTCCTTGCCGGCGGTCGGTGGTCAGTTTCCCGGGCCGGTGACCGGGAGTGGTGGCGTGGAGTGGGTTGTGGGTTGGTTCGCCTGGGTTGCGCTGTCCGGTCGGGTCAGGGTGAGGCGTTGGCTGATGCTGTTCAGTGTGCTGGTGCGGTGGGTGACGATCAGCAGGGCGCAGTGCCGGCCGATCTCGTCGAGCGTGTGGAGCAGCGACCGTTCGGAGGCGGGGTCAAGGTGGGCGGTGGGCTCGTCCAGGAGGATCAGTGCGGGCCGGGCGGCCAGGGCGCGGGCGATCGCGATCCGCTGGCGCTGGCCGCCGGAGAGTGTGGCGCCGTGGTCGCCGACGGGGGTGTCCAGTCCCTGCGGCAGGGAGCGGGCGTACTCCGCCAGTCCGGTCAGGCGCAGCGTCTGCCACAGGTCCGTGTCCGCAAGCTCGGGGGCGGCGTAGGTGAGGTTGTCGCGCAGGGTGCCGTGGAGGACCGGGCTTTCCTGCTCGACCAGACCGATCATGCTGCGGTATTCCCTGAGTGGCAGCGTGTGGATGTCGACGCCCCCGAGCAGGATGCGTCCGCGGTCCGGGGTGTGGAAGCGGGAGACCAGGCCGAGCACCGTCGTCTTGCCCGTGCCCGAGTCACCGAGCAGGACCGTGACGCCGCGCGGGGGCAGCTGGAAGCTGATGCCACGTAGCACGGGCCGGTCGAGGTCGTAGCCGAACCAGACGTTCTGGAACTCCAGGGCGGCCCGTCCTGCGGCCGGGCCGGGAACGGCGCTGAGGAGGTCCCGCTCTTCCCGGTGCTGCCCGATGTCCCGTTCCTCGGGCAGTTCCAGTACCTCGGTGATGCGCGCGGAGGCACCGGCCGCTTGCTGGAGTCCACCGGCCGCACTGATCAGGGCGGTGAGGGGCTGGGCCAGGAAGTCGAGGTAGAGCAGGAAGGCCATCAGGTCCGCGGTGGTGCCCGTGCCGTGGGCGATGTCCAGGGCACCGACGACGATCGTCACCATCAGGGCGACGCGCAGGGTGAGTTCGGCCGCAGGCACGAGAACGGCGTCGGCCCGCGCGATCCGTACACCCGCGTCATGGGCGGTGCGCGCGTGCCCAGTGATCCGAGCGGTCTCCCGGGTGGTGGCGTCGCACATCCGCACGGTCCGCATGGCGGTGAGGGCACGTTCCAGGTCCGCGGTGAGGTGTCCGGTCGCGCGCTGGGCCTCCTCGGCAGCCGGCCGGATCCGGGAGAGCGCGGGCAGGGAGATCAGGGCGGTGAGCGTGGTGACCGCGACCGCGACCCCCAGCAGCCGCAGGTCGATCCAGGCCATCAGGGCCAGGGTGCCCACGAGACCCAGCACGCCGGTCACCGCGTCGGTGCAGGCTTGTCCGGTCGCCGTGCGCAGCGTGGTCGTGTCCGTGCCGGTCCGGGAGATCAGGTCGCCCAGACGGTAGCGATGGTAGGTGGCTACCGGCAGCCGCAGCAGGCGGCCGGTGAGGCGTCGGCGGGTGTGCAGCACGACGGCTTCGCCGGTGCGGCCGAGTACGTAGGTGCCGGCTGCCTGAAGGAGCGCCTGGGCGGCGAACAGGGCGGCCAGGCCACCGGCCACTGGCCAGGGCATCGTCCCGTGCCCGGCCGCCTCCACCACTTCCCGTACGAGGAGGGGTTGGGACAGGCCGGCAGCCAAAGCACCGGTGGAGAGCAGGACACCCAGGCAGAGGGCGGCCCGGTGTCCGCGGATCAGTCGCAGCACCGGGTGCCGGGGCCGGCCGTGGGCGCCGCGGCGCGCGGGCCCGGCGCTGCCTGTTTCCGGCGCCGCAGCCTTCCGCGTGCCTGCGGCTGCCGTGGTGGGAGGACTCATCGGCGCAGCGGTCCGACGGTCAGAATCGGCCGGTAATCCCCGGTCGACGGCGGCTCGGCCACGGGCCGTCCCGCGGCCTCCACCCAGGCGTGCGCGCCGAACGGCTGGGTACGCACGCCCGTGCACCACGTGGGCCAGGTGCCGCGCAGGCGGCAGAGCAGAGCCGTGGCCAGGGACCGCTGGAGACACCCCTCCCCGGCACAGGACGTGCTGAGCGCCACGACCCGGTCCCGCGCCTGGGTAGCCTCCTCGTACGTGGCGGGCCGCGCACCCCTGCGCACCAGGCCCAGCACGGCGCGGATACGGCGCGGAGAGAGTCTGGCCAGCGCCCAGGCCAGGACGATGGCCACCCGGGCCGGGGGCTGCCGCCACCAGCTTGGGGCGGGGCGCTCGGGCACCGCGGTGGGAATGCTCATGCCCCTCCTCCCTTGCGGGCTGTGCCGGTCGTCTTCCGGAAAGCGTCGATTCCCTTGCGGAGGATGCCGATGCGATCTGGGCTGTCGTGCGGTTCCTCGACGGTGGCAAGGCCGTTGTCGGTGAGCCGCCCAAGGAAACTGCCCAGGTCGGTGAGTGCCTGCTGGGTGCCTTCGCGGGAGCCATCGGACACGAGCTGCGCCGCCCGTGGAAGGCTCGCTCCGTCGAGCAGCGCGTCAAGTGTCGTCGCGCCCGCCTGGTTGAGTTCGAAGTACCGGCCGGTGGTCTGGTCCAGCAGGACCATGCCGGTTGCGGTACGGGTCAGGGAGACATGGGGTGTCAGCCGTACGGTCAAGGGTGTCGCTCCAGCGGGGGGTGGCTGCTGGGCGCGGGAATCAGCCGCAGCCAGTGCTCGCATCCGAGGGTGTCCTCGAGATGGTTGGTGGTGCGCGGGCTCGGTGTGAACAGCGCGTGGCGCAGCGCGGTGGGATCGACGAGGCCGTGTTCGGCGAGGACGGAGTGGTCCACCAGATCGTGCAGGTGCGCGCGGTGCAGGCGCAGCCCTTCGTAGAAGTCCTTGTCCGTACTGCCCTTGGTGGACCGGCCCAGCAACGCCCCCGGCACCGTTTCCCGCACGGCGGTGGCGAGGAGCTGCTTGTAGACGTATGGGGTGCCGCGCTCCTCGGGGCGGACAGCCAGGCACGCCTCCAGCACCCGGTCGTCGAGGAAGGGCAGCGCGATCCAGGGCGACGGCTGCTCCTGGCGCATCAGCCGGTAGAGCTGGGCCGCGGTATGCACGCGGTGCAGTGTGGCGTGCCGACCGCGATCGGGATCGAGGGGCTCCGCAGTCCGGGCGGCGTCCCTGAGCGCGTCGGCGACCAGCTCCCGGGCGGTGTCCGTGGCCCACGGCGCCATCCGGAGGGGCTCGCCCCAGCCGAACGCCAGGCTCCTGCTCGCCGGTGCCCGCAGCAGCCCGGCCTCACCGGCCAGCCAGGCGGCGTAGGGACGGGAGTCCATGAGTGCGTACAGCCCCCTGCCCGCGGGCCACCGTCTCCGGGACCGGTGGCCGCGCAGATGGCGCACAGCCAGCAGTGGGTGCCGCCGCGCCAGACCGTGCAGGTAACCCAAGGTGGCCTGGACGGCCTCGTCGCCGCCATGACCGGCGATCTGAAGGGCTACGCCGTGTTCGCGGTACCCGGCGGCCACACGCCCCAGCACGGCCCGCCCCCGCAGCATCGGGGAGACGGCGTCCGTCAGTAGCGGAACTTGTTCCATACCGGCGTACTGGTGGGGCACCTGCTCCCCGGCCAGGCGCAGCACAGGGACTGCCGGGGCAGAAAGCTGCCGCTGGGCGAGGCCCGCCCAGTAGGCATCGTCGTTGGCGGCGTCCCGGTAGGTGACCGTGCAGGTCACCGGCGTGCTGCCGGCAGACTGGGCGAGGAAGGCCAGCGCGGTGGAGTCCATGCCACCGGACAGGTCGCAGCCCGGGATCCGGCCCGCCGCAGTCTCCTCACCCACCCGGTCGGCCACGGCCACCCGCAATGCTTCCCCCAGCGCCGCTGCCCCCGCCTCCAGCGGCAGCTGCGGCTCGGGGGCCCGCCACCAGCGGCGGACGCAGGACGTCCCGCCGGGGGCAACGGTGAGGGCGCTGCCGGAGGGGACCGCGCTCACCCCCTTCCACGAAGACCTTTCATCAAGGGGCGCAGGCGGCCCCTCACCCAGCAGGGTCAGGGCGAGGAACACCTCGTCCAGCGTCGCACCGGTGAGCTCGGCGAGTACGTCGGCGCGGTCGGCGGCCAGGGTCAGCCCCTGCCAGCGGGTCCGGAACACCCGGCGCAGCCCGGACGCCGTCCCCTGGATCCGGTACCGGCCGTACGCCGAGAGCGCCAGGTGACAACTTCCCCGCAGCGCCGCGGCGATCTCGTCCAGATCAGTCAGGTCCTCGGTATCCCGGATCCAAGCGAGGCGGCGACGAAGCGCATCGTCCCCCACACCGCTTCCCGCTGGCTCACCGGCGCCCGGCGTGCTGTCCGGCCGGCCCGGAAACATGCCCGGGGGCAGGGTCGCGGCACCCGGCGCACGGCCGAGTACCGCGAGCCGCGTCCTTCCCGCCGTGATCACCCGTACCTGGTCCGCCGGAAGCTGTCCGACCAGCCACGGCCTTCCGGAGGCATGAGCGACGAGCAGCCGGTGCTCCTGGCGCACGTTCTCCAGGACATGCCGACCTGACGCGCAGTCCGGCAGTGAGACGAACCAGTACACGGGATCCTCACGAAACGGTCAGAAGGAAGAGGTCAGTCGAGGAAACGCCCGATGCCCGCCTCCCTGTACTTCCCGCTGCCGCCTCGCGTCTCCTCGGCGAACACCCCGGCCTCCACCAGGAGCGGCGGCTCGTACGGGGCCTTCCCGGACTCGGTAGTCACCTCGTCGTGGCGCACCAACTCGGTCGAGTTCTGCATCTTCTGCCTCCTTGACGCTCTGTTTCTCGGTGCGGAACCACGCTCCCCCTTGACACCGTGGGAAGACGTCCCGCTCTGAGATTTTGATCCGGCGCGCCGGCATCCACTCTCACACCAAGGAGTGGTTTGAGCAGCGGTGATGACCGATCTCCCCTTCCTGGACTCGCCTTCCTCCGGGAGTGCTGATGATCCTGGCGGTGGACACCCGGTTCCGTTCTGGCCCCGTGCACCGCGGGCCGGCGTCCCTCCGTGACTCGTCGACCGCCATGGCCCGGCAGTGACGTAACCAGTACGCAGGAGGTAGTCGTACAGGCCGCCGATCGCTGCCGCGTCCCGGTCCCAGGTCACCTCCCAGCGCCAGCCTCACGGCTGCTCGTCGTCCTCGTCCAGACCGCCTGCGGCCGAGTCACGCAGCGGGCGCACCCCCATGCCGACCGGGACGGTGGCCCGGAAGCTGTAGCGGCTCTTCCGCGAGGCATTCCTCGGCTTCGTTGACAAGAGCCTCGTCACCGATGGCCCGGCGACGGTTGAATCCGGCCACTTTTGGAGTGCGGCGACCGGTCCGCTCCTCGTCACCCCTGAGCGCGGCGGCGTTAAGGGCCGGCCACTGACAACCATGCGGCAGCAGTCTCTGTGCGCGCGAAGGTCATTCCCGGCTGGCCGTCCGCCCCTAGGGCATGTGTCGAAAGTCGATCTCGGACAGTGGATGATCACGGTCCATGGGACGGGGAGATCTCATAGATGAGCAGTGGGCGGTTCTGGAGCCGCTGCTACCGAAGAGCATGAAGGCGGGCCGACCGCCTGTCTGGCCTCGGCGGCAGTTGATCGACGGCATACGGTTCCGGGTCCGCACTGGTGTGCCGTGGCGGGACGTGCTCGTCGAGTACGGGCCGTGGGGCCGGGTCTACCACCTGTTCCGCCGGTGGCAGCGGATCCTCACCCGGCTCCAATCCTTGGCCGATGCGAAAGGTGCGATCGTGTGGGACTTGAGCGTCGACTCCACGGTCTGCCGCGCCCATCAGCATGCGGCCGGGGCTCGTAGAAAGGCCGACCTGCAGAAGGAATCGCCGGGCGGCATCTTCACCGAGCCCCGTGATCACGGGCTGGGACGCTCGCGCGGCGGGTTCTCCACCAAGCTTCACCTGGCCGTCGAGCAAGGCCAAAAACCCATGTCGATCGTGGTCACAGCAGGACAGCGGGGGGACTCACCGCAGTTCGAATTCGTGCTGGCAAAAGTCCGCGTGCCCCGCATCGGGCGGGGCCGACCACGCGTCCGCCCCGACCGTGTACGGGCCGACAGGGCCTACGCCTCCCGCAGAAACCGCGCCTACCTGCGCCGCCGAGGGATCCGATGCACCATTCCCGACAAGTCTGATCAGGCACGCAACCGCCGGAAGCTCGGCTCCCGCGGCGGCCGACCTCCGCGTTTCGATCCGGTCGACTACCGCGAGCGCCAAGCTGTCGAGTGTGGGATCAATCGTCTCAAGAGGCATCGCGCGGTCGCCACGAGATACGACAAGCTTGCCGTCCGTTATGAGGCCGCAGTGCTGGTCGCGGCCATCGGAGAGTGGCTGCGACCAGCACCTTCCCGTCTCTTGGCAGTCTGACCCTCGCCGGGGCACACCTTGCCCTGACGAGAGCCGCTGCCCGCAGCACGGGCGAGGCATTCGTTGGATGGCCGGTCATGCCTGCCGACTCAGGCGAGGTGCTTACTGAAGAACTCGACCAGCTTGGCGACGGCAGGAGTCACGTACTCGTCGCGGTCGTACAGGTCGGCGTGGCTGGCGCCCTCGACGAGGAATAGCTCGGCGTTGCCGGGGCTGTCGGCGACGGCCTTCTCGGAGAACCCGCGGGTGACGGCCTCGGTGCCGGCGATCATGAGCAGCGGGCGAGGCGCGATCTTCGCGACGTCGGTGAAAGAGTCGAACTGGTCCAGGAGGTCCGCGCTGCGCACGACCATGTCCCCCGTGGAACGCGGGTGCCGGCCTCGGGGTGTCTTGTAGTAGTCAACGAATTCGGCAGCGGAGGCGGGGGTGTCGGCATCGACCTTCTCCGGCAGCACGGCGAACGTCACCGCGGGCTCGCCGGCGGCTTCGGCGCTGCGGTGGTTACCGGAGTTCGCCACCATCTGCTGCCAGTCCTCGGGGTCGGCGCCACGCAGGAAGCTGGGAACATCGGTCCCGGAGACACCGGCCACGGCCTTCATGCGGTGGTCGGTCTGGGCCGCGTAGGGCACGTAGGCGCCCGAGCCGCACACGCCCATGACGCCGATACGCTCGGAGTCGACCTCGGGGCGCGTGGTGAGGTAGGAGACCGCCGCGCGGAAGTCCTCGGCGCGCTGGGAGGGGTCCTCCAGGCCGTGGGGCAGGCCTTCGGACTCGCCCTGGAAGGCGGCGTCGAAGGTCAGGACGGCAAAGCCTTCCTCGACCAGGCGCGTCGCATACGTCGCCGACGCCTGCTCCTTGACTCCGGTCGTGGGGTGGCCGACGACTACCGCGGCCAGCGGACCGTCGGCGCCGTCGGGAAGGTAAAGGTGCCCTGCGAGCTGCAGGCCGTTGGTCTGGAAGCGGACGTCAGTCCTCATTTTCTGCTCCTGCGGAATCGTGGGTGGCCGGCGATCTGCGGCCTGTGTCCACTGTGCGGCTGACAGCCGGGCGCAGGAAGGTCGCGCTGCTTCCTAGGAAGGATCTCTCCCAGGCAGAGGCTTTTCCTCACTGACATGCTGGAGGAGTGACTGATTCCGCACATCTTCGCGAGCTCGGTGAGTTCTTCAGGCATCGCCGCGGCGAGCTCACACCGGCGCAGGTCGGGCTTCCCGAGCGCGCTCACACCCAGCGCCGCGTGCGAGGGCTGCGCCGCGAAGAGGTGGCTGAGCTTGCCGCGATCAGTACCGACTACTACGTACGCATCGAGCAGGGCCGACTGGCACCGTCGCCACCGGTGCTTGAGTCTCTCGTTCGCGAGCTACGGCTGGACGGCGACCAGAGGATGTACGTGGAAGGGCTGATCGGCCAGGCCGCGCGAGCCGGGCGCCGCAAAACGCCGCGTCGGGCCC
>NZ_JBVHEO010000023.1:67946-79711 GCF_055562815.1 Streptomyces sp. NPDC016677 | reverse complement strand
GCCGTGTGGAACATCGACTCCTTCGACCAGTGGGGCGTCGAACTCGGCAAGGTCCTCGCCAAGCGCGTCGAACCCGCCCTCACCGAGGGCGCGGACGTCCCCGGCCTCGACCCGTCCACCCAGGCCCTGGTGGCCGCCTACCGCGAACTGAAGGAAGTGCACTGACATGCAGATCGGTCTCATCGGTCTCGGCAAGATGGGCGGCAACATGCGCGAGCGTCTGCGCAACGCCGGCCACACCGTCGTCGGCTACGACACCAACCCCGAACTCTCCGATGTCGACAGCCTGGTCGACCTGGTCGACCGGCTCGAAGCGCCGCGCGCGGTGTGGGTGATGGTCCCGGCCGGCGGTCCCACCCAGGCCGTCATCGACCAGCTCTCCGGCATCCTCAAGCCCCGCGACATCGTCATCGACGGCGGCAACTCCCGCTGGACGGACGACGAGAAGCACGCCGAGGAACTCGCCAAGCGCGGCATCGGCTTCGTCGACGCCGGTGTCTCCGGCGGCGTGTGGGGCCTGAAGAACGGCTACGCGCTGATGGTCGGCGGCGAGAAGGAGTGCGTCGAGCACCTCAGGCCCATCTTCGACGCGCTCAAGCCGGAGGGCCCCTACGGCTACGTCCACGCGGGCAAGGTCGGCGCCGGGCACTTCGCGAAGATGGTCCACAACGGCATCGAGTACGCCATGATGCAGGCGTACGCCGAGGGCTGGGAGTTGCTGGAGAAGGTCGACTCCGTGGACAACGTCCGCGAGGTCTTCCGCTCCTGGCAGGAGGGCACCGTCATCCGCTCCTGGCTGCTCGACCTCGCCGTCAACGCCCTCGACGACGACCCGCACCTGGAGCAGCTGCGCGGCCGGGCCGCCGACTCCGGCGAGGGCCGGTGGACCGTCGAGGCGGCCATCGACAACGCCGTGCCGCTGCCCGCGATCACCGCGTCGCTGTTCGCCCGGTTCGCCTCCCGGCAGGACGACTCGCCGCAGATGAAGATGATCGCCGCGCTGCGCAACCAGTTCGGCGGCCACGCCGTCGAGTCCTCGAAGTAGCCCGGCGTGGGAGATCTGCTGCTCGTCCGCCACGGCGAGACCGAGTGGAGCCGTTCCGGACAGCACACCAGCCACACCGACCTGCCCCTCACCCCGCGCGGTGAGGAGCAGGCCAAGTCCCTGGCCCCGCTGCTGTCCGGGCGGCCGTTCGCCCTGGTGCTGACCAGTCCCCTCGGCCGGGCCGTGCGCACCGCGGAACTGGCCGGCCTGGTGGGCGCGGAGACCGACGCCGACCTGCGCGAGTGGGACTACGGCGGCTACGAGGGCGTCACCACCCGCGACATCCACCGGGCCCGGCCCGACTGGGACCTGTGGACCGACGGGGTGCCGCCCGGCGCGGAGAGTCCGGGCGAGTCGCCGGAGCAGGTCGGCCTGCGGGCCGACCGGCTGCTGTCCCGGGTGGAGCCGGCGCTCGCCGAGGGCGATGTGGTGCTGGTGGCGCACGGTCACTTCCTGCGGGTGGTGACCGCGCGCCGGCTCGGGCTGCCGGCGTCCGAGGGCCGGCTGTTCCAACTGGCGACGGCGACCCTGAGCCGGCTGTCCACCGAGCACGGGCACCCCGTGCTCGCGGAGTGGAACACCCGGTCGTGAACTCCCGGCGGCCGGGGTCTGGTTGACAGGCCCCGGCCGTCGCGTCAGAGTCCCCGCTGATGGAGATCAACGATCTGACGCCGGCCGAGGCGCGGGTGTGGCGGGCCTTCGCCCGGGGCGAGCACGTCGACTTCCGCACCGACCCCGACGACGATCCCGACGGCGGCGGCGCCTGGGGTGCGGAGCGGACCGTACGCGCCGGTGTGCTGCGCGCGCTGCTGCTCGACGGCCCCCGGGAGAACGGCGAGGTTCCCGCGCTCTCCCTCGCGGGCGCGCGGATCACCGGGATCCTCGACCTCCAGTACGCGACCGTCGACCACCCGGTGCGGCTGCGGCACTGCCACTTCGAGGAGACGCCCCGCTTCTACGGCGGCCGGCTGCGCGAGCTGAACCTCAGCGAGTCCGTACTGCCCGGGCTGGTCTCGCACGCGGTGCGGGTGGACGGCGTGCTGCGGATGACCCGCGCCCGGTTCCACGGCATGGTGCGGCTGGCCGGGGCGGAGATCGCCGGGAGCCTGTACCTGGAGAGCGCGCGGATCGACGTGCCGGACGCCGAGGGGCCGGTGCTCCAGCTGAACCAGGCCACCGTCGGCGCCGATCTGTGGGCGCCCGGACTGCGCACGCGCGGAACGGTCCGGCTCACCGGCGCGTCGGTCGCCGGCACGGTCAACCTCCGTGAGGCCGTACTGGACGCCCCCGGCGAAACCGTCCTGGAGGCGCCGTACCTCGTCGTCGGGGCGAGTGTGTCGGCCACCTGTCTGCGCACCCGGGGCCGCATGGACTTCCGGGGCGCCCGCGTCGCCGGAGCCCTCGACCTGTCCGGGACGAGCCTGTCCCGGC
Organism: Streptomyces sp. NPDC016677; assembly: GCF_055562815.1. Taxonomy (NCBI): domain Bacteria; kingdom Bacillati; phylum Actinomycetota; class Actinomycetes; order Kitasatosporales; family Streptomycetaceae; genus Streptomyces; species Streptomyces sp. NPDC016677. Next base: position 77,235 of record NZ_JBVHEO010000023.1, on the reverse strand, counting down.
CCGGCGGCACCGCGCTGCAGATCACCAGTGCGGTCATCGGGGAGCTGTGGCTGTTCGACGGCGAGCGCGTCGAGGGCGCGCTCCGGCTGCGCCGCGCCCGGCTGGACAGCCTCCGCCTCGACCCGGCGATGGTGCCGGACGAGGTGTACCTCAGCGACCTCACCTACACGACGCTCGTCCCGCACCACCCGGCGGCGCGCCACCTGCCCATGCTGGAGCGCGACGGCGACGGTTACGTCCCGCACTCCTACGAGCAGTTGACGGCCGCCTACCGGCGCATCGGCGACGACGACGCGGCCCGGCTCGTGCAACTGGCCAAGCTGCGCCGGCACCGCCGCACCCTGCGCTGGTACGGCCGCCTCTGGGGCCACCTCCAGGACGTCGCCGTCGGCTACGGCTTCCGCCCGCTGCGGGCCGGCGCCTGGCTGCTGTCCCTGCTGGCCGTCGGCTCCCTGACCTACGGACTGCACCGCCCCGAGGCGCTGAAGCCGTCCGAGTCCCCGGAGTTCAGCCCGGTGTTCTACACGCTCGACCTGCTGCTGCCGATCATCTCCTTCGGGCAGGAGACGGCGTTCGCCCCGCGCGGCGGGTACCAGTGGCTCGCCTACGTCCTCGTCCTCATGGGCTGGATCCTCGCCTCGACGGTGATCGCGGGCGTGACCCGCGCCGTCAGCCGCCAGTGACCGGCTGGGCGGTGTGCTGCGCGGCCAGGCGCACGGCCGCGTTGGGGGCGCCGTAGCCGCGGTAGCCGCCGTCGCGCTGGAGGAGTTCGAAGAAGACCCGGCCCACCGTGCGCGTGTAGCAGTGCCGGAAGACACCGTGGGCGTCCCGGTCGTAGAGGATGCCGAGTTCGCGGTACGTCTCCAGCTCGCCGTCGGCGAACTCGTGGCGGGCCGCCAGGTCGTCGTAGTAGTTGGCCGGGACGGGCAGCAGCCGGCCGCCGGCCGCGCGGAAGCGGCGGGCCGCCGCGACCACGTCGTCGGTGGCGAGCGCGATGTGCTGGGCGTGCGCGGTGTCGTCGGTGGGGGCGGCGCCCACCGTCAGCACGATGCGGACGGCGCCGTCGGCGCTGCTGACGGCACGGCTGCGGAGCAGCCCGTAGGGGTCGGCGACGTCCACGCTCTGCTGCGGGCTCAGTCCGAGGACGCCGCGGTGGAAGAGCGCCGCCTCGTCGAAGTGGTGCCAGGGCTGGGTCAGGGCGAGGTGGTCGATGCGGCACGCCTCGTCGGCCTCGGGCGCCGGGGTGTCGTCCGCGAAGTCGGTGCGCCAGTCGGGGCCGTCGGCGCCGGGAGCGGCGCAGAGGAACAGTTCCGTGCCGTCGGGGGCGGCGACCGCGTCCAGCGGCGCGTCCTCGGGAGCGCGGCGGCGCGGCAGGACCGGGGCCAGCATGGCCTCGGCGCGGCGGGCCGCCCCGGCGGGATCGGGGGTGGTCAGGCCGACGGCGGCGAGCCGGGTGCCGTCGCGGCGCTCGGCCGGGCCGGTGTTGACCAGGACGCGGGCCTCGCCCCGCTGCCACAGGGCGACGGGCTTGCCGCGGTGCCGGGCGACGCGGGTGAAGCCGAGGGCGCCGAGGAGCGCGGTGACCGGCCGGTCGTCCGGCGTGACCAGTTCGGCGAAGGCGACGCCGGTGGGGACGACGGGCGGGGGCGGCGACGCGGTGCCGACCTCCTCCTGGAGCAGGCGCAGGGAGCGCTGGGCGTCCACGGCGGTCGGGGCGGCCTCGGACTGGCGGAAGACGTCGTTGAAGACCTCCAGGGAGAGCGGGCCGTCGTAGCCGGTGCGCAGGACGCGCCGGACCAGGCCCGCGACATCGAAGCCGCCCTGGCCCGGGAAGCAGCGGTGGTGGCGGCTCCACTGGAGGACGTCCATGGCGAGCCGGGGCGCGTCCGCGAGCTGGAGGAAGAAGATCTTCTCGCCGGGGATGTCCGCGATGCCGTCGAGGGCCTCCGGCTCGCTGTGCCGGGAGAGGATGTGGAAGCTGTCCAGGCAGGTGCCGAGCGCGGGGTGGTCGGCGGCCTCGACGACGCGCCAGGCGTGGTCGTAGGTGCTGATGTGCCGGCCCCAGGCGAGCGCCTCGTAGGCGACGCGGATGCCGTGGTCCGCGGCGAGCGAGGCGACCCGGGCGAGCTGCTCGGCGGCGAGGGCGTCGTCGTCGACGGCGTCCGGGCGGACGCTGGAGCAGACCAGGACGGTGTCGGCGCCGAGCCTGCGCATCAGCGCGAACTTGTGCCGGGCGCGCCGCAGGCTCCGGGCGAACTCCTCCTCGGGCAGCGCCTCCAGGTCCCGCATCGGCTGGTAGAGGTCGATGCGGAGGCCGAGGTCGGCGCAGCGGGCGCGGATCTCCTCCGGGGTGAGGGGGCTGGCCAGCAGGTCGTTCTCGAAGATCTCCACGCCGTCGAACCCGGCCAGGGAGGCGGCGGTCAGCTTCTCGGTGAGGGAGCCGCTGAGGGAGACGGTGGCGATGGACGTCCGCACGTCGGTACCTCTTCCTGTTCTTCCTGTTCTGCCTGTCTGCCTCTTCCCGGTGGCTATCGGGGCGTGGCGACGGCGCCGGCCAGTTCCCGGAGGTCGGCGAGCATGGCCGTGCTGTCGGGTTCCCGTCCGGTGAACAGCCGGAACGCGTCCACCGCCTGGAAGACCGCCATGCCGCCGCCGTCGAGGGTGGCGCAGCCGAGCGCGCGGGCGGTGCGCAGCAGCTCGGTCTCCAGCGGCCGGTAGACGACCTCGGCCACCCACAGGTCCCGGCGGAGCAGCGCGGCGGGCAGCGGGAGGCCGGGGTGGGCGGCCATGCCGGTGGGGGTGGCGTGGACGATGCCGTCGGCGCGGGCCAGCAGGCCGGGGAGGTCGTCCGGGGTGGCGTGGTGGGCGCGGCCGGTGCCGAAGTGCCGGTTCAGGGAGTCGGCGAGGGCGGCGGCCCGCTCGGGCAGCGCGTCGACGACGGTGACCCGTCCGGCGCCCAGGGTGAGCGTGGCGTGGGCGACGGCGGCGCCCGCCCCGCCCGCGCCGAGCTGCACGATCCGCTCCAGCGGTGCGTCGGGCAGGCCCCGGGCGAAGGAGGCGGCGAAGCCGGTGACGTCGGTGTTGTGGCCGACGGCCCGGCCGTCGTCCGCGAAGACGACGGTGTTGACCGCGCCGAGCGCCTGAGCCCGCGGGGCGAGCGCGTCGAGGTGGCCGATGACGAGCTGTTTGCACGGGTGGGTGATGTTCAGCCCGTCGAAGCCCAGGTCGCGGGCGGCCCGCAGCAGGTCGCCCACCTTCTCGGGCGGGGCGCCGAGGACGTCGATGTCGATCAGCCGGTACAGGTAGCGCAGGCCCTGCCGGCCGGCCTCCCGCTCGTGCAGGGCCGGGGTGAGCGAGGGGCCGATGCCGGAACCGATCAGTCCGACGAGATACGAGTCCTTGGCCACAGGGACCTCCACCTAATGTACGAACCAGTACGTTAGTCATACCAGCAAGGCCCGGCACGGGGAAGACCCGACCTTCTACAATCACGGCACCGATCCACGCCCCGGCCGAAGGAACACCCGATGACCAGCGTCGACGAACCGGCACGAGCCAACGGGCGCATCCGCGACGCCGCCCGCACCCGGGCCGAGATCCTCGACGTCGCCACCCGGGAGTTCGCCCGAGCCGGGTACGACGGGGCCCGCGTCGACGAGATCGCCGCCCGCACCCGCACCACCAAGCGGATGATCTACTACTACTTCGGCGGCAAGGAACAGCTGTTCACAGCCGTCCTGGAGCGGGCGTACGGCGTGATCCGGGAGGCCGAGCAGCAGCTCGACGTCGAGCACCTGGACCCGGTCGCCGCCATCCGCCGCCTTGCCGAGGTCACCTTCGACCACCATGAGCGGCACCCGGACTTCATCCGCCTGGTGAGCATCGAGAACATCCACGGCGCCGAGCACATCGCCGCCTCCGAGCGGCTGGGCAGGATCGGTTCGCCGGCGCTGGACGTGATCCGCCGCATCCTCGCGGCGGGGCAGGAGTCGGGTCTGTTCACGGCGGACGTGGACGCGGTCGACCTGCACGCGATGATCAGCTCCTTCTGCTTCTTCCGGGTCGCCAACCGGGCCACCTTCGGCGCCCTGTTCGGCCGTGACCTGGTCGCTCCCGAGCAGCGGGAGCACTACCGGGCCATGCTCGGCGACATGGTGATCGCCTACCTGACGGCGGAGCGGGCGGCGGACTGAACGGGCCGGACCCTCCCGGTCATCGCCTCTTGACACCGGGGACACCTGGGCGCAACATCCCAACCCGACCCCTGGTAACTACCCAGTGGGTTAATTAGGCGACGATGCCGAAGGAGCCTCCGTGTCCGTCCCCACTCCCGCCCCCGAGGCCCCGCCGGGGCAGCCGAAGAAGGCCGCGACCGCCGCCTGGATCGGCAGCGCCCTGGAGTACTACGACTTCTTCATCTACGGCAGCGCCGCCGCGCTGATCTTCCCGGAGATCTTCTTCGACGAGTCGGACCCGGCGACGGCCACCCTGCTGTCGCTGGCCACCTTCGGGGTCGCGTACGCCGCCCGCCCGGTCGGCGCGTTCTTCCTCGGACACGTCGGCGACCGCATGGGCCGCAAGAAGATCATGGTGTTCACGCTGGTGCTGATGGGCCTGTCGACCTTCCTCATCGGCTGTCTGCCCACCCGTGAGCAGGTCGGCACGCTCGCCCCGGTGCTGCTGGTCCTGTGCCGCGTCCTGCAGGGCATATCGGCGGCCGGAGAGCAGGCCAGCGCCAACTCCATGACGCTGGAACACGCGCCCGCCACGCGTCGCGGCTTCTTCACCAGCTTCACCCTCAGCGGCACCCAGGGCGGGCAGCTGCTCGCCACCCTGGTCTTCATCCCCGTCGCCGCGCTGCCCGAGGAGCACCTGCTGTCCTGGGGCTGGCGGGTGCCGTTCTGGCTGAGCGTCGCGGTCGCCGTCGTCGGCTGGTTCATCCGCCGCAACCTGGACGAGACCCCGGCGTTCGAGCGGCAGACCGCCTCCGAGGGCGTCGTCAAGCTGCCGCTGGTGGTGCTGGTGCGTGAGCACTGGGCGGATGTGCTGCGGGTGATCGGGGGCGCGCTGATCGCCTCCGTCAGCACGATCTTCACGGTGTGGGCACTGGCGTACGCCACCAGTGACTCGGTCGGGATGTCCCGTACCGCCATGCTGTGGGTGGGCGCCCTGGCCAACGTCGTCGCGCTCGCCGCGATCCCGCTGTGGGCGACGCTGTCCGACCGGATCGGCCGGCGGCCGGTGTACCTGGTCGGCGCGGCGGGCAGCGCGGTGACGATGTTCCTGTACCTGTGGGCGATCTCGACCGGTTCCTACGCGTTCACGTTCCTGACCGGCATCCTCTGCTTCGGGGTGGTCTACAGCGCCGCGAACGGCGTGTGGCCGGCCTTCTACGGCGAGATGTTCGCGACCCGGGTCCGGCTGTCGGGCGTGGCGATCGGTACCCAGATCGGGTTCGCGGTGGCCGGGTTCGCGGTGACGTTCGCGGCGCGGATCGCCGGTCCGGACGGGGACGACTGGTCGGCGGTGGCCCTGTTCACGGCGGCGCTGTGCGTCCCGCCGGTCATCGCGGCGCTCACGGCCCGGGAGACCCACCAGGTCCCGACGGAGCGGCTGGGCGAGCGGGCGGCCGAGGAGCCGGCCCGGCCGGAGACGGTCACGGCCTGAACGGGCCGCCCGGCCACGGACCGGGCGCCTCCGCCCGGTCCGTCTGGTCTCTTTTCACACGGCCGGTCGGTCAGTCCCGGCGCGGCACGCCGTACACCCGCTCCACCCGCAGCCGTACCACCAGCCGCCGGTCGCGGACCATCGCGGCGCGGTAGTCGTCCCAGTCCGGGTGTTCGCCCAGGACGTCGCGGTAGAGGCGGACGAGTTCCTCGACCGTGTCGTCGTGCGGGCCGGCGGCGACCGGGGTCAGCTCGGCGGTGCCCTCGGCGACCGCGTAGGCCCACCGGTCACCGGTGGTCACGTGGTAGGAGGCGCGGGGGTCCCGGCGCAGGTTGCGGGTCTTGGCCCGGTCGTCGGTGACCGACACGCGGATCGTGCGCTCGGCGGGGTCGTAGGCGTGGCTGACGTTGGACAGCTGGGGCCGCCCGTCCCGTTTGAGGGTGACCAGCACTCCGGCGTGTCCCTCGGCGAACAGCTTCAGCAGCGCGTCCCGCGTGGCGTCGTCGTCATCGGTCATGCATGGGTGAACAGGCCGGCCGCGCGGTGTGTTCCCCGGGGTTCCCGACGGCCCCGAGGTCTGAGGCGGTCCGGGGCGGGTAGACCGGACGCACCTCGGCGAGTGACGAGCACGACGGGAGGACGACGATGGCACGGCTGCGGCAGGAGACCGACCCGGACGAGGCCGGGCTGGACAGGAGCGCGCTGGAGCGGCTGGACGCGCACTTCGCCCGGGAGGTGGACGCGGGCCGGCTGCCGGGCTTCCTGGTGGCCGTCGCCCGCGGCGGACGCGTCGCCCACCTCACGGCGTACGGCCGGCGGGACGTGGCGGCCGGGCTGCCCGTCGAGGCCGACACGCTGTTCCGGATCTACTCCATGACCAAGCCGGTCACCTCGGTCGCCGCGCTGATGCTGGTGGAGGAGGGCCGGCTGTCGCTGGACGAGCCGGTGGCCCGCCACCTGCCGGCGTTCGCCGAGCCGCGGGTGTACGTGAGCGGCGAGGCGCCCGACGTCACCACCCGCCCGGCCGCCGGCCCCGTCCTGGTCCGGCACCTGATGACCCACACCGCGGGCCTGACCTTCGCCTTCTACCACGCCCACCCCGTGGACGCCCTGTACCGGGCGGCGGGACTGGAGTCCTCGGTGCTGCCCGGCGCGGACCTGGCCGAGACGGTCGACCTGTACGCGAGCCTGCCGCTCCAGTTCGAACCGGGCACCCAGTGGAACTACTCCGTCGCCAGCAACGTCCTGGGGCGGCTGGTGGAGGTGGTGAGCGGCCGGCCGCTGGACGTCTTCTGCGCCGAGCGGATCTTCGGCCCGCTCGGCATGCCGGACGCCGGCTTCGAGGTCACCGACGCACAGGCGACCCGGCTGGCCGAGCTGTACGGCGAGCGGGACGGCGGCGGCATCGAACCCGTCCCCGGGCTGCCGCTGCGGGGCCGGCCCCGGTTCCTGTCCGGCAGCGGCGGCCTGGTGGCCTCCGCGTACGACGTCCACCGCTTCAGCGAACTGCTGCGGCGCCGCGGCGAGGTGGACGGCGTACGGCTGCTCGCTCCCGGCACCGTGGACCTGATGACCCGCAACCACCTCCCCGGCGGCGCCGATCTGCGCGCCTTCGGCAGCCGCCCGGCCCACGACAGCCCCGGCAACGACGGCGTCGGCTTCGGCCTGGGCGTGTCGGTGGTGACCGATCCCGCCCGCACCGAGGCACCCTCCGGGCCCGGCACGTACGGCTGGAGCGGGGTGGCGACGACGACGTTCTGGGTGGACCCGGGCCAGGACCTGACGGTGCAGTTCCTGACCCAGGTGCGGCCGAGGTCCTCGCACACGGTGTTCCGGGACCTGAAGCGGCTGGTGCGCGAGGCGCTCACGGACCGACCGGCACCGGGGCCGCGGCGTCCAGGTGGGGCAGGTGGTGGTCCAGGCGCTCCCGTTTGGTCCGCAGATAGGTGATGTTGCTCTCGCACGGGGGTATCAGCAGCGGCACCTGTTCGGCGACCCGGATGCCGTGCCGGGTCAACGCCTCCTGTTTGCGGGGGTTGTTGGACATCAGGCGGACCGAGCGGACGCCCAGGTCGTCGAGGATGCGGGCGGCGGCCCCGTAGTCCCGGGCGTCCACCGGGAGTCCCAGCGCGAGGTTGGCCTCCACCGTGTCCAGGCCCTGCGCCTGGAGGGCCATCGCGCGCAGCTTGGCGAGCAGGCCGATGCCGCGGCCCTCGTGCCCGCGCAGGTAGACGACGACGCCGGCGCCCTCGGCGGCCACGGCGCGCAGCGCGGCGGCGAGCTGGTCGCCGCACTCGCAGTGCCGGGAGCCGAAGGCGTCGCCGGTGAGGCACTCCGAGTGCAGCCGGGTGAGGACGTTCTCGGTGCCGATGTCCCCGTGCACCAGGGCCACTTGCTCGTCGCCGCGCTGGTGGTCGAGGTAGCCGACGGCGCGGAAGTCCCCGTACACCGTGGGCAGTGGGACGGCCGTCACGCGTTCCACGTCCGTGCGCCGGTGCGCGGTCTTCTCGCCTGGTACGCCATGCGGTTCTGTCATCATTCCCGGGTTCCTCAACAGTTTCACGAGCTGAGACGAAGGGCCTTGCGGAGATGGGTGGTTCAGGGATACCGGCGGACACCACGCAGGACGTGCGGGCCCGGGGGGCCGGTGTCGCGCGGCAGGTGGCGGTACTGCCGGTGGGCAGCTACGAGCAGCACGGGCGGTATCTGCCGCTGGCCACCGACACACTGGTGGCCTGTGCCGTCGCCGGGGAACTGGGCGCCGCGTACCCCGTGCACGTGCTGCCGCCGGTGACGGTCTCCTGCTCGCACGAGCACGCGGCGTGGCCCGGGACCGTCAGCATCTCCGCGGTGACCCTGCACGCGGTGGTGCGGGACATCGCGGCGTCGCTGCGCCGGTCGGGCGTGGAGGCCCTGGTGGTGGTCAACGGGCACGGCGGGAACTACGTCCTGGGCAACGTCGTCCAGGAGGCCACGGCGCGCGGTGAGCGGATGGCGCTGTTCCCGGCCCCGGAGGACTGGGAGACGGCGCGGCTGCGGGCGGGCGTGGCGACCTCGCTGCTCACCGACATGCACGCCGGGGAGATCGAGACGTCCGTGCTGCTGCACGCCCATCCGGAGTACGTACGGCCCGGTTACGAGACCGCCGACTTCGTCGCGGACGACCGGCGTCATCTGCTCTCCCTCGGTATGGCCGCCTATACGGACTCCGGTGTCATCGGCCGCCCTTCACTGGGTTCGGCGCAGAAGGGCGGGGCACTGCTGGCGAGCCTCACGGAGTCCTTCGGGGCGTACTTTTCGCTGCTGACGGGGGCGGGGGACGGGGCTTCCCGGCCCGGCGGGGACGGCGGTCCGGGGCCGGCCGGCGGCGAGAGCGGCGCCTGACGCGGGCGGCGTGCCGGGTACGCGGCCGTCGGCCGTTTCCGGACGTGCCGGAGCGGAGCAGCCGCCGCGGCACCGGGTCCCGGCGGACCTGCCGGCCCTCTCCCGACGGCCTCGCCGACGAACACCGCCTGCCCCTTCCCTGCCGCCCGGACCACGGTCGGCGCGGTCGCGCCGGGTGGACGCGGGGACGTGCGCGCACCGGGGACGAGTGCGGACTCCCCCACCCGCACCACAACCG
>NZ_JBVHEO010000023.1:0-67847 GCF_055562815.1 Streptomyces sp. NPDC016677 | reverse complement strand
GCCACGGTCGCCACAGCCACCTCGGTCACGCCGAGTACGCCGGACGCGCCGGACAGGCGCGGGGACGTGCGCGGACCGGGGACGAGTGCGGACTCCCCCACCCGCACCACAACCGCCACGGTCGCCACAGCCACCTCGGTCACGCCGAGTACGCCGGACGCGCCGGACAGGCGCGGGGACGTGCGCGGACCGGGGACAAGTGCGGGCTCCTCCACCCGCACCACAACCGCCACGGTCACGCCGAGTACGCCGGGTGGGCCGGACAGGCGCGGGGGCGTGCGGGGGCCGCCGGCAGGTGTGAGCCGGTCGGCGGTGCCGGGGCGGGCACGGGCCGGGAGGCGCCCGGTGGACACGGGCCCGGCGTCGGACCCGTGTCCGGACGGGGCGGGCCGCCGCCCACGGACGGCCAGGACCGCCGCGCCCGGCAGGCTCGCCGCGAGGACGAGCACCCCGTACACCACGGCGACGGCGAGCCCGCGCTCCGCGCCCAGGCCGGCCGCGCCGAACGACCAGGCGGTGACGCCCTCCCGAGGCCCCCAGCCACCCACGTTGAGCGGCACGCTCATCGCGAGCAGCGCCAGCACGGCCAGCGGCAGCAGCGCGGCCACGGACGCGGCGCTGCCGGCCACCCGGGCCGCGAGCACGAACAGCGCCAGGTGCCCGGCCAGCACGACCCCCGACGACACCGCGACGCCGGGCCAGTCACGAAGGACGGGGCGGCGGGCGGGCCTCCGGTTCATCCGGAGCGCGGCGAGGACCGCCAGCGCGCCCAGCGCCGCCAGGGCGGCCGGCGGTGCCAGGTGCCGGGCCTCGTCCCGCACCGGCGACTCCATCGTCACCAGCACCACCGCCCCGACGACGGCCAGCGCCACCTGCCCGGCGGCGCGTTCGAGGACCACCGCCCGCACGCCCCGGCCCAGGTCGCCGGCGCCGCGCCCGTGCCGTACCGCCCGGTGCACATCGCCGAGGACACCGCCGGGCAGCGCGGCGTTCAGGAACAGGGAGCGGTAGTAGGCGGCGACGGCGGGGCCCAGCGGCAGGGCGATCCGCAGGGCGCGGGCGACCAGCGTCCAGCGCCACGCGCTGCACACGGTGGTCACCAGGCCGAGGGCGAGCGCCGCCAGCAGCGCCGGTCCGTCGACGCGGCGCAGCCCGTCCAGGAAGGGACCGCCGCCGGTCCGCCACAGCAGGACCACGAGGACGGCGGCACCGGCGAGGGAGCCGAGGTGGCGGCGGAGCCGCCCAGTAGGTGTGCTCACGTGTCACCGCCCGCCGGCCGGCCCAGCGCCAGCAGGTCGTCGTGGTGGACGGTCACCGACAACTCCCCGGCGCGGCAGGCCGCGAGACGCTCGGCCAGATACGGTCCGGCCGGCTCGCGCAGCGCGGGCCGCTGCTCCACGGCCGCGCCCACCCAGCCGCGCAGCCACCGGTCGGTGAGCGCGGCCTCGCCCGGCCCGAGCCGCCAGGGGCTGGGCCGCACCCGTACCGTGGCGCCGTGCGCGGCGAAGGCGTCCGCCGCGACCGCCACCGCGTCCGGGCCGAGCAGTCCGCCGCGCCGCTGGTGGTCGTCGAAGGCGGCGGCGATCTCGGCGTCCAGCGGGTGCGCGGGGGCCAGTTCGACGCGTCCGGCGACCGACAGCGTCAGCAGCGCCGCGCAGCCGGCCCCGGCGCAGGCGGCGGCGAGGGTGGTGACCTCGCCGGCGGTGAGGACGTCGAGGAGCGCGGACGCCGTGACCAGGGACGCGCCGCGCAGGGCGTCCGGGGTGAGCCGGCCGACGTCACCGCGCCGGGTCCCGACGGTGACCGGGCTCCCGTCGGCGGCGGTGCGCGGAGGGTCGGCGGACGCGAAGTGCAGCAGGTAGGGGTCGCGGTCGTGCAGGGTCCAGTGCTGGGGCCCGTCGAGCAGCGGGGCGAGCCAGCGGCCCATCGAGCCGGTGCCGCAGCCCACGTCGTGGACGGTCAGCGGACCGGCGGGCAGGCGGTCGCGGAGCGGTCCGATCAGCTCCCGCGCCCGCGCGGCTGCGTCCGGTCCCTCGCGCAGCCGCAGCCACTGCGGGGCGTACCGGACCACCTCGGCCCCGGCCGCCGTCCCCGTCCGCCTCATGCGGGCCTCCCGGACGGGCCGGGCAGCCGTCCCAGCACGGTCGCCAGGCACTGGGCGGTCGACGCCCAGCCGTGCAGGGACGTACGGCGGGCGCGGGCGGCGGCCTTGAGGCGGCGGCGCAGGCCGGGCTCGCCGAACCAGCCGCGCAGCGCGGCGGCGAGGGCGGCGGGGTCCTCGGGCGGTACGAGGAGGCCGGGCACCGTGCCGTCGGGTGCGCGGCCGACCGCCTCCGGGAGTCCGCCGACGTCCGTGGCCAGCACCGGGACACCGCGCGCGAGTGCCTCCGTCACCGCCATGCCGTAGGTCTCGGCGTGCGAGGCGAGCACCATGAGGTCGGCGGTGGCGTAGGCGGCGTCGAGGGCGGCGCCGGTCTTCGGCCCCGCCAGTTCGATCCGGTCGCCCAGCCCGCGCGCGCCGATCCGCTCCCGCAGCCGGCCGACGTACGACGGGTCCTGGCCGAGTCCGCCGACGCACGCGCAGGTCCACGGCGAGTCGGCCACCTCGGCGAGGGCCTCCACCAGCCGGTGCTGTCCCTTGCGCGGGGTGACGGCGGCGACGCACAGCAGCCGCGAGACGCCGTCGGTGCCGGGGGCGAGGGGCGCGATGTCGGCGCCGGGGGCGGCGAGGTGGACGCGGCCGGGGTCGAGGCCGTGGTGGGCGACCAGGCGGCGCACCGCCCAGTCGCTGGTGGCGACGGTCGCGGACACCGCCCGCAGTACGGCCCGCTCCCGGGCGTCGAGGTCCGCGGCGACGGCCGGGTCCAGGCCCGTCTCGTCGGCGAGCGGGAGGTGGACGAGGACGGCCGTCCGCAGCCGTCCGGCCTCGGGGAGGACGATCTCCGGTACGCCGCAGGCGACCAGGCCGTCCAGCAGGACCACGGCGCCGTCCGGCAGCCGGCGCAGCGCGCGGGCGAGTCGGGCGCGGGCGTCCGGGCCGGGCCGGGGCCAGTCGCCGGCCACGGCGACCGGCCGCACCCGCCAGCCGAAGCCGGGCAGGTCCAGTCCGATCCGCCGGTCGTAGGCGTTGCCGCCGCTGGGGGCGGCCGGGTCGTCGACGCCGCCGGGCAGCACGAAGTGGACGGAGCGCAGGGACATGGGGACCGTCTCCCCGTTCCTCGGGGCGGGCACCCGGGCGAGCCGCGCCCGTACGACAGCCACGTCGGTCGTGCCGGTCACAGCGCGCGCTCGTAACTCGCCCACGCCACGTGCGACTCGTGCAGCGTGACGGTGAGGCCGGCCAGGCCCCTGGCGCCCTCGCCGAGCGCGCCCCGGTGGACCCGGTCGGCGAGCCGGTCGGCGATGACCTTGGCCAGGAACTCGGTCGAGGTGTTGATCCCGGCGAAGTCGGGTTCGTTGTCGAGGTTGCGGTAGTTCAGCTCGGCGACCACCGCGCCCAGCTCCCGTGTGGCCAGCCCGATGTCGACGACGATGTTGTCCGCGTCCAGTTGCTCGCGCCGGAACGTGGCGTCCACCAGGAACGTCGCTCCGTGCAGGCGCTGCGCGGGTCCGAAGACCTCGCCGCGGAAGCTGTGGGCGACCATGATGTGGTCGCGGACGGTGATGCTGAACAACGGACGACCCTCCAGGTGTGGTGCGTCTCCGGCGGTGTTCTCCGGATGTGTTGCCCGGGTGTGTTGCCCGGGTGTGTTCTTCCGGATGTGTTCTCCGGACGGGTGTTCTCCGGGTGCGGGTGCGGGTGCGTCCGGTAGTACGGCCCGCCCCCTCGTCCCGTTCAGCGGTCGTACCGCACCCGGTGGCACAGCGCGGGCAGTTCTCCGGTGGCCAGGCGCGGCAGGACGTCCGGGAGTTCCCCGAAGGCGCACTCGCCGGTGACGAGGGCGTCCAGCGCGGGGTCGGCGAGCAGGTCCAGGGCGAGGGCGAGCCGGTCGGCGTGGGTGCGGCTGCCGGACCGGGCCGGGGAGACGGTGCCGACCTGGCTGCCGCGCACGGTGAGGCGGCGGGAGTGGAAGGCCTCGCCGAGCGGCAGGGCGACGGCGCGGTCGCCGTACCAGCTCAGTTCGAGCACCGTGCCCTCGGGCCGCAGCAGTTCGAGGGAGCGGGCCAGGCCCGCCTCGGTCGCGCTGGCGTGCACCACGAGGTCGCGGTCGCCGAGGGCGTCCCCGGGCAGGGCGAACCCGGCGCCGAGCGCGGCGGCCACCTGTGCCCGTGCCGGGTCGGCGTCGACCAACTGGACGTCCACGCCGGGGAACCGGGCCAGCAGCGCGGCGACCGAGCAGCCGACCATGCCGCCGCCGACCACGGCGATCCGGTCGCCGATCAGCGGCGCCGCGTCCCACAGCGCGTTGACGGCGGTCTCCACGGTCCCGGCGAGCACGGCCCGCCCGGCGGGCACGGACGGCGGCACCTCGGTGACGGCGGCGGCCGGGACCACGTAGCGGGTCTGGTGCGGGTACAGGCAGAAGACGGTACGGCCGACGAGCGCGGCGGGGCCCTCCTCCACCACCCCGACGCTGAGGTAGCCGTACTTCACCGGGCCGGGGAAGTCCCCTTCCTGGAACGGCGCCCGCATCGCCGCGCGCTGGCCGGCGGGCACCCGGCCGTCGAACACGAGGGTCTCGGTGCCCCGGCTGACCCCGCTGAAGAGCGTGCGCACCAGCACGTCCCCGGGGCCGGGCTCGGGCAGTTCCACCGGGCGGATCGCGCCCTGTCCCGGCGAGTCGAGCCAGAAGGCGGCGGCGGTGCGCGTCATCGGGTTCCTCCTGAACGGTCGGCGGGCGGCCCACGTACCGAGGGGGCACAGGCCGCCCGCTGGGTGGCGGCGCTGATCGACTCTGTCACACGGCCGGAGGATGTTCGGTGGCCCTGAACGACGTGTACGACGCCCGTCCCGTGCGGTGGGAGACCGCCGTCGGCGCGGGCGCGCAGGTCCTGTTGCTGGCGCTGCTCGGCGCGGCGCACGGCATGGGTCCGGCCGGCTGGCTGACCGGGCTCGGCTTCGCGTGCGCCACCTGGGCGGTGCTCTCCCGGGCCCTGCGCCGCGCCCGCCCGGCCGTCCTCGGCCCGGCCAACCGCGTCACCCTCGGCCGGGCCGGCCTGGTCGGTGCCGTCACGGCCCTGGTCGCGGACTCCTTCCGGGCCGCGCCGCCCGTCTGTCTGCTGGTCGGCCTGACCGCCGTGGCGCTGCTCCTGGACGGCGTCGACGGCCACGTCGCCCGCCACACCGGCACCGCCACCCCCCTGGGCGCCCGCTTCGACATGGAGGTGGACGCGTTCCTGATCCTGGTCCTCAGCGTGTACGTGTCCGTCCGGCTGGGCCCGTGGGTGCTGCTCATCGGCGCGATGCGCTACGTCTTCGTCGCCGCCGCCCGCGTCCGGCCCTGGCTGTCGGCGCCGCTCCCGCCGAGCCTGGCCCGCAAGACGGTGGCCGCGCTGCAGGGCGTCCTGCTGCTGGCGGCGGGCGCGGAACTGCTCCCGCACGCGGTGAGCACGGGACTGGTGCTGACGGCGCTGGGGCTGCTGGTGTGGTCGTTCGGCCGGGACGTGCTCTGGCTGCGGCGTACCTCACGGGCCGGCGCGGCTCAGGCGGCCGTGCCGGAGCCGGCCGTCCGGCGAGGGCGGGGCAGCAGCACCGCCGCCGCCACCGGCACCGCCGCCAGCACCAGCCACGGCACCGCCGCCGGCAGTCCGCTGTCCAGCAGCGAGCCGGTGAGGGAGCTGCCGAGCAGGACGATGAGGCCGGAGACCGAGGACAGCGCGCCCGTGTACAGGCCGAGCCGGCCGTCCTCCGCGAGGTCGGGGACCCAGGCGCGGGCGACGGGCGCGACCAGCATCTGGCCGAGGGTGAGCAGGACGACGAAGGCGGCGGCGGGCAGCAGCCCGGCCGTGCCGGTCCAGTCGGCGGGGCGGGCCGCCGCC
Source organism: Streptomyces sp. NPDC016677 (assembly GCF_055562815.1). Taxonomy (NCBI): domain Bacteria; kingdom Bacillati; phylum Actinomycetota; class Actinomycetes; order Kitasatosporales; family Streptomycetaceae; genus Streptomyces; species Streptomyces sp. NPDC016677. The sequence continues at coordinate 61,868 of NZ_JBVHEO010000023.1, read as the reverse complement.
ACCGCCGCGAACCCGGCCGCGACCAGCGCCAGGCCCACCGTCATGGACCGGCGCGGGGTCAGCCGCCGGCCCGACCACCGGGTGACGGGCAGCTGGGCGGTGACGACCAGCAGCGAGGACAGCGCGAACAGCCAGGCCAGCGGCGACTGGGAACCGGCCGCCCGCTCCACCTCGGCGGGCAGGGCCAGGTAGAACTGGTTGTAGGCGAGGAGGTAGGCGCCGTACGCGCAGCACAGCGCCAGGAAGGGCCGGTTGCGCAGCAGCAGCCGCGCGCCGCCCTCGGCGCGGACGCGGGCCCGGCCGGGGACGCGCTGCGGGAGCAGCCAGGCGTGGCCGGCGAGGACGAGGACGAAGATCCCGGCGCCGGCCAGGCAGGCGGCGCGGAAGCCGACGCCGAGCAGCAGCGCGCCGAGCAGCGGTCCCACGAACGCCCCGGCCTGCCCGGCGACCGTGAACAGCGCGAGCACCCGGGTGCGGTTCTCGCCGCTCTCCTCCTCCCACAGCACGGCCTGCCGGGCCACCTCCGACTCGACGGCGGGCGAGAACAGCGCGGCGGCGAACCCGATGAGCAGCACCGCGCCGACCACCGCCCAGGTGGCGTCGGCGTACCCGAGCCAGGCGAACCCGGCGATCCGCAGCAGGCACCCGGCGAGGACGACGGGCCGGATGCCGTACCGGTCGGCGAGCGCGCCGCCGACCACGAACAGCCCCTGCTGGCTGAAGGTGCGCAGCCCCAGCACGAACCCGACCAGCCACCCCGCCATGCCGATGCCCTGTCCGAGGTGTTCGGCGAGGAACGGCAGCACGGCGTAGAAGCCGACGTTGAAGGCGAGTTGGGTGAGGACGAGCAGGCGCAGGAGCGGGGAGAGCCGGGTGCGGCCGGAGGCCGTGCGGAGCGCGCCGGCGGGGGTCGCGGTCATCGTGCCCCCACCAGTTCCTCTGCCGTCTCCGGGGTGGCGGTCTCCGGGGTGTCCGTACGGTGCGTACGGCGTCGGCGCGGGAGGCGTACTCCCCCGGCGGCGGTGACGGCCAGCGCCCCGAGCAGGGCGAGGACGACGGCGGGGGCGAGGACGGCCCAGGGGGCGCGTTCGGCGTAGGGCTGGTTCTCGGAGAGCAGCAGGCCCCACTCGGGGGACGGCGGCTGGGCGCCGAGGCCGAGGAAGCCGAGCGAGGCGAGGGCGAGGGCGACGCCGGGCAGCCGGATCAGGGCGTGCCGGAGCACGGGCGGCAGGACGGCGGGCAGGAGTTCGCGGCGCAACAGGTACCAGCGGCCCGCGCCGATGCCCCGGGTGGCCAGGATGTGCAGGGTGGCGCGTTCCTGCCGGAGCAGGGCGGCGGTGTGCGCGGCCAGCGGGGCCCAGGCGACGGCGGTGACGGCGAGGACGGGGGTGGCGGTGCCGCTGCCCGCGACGGCGGTGACGAGGAGGGCGAGCAGGACCGGCGGGACGGCGTTGACGGTGTCCACCAGCGGTCCGGAGATCCGGGGGACGAGGCCGAGCAGGACGCCCGCGACCAGCGCGGCGGCGCTGATGGTGAGGGCGAGCAGCAGGGTGGACAGGGCGCCGTGGCCGACCCGGGCGAGCAGGTCGCGGCCGAGGGCGTCGGTGCCGAAGGGGTGGGCGAGGGAGGGCGGGCTGAGCCGGGCGCCGGTCTCGACGGCGAGGGGGTCGCGGGGCAGGCCGAGCGCGACGACGGCGAGCAGGACGGCGGCCAGGCCCAGCGGCAGCGGGCCGCGGGCGGGCGGGGTGGGCCGGTGCAGGGTGGACAGGGCGCCGTCGCGCAGGGCGGGCCCGGTGAGCAGGTGGGCGGCGAGCCGGGCGCCGCCGGTGGCGAGGGCGGCGAGCAGCACCAGGGCGAGGGTGCCGGCCTGGAGGACGGGCAGGTCCTGGGCGAGGGCGGCCTGGAGGGTGGTGCGGCCCAGGCCGGGGATGTCGAAGATCTGCTCGACGGCGACGGCCCCGCCGGTCAGGCCGACGACGAACAGGCCGAAGTTGGGCAGCAGCGCGGGCACACAGCGGCGTACGGCCTGGCGGGCGACGCGCCGGCCGGTCAGTCCGCGGGCGGCGGCGGCCAGCGCCCACGGCTCGGCGAAGGCGCCGGGCAGCAGGTCGTCGAGGAGCCGTCCGAGGACCGCGCCGGCGGGCAGGCCGAGGGCGAGCGCGGGCAGCAGCGTGTACTGCGGCCCGTACCAGCCGAGCGCGGGCAGCCAGCCGAGCTGGACACCGACGACGGTGGCGAGCACGGAGGCGAGGAGGAACTCGGGGAGCGCGGCGACCAGCGCGGAGACCGTGCCGCGGGAGCGCCGGCCGTCGAGCCGGCGCCGGGCGCCCAGCCGGAGCGTACGGGCGCAGACCGCGCCGGCGGTGAGGACGGCGACGACCAGCGCCACCGCCATCAGCAGCACCGACACGCCCAGCGCCTGGAGCACGCCGGGCAGCACGTCGGTCCCGGAGATCCAGGACTGTCCGGCGTCGCCGCGCAGCAGTCCGCCGAGCCACTGCCCGAGCAGCGGCAGCGGCCCGTCACCGAGCCCGAGCTGCTCGCGGACGGCGGCCAGCACCTCGGGGGTGGGGTCCCGCTCGGCCGACCGTGCCTTGAGGACGGTCAGCGCGGGGTCGGTGCGGGTGAGCCAGGGCAGCAGCCCGATCCCGCACACCAGTCCGGCCGCGAGCAGTACCCGCCACGCGGCGGCCGTCACCTGCTGCCGCACGGCTCAGCGCCGCGTTCCCGTGCCGACGAGGGTGCGCTCGTAGGGGTCGAGGACGACACCCTGCACGCCGTCGGCGACACCGGTGATGATCCGCTGGTGGACGAGCGGCACCACCGCGTCGGTCCCGAGGACGCGGGCCTCGGCGGTCATGGCGGCGTCGCGCCGCTCGTCGGTGTCGGTGACCCGCTCGGCCTCGGCGACCGCCTGGTCGACGTCCTGGTCGCAGAGCTGGGCGATGTTGAAGTCGCCGTCGCAGGTGTAGTCGCTGGCGAGGATGGAGACCGGGTCGCCGGTGTCGAGGAGGGTGTTGCGGGCGAGGACGAACGCGTCGAACTTCCCGTCCAGGGCGTCGCTCTCCAGCCGCGAGTACTCGCGCACGGTGAGCCTCACCGTGAACCCGGCCTTCTCCAGCTGCTCCTTCACCACCTGGGCGACCTCGGGCAGTTCGGGCCGGTTGTCGTAGGTGGCGAGGGTGACGGTCTGCCCGTCGGCCTTCTCGGCGGCGGCGCGCCCGGCCGGCTTCTGGCGCTTGCCCTCGGCCCAGGTGACGGCGGGCCCGTAGACACCGGCGCCGGCGTCCCCGTACCCCTCGTACACGTCCTTGGCGAAGACGGAGGTGTCGATCGCGGCGCGGGCGGTGGCCCGCAGTCCGGCGTCCTTGAGGGGGCCGGAGGAGGCGTTGAGGAGGAGGCTGGTGGTGCGGGTGGTGGCGGTGTCGCGCCGGGTCCCCTCGTCGAGGGTGGCGGCCTGGGAGACGGGCACGGCCTCGGCGATGTCCAGTTCGCCCGTGCGCAGGGCGTTGGCGCGGGCGGTGCCGTCGGCGATGAACCGGGCGTCGACGCCGGACGCCTGGGCCCGGCCGCCCCAGTAGTCGTCGAACCGGTCGAGGGCGGCGGAGGTGGTCCCGTTCACCTTGGTGATCTCGAAGGGCCCGGTGGCGGTGCCGACCGGGTCGGCCTTGCCGCTCTTCTCGTACGCCTTCGCGGAGAGGATGGCGAGGGAGGGGCTGGAGAGCCGGAGCGGGAGTACGGGGTCGGGCTCGTCGGTGGTGACGGTGACCGTCCGGTCGCCGCCGGCCTTCGCGGTGAGGCCGACGCCGGACAGGGCGGCCGGCGCGGGCTCCGCCGCGACGGCGTGCGCGAGGGAGTCGGCTACGGCGGCCGAGGTGACCTCCGTGCCGTCCTGGAAGGTGGCCTCCCGCAGCGTGAACTCCCACGTCGTGCCGTCCTTCTGCTGCCAGGACGCGGCGAGCGCGGGCGCGGCGCTGCCGTTGGCGTCCAGCGCGGTCAGTCCCTCGGTGACGCCGAGCCGGCTGAGGAGGGTGGCGTCGGCACCGTACGGCGAGAGGTTCTCGGCGGGCGGGAACGCCAGCGCGACCCGCAGCCGGGAGCCGTCACCGTCGCCGGAGCCGGAGTCCGAGCCGCCGCCCGAGGAGAAGCAGCCGGCTGTCAGCGGGAGGAGCAGGAAGGGGGCGAGCAGCCGAAGGCGGCGGTGGGAACGCATGGTCCTCGGTTCGATCGGATTCGGGCAGGTCGGACGGGTGGCGGTGGTACGGGGCCAAGCCTACGTGGAAACCATTTCCACGAACACAGTCACCCCTCGGTCACGCACAGGGCGGTCAGGCCAGAGGGACGTCGAAGTGCACGATCCCCTGTCCCCCGCCGGCGTCCTCCCGCTCGTCGTGCACCACCTTGGCGAGCGACCTCCAGAAGGGCTCGGCGCCGGTGACGGCGGGATCGGTGTGCAGGTACACGGCCCGGTATCCGCCGTCGGCGGCGGCGAAGGCGAGCAGTTCGTCGACGATCCGCCGCGCCAGCCCGCGCCGCCGGTGCGCGGGCCGCACGTAGACGCGCCGCAGCTGCGCCGTCACGCCCGAGGGGTACTTCTCGGCGACGTGCGCGGGGTTCGGCGGGTGCGCGGGTCCCCGGCTGTCGAGCGCCCCGGTCGCGACGACCTCCCCCGCCTCGTCCACGGCGACGACGAGCGTGTGCCGCGCGGGCGTGAGATAGGCGCCGTCCAGATCGATGATGTCGCGGTGCCACCGGGGCACGTACCCGCTGCCGAAGTCGCGGTAGACGGTGTCGAGCATGACGGCTCGGGCGGCGTCGAGATCGTCACGGTTCGCCGGACGGATGCTGTAGTGGTGTTCGCGCACTTGCGCATCATATGCAGTAAACCTGTATGCCCTGATCAGCGGCCCCGGGAGAGCTGACGACCGCCGCGTACAACCTTTTCACCGGCGGCCGAGTCGATCTGTGCGCGCCCGTGCAGTCCCTGGGCGGCCCGCGCCCCGCCCGGGGTCGCGGCTCCCGGCTCACCACCCGCTGAGAGACCCCCGTTGATCCACAGCCCCACCACCCGGCGGGACGGCCCCGCGCCCTCCCCCGCCGAGGTGCGCGCCGAGCGCCGCCGTCTCGTCGAGTCCGTCCGCGCCCTGCGCCGCCTCCTCGGCAAGCGCCCCGCGTTCGAGATCGCCGACCGGCGCCGCCTCAACCGGGAGCAGCGCGACCTCGACCGCGCCGCCGCCGCGCACGCCAGGGCAGTGCGCCGCGTCGAGGCCCGGCGGGCACGCCAGGAAGGCTCCCTGACCCGGCAGCTCGCCGGGCTGGACGGCAAGCGGGAGAGCCAGGAGCAGCGCGCCCTCGCGGTCCTGCGCCGGGAGTCCGTCGCCCGCGCGCTCAGCGGCACCCGCCTCGACGCCCGCGAGATCAACGGCATCGGCACCGGACTGGTCCGCGACCTGGCCGCCCACGGCATCCGGACGGCGGCGGACTTCGACCGCGTCAGCTGGGGCAGGGCACCGGGCGGCCGGGGCGGCCAGGTGCTGTACATCCACCGCACCCAGGGCGGCCGGGTCCACATCAACGGCATCGGCGAGCACCGCGGCCGGCCGCTCATGGCGTGGCGCGAGTCCGCCGTGGCCCGCGCCGAGGCCCGGGCGCCCCGCACCCTGCCGCCGGACGAGCGGCACCGGATCGCCGAGATCATCGAGGCCGGACGCGCCCGTCTGCGCGCGGAACTCGCCGAGGTGCCGCGCACCGCCGAGGCCGCCCGCGCCGAGGCCGGGCAGGACTACGCCGCGACGCTGGACCGGCTCGGCGGCGGCCACCGCGCGGCGGCGGACCGGGCGGCCGAGCGGCGCGCGGAGTTCGACGCGATGGCCGAACAGCTGCGCGCCCTCCAGGCGCGGCTGGCGGCGCACCGCGACCGGTACGGCGACGACGGCATCGGCGGCCGCCTCCGGCGCGCACAGACCCGGGCCCTGCGCCCGGCACCGGAGGGGCCGCTCGCCGGTACGCCGGTTCCGTCAGCGGAAGACCGGACGGACCGGAGGAACCAGAGGGACCAGAGGGACCAGAGGGACCAGAGGGACCGAGGGGAGCAGACGGACAGGGCGTACCCGTACGCACCGCCCCCCGGCCCCCACCCCCGCCCGAGCCTCCTCTGGCTGGTCCCGATCGTCTTCCTCGGCCTCACCGCGATCCTGGGCGTGGGCGAGCCGGACGCCACGGCACCCGCGTGGTTCAGGGCCGGAACACGGCTCGTCGCCCTGGCGGCCACCGTGGAACTGCTCCGCCTCTGGCTCCCGCGCAGACGCCGGCGTACGGCGGCGCCCCTGCCGCCCGGCACCGGCCCGCTGACCGCGGGCGCCTTCTTCGCCCTGCTCGCCGCGGGCATCCTCGCGGACACCGACCCGGACGACGGCGCCGGATGGGCCGCTTCGGTCGTCTCCCTGGCCCTCGTCGCCTACGGCACCGTCCGCCGCGTACGCGAGCGCTGAGGACCGGCTACGGCGCCACCCGCGCGACCGCCCCTGTCTCCAGGGCCACCCAGAGCGCGCCGTCGGGCCCGAGGGCGATGCCGTGCGGTTCGGACGACGGCGACGGCAGGTCGTACGCGGTGATCTCCGCCGTCCCGCCGCTCACAGTGATGTGACCGACGCGGCCCGCGCCCCACTCGGTGAACCAGCAGTCCCCGGCCGCGACGGCGGTGATGGCGTGCGGGCGGGCGGTGCGGTCGGGCAGCGGGAACTCCGTGATCTCGCCGTCCACCGAGATCCTGCCGACCTGGCCCGCTCCGATCTCGACGAACCACAGGGCCGTACCGTCACTGGTGATCCCCACGGGCGCGGCGTCCGCGGTGGGCAGCGGGTGGACGGTGACGTCCCCGTCGGTGGTGACGCGCCCGATGGCGTCGGCCTGGTTGAGCGCGAACCACAGGGCGCCGTCCGGGCCCGCCGTGATCGCCGCGGGGAAGGCGCCGGTGACCGGCAGCCCGAACTCGGTCACCTCTCCCCCGGGGGTGGTACGGCCGACCCGGCTGGTGTTCATCTGCGTGAACCACAGGGCGCCGTCCGGACCCGCCGCGATCCCGAAAGGCCCGCTGTCGGGGGTCGGCAAGGGGAACGACTCCTGCTCCCCGTCCGGGGTGAGGCGGCCGATCCGGTGATCCTGGGACCGGGTGAACCACAGCGCCCCGTCCGGCCCGGTGGTGATCACGGTGGGCCGGCACGAGGGCGAGTCCAGCGGGTACTCCGTGACGTCCCCGTCGGGCGTGAGCCGCGCGAGACGGCCGGCGTGCGCGAAGGTGAGCCACAGGGCGCCGTCGGGCCCGGCCGCGATCCCGTAGGGCCCGGCCTCCTTGTCGGCCACGGAGAACTCTTCGACGAGCGGTGCGTCAGTGCGGTGCACGGCAACTCCCTGCGAGTGAGGTGAGGACGGCGGGCGGGACTCGACGCGGCGTCACCGCACCTCGTGGTGTGCGCTCCGGCCGCTCATGAGGTGCTCCCTGCCCCAGGCGCCCAGCGGGCCCAGTGCCTCGTTGAGGGAGACACCGAGCGAGGTGAGGGCGTACGTGACGCGGCGTACCGCCCCCTCGGACGACTCCTCCCGGCAGACGATGCCGTCGGCCTCCAGTTCTCGCAGGTGGGAGGTGAGGACCTTCTCGGTCACGCCGGGAACGCCGCGTCTCAGCTCACCGAACCGGCAGGGCTTCTCCGCCAGCGCCCACAGGATGAGCACCTTCCACTTGCCACCGACCACGTCGATGGCCGCGTCGATGCCGCACACGTACGTGTCCCGCCTGGTCATCCACCCACCTTAAGGTAACTGCCCACAAAAGAGTGCGTACTTGATCATCATCCGGGCGTGGACGAGCCTGATCGGCATGGACCTCCACACCACTTCCAAGACCCCCGTCACGCTTCTCGGCCTCGGCGACATGGGCACCGCGCTGGCCCGCTCCTGGCTGGCCGCGGGACACCCGCTGACCGTCTGGAACCGCACCCCGCGGAAGGCCGCACCGCTGGCGGCCGAGGGCGCCCGGACGGTGGCCACCCCCGCCGAGGCGGTGGCCTCGGCACAGGGCCCCGTCGTCCTGTGCCTGCTGGACGACGCCTCCGTGGGCGAGACCCTGGACGGCGCCGGCCTCAGCGGCAAGGACCTGGTCAACCTGACCACCAGCACCCCCGCCGAGGCCCAGCGGCGTGCCCACTGGGCCGAGGAGCGCGGGGCCCGTTTCCTGGACGGCGGGATCATGGCCGTCCCCCCGATGATCGGCCGGCCGGAGACCGGCGGCTACGTCTTCTACAGCGGTGACCCCGACCTGTTCGCACGCCACCGTGCGGCACTGGAGGTACCCGCCGGGGCGACGTTCGTCGGCGAGGACCCGGGCCATGCGGCGCTGCACGACATCGCCTTGCTCAGCGCGATGACCGGCATGTTCGCGGGCATCACCCATGCCTTCGCCCTGATGAGCCCCGAGAAGGACGTGGACCGGGCCCGGTTCGCCGCCCTGCTGGCGGGATGGCTCGGCGCCATGTCCACAGCCACCCACGGCGTCGCCGCCCAGCTGGAGAGCGGCGACTACACCGAGGGCGTCACCTCCAACCTCGCCATGATGGCGGCGGCCAACGACTCCTTCCTGGCCACGGCCGGGGACCAGGGCGTCGATCCGCGGCTCCTGACGCCCTTCATGGAGCTGATGCGCCGCAGGGTGGCCCAGGGCCACGGCGACGAAGGTCTGGCGGGCCTCGTCGACCTGCTCAGGAGCGCGTGACGGCTCCCGCCCCGGTCAGTCGCCGACGAACCCGATGAAGTCACCCCACGCGGCGGAGGTGACGGCGAACGACGGTCCGTCCGCCGCCTTGGAGTCACGGACCCGCACACCATCGGAGGCGTGCGCTATCTCCACGCAGTCATCCCCCTCGGACCCGCTGTAGCTGCTCTTGAACCAGTTCCGCTCGCTCATGGCGTTCCTCGCATCCGTCGCAGCGACTCGGCCGAGTCCGCCGGGGACAGGGCCTGTGAACGCATCTTCGCATAGCGCATCTGCATGACACTGACCGCTTCTCGGTCGGTGACGAGCTGCCCGGTCTTCTGCCCCTCCGAGTACCCCACCCACAGCCGCTCGGGAGTCTCCAGCAGCCGCATGGGCCCGTCCGTGCCCGCGTGATGGGGCTGCCGCAACGGCATGATCTGCAACTCGACGTTCCACAGCTCCGTACAGTCCAGGAGGTGGTCGATCAGCTCACGGGTGACCTCCTCCCCTCCGATGTGCCGCAGCAGCACCGCCTCCTCGATGATGAAGCTGAACGCGATCGGCGGTGTGCGCCGCAGCAGTTCCTGACGGGCCCGCCGCGCGGCGATCCGCTCCTCCAACTGCTCCTCGCCGGGCGGTGGCGGCACATTGAGCATGACCGCGCGGGTGTACGCCTCCGTCTGCAACAGCCCCGGTACGACCCGGCATTCGTAGGTGCACAGCGTGACCGCGGTCTCCTCCAGCTGGGCCCACTCCCGGAACCAGACCGCCAGCCCCCGCACCCGCCCGATGTGCCGGGCCATGGCCCGCAGCACACCGAACGCGTCCAGCACCTCCTCCACCCGGTCGATGAACACGGGCGACGGCAGCCGCCGCCCCTGCTCGACCGAGGCGACGGTGGCGAGCGAGTACTCGATGATTTCCGCGAGTTGCTCCTGTGTCAGCCGGGCCCGTTCCCGGAACGCCTTCAACGCCGCTCCGAACGCCTTGAGACTGTCGGACGTCTCGACCGCCCCACTGTTCGCCATGACCGCCGACCCCCTTCTCCGCCGTGTGGCACACGTTGTGGCGGGTACAACGGCCGGGCGCCCGAGCGGGATACGCGTGACATGCCGTCGGCGCCCGTACAGCGCGAGGTGTACGGGTTCCCGCCCGTCGCGCGTTCGACCGGGCTCCGGAACATGCCAAGATGCGTACCGGCAGCCGACGCCGCTCACCCCCGGCGACACGCGGCTGCGGCACGCGAGTTCAGGACGGAGCCTGGCATCATGACCTCCCTCGGCAGCGACGGCCCGAGCGACACCCCCGCCCACCGGATCGACACCAGCAGGCCGCACCCGGCGCGGATGTACGACTACTTCCTGGGCGGGAAGAACAACTACGAGGTCGACCAGGAAGCCGCCGAGGAGTTCATGAAGGCAGCGCCGGAGGTGCGGGTGGGCGCCCTCGCCAACCGGCGTTTCATGCTGCGTGCCGTCCGGCACCTGGTCGCCGAGTGCGGCATCCGGCAGATCCTGGACATCGGCACGGGCCTGCCCACCGAGCCCAACGTGCACCAGGTCGCACGGGCCGTCGCGCCGGACACCCGCGTCGTCTACGTCGACAACGACCCCATCGTCAGCACCCACTCCATGGCGCTGCTCGACGAGCCCGACACCTCCGTCGTCCTGGCCGACCTGCGCGACCCCCGGGGCATCCTCGACCACCCTGACGTACGCGGGCTCATCGACTTCGGCCGGCCGGTCGCGCTGCTGCTGGTGGCCGTCGTGCACTTCATCCCCGACACGGAGGACCCGGACGGCGTCCTCGCCACCCTCCGCGACGCCCTCCCGGCCGGCTCCTACCTGGTCCTGTCGCACGCGACCGGTGACGTCCACGAGGACCGGCGCGAGAACGCGGCGGCCGTCTACCGCAAGGCCACCGCGTCCATGAACCTCCGCCCGCACGCCCGCGTCCTGGAGTTCTTCGGCGACTTCGGTCTGCTCGACCCCGGCCTGGTCCGGGTCACCGACTGGCGCCCCGAGGAGCCGCCGGCGGCCGGCGCGCCGCCCATCGGCATCTACGGCGGGGTGGCCCGGAAGGACGGCTGAGCGGTCAGGCCGCCCAGGCCGCCGCCCCCGCGGCGAGCAGCAGAACGGCGTTGAGAGCCACCTGCCGGTCCCCCATCCGCAAGTGGACCGCTGTCGCGCCGGCTTGCAGGAGCACGAACCCGACCGCCGCGGCGGGCGACAGCCAGGGGGCGACGCCGGTCAGCCTGGGGAGGATCAGCCCGGCCGCGCCCAGTACTTCGACGAGTCCGATGACCCGGACGGCCGCCATCGGCATGCTGTCCACCCAGGCCATCATCGGCCGCAGTCGGTCCCGGCTCCGTACCGCCTTCAGCACTCCGCTGTAGAGGTAGAAGGCCGCCAGCAGGCCGGCGACGATCCAGTAGGCGATGTTCACGCGGCCACCGCCCGGGGGAGGTCGCAGGCGGGGTCGGCGAGCCGTGCGCTCGCGCGCTGTGTGTCGGTCATGCCCCGATCCCACCGCCGACGCCCCGCGCCTGTCCAAGACCCGTTCCGCCGGGCCGATACCGCGCGGGTATCGTCGCGGCATGGAGCTACGCACGCTGCGCTACTTCGTGGCGGTCGCCGAGGAACTCCACTTCGGGCGGGCCGCCGCCCGGCTGCACATGAGCCAGCCGCCGCTGAGCCGGGCGATCAAACGGCTGGAGCACGAGACCGGCGCCCCGCTCTTCGACCGGTCGCCCTCCGGCGTCGCGCTCACCCCGGTCGGCACGGTCCTCCTCGACGAGGCGCGCGCTCTGCTGGACCGCGCCGACCAGGCCCGCGTCCGGGTCGCCGCGGCGGCCGGCCACGCCACCCTCACCGTCGGCATCCTGGGCGACGGCGGCGGCCCGGACGCGGCTCGGCTGGCCCGCGCCCACCGCCGGCGCCATCCGCACGTCGAGGTCCGCGTCCGTGACACCGACCTGACCGACCCGACCTGCGGACTGCGCGCCGGGACGGTCGATGTCGCCCTGACCCGGGGGCCGTTCGACGAGACCGGTCTGGCGGTGCGGGAGCTGCGGGCCGATCCGGTGGGGGCGCTGCTGCGCGCCGACGATCCGCTGGCCCGCCGCACCGGGCTGGCCTTGGGCGAACTGGCCGGGCGCGACTGGTTCCGGTTCCCGGAGGGCACCGATCCGCTCTGGCGGTCGTACTGGAGCGGCGGGGTGGAGCGCCGGGGGCCGGTGGTGCGCGCGGTCCAGGAGTGCCGGCAGGCCGTGCTGTGGAACGGCACGGTCGGCGTGACGCTGCTGGGCCACGACCCCGGCGAGGGGCTCGCCGTGGTGCCGCTGACCGACATGCCACCGAGCCGGCTGGTGGTGGCGTGGCGGGCGGGCGACACCGGTCCGCTGGTCCGGTCGTTCGCGCGGGTCGCGGTCGAGGTCCACCGCGAGTGAGGCGGACCCGCTCAACTGCCCACACCGCGTGGTGACTCACGGGTACGGTTTGACCATGGAATCCGGAACGAGTCCCGCCGCCGACGCGACCGTCGGGCCCGAGGCGGCCATCAAGACCACCGCACGCCGGCTCCTGGAGACGCTGGGGGCCGGGCAGTTGTCCCTGGACGCCGTGGCCGAGGCCGGCGGTCTGTCCCGCGCCGACGTGGAAGCCGTCTTCCCGCACCGGGACGACCTGTTGACCGCCCTGATCATCGACGCCTACGACGCGTCCGGCGCCGCGATGGAGCGCGCCGACCAGGAGGCCCGGGAGGCGGGGGCGCCGGCGGGCGCGCGGCTGCTCGCGGCCGCGCGGGCGCTGCGGCGGTGGTCCTTCGCCCACACCGCCGAGTTCACCCTCGTCTACGGTTCGCCCGTGCCGGGCTACCACGCCCCGCAGGAGACCGTCCCGCCCGCCTCGCGCACACCCGCGGTGCTGGCCGGGATCGTCCGGTCCGCGCTGGAGGCCGGCGAACTGACCCCGCCCCGGCGGACGGTACCGGGGCCGCCGCTGCTGCGCCCTGAGGCCGTGGCGCTGTTCGGCGGGACGCCCGAGGGTCCCTACGCGGACCTCGTCGAGCGCGGCATCGTGCTGTGGAGCGGTCTGATCGGGCTGCTGGTGTTCCAGGTCTTCAGCCGCACCCACGACAGCGTCAGCGACGAGACCGCGTTCTTCGACTTCGCCGTCGCCGTGGCGGCCGAGGGCATCGGGCTCGACGTCCCGGCGGCGGAGATCACGGGTGGGGACACCGACGGACCGTGAACACCATCAGAACGCTCTGCTTCGCCGTCGCGGCGCTGTCCTCGTACGCCGCGCTCGTCTACCGGCTGGGCCAGGTGCGCCGCAACTGGCAGGACAGCGCCTACCGCACCCTGGTGGCCACGCTGCTGTTGCAGTGCCTCACCTTCACCATGGGAGCCGTGGCCATGGGCGACGGCTCCTTCCTGGGCGTGGGCAACCTCGCCATCCTGGTGATGCACCTGTCGGCGGTCGCCTTCTGTGTCAGCGCGCAGATCATCCTGCTGCACTGGGCGGCCTCCGAGGCCGAGGCCGCCCGCAGGAGCCGCTACTGGCTGATCACCGGCGTCGCCCTGGACGTGCTGCTGACGGTGCTGTTCCTCGTCGCCGACGGCACCGGCCGGCCGTCCTCCGACTTCGACACCGGCAGCGGCCAGCCCCTGGTCCTGACCTACCTGTTGCTCTTCATCGTCTCCCAGGCGGTCCCCTGCGTCACCATTTTCCGCCAGTGCGGCCCCTACGCCCGGATGACCGACAAGCCGTCGCTGCGGCAGGCCCTGCGGCTGCTGTCCGTCGCGGCGGTGGTCCTGTTCCTGTACTGCACGGCCAGGACGGTCAACATCCTCACCGCCGCGGCGGGCCTGGACATCGGGGCCTGGACGCTCGCCTCCAACCTCTTCAGCGCGGCGGGCATCGCCATCCTCTCGATCAGCCTGACCGTGCCGTCCTGGGGCGCGCAGGCCGTCAGGCTGGTGGAGTGGGCGGACAGTTACCGGTCGTACCGGGCGCTGTACCCGCTCTGGCGGGACCTGTACGAGTCCTCCCCGGACATCGTCCTGGAGCCGCCCGGGACCGGGGCCTCGGTCGCCGACCTGGACTACCGCCTGCACCGGCGGGTGGTGGAGATACGGGACGGCTGGCGGGACCTGCGTCCCTACATCGACCGCAGCGCGGGCGGCCCGGACGGGCCCGGTCCTCAGGCCAGTGAGGAGTCGCGGCAGGCGTTCGCCGAGGCCGCCCAGATCCGGCAGGCCCTGCGGGCCAAGCGGGCGGGCACCATCCCGGCCGACAACAAGGACGCCGCGGACTTCGAAGATCGTGATTCGGACAACTTCGCCGCGGAGACCGCTTGGCTCACCCAAGTCGCCACCGCCTACCGTAAGCTCGGCAAGGCGGGTTGAGAGCTCCCGCCCGGTCCGCTCCCCCGTCGGACCGGGCGGGTCTTTTACTGCTCGGGCCCCGCGACTCGCCCGTCGATGAGGCCGGGCCGAGCGTCTCGCCCGGCCCGGCCGAACCGGCCCGTCCCCCTGAGGACCGGTAGGGCCGACACAACCGGAAACCAACTCGGCCACCCCCGTGGACCGAGTTAGCTGCCAGCTATCGGCGCGCTCCAACGTTGGCGGAGACATGCCTGATTGTCAACTGCCAGCTAATCTGGAAAACTGGCGGATAGCCAAGGGCATAGCCGAGGGGCGCCGGAGGGAGGAACCCGTGTCCGAGCCTGACGACCGACCCCTGCTCGCCAAGCGTCTGGACGACCTCTTCAGGACGGTCCGCCCCAAGGGCAAGCACTGGACCAACGCCGAAGTGGCGGAGGAGCTGAAGCGCGGCAACCCCGATCTCAAGGTCGGGGGCGTGTACCTGTCCCAGCTGCGCACGGGGAAGCGCTCCAACCCCTCGCCGGACCTGCTGGCCGCCCTGGCGCGGTTCTTCGGTGTGTCGGTCGCCTACTTCTTCGACGACGAGGTCGCCGAGTCGGTCCTGGGCGAACTGGCCGCCGTCGAGGCGTTGCGGCAGGCGGGTGTGCGCGCCGTGGCGATGCGGGCGGCCGGCATGAAGCGGGAGAACCTCCAGGCGATCACCGCCATCATGGACCAGTACCGGCAGTTGCAGGGGCTCCCCCCGGTCACCGACGTACCCGAGGCGGAGGGCGGGGGGCCGGCGCGGTGAGAGGGTTCCGCAAGAGCCGGCCGGCCGAGCAGGACCGCCGCAGTCAGCTCAAGAAGCTGCGCAAGGACGGCGCCGAGCTGCTCTCCGGCCTCGGCCTGCCGGACGTGGCCGACGTCGCCGAACTCTGCCGCCACCTGGGGACCGTACGCGACCGGCCGATCACCCTGGTCCCGATGCAGATGCCGGCGACGCACCCGTGCGGCATGTGGGTGGCCGCCCGCGACGAGGACCTGATCTTCTACGACGCCAACACCACCAGCGCGCATCAGGAGCACATCATCTTGCACGAGCTGGGACACATCATCTGCTGCCACCGCGGCGCCGGCTGGCTGGACGAGGCGACCGCCCGCCTCCTCTTCCCCAACCTCGACCCCGACCTCGTGCGTGACATGCTCCTGCGCGCCACCTACGACGACGTCCAGGAACAGGAAGCGGAGATCATCGCCTACCTGCTCTCCCAGCGGGTGGGCACCACCCGGGAGCACAAGGGGTTCAGGGGCGCACCGACGGCGGAGGCATCCGGCCAAGGTGGGGACACGGACGAGAACGCCGTGCTCAGCCGGATCGAACGCACCCTGATCTGAGAGCCCTGATCCCGGATGCGCCACTCACTCCCCGGCGGACGCCACCTCCTCGGCCAGCACCGACACCACGCGCCGGATGTCCTCCGCGCGGTGTTCACTGGTGACGAAGAAGCGCAGCCTCGCCAGCCCCTCCTCCACCGCGGGGTGGAAGATCGGGTCGGCTATGACTCCGCGCGCGTAGAGCCGGTCGGCGACCCTGAGGGTGCGCGCGGAATCCCCGAGCACACAGGGCACGATCGGGGTGTGGGCGCTGACGCCGGTCGCCAGACCCGCCTCGGTGGCCAGCCGGCGGAAGAGGTCCGCGTTGCGGCGCAGGGCCCGTACGCGCTCCGGTTCCGCGACGATCAGCTCGGTGGCGGCCAGCGCCGCCGCCGCGTTGGCGGGGGTCAGACCGACGCTGTACACGAAGCCCGGCAGGGTGTGCCGCAACCACCGCACCATCCTGGCCGAGCCGCCGAGGTAACCGCCGCAGCTGGCGAAGGCCTTGGAGAGGGTGCCCATCCACAGGTCCACGTCGGACCGGTCGACGCCGAAGAACTCCCCGACGCCGCGCCCCTGTTCGCCGACCGTGCCGATGCTGTGCGCCTCGTCGACCATCAGCAGGGCGCCGTACCGCTTCTTCAGCTCGATCACGGCCGGCAGCGCGACGAGGTCGCCGTGCATGCTGTACGCGCCCTCGACGGCGATCAGCACGCGCCGGAACCGGGACCGGTTGACCCGCAGCAGGTGTTCCAGCTGGTCCGTGTCGTTGTGGGCGAAGGGGCGCCGGGTCGCGCCGGACAGCGCGCAGCCCTGGAGGATGCTGTCGTGCGCGAGCGCGTCGTGCAGCACGAGGTCTCCCCGGCCGACGAGGTGCCCGATCGCGGTGACGTTGGTGGCGTGGCCGCTCACCAGGGCGACGCAGTCCTCCGCCCCGAGGAAACCGGCGAGCGCGCGTTCCAGCCGTACGGTCAGTTCGCGTTCGCCGGAGAGCACCCGGCTGGCGGAGACCGAGGTCCCGTACCGGTCCACCGCGCGGTGCGCGGCCTCGTCGACCGCCGGGTGGCCGGAGAGCCCGAGGTAGTTGTAGCTCCCGAAGGACAGGTAGGGCCGGTCGTCGATCACGGTGGTGTCGCGGATGTTGCCCTGGTGGACGCGGAAGTAGGGGTAGGCCGCGCCGCTGTCCCCGATCGCGTGGAAGCGTTCCTCGAACTGCCGCACCTCGGGGAAGTCGTCGACGCGGGAGGTCTCGGCGTCCCACTCGGGCGGCTCGGGGGCGGCGGACCGCCGCGGTCCGGGCGGCCCGCCGGGCAGCGGCGTGCCGCCGCAGTGCGCGGCGGCCAGGGCGATCAGCCGTTCCACGGTCAGTCCGGGCGTGTACATCTCCTCGGTGCGGAAGCCCGGTATCCGCTGGCCTATGCCGACCTCCAGTTCCTCCAGCATCAGCGAGTCGAAGCCCAGGTCGGCGACGAGGGCCATCGGTTCCCGGACGTCGGAGGGCGGGAAGACCCCGACCCGCGCCACCTCGTCGAGTACGACGGCGGAGGCGACGGACGCCGCCCCGCCCGCCGGTTCGGGCACGACGGGCCCGGCCTCGCGCCCCCAGTGGCCGGGCGCGGCCGACGGGCTCGGCGGCGGCACGCGCTCCCCGCTCAGGACCGGCCCGGCGGCCCGCGTCTCACCGGCCGGCGGCACGGGCCGCGGTGTCCGCGCGGACTCCGCGCCCGCCCCGCCCACCGGCCCGGACCCGGCCTGCCCGGAACCGGCCTGCCCGGCCTGCCCGGCCTCGCGGACCGACTCGTCCACCACCCAGTGCCGGCGCGGGGCCAGCGGGCTCGGCGGCAGGGTCAGCGGGGGTACGCGCTCCCCGGCCGGGCGCAGCTCCGCGGCCGTCACCGCGTGCTCCGCGAGCCGGGCCAGCGCGGCGGTACGGGTCTCTCCGGGCAGCGGCTCGGGCCGGGGCACCGGCGCGGCGGTGCCGGACGGTTCCCCGGGCGGCACGGTGCCCGCCCGCTGTCCGGGCGCCAGTTCCCCCGTGCGGCCCGCCGCCACGGCGTCGGCCGCCTCGGTCAGCTTGGCGACGGCGTCGGCGGTGTCCTCCACCACCAGGGCCAGCCGTTCCGTGAGCGGGGTGCGGCGGGCCAGGGTGTCGGCCACCTCGGCCGGCGGCGGCTGGTCGGCGGCGATGACCTGGGCCACCTCCCGGGCGTGCCGGGCCAGTCCGGACCGGTCGCGGGCGCTGAGCAGCAGCAGGTGCGGGGCCTCGTCCGGGTACGGGCGGGCCGGTGGTGCCGGGCACTCCTCCAGCACGAGGTGGACGCCGGTGCCGCCGAACCCGAAGGCGCTCACGCCCGCCCGGCGCGGCTGCGCGGCCTGCGGCCACGGGGTGGTCTCCGTCGGCACGGTCAGGCGCGCGGCGTCGAGCCCGGCGGAACGGGCCAGGCCGAACGCGGGCTGCGGCGGCACCACGCCGCGGTGCACGGCCAGGGCGGCCTTCATCAGCCCGGCCAGGCCGGCGGCGGCGAGCGAGTGCCCGACCACCGCCTTGACCGCGCCCAGGTAGGCGGGCGCCCCGTCCGTCCCGCGCAGCTCGCGCAGGGCCTCGATCTCCACCGGGTCGCCGACCGCGGTGGCGGTGCCGTGCGCCTCCAGGTAGCCCACCGCGTCCGGGGCGAGTCCGGCGTCGCGGTAGGCGCGGCGCAGGGCGCGCAGCTGACCGGCGGCCTGGGGCTGCATCCCGCCCTGCACGGTCCCGTCGTTGGCCGTGCCCACCCCGCGGATCACCGCGTAGACCCGGTCGCCGGCCGCCAGCGCGTCGGTGAGGGGCCGCAGCACCAGGATGCCGGCGCCCTCCCCGAGTACGAAGCCGTCGGCCTCCGCGCCGAACGGCAGGCAGCGCCCGCTGCGCGAGATGGCGCCGATCCGGCACAGCCCCACCAGCAGGTCGGGAGTCAGGACCAGTTGGGCGCCGCCCGCGAGGGCGATACGGCTGCGGCCGGCGCGCAGCGCGTGCACGGCGTTGGCCACGGCGATGAGTCCGCCGGAGCACGCGGCGTCCAGCGCGTAGCTCTCGCCATGCAGGTCGAAAACCGAACTGACCGTGTTCGGGCCCATGTTGAGCAGGAGCCCGGCCACGGAGGTGCCGTTCAGCCGGTCGACCGCGCGGACCATCTCCAGCGCCCCGGCACCGTCCGCCCCCTGCCCGAACTCGCCGCCGGCCAGCTGGCGCATCCGTATCTGGAGCGTGCTGATCTCGCGGTACCCGCTCTCGGTGAGCGAGGTGATCACCGAGGTCTC
Organism: Streptomyces sp. NPDC016677; assembly: GCF_055562815.1. Taxonomy (NCBI): domain Bacteria; kingdom Bacillati; phylum Actinomycetota; class Actinomycetes; order Kitasatosporales; family Streptomycetaceae; genus Streptomyces; species Streptomyces sp. NPDC016677. The sequence continues at coordinate 43,083 of NZ_JBVHEO010000023.1, read as the reverse complement.
CTCGCGGTCGAAGCCCTCGGCCTCCCAGCCCGCGTCCTGGATCGCCTCGCGGGCGAGGTCGATCAGCAGCCGGTGCTGGGGGTCCATCGCCCGGGCCCGGCGCGGTGGGATGCCGTAGTGGGCGGCGTCGAAGTGCCCCACGTCCGGGAGGAGCGCCATGGTGTCGGTGTAGGCGGCGGAGGCGTCGCGGAAGGACTCGCCGAGGAAGGCGGCGGTCCGCCACCGCTCGTCGGGGACGCGGGCGAACTGCGGCGTGGGGTCGGTGAGCAGCCGCCAGTACTGGTTCAGGTTCGCCGCGCCCGGCAAGCGGCAGGCCATGCCCACGATCGCGATGTCGTCGTGCCGGGCCCGCGCCCCGGCTGCCGGAGGGTGGGTGGGCTCGGTGCTCACTGGGCCTCCCCCTGTCTCGCGCGCCACCAGTCCACGGTCGTCTTCACCTGTTCGTCGACGGGGGTGGCCCGCACCGTGAACTCGGCCTCGTACGCGCCGGAGTCGACGACGAAGGGCCGGTCGAACTGGTAGCGGACCTCGCGCAGTTCGCGCAGGAGCGGGGAGAAGAGCGAGGCGACGGAGAGGACGGCCGGCGGCAGGGGGCGGACCGCGACCGGTCCGGTGCCGGCCTGGGCGGCGAGGCGGTCCACCATCTGCCGGGTGGACAGCGCGGGCTGGTTCGGCAGGTGCCAGGCCCGGCCCCAGGCCCGTTCCTCGCCCGCGACCTCGACCAGGGCCCGGGCCACGTCCGGGAGGTAGCTCCAGCTGTGCGGGGCGTCCGGGTCGCCGAGCGTGGAGACCGGCTTGCCGCGCAGCAGCCGGGGCATGACGCGGGCGGCCAGGTGTCCACCGTCGGTGACGCCGGGGCCGAAGAAGTCCGAGGCCCGCACCTCGACCGCCTTGATCCGGCCCCGCTCGGCCAGTTCGCGGGTGCGTTCCCAGACGGCGGCGCGCACCCGGCCCTTGGGGCCCGTCGCCGCGAGCGGCAGGTCCTCGGTCAGGGGGCCGTCCACCGGCCCGTATCCGTACAGGTTGCCCAGCATGACCAGGACGGCGCCGGACGCCTCGGCCGCCGCGTGCAGCGACGCGGCCAGCGGCGGCCAGTCCCGCGCCCAGCGGTGGTAGGGCGGTGCGGCACAGCCGTAGACGGCACTCGCGCCGCGGACGGCCTCGGTGAGCGCCGCGGAATCGCAGGCGTCGAGCGCCATGTGCTCGATGCCGGGCTCGGGGTCGCGGCCCGAGCGGGTGATGACACGTACGGGGTGGCCCTGTTCGGCCAGCAGCCGGGCGGTGGCGGCACCGGCGGGCCCTGATCCAATGACGACTTGAAGGTTCACGCGCGCACCCTAGCGTGCGGGCCCCGCATGTCACGAACATGCCACGCTCGCGCCACGGAACGGCTCGTACCGCCCTGACGGCGGCGCCCGGCGCACCGGTCCGTACTCCCCGGGGAGTAGTGCCGGCCGTCCGCCTCCCTGGGGAGTATCCGGCAACTCCCCCTGTCGTGCGACGAATTCACCGACCCGCCCCCGGAGACTGGGAGCCGTCCATTAACATCGATAGCTAACGAATAAATGAGAGCTGAGGAGGCCCCCGCATGGGAGGCGTTGAGCACAGAGGCGGCAAGCGCCGCAAGGCCCTGCCCTGGGCGGTGCTCGGTCTGTGGATCGTCCTGCTGGCCTTCGTCGCGCCCTTCGCGACGAAACTCGGCGACGTACAGGTGAACCGGGCGGTCGACTACCTGCCGACCAGTGCCGACTCCACCCAGGTCGCCAAGATCCAGGACGCGATGCCGGGCGGCGAGGCGACGTCGATCGTCGTGGTCTACCACCGCGACGGCGCCCTCACCGAGGCCGACAGGGCCACGGCCGCCGAGCAGATCACCCGTATCGACGGGCAGTTCGAACTCACCGGCACCCCGCGGGCGGTGACGTCCGAGGACGGCACCACCGTGATGTACCCGGTCAGCACCACCACGCCCGGCCAGGACGACGAGAAACGGGACGCCTTCGTCGCCGACGTGCGGGAGGTGACCCGCGGCGGCGACGGCCTGGACGTCCAGGTCGGCGGCCCCGACGCCATCTCCTCCGACGCGCGCGGGCTCTACGGCTCCGTGGGCGGCCCCGTCCTCTACACCACCGTCGCCGTCGTGGCGATCCTGCTGATCCTCATCTACCGCAGCCCGTTCCTGTGGCTGGTGCCGCTGGTGGTGGCCGGCATCGCCGACTTCATGTCGATGGGCGCCGCCTACGGCCTCAACCAGCTCTTCGACACGACGATCAGCAGCCAGAGCTCCAGCGTCATGACGATCCTCGTGTTCGGCGCGGGCACCGACTACGCCCTGCTCATCGTCGCCCGCTACCGCGAGGAACTACGGCGCGCCGCACAGCCCTACGACGCCATGTGGGCCACCCTGCGCGGCTGCGGCCCGGCCGTGCTCGCCTCCTCCGGCACCGTCGCGGTCGGCCTGCTCTGCCTGCTCTTCGCCGACCTCGGCAGCAGCCGCGGCATGGGCCCGCTCGGCGCGCTGGGCGTGCTGTGCGCGCTGGCCGCCATGATGACGCTGCTGCCGGCCGTCCTGGTCCTGCTCGGCCGCCGGGTGTTCTGGCCGTCGGTGCCCGTCTACGGCTCCCGCCCCAAGACCCGCCGCTCGCTGTTCTCCGCGATGGGCACCTCCGCGGGCCGCCGGCCGCTGACCGTGCTGGCCTCCGGCGCCGTGCTCCTCGGCGCGCTCGCCCTCGGCACGTTCAACCTGCCCGACAGCCTCAAGCAGGAGGACTCCTACACCGAGACGCCCGAGTCGATCGTCGCCACCCAGACCCTCGCCGGGGCGTTCCCCGACCGGGGCACCGAGCCCCTCGTCATCGCCGCGGCCACCGACCGGGCCGACGAGGTCCTGCGGACCGTGGAGGCCACCTCCGGGGTGGAGAGCGCGGAACGCGGGCGCAGCAGCGGCGGCTGGACCGAGATCTCCGTCATCACCGACTCGGTGCCGCAGACCCCGGGCGAGACGGCCACGATCGAGGCGCTGCGCTCCGAACTCGACGGCCAGGAAGCCTATGTGGGCGGACTGAGCGCCGAGCAGCTCGACCTGAAGGAGACCAACGACCGCGACCGCGTCATCGTCGTGCCGATCGTCCTGGCCGCCGTCCTGCTCATCCTGATCGCCCTGCTGCGCAGCCTGGTCGCGCCGCTGATCCTGCTCACCGCGGTCGTCGCCGTGTGGGGGGCCTCGCTGGGCATCGCGGGGCTGGTCTTCGGGCCGCTCTTCGGCTTCGAGGGCACCGACCCGGCGCTGGCCCTGCTGTCCTTCGTGTTCCTCGTCGCCCTCGGCGTCGACTACGGCATCTTCCTGATGCACCGGATGCGCGAGGAGTGCCTGAACGGCGACGAACCCGGCACGGCCGCGCTCACCGCGCTGCGCACCACCGGCGGGGTGATCGCCTCGGCGGGCCTCGTGCTGGCCGGCACCTTCGCGGTGCTGACCGCGATGCCGGTGGTCACCCTGGTCGAGCTGGGCTTCGTGATCGCGGTCGGGGTGCTGCTCGACACCTTCCTGGTGCGGACGTACCTGGTGACCAGCGCGAGCGTGGCGCTGGGCCGCAAGGTGTGGTGGCCGGGGCCGCTGTCCCGGAAACCGGCGCCGGTCCCCGCCGAAGCGGAGCGGAAGCTGTCCCCGACTCCGTGACCCGCCCACGGGCGCCCCTCACCGCGAGGGGCGCCCGTCCACGCAGCCGTAGCACCCAGGGGGAGACGATACGGACGTGAACATGACCCGAGCAGCGCGACGACCGGCCGGGGACGCCTTGGGCAGTCGCCGGGTCCTGCGCGACGACGCCCTGTCGGCGGCGCTGATGACCGTCAGCGCCCTCGTCCTCGTCCGGCTCGGCCAGGACGGCGGGCGGGCGCCCGACACCCTGGGCTGGGCCCTGCTGCTGGGCGCCCATCTGCCGATGGTGTGGCGGCGCCGGGCGCCGCTGCTGTCGTTCCTGGCCCTGGTCGGCTTCCTGGTGCCCTACCACGCCCTCGACTACCACCACGGCGCGCTGATGGTGGTCTCCATGGCGTCCCTGTACACCGTCGCCTCCACCGGTCCGGTGCTGCGCTCCGTGGTGGCCGGCGCGGGCGTGGTGGGGGTGATGCTCGCCGTGAAGTTCTCCCAGGGACTGCCCCAGGGGGCGGACGCGCTGCGGGTGTCGGGGTGGATCGTGGCGTTCCTGACCTTCGGGATCTGCCTGCGCTACCACCGGCAGAACGTCGCCGCCGCCGTCGAACGCGCCGAACGCGCCGAGCGGTCCCGGGAGGAGGAGGTGCGCCGCCGCGTGGTGGAGGAACGGCTGCGCATCGCCCGGGACCTGCACGACCTGCTGGCCCACAGCATCACCCTGGTCGGGGTCCGCACCTCGGTGGCCGCGCACGTGCTCAACGCCGACCCCGACCGGCTCGACCGGGCGGCGGTGGCCCAGGCGCTGGAGGACATCGCGGAGACCTGCCGGGCGACCCGCACCGAGATCCGGGCCACGCTCCAGGTCCTGCGGTCCGGTCCCGACCACGGCCGCGGGCCGCTGCCCGGCCTCAACGCCCTGCCCGACCTGGCCGCCGCCGCCCGTACCGCGGGCGCCACGGTGACCCTGCGGGTCGCGCGGGCGCCGGACACGCCGCCCGCCGTCGGCGCCGCGGCCTACCGCATCGCGCAGGAGGCGCTGACCAACGCGGTTCGGCACGGCGGCGCCCGCCCCGCCGTCGAGGTGGTGGTGCGCGAGGCGGACGGCGCCCTGCACGTCAGGGTCACCAACCGGGCCACCGAGCCGGTGCCGCCCTCGCCGCACCCTCCGGGGTTCGGTCTGGTCGGCATCCGGGAGCAGGCCCGCAGCGTGGGCGGCACACTGGAGGCCGGGCCGCTCCCCGGCGGCCGGTTCGAGGTGCGCGCGGTGCTGCCGCTGACGACGGCCACCGGCCTGTCAGGGCGGCCCGCCACCGCCCCCGGGAGAGCCGGCGGCGGCAGCAAGCTCATCAGCGCCGGGACCGCGGCGGCGCCGGCCTACGCCGGTGCGGCGGCCCGGACCACCGATCCGGACACAGACAGGGCGATCCCATGACCACCCCCATCCGCGTACTGCTCGCCGACGACCAGACCCTGGTCCGGGCCGCCTTCGCCATGCTCGTCGAGTCGGCCCCCGACATGGTGGTGGTGGGTGAGGCGGGCACCGGCAAGGAAGCCGTCGAACTGGCCCGGACCACCCGGGCCGACCTGGTCGTCATGGACGTCCGGATGCCCGAGCTGGACGGGATCGAGGCGACCCGGCTGCTCGCCGCCGAGGAGGACCTGGCCGGCGTGAAGGTCCTGATCCTGACGACGTACGACACCGACGAGCACGTCGTCGAGGCGCTGCGGGCCGGCGCCTCCGGGTTCCTGGTGAAGGACACCCGGCCCGCCGACCTGCTCGACGCCATCCGCACGGTGGCCACCGGCGAGGCCCTGCTCTCCCCCGGCCCCACCGCCCGCCTCATCGCCCAGGTGCTGCGCGCCCCCGCCGTCGGCGGTCCCGCCCGGCCCATGCCCGCCCGGCTCGCCGCGCTCACGCCCCGGGAGCGCGAGGTCCTGGTCCTGGTGGCGCGCGGTCTCAACAACGCCGACGTCGCCGAGGCGCTCGGCCTCAGCCCGCTGACCGCCAAGACCCACGTCAGCCGGATCATGGGCAAGCTGGACGCCCGCGACCGGGCCCAACTGGTCATCGCCGCCTACGAGTCGGGGATCGTGCAGCCCGGCGCCGACTGAGCCGCCGAGGCGGCGGCAGAAGGGGCCGGCCGGCAGCCCCACGGCTGCCGGCCGGCCCCCTGTCGTCCCGGAGACGGCGCTGCTCGGGCCCCGCGGACCCGGCGGGGCTACTGGGGCCCCGCGGCCCCCGGCGAGCCGACCAGCTCGTCCCGGCCCGTCTCGGACGGCCGGCGCGCGGCCGGGCGGCGGCGTCCCGACCGGGCGTCCAGGAACCCCCTGATACGGCGCTCGACCGGGTCCTCGTAGAAGCGGTGGACGAGCCAGCCCACCAGCAGCGAGACGGCGAGGCTCACTCCGGCCCACAGCCAGTGCGCGCCGACCGGCGTCACCGGGTCGAGGAAGAAGTCCACCATCTCCTTGTCCGGGTACACCATCGCGGCCACGGTGAAGATCACCGTGAAGTGGAACAGGTAGACACCCATGGAGATCCTGCCGAGCGAGACCAGCGCGGGCCGGGCCCACAGCGAGGAACGGCCGTCGATCTCGCGCTGGGTGTAGGCGGCGAGCAGACAGGCGTAGAGCGGGGCCATCACGAGGTCCAGCGGGTCGTGCGGCACCTCGCTGCGGACCGAGGAGCCGGCCAGCAGCCACATCAGGCCGAGGGCGACGGCGATGACGGCGGTGACCTGGCCGACCGAGAAGCGGAACCTGAGGCCCCGGCGCATGGCCGCGGCCATCAGCACGCCCACCAGGAACTCGTGGACACGGCCCGGCGGGGAGTAGATGCCGAAGGTCAGTCCGCTCGCGTCGTCCAGGGAGAGCGGCTCGCTGGGCGGATAGGCGATCCACAGCACGATCCGCAGCGCCCAGCCGTAGGCGAGGACCGCGACGGCGATCCAGGCCAGCTGCCTCGGGCTGCGCCGCAGCGCGAACCGGCCGGCCCACAGGAAGACCGCGTAGAAGAAGACGACGCACGACAGCATCCAGGTCACGGGGTTGGTGGTCTCCAGCACCACGCCCGGTATCCACGCCTGCACGAAGAACAGGCTGGCCAGCGCGGCGCCGGTCATGTGCCCCACGTCGGTCCCCGGAGCGGCGAGGGCGAAGCCGAGGGGCAGCGCGACGGCGATCACCAGGGTGGGCCAGATCCGCGCCATGCGGCGGCCCATGAACCAGCCCCACGTGTCGTTGCCGCGGAAGCTCCACGTCAGCGCGAAGCCGGACAGGACGAGGAAGAACGTGCCGCCGGAACCGGCGAGTCCCAGTACGTCGTTCACGTGCGGGACCGGCATCATCACCGCGACGTGCGAGACGAACACGGTGAGGGACATCAGGAACCGCAGCCCCGTGAGGGAACGGATGTTCCGCAGCGGCGGTGGTTCCAGTTCTTCGTTGACGGACTTGGCCATTTTCGCCTCACTGAAGATTCGGGTTCGACCCCCCGACCGTCCCAGCGCGGCGCAAAGCCCCCATCAATCCGCGGCAAACCACCGCGCGCGCCGGTCACCGGCAGCACGGACAGCGCAGCCGCGGCCGGGGCCGCGCGCTGCGCTGCGTGGGGTGCGGTGCCGGTTCAGTCGATACCGCGCACGATGTGCCGCTCGCCCGGGTCGTCCTCCGCACCGGCGAGGACGAGCGGGGGCGCCTGCGTCCGGTCCCGTTCGCGCTGCTGGTCCTCCGGTTCCTCGTACATGTGGCTCCTCCTGAAGGCTGGGTCCGGCGACACCTGCGGGCTACCGCTCGGCCGCTGCGCGCAGGGCGGCGGCGCGGTCCGTCCGCTCCCAGGTGAAGTCCGGCAGCTCCCGGCCGAAGTGCCCGTAGGCGGCGGTCTGCGCGTAGATCGGCCGCAGCAGGTCCAGATCGCGGATGATCGCGGCCGGGCGCAGGTCGAAGACCTCGTTCACCGCCCGCTGGACGGTCTCGACCGGGACGGTGCCGGTGCCGAAGGTCTCCACGAACAGGCCGACCGGCTCGGCCTTGCCGATGGCGTAGGCGACCTGGACCTCGCAGCGCCGCGCGAGTCCGGCCGCGACCACGTTCTTGGCCACCCAGCGCATCGCGTACGCCGCGCTGCGGTCCACCTTGGAGGGGTCCTTGCCGGAGAACGCGCCGCCGCCGTGCCGGGCCATGCCGCCGTAGGTGTCGATGATGATCTTGCGGCCGGTCAGGCCGGCGTCGCCCATCGGGCCGCCGGTCTCGAACCGGCCCGTCGGGTTGACCAGGAGGCGGTAGCCGTCGGTCTCCACCTTGATGCCGTCGCCGGCCAGCCCGTCCAGGACGTGCTCGACGACGTGCTCGCGGACGTCCGGCGTCAGCAGCCCGTCCAGGTCGATGTCGGCGGCGTGCTGGGTGGAGACGACGACCGTGTCCAGGCGCACCGCCCGGTCGCCGTCGTACTCGACGGTGACCTGTGTCTTGCCGTCGGGGCGCAGGTAGGGGATCGTGCCGTCCTTGCGCACCCCGGCCAGACGGCGGGAGAGGCGGTGGGCCAGTTCGATCGGCAGGGGCATCAGGTTCGGCGTCTCGTCGGAGGCGTAGCCGAACATCAGGCCCTGGTCGCCGGCGCCCTGCCGGTCCAGTCCGTCCCCGTTTCCGTGGACCCGGCTCTCGTACGCCGTGTCCACGCCCTGGGCGATGTCCGCCGACTGCGCGCCGATCGACACCGACACTCCGCAGGACGCCCCGTCGAAGCCCTTGGCGGAGGAGTCGTAGCCGATGCCGAGGACGGTCTCGCGCACCAGGGCCGCGATGTCGGCGTACGCCGTGGTGGTGACCTCACCCGCCACGTGCACCTGCCCGGTGGTGATCAGCGTCTCGACCGCGACGCGGGCCGCCGGGTCCTGGCGCAGCAGGGCGTCGAGGATCGTGTCGCTGATCCGGTCGGCGATCTTGTCGGGGTGGCCCTCGGTCACCGACTCCGAGGTGAACAGTCGCTTGTGCATCATCAACTCCGTTGTGAGAGGGGCGGAAGGGCGAGCGGGAGAGCGGGGAGCGGTCAGTCGTCGGCGTAGAAGCGCGCCCACAGCTCGATCTCCTCGGGGGACAGCGAGGCCGCGGCCGGCATCCGCTCCGGGTGCCCGGCCGGCGGGGCGTCGAGGGCCGGGCGGGGCGGCCGCGTGCCGTCGGCGGGGCCGTCGGCGTCGGGCGGGATGTACACCCATACGGCGCCCGCCGCCCGCAGCCCGTCGTAGACGACCCGGCCGAGGTGGCCCGCGCACGTCCAGAGCCCCTTCACCAGGACCACGAGGAGCCCCGGCCGCCGGCCGTCCCCCGCTCCCCGCTGCGCGTCCGACACGGTGTGCCCGCCTTCCGTACTACTCGGGAATGATCACTTCGCGGACGGCGCCGCCGGTGCCCGCCGGGACCGCGGGCCCGGTCGGCGCGAGGTAGCGCATCTCCTCGGGCGCCTCGTCCAGGAGCCAGGCGGACATCGCCTTCAGCTCGGGGATGCCGGGGAACATGAACCGCCGGTTCTTGTCCTCCACGCCGATGCCGCGCAGGATGCCCGGCGACGCCTCGATGGCCTTCATGAGCTTGCGCCCGGCCACGGCGGCGGGCAGCTCGCCCCGGTCCACGGCGTCGCACAGGACCACCATCTCGTCGAACACGGCCTTGTACGCGGGCTGGTCGGGCAGCAGCAGGCCCGGGAACTCGACGTTCTCCATGTCCCGGAAGACCTGGTCGTCGCCGCTCTCGCGGAACCGCTCGATGTACCGGTCGAAGCGGAGGTTGATGGGCACCTCGGCGGCGGCCCACACCCGGTAGACGGCGTTCCACAGCTCGTAGTCGGAGAACGAGATGAACGAGGCGTTGACGAGGGCGTCGTTGTACTTGATGAGCCCCTTCTGGAGCGTGTCGACGTAGCGGAACCGCTCCACGTCGAAGTCGTCCTCGCGCAGCGCGTCCAGCAGGCGCCAGGCGAAGGCGTTGATGAGTTCGGTGGTGTTGGTCAGGCCGCGGGAGTACAGCGGGTCGAGGAAGCCCGCCGCGTGCGACATCAGGCACCAGCGGTGGCCGACGGTCTCCTTGGAGGTGTACTGGAGCCGGCCGGTGGAGACCCACGGCCGGACGGTCACCGCGTCGGCGAACATCCGCTCCACCGCCGGGAACCGCTTCACGAACGCGCGGAACTCCTCCTCCGGGGTGACGCCCTCGGGCTTGGGGTAGAGCCGCTCGTCGAAGGTCAGGCCGACGCTGACCAGGGGGTTCTTGGAGCGCGGTTCGTTGTTGAACGGGATGGACCAGATCCAGCCCCGCTCGAACATGTGGTGCATGGTGCCCTCGACCCACGGGATGGGCGGCAGGTCCTCCGGCTCCATGCGCAGCACCTCGTCGGTCGGCTTCACCCCGATCATGTGCGTGAACATGGACCGCGAGTGGTGCTTGAGGGCGTCGGGGCCCTCGCGCAGCCCGAGCTTGTCGGCGACCGGGGAGCGGAAGCCGCTGCCGTCCACCAGGTAACGGGCGGTGAACCGCTCGCCGTTCGCGTCCTGTACGGCGACCTCGTCCTCGCCGAGGTCGATGTCGGCCACCCGGAAGCCCTGGCGCACGGCGCAGCCGTACTTGATGGCGGTGTGGAAGAGGAAGGCGTCGGTGTCCTGCCGGAAGAGGTGGCCCGTCTGCAACGCCTTGGACGGCGGGCTGAACTGGTTGACCTCCAGCGGGTCGGGCTCCTCGCCCTCCTTGTGCAGCATGAAGCCGAAGTGCTTCTTGACGCCGGAGGTCGGTCCGATGTTCTCCAGCCCCGACTCGTACGAGGTGAGGTACTCCAGCTCCGGGATGCCGTACCGCTCGGCGAGCTGCCGGTAGCCCTTGAGGGTGTACAGGGTGGTGGACTCCCCCACCGCGAACTTCGGGTGCACCGCCGCGTCGATGAGCAGCACCCGTACGTCGTGCCGGGCGAGGATGGCGCCGAGGACCGTGCCGGCGCTGCCCGCGCCCAGGATGATGACGTCGTAGTCCTGCGGGGCCGTACCGGATTCACTCATGTCACATGCTCCTTGTCGCAGTCACTTGGCGTGGGCGGTGGTGGCGGCCGGTGGGGAGATCTGCGCGACGACCTCGCCGGTGTCGAAGACGTTGCGGTCCCGCACGACCTTGCCGTCCCGGATCTCCCAGATGACGATCCCGGAGACCTTGATCCAGCGGCCGGACGCCGGGACGCCGCAGTAGGTGCCGGTGTGCCGGGCGGTGGTGGTGTAGTGGGTCACGACGTGCGTGCCGTCCGTGACGATCACGTCGAGGCCGACGCCGATGTCGGAGAACGCGCTGTGCACGGCGCGTACGCTGCGCCGCGGGCCGTCCGGGCCGACCGTCCGGCCGTTGAGTTCGAAGTCCGGCGCGAACACCTCGTCGGCGATGCTCACGTCACCGCCGGCCCAGGCTTTGGCGAACCAGTGCTCGGCGAGCCGCGCGTGTTCCTCGACGAAGGTCCGGGCCGTCACTTCTTGGTCCCGGTGACGACGACGAAGGTGCCGAACATCAGGAAGGTGCCCTCGGCGTCCCGGCGCAGCAGTTCCTCGCCCCAGGTACGGGCGGCGGCCTCGTCGACGACGCCCTGGGCGCCGGCCACGGCGGCGGCCTTGCCGATCCAGGTCAGGGAGTCGGCGGCGGCCAGGCTGGTGAGCACGACCGGCTGCAGCTTGACGGTGACGTCCACGGCGCCGGCCCGGGTGAACAGTCCGCGCAGCCGGCGGGCGACCCACGGGTTGGGGACGTGGTCGCTCCACCAGTTCATGATGGTGCGGGTGACGTCCAGGTCGCTCAGGTCGGGCGCCCACAGACCGTGGTCGGGGTCGGTGACCAGCACCTGTCCGCCGGGCTTGACGACCCGCAGCATCTCCGCGACGGCCGCCGCGGGGTCGGGCACGTGCTCGATGACCCGCTCGGCGCGGGCGGCGTCGAAGGTGGCGTCGGCGAAGGGCAGCGCGCCGGCCTGTCCGTGCAGGAACTCGACCTCGGCGGCGCCGGGGGCGGCGGGCCGGGCCCGGGCGATCAGCTCCTCGCTGGAGTCCAGGCCGACGACACGGCCGGCCGGGCCCACCCGTTCGGCGAGGGCCCGTACGTCGTCGCCGGTGCCGCAGCCGACGTCCAGCACGTGGCTGCCGGTGGTCACCCGCAGCAGCTCGTCGAGTTCCCGCTTGACCGAGGCCAGTTCGATGGCCGCCTGGTCGAGGAACTTCTTCGCGTCGTCCGCCTTCCGCCACACGTCGGCGGGCTTGACCTGGCCAGTGACACTCGTCATCGATCGGCTCTCCAAGGGATGAGTCAGGGGTCCACCCGCCCGAGCGGCGGTGCTCCTCGACGGTAGGGAGGGCCGATTAAGCGGGGCCAAAGCACGGTGGCGGCCGGACGTGAACCGGCGGACGCGAACCGGCCCGCGGACGGTCGGCGGAGGGCCGGCGGAGGGTCACGGGGAGATCTGGGCGAGCGGTGCGGCGAGCGTTTCGAGGACGGTGCCGGCCACGCCGTGGACCTGGTGGTCGAGGTAGAAGTGGCCGCCGTCGAAGACCCGTACGGCACCGGCCGCGGTGGTGTGGCGGGCCCAGGCGGCGGCGTCGTCCGGGGAGACGATCGGGTCCTCGGTGCCGACCAGCGCGGTCACCGGGACCCCGATACGGGCGGCGGGGTCCGCCCGGTACCGTGCCACGGCCCGGTAGTCGGCGCGGATCGCGGGCAGCGGCAGGGCGCGGATCTCGGCCGCCGACAGCGCGCCCCGGTCGGCGGCGCCGAGCGCGGAGAGTTCGGCGCGCAGGGTCGCGTCGTCCGCCAGGTGGGCGGTGGGCCGCCGCAGCACCGACGGCGCGCAGCCGGCCGAGGCGAACAGCCACCGGGGACGCTCCCCGCCGGCCGCCTCGAACCGCCGGGCCACCTCGAAGGCGACCAGGGCGCCGAGGCTGTGCCCGAAGAAGGCGAACGGGCCGGACAGCGTGGCGCGCAGGGCGCCGAACGCCTCGTCCGCCAACTGCTCGACGCTTTCCAGCGGGGCCTCGGCGCGCCGCTCCTGCCGCCCCGGGTACTGCACGGCGACGGCCTCCACGCGGGGCGAGAGCGCGATCGCGAGCGGCCGGAAGTAGCTGGCGGAGCCGCCGGCGTGCGGGAAGCACACCAGCCGGGGGGCGCCGTCGGGCGTGGCGACGAGCCGTCGTGTCCAGGGGGTTCGGGAGTGGGTGTGCGTCGGCATGGGCCGGCCTCCGGTCCGTGGGACAGGTCGTGGGAAGGGGGCTGCGCCGGGAAAGCGTAGGCAGCGCGCCGCTTCCGGGAAACACGGAAATGCCCCGCTTGAGGCGGACTCCACGGCCCGCTTTATCGGCGCTTAATCGCCGCGGGTCAAGATCGGCTGGACTCCGGTTCCGCGCCCGCGCGCGGGAGCCGGGGTTGCGCATGGGTACGACAAGACGATTTGATAGCTCACGAACTGTTGGGCACATGCGCCTTTGTCCCACGACGCCGTTGAGGTAGACCCATGTCGTTACGCAAGTCCCTGATCTCCCTGCGGGTTTCCGCGATCCTCCAGTCCCTGCTGATGCTCGCCCAGGCCGCTCTGGCGGGCGGCTTCCTCGGCGGCCATTTCGACATGTTGCGGATGCACGGCCTGCTCGGCCGCGCCATCGTGGTCGTCGCCGTGCTGATGGCCGTGGCCGCGTTCCTCGTCCGCCGCGCCGGCGGTCCCAGGTCGGTGCTCCCGGCCTCCGTCGTGGTCCTGCTCGCGCTCATCGGCCAGATGATGCTCGGCCTGAACCGCAGCGTGGCCGCGCACGTCCTGCTCGGCGTCATCCTGGTCTCGGCCGTCGCCGTGCTCTCGCAGCGGGCGATGACCACGCCCCTGCCGCCGGCCGGCGCCGCCCGGCCCGTGCGCGAGAGCGCCGTCGAGACGGAGCTGGTCCCGTGAAGCGGCGTGCCTTCCTGGGCGCGGGCGGCGCGGTCCTGGGCGTCGGCGCCCTCACGGCGGCGGGCTGGCCACTGCTGAGCGACTACGTCACCGAGGGCCGCCCCGGCAGACTGCTGACCAGCGACGCCGAACTGCCGAAGCCCTATCAGGTGCCGCTCCCGGTACCCGCGGTGCTGAAGCCGGTGTCGACGAGCGGCTCCACCGACACCTACGAGATCACCCAGCGCACCGCCGAGCTGGAGATCCTGCCCGGCCTGCGGACCAAGGCGTGGACCTACGACGGGACTTTCCCGGGGCCCACCCTCGTCTCGCGCTCCGGACGGCGCACCGTCGTGCGGCACCGCAACGAACTGGACCGGCCCGCCGTGGTCCATCTGCACGGCGGTCACACCCCGGCGGCCAGCGACGGCTATCCGACGTCACTGATCCTGCCGGCGGACGGCTCCTACGACGCCCACACCGCCGCGATGGACATGTCGGGCGGCGAGCACGGCATGGCCATGGACCACGGGGCGATGGACCTGGCCGAGGGCTCCCGCAGCTACACGTACCCGTTCGACCAGCGGGCGGCCACGCTCTGGTACCACGACCACCGCATGGGATACACGGGCGCCGCCGTGTGGATGGGCCTCGCCGGGTTCCACCTGGTCCACGACGACGAGGAGGAGCGGCTGCCGCTGCCCCGGGGCGAGCGGGACATCCCGCTGATGATCGCCGACCGGTCCTTCGGCGCGGACGGGCAGTTCGCGTACCCGTGGATCGACCCGGAACTGCATGTGCCGGGTGTCACCGACGCCTACATGAACGGTGTGCTCGGTGACGTGATCCTGGTCAACGGGGCGCCCTGGCCGGTGCTGGAGACGGAGCGCCTGCGCTACCGGCTGCGGCTGCTGAACGCCTCCAACGCCCGCCTGTACAAGCTGGAGCTGGACCCGCAGCCCGCGGGCGGCGGCGCGTTCGTGCAGATCGGCAGCGACGGCGGCCTCCTGGACCGGCCGCGCCGCCACGACTCGCTGGAGCTGGCACCGGCGGAACGCTTCGACGTCGTCGTGGACTTCGCCCGCTACCGGCCCGGCACCAAGGTGCGGCTGCTGAACCGGTTCGGGGACGGCTCCACCGCCGAGGTCATGCGTTTCGACGTCGGCTCCGGCTCGCCCGCCGACGACACGAGGGTGCCGGAGAAGCTGAGCGAGGTGGCCCGGCTCGACGCGGACCGCGCCGTGGTGACCCGCGACTTCCACTTCCGGGGGTCCAGCGCGGGCTGGACGATCAACGGCAAGGAGTACCAGCCGGGCCGCGCCCTGGCCCGGCCGAAGCTGGGACAGACCGAGGTGTGGCGCTTCACCACCAACTTCCACCACCCGGTCCACCTCCACCTGGACCACTTCCAGGTGGTCTCCCGCAACAACCGGGCCCCGGGCGCCTACGACCACGGCTGGAAGGACACGGTGGACCTGCGGCCGGCCGAGGCCGTCGAGGTGGTCACGCGGTTCACGGACTACACCGGCGCGTTCATGATCCACTGCCACAACCTGGAGCACGAGGACATGGCGATGATGGGCGACTTCATCACCGAGTGACCCCGGTGGCGGCGGTGCGGAGGTCCCCGCCGCCACCGGGAACCAGGCGTCAGGGCGTGTCGCGCGTCCTGGCGGGGGACGGCCGTCGGCGTTCTCGCACACTCCGATGGGGACCGAAGGGGCGTCCGCCGGCGAGCCGGTGGACGCCCCCCCTTTTTCGGCCGCCTTATGGCCGCTTCACCACCGTCGGCTGAGATGCGGGAAGCACGCGCGCAAGCGCGACCGGACGCGTCGCCGAGGCGAGGAACCCCCCATGCCGACACCGCCGCCCAGGGCCACCGCTCAGTCGGGCCTGACGTTGGAGCGGATCTTCTCCAGCAGTTCGCTGAGCTGCGCCACGTCGGAGTCGCTGAGCCCGCGCAGCATCCGCTCCTGGCTGCGCAGCGCGACGGACTCGATCTCCTCGTACCGGGACCGGCCCTCGTCGGTCAGGGCGACCACGGCCGTCCTGCGGTCGGCGCCGTCCCGGGTGCGGACCACCAGCCCGCGGCGCTCCATCGTCTCCAGATGCCGGGAGAGCGTGGGCCCCTCGATGCTGAGGTACTGGGCGAGCGTGCGCTGGATCATGGACCCTTCCAGCTTCAGGGTCGCGAGGATCGTCCACGTCGCGAAGGTCACCCCGGACTTGCCGAGTTCGTCCTCGAAGAACCCGCGCGACTCCTTGGCGGCCAGCCGCAGTTTGGGAGCGATGCTCTTCCGTAGCCAGGTCGGCCCTACGTCGTCCGTGGCCCGTGCCTGGTGAGCCTCTTGCCTGGGCACCCGCACCTCCGCTCGCTGCCTGGTCACCACAGTATCTCCTGCCGCCGAACCGGTGAGCAAAAGCCGGTTGACCATGATGGAAATCGTTCGTTAGGGTACTAACTATTTGCTCGTCCGGCAACCTGCGGGAGCCCCTCGTGAGTGAACTCAGTACCGGCACCGCGGCCCCGACGGCCCCCACCGACCCTCCGCCGCCGTCGCGACGCGCCTGGCTCGGACTGGCCGTCATCCTCCTGGCCGCCTTCATGGAACTGCTCGACGTCACCGTCGTGACCGTCGCCTCCCCCGAGATCCAGACCTCGTTCCACACGAGCTACGCCCAGGTGCAGTGGATCCTGGCCGGGTATCAGCTGACCTTCGCCGCGGGGCTGGTGGCCGGCGGCCGGCTCGGTGACATCTTCGGCTGCCGCCGGGTCTTCGTCTGGGGCGTGCTCGCCTTCACCGCCGCCTCCCTGCTGTGCGGCACCGCGACCAGCGGCACCCAGATCGTGCTGTTCCGGCTCCTCCAGGGCCTCGCGGCGGCCCTGATGTTCCCGCAGGTCCAGGCGCTCATCCACGTCACCTTCACCGGCCGGCACCGCGCCGCGGCGTTCGGCGCGCTCGGCGGCGTCACCGGGCTGGCCGGCATCGCGGGGCCGCTGGTCGGCGGCGCGCTGGTGGACCTGGACCTGTTCGGCTCCGGCTGGCGGATGATCTTCCTGATCAACGTGCCGATCGGGCTGATCGCCGCGGTCGGGGCGACCCTGCTGGTGACGGAGCGGCGCTCCGCGCGACGTCCCGGCCTCGACCTGGTGGGCACGGTGCTCGGCACCGCCGTGGTGGCCCTGGTGACCTTCCCGCTGATCCAGGGCAGGGACGCGGGCTGGCCCTGGTGGATCTGGACCATGCTGGCCCTCGCGCCGCCGGCCCTGGGCCTGTTCCTCTGGCACCAGCGCGCGCTGGAGAAGCGGGGCGGCCAGCCGGTCGTCGACCTCGCCCTGTTCCGCGGCGGCTCCTTCGGCACCGGCCTGGTCGTCCAGTTCGTGAGCTTCGCGGGCATCTCCGCGTTCTTCCTGGTCCTGGCGGTCGAGTTGCAGGCCGGCTACGAGTGGTCCGCGCTCCGCACCGGCCTGGCCTTCCTGCCCATCGCGTTCGGCACCGGGCTGGCCTCCGGCATCGCCATCCCGCTGATGCCGCGGCTCGGCAAGCGCCTCGTCCAGGCCGGCGCCGCCGTGATGGCGCTCGGCATGGTCGCGCTGATGGTGACACTGGACGCCTACCCGACCGGCCTGTCCTTCTGGAAGCTGGCGCCCGCCGGTCTCGTCGTCGGCCTGGGTCTCGGCCTGATCGTCACCACGGTCAACGACGTCGTGCTCGCCGAGGCGGTCGGCCCGAGCGCCGGTTCGGCCGCCGGCGTCAAGGCCACGGTGGGCCAGTCCGGCAACGCGGTCGGCGTCG
Organism: Streptomyces sp. NPDC016677; assembly: GCF_055562815.1. Classification (NCBI taxonomy): domain Bacteria; kingdom Bacillati; phylum Actinomycetota; class Actinomycetes; order Kitasatosporales; family Streptomycetaceae; genus Streptomyces; species Streptomyces sp. NPDC016677. Next base: position 25,706 of record NZ_JBVHEO010000023.1, on the reverse strand, counting down.
CGGTACTCGGGGCGATCTTCTTCGGCCTGCTGAGCGGCAACGCGAGCGCCGCCGCACAGCATGAAGTACCCCGCTTGCACTCCGAGTTGAGGCGCCTGCCGGTCTCCGCCGGCCAGGCACGGGCCCTGGAGCGCTCCCTGGTCGACTGCTTCACCGCCCAGGCGCGGACCGACGACCGGGCCGGCTCCGTACCCGAGTGCGCCACGCTCCAGGAGCGGGCCCGCCGGGCCGGTGACCCCGCCGTGCCGCGCCTGGTGCACACCTCCCTGGAGCGGGCGCGCCAGCAGCACTTCTCGGACTCGTTGAAGACCGGCCTGCGCTACGAGGTGGTCGTCTACTGCCTGGTCTTCCTGCTCGTCTTCCTGCTCCCGCTCCGCCGTCTGAAGGCCGGATCGGGACGCTGACCCAGCCCACACCCACAGAACAGAGAGGCACTCGCGATGGACGACACCGCTCAGTACCAGCCCTTCGCCGGAAAGTCCGCCCTGGTCACCGGAGGCAGCAGCGGCATCGGTGCCGCCACCGCGCGCCTGCTCGCCCGGCAGGGCGCGGCCGTCGTGGTCAACTACCGGTCCGGCGAAGCCGCCGCCCGCCAGGTGGTCGAGGAGATCGAGGCCGCCGGCGGCACCGCGGTGGCCCTGCGGGCCGACGTCACCCGCGCCGACGAGGTCGACCGACTGGCCGCCCTGGCCCAGGAGAAGGTCGGGCCGGTCGACATCCTGATCGCCAACGCGGCGGGCGTGGACGGACGGACCGCCCGGCCGGGTCCGCTCCTCAAGGCACCCCGGTCCCAGGCCCTCCAGGTGGTGCAGGCCCAGCTGGCCGCCTTCCTCAACCCCGTGCACGCCCTGGTGCCGGGGATGATCGACCGCGGTGACGGCGGCGCGGTGGTGGCCGTCGGCGCCACCCTGGCCCGGCGCTCCCCCGAGGGTTTCGGCGCGCTGTCCATGTCGAAGTCGGCGCTGGAGGCGGCGGCCAGGACGCTCGCCCGCGAGGTGGGCCCGGCCGGCGTGCGGGTCAACCTGGTGGCGCCGGGGCTCATCCTCAGCTCGCTCGCGTCGGACGTGCCGGAGCACGTCCGCAAGGCCAACGCCGACCGGACGGCCGTCAAGCGCAACGGGACCCCCGAGGACGTGGCGGAGGCCATCGTGTTCCTCGCCTCGGACCGGTCGTCGTACCTGACCGGCAGCCACCTCCTGGTGGACGGCGGTACGGCGATGCTCTGAGCTCGCGCGGAATACGGATGCGGCCCGGGGCGCGAACGCGTCCCGGGCCGCATCCGTATTCCCCGGAACCCGCTCCAAAGAGGCGGACGCGGTTCGTCCGAGGGGTTGATGCGACCCCTGTCGGGCTCTGGTAGCTTCAAGCCATCGAAGAGAAAATACCGAGTTCCTGTGGTCAGCGCGCACATCGAGGGGCCCATTCCCTTTCCGTCCCCTCGGACAATCACACGCCTCTCGACATGAAACAGGAAGAGAAGCACCGATGGCACAGCAAGCCACCGCGGCGGAAGCAGCAGCACTCATCGATCAGCGACAGCTACGCGCGATATTCGGGCGTTTCGCGACCGGCGTGACGGTCATCACGGCAAATTACTCCGGAGAGCTTTTCGGAGTGACCGTGAACTCCTTCACCTCCCTCTCGCTCGATCCCCCTCTGGTCCTGTTCTGCCTGCACGACAGATCCTCGTTCCGCGCCGCTCTCGACGTCGGTTCGTCGTTCACCGTGAACATCCTGTCCGAGGAGCAGCGCGGCATCGCCGGCCTCTTCGCCTCCGGGGTCGACCGGTTCCTCAAGGTCAACTCCCTGCCGGGCCTGGGCGGCAGCCCTGTCCTCACCAACTCCCTGGCCTACGTCACCTGCGAGGTGGATCAGCAGATCCCGGGCGGCGATCACGTGATCATCGTGGGCCGGGTCATCGACACCGGCCTCCTGAGGCGCCAAGGGCGGCCCCTCGGATTCTTCGCCGGAGCCATGCACAAGCTGACACCGTATCAGTAGCAGCTCATTCGCAACGGGGGAATCACAAACGTGCGTTTCAAGCTTCTGGGACAATTGCAGGTGCACGACGGGGATCGCATTCTCACCCCGCAGGCGCACAAGCTCCGTGCGCTCCTCGCCGCCCTTCTGGTCAATCACCACCGGGTACTCTCCATCGAGTCCCTCATCGACGAACTGTGGCCGCAGGGACCGCCCCGTACGGCACTCCAGGCGCTGCGCGTATACATTTCGCAGCTCCGGAAAATGCTGCACAGCAGCAGCGCCGGCAGCGATCTTTTCCTCATCGGGGAACCGCCGGGGTACTATCTTTCCATCGGCGACGGAATGCTCGACATCGTCGAATTCGACCGGCATCGCGAACTCGCCATGGCGGCCCTGGAGAACCACGACGCGGAAACCGCGCTCCAGCATTTCTCGAAAGCGTCGAAACTCTGGCGCGGGGCGCCCCTGGTGGGACTGCGCGAGGGCATGCTGGTGCAGAGCGCCGCCTCCCGGCTGGAGGAGTCGTGGATCGGGGTCGAGGAGGGCCGTATCTCCCTGGAGGTGCGCCTGGGCCGGCGGCGCGGTGAGGCCATCGCCCGGCTGCGGGAGCTGGTCGCCGCCAACCCCTACAACGAGCGGCTGCACGCGCTGCTGATGATCGCCCTCTTCCTGTCGGGCCGCAGTGGCGAAGCCCTGCAGGTGTACCGCACCACGAGGAAGTGCCTCGTGGACGAACTCGGCATCGAGCCGGGTGACGATCTCCGCCTGATTCACCGGATCGTTCTGGACTCCGATCGGGCGGCTCTGGAAAACGTCGGCATGTGGACGGCCTGACCGTGAATCGAAAGGAAACTTCCATGACCACCTCGGAAAAGACCATGTCGGCGGCTCCCGGCGCCCCTCTGGACGACGCGTTCGACATCATGCTGATCGGCTGGTCGTTCATGCGCAGCAAGCTGCTCATGACGGCGATGGAGATGGGCCTGTTCGAGGCGCTCAGCAAGGAGTCCGGCACGGCGGGGCAGATAGCGGACCGCATGGGTCTGCACGAACGCGGGGTGCCCGACTTCCTCGACTCGCTGACCGCGCTGGGCCTGCTGACCCGCGACGCGGACGGCGTCTACGCCAACGGCCCGGCCGCCGCCCGCAACCTGATCCCCGGTCAGCAGGGTTACGTCGGCGGCTTCCTGCGGATGACGACGGAGTTCATGGGCGCCGGCTGGGAGACGCTGGCGGACATGCTGCGCACCGGCGACGCCCACGGACAGGACAAGAGCAAGGTCCCGTTCGCGCAGATCTTCCGCGACCCGCAGCGGCTGCGCCAGTTCCTCAGCGCCATGGACAGCCTCAACAGCGCCATCGGCCCCGAGCTGGCGCGGCAGTACGACTGGTCGCGGCACACCTCCTTCGTGGACATCGGCGGCGCCCGCGGCAACCTGGCCGGCACCCTGCTCCAGGCCCACCCGCACCTGCGCGGCGGGGTCTTCGACCGCCCGGTCATGAAGCCGTTCCTGGAGGAACTGGCCGGCCAGCGCGGCGTGCTGGACCGCACCACGTTCCACGGCGGCGACTTCTACGTCGACGAGATCCCCGGCGCGGACGTGGTGATCTTCGGCAACGTGCTGCACGACACCCCGGTGGCCACCCGCAAGGGACTGATCGCGCAGGCCGCCGCGCGGGTCCCGGCCGGCGGCGCCGTCATCGTCTACGACCCGATGATCGACGACGACCGCCGGGACGCCGACACCCTCCTGATGAGCCTCACCATGATGATGCAGTCCCCGGCCGGCAACGAGTACACCGCGTCGGAGTGCCGCGCCTGGATGGAGGAGGCCGGCCTGGAGGTCGAGCAGGTGCTGCGGCTGCCCGCGCACGCGACGGCCGTGGTGGGACGCAAGCGCGCCTGACCCCGTTCGCGTTCCGCAGATCCCCGATGGGCGGCCGGCCTCCCCTTCCCGGCCGCCCATCGGCGTGCCGGGACGTGCGACGAGGCGACGACGCGCGGAGGGCACAGCAGGACGACGAGAACGACGAGAAACGGAGAGCAAGGATGGCCAAGCACACCAAGAGCCACGTGGACCTCACCATCATGCTGGTCAGCCACGACGCCTTCCGCCGGGACCTCAGGCGCCTGGAGAAGGCCGCGGCCGGCCGCGGACACGGCGACGACCCGCTGGCCCGCAAACGGGTGGCGACCGGCTGGCAGATCTTCAAGTCGCAGCTGCACATCCACCACGAGGGCGAGGACCGGGACCTGTGGCCCCGGATGGTGAAGGGCCTCGCCCACCGCCCCGGCACCCTCGCCACGCTCCGGGAGCTGGAGGCCGAGCACGAACGGCTGGACCCGCTGCTGGCCCGGGTGGACGCCGTGCTCGCCGACCCGCTGACCCCGGCGGACCGGGTCGAGGAGGCGGTGGCCGACCTCGCCACCTGTCTGGAGTCGCACCTGGAGCACGAGGAGGCGGACGGCCTCCCCTACATCCAGGAGGCGCTCACCGCGCAGGAGTGGAAGGCCTTCACCGCCGTACAGCGCGAGAGCCTCGGTCCGACCGGGGCCGCCGAGCTCTTCCCCTGGCTCCTGGACGAGGCGTCCGAGGAGAACCTCCGGCGCGTGCGCTCCTTCATGCCGGCGCCGATGCGGATGGCCATGAAGACCCTCTGGGGCCCCGCCTACCAGGCCCGCGGCACCTGGACCGGCTGACTCACGGCGGCCCTTTCCGGCACTGCCCCGCTCTTACGGCGCCTTAATCGCCCTCTGCCACGGTGAACGTGCCCCCTCCGTGCTCCCCCGGGTCCCGGAGGGGCACGTCGAGCTTCCGAGCTACCCGGAGAGGGTTCCATGGCACACGCGATGTCCGCCGAGGGCGGATTCAAGCTGGGGCTGTTCGCGCCCAACGCATCATCCGGCCTGGCCATCACCACCGTCCCCGAACGCTGGTCGGGGAGCTGGGACGACAACCTCCGGCTCGCGCGTCTGGCGGACCGGACGGGGATCGACTTCCTGCTCCCGGTGGGCCGCTGGATCGGCTGGCCGGGCACCACCTTCCACGACAGCGTGCTGGAGACGATCACCTGGGCCGCCGGTCTGCTCGCGGCCACCGAGCGCGTCTCGGTCTTCGCCACCGTGCACAGCGCGCTGCTGCCGCCGGTGGTCGCCGCCAAGCAGCTGGCCACCCTCGACCGGATCGGCGGCGGCCGGGCCGGGCTCAACATCGTCGCCGGGTGGTACCAGGCGGAGTACGAGGCGTTCGGCCTCGACCTGCCGGGCAGCCCCGACCAGCGCTACGCCCACGCCCAGGAGTGGTGGGACGTGGTGAGCCGGCTCTGGAGCAGCGAGGAACCCTTCGACCACGACGGCGAGTTCTTCCCCGGCCTGCGCGGGCTGCGGACCGCTCCCCGCCCGGCCGCCGGGCGGCTGCCGGTCATCAACGCGGCCGTGTCACCGGCCGGCCGCGGCTTCGCCGCCCGCAACGCGGACTTCCTGCTGACCGCCACCTTCGACCCGAAGCGGGGCACGGCCCTGGTCGACAGCGTCCAGGAGGCCGCGGCCCGCGACGGCGGCCGCCGGGTCGGCGTGCTCTCCAACGCCTATGTGGTGTGCCGGCCCACGCACGCCGAGGCCGAGGAGTACCTGCGCTACTACGCCGAGGAGAACGCCGACTGGGCGGGCGTCGACACCGTCATGAGCGGCCAGGGCATCAACCCCCAGTCGTTTAGCCAAGCGCAAATCGACATGTTCCGACCGCGCTTTGCGGCCGGACACGGCGGCTTTCCGCTGGTGGGGACGCCGGACGAGATAGCTGACAGCATCGTCACCTTCGCCGAAGCAGGCGTTTCCGGCCTCGCGCTGTCGTTTGTCGACTATCTTGGCGAACTTGAGTACTTCGCGAGCGAGGTCGTGCCGAGGCTGGAGAAGGCGGGTGTCCGACGGACGGTGAGGAGGTAGCGCGCCCGCGTCCCGCGTCGAGCCGGCGCAACCGTCGATGATCAGGGGGAGTCATTGATATCCGTGCGCGTCATGGGAAATGACGATGTCAGACGCCGCACTCTTCAGGAGCGTTTCACCCGCCTCGGTGAGTTCGAGGTGCTCCCGTGCGGGCGGGAACCCGCACCGCGGGTGGACCTCGTGGTGGCCGCCGTCGACCGGGACAGCATGATGCTGTCCCACCGCTTCACGTCCCACCCGTCCGCTCCGCACGCGCCGGCGCTGTTCGTCGCGGACGAGCCGTTCAAGGAGCTGTCCGGCGCCATGTGGTTCGGCGCCCGCGGCATCGTCCTGAGCACGGCCCCGGACCGTGAACTGGCCGACGCGGCCCTCCTGGTGGCGCAGGGCTGCACCGTCATGGCGGAGGAGGTGCTGCACTGCGATCAGCTCAGCTCGGGACACCTCGCCTTCGAGTGGACGGTGAACCGCGACGCGCGGGCCACGCTCGGTGTGATGTCGGAGCGGGAACGCGAGGTGCTCGCGCTGATCGGCTCCGGCCGGGACAACGCCGAGATCGCGGACCTGCTGTGGGTGAGCGTCAACACCGTGCGCTCGCACGTCCAGCGGCTGATGCGGAAGCTGGGTCTGCGCAACCGGCTGTGCCTGGTCATCTTCGCGCTGGAGCTAGGGCTGGTGGACCTGGACGACACCGTTGTCAGCGGCGCGCGCGCCTCGGCCGCGCCGCTGGCCCGGCAGAAGTAGGCCGCAGAGGAGAGCGGGCCCCGGCACCTGGTGTGCCGGGGCCCGCTCTCCTGTGGTGCGAAGGTCATACGCGGTACATGCGCCGCACCACCGCCTGGAGGAGCGGCCGCGGTGTGGCGCCCAGGAAGTAGGGCTGCATCCGGTTCATGGCACCGGGCGTGACGAACGCCCGGCCCTTGGCGACGGCCTTCAGGGACGGCTCCACCACCTGACCGGGTGTCAGCCAGGCCATCTTGGGCAGGCCGGCGGTGTCCAGCCCCGCGGCCTCGTGGAACTCGGTGCGGACCAGCCCCGTGCGCACGGTGGTGACATGCACCCCGCTGCTGCGCGCCTCCATGTACAGGCTCTCCCCGAACGATCCGAGGAACGCCTTGGAGGCGCCGTACACGGCCGACTTCGGCATCGGCAGTCCGGAGACGATGGAGGAGACGTTGAGGACGCCGCCGTGCCGGCGCTCGGTCATCTGCCCGAGGGCGGCGTGCGTGAGGGCCACCGGGGCCAGCAGGTTGACCCGGATCTGGTGGGCCTCGCGCTCCAGGGACAGGTCGCGGAAGTAGCCGGCCGAGCCGTAGCCGGCGCAGTTGACGAGCAGGTCGACGGCGCGCTCGCCCGGCTCGCGCAGCCGCGCGCACGCCGTCTCCAGGCCGGTGTCGTCGCCGAGGTCGAGGGCGAGGACGTCGACCCGCACGCCGTGGGTGTCGCCCAGGTCGGCCGCCAGTTGCTTGAGCCGGTCCTCCCGGCGGGCGACCAGTGTCAGGGCGACGCCGAGGCGGGCCAGCCGCGCGGCGAACTCCGCGCCGATGCCGCTCGACGCTCCGGTCACGAAGGCACTTCTGTAGGGATAGGGCATCTCGGTCTCCATGGGGCCTCGGGAGAAGCGGGCCGTCACTTGGCGCGGGGCAGGGCCGCCTCGGGCAGGGGCAGGTCGGCGGCGCCGCGCGCGTAGGACTTGCGGGGGACGAGCGGGCCGGCCAGGGCGGTGGTCACCAGTGCCATCAGCACCATCATCGTGAACATCCGCTCGTCCAGGACGCCCATGCTCACCCCGGCGTTCAGGATGATCAGTTCGGTGAGTCCCCTGGTGTTCATCAGTACGCCGATGACCGAGGACTCCTTCCAGGTCAGGCCGGCGGCGCGGGCCGCCCCGGTGGCGCCGGCCAGTTTGCCGAAGCAGGCGACGAGCACGATCGCGGTCAGCTCCAGGAGGCCGGCGCCGCCGAGGCGGGTGACGTCGACCGCTAGTCCGGTGGTGATGAAGAAGATCGGCATCAGCAGCGTGGTGATGTGTTCGAACGGAAGGCTGACCGAGGACTTCAGGAGCTTCACCGAGGAGCGCGGCATGATCAGCCCGAAGGTGAACGCGCCGAAGATCGCGTCGAGTCCGATCCAGTGCGTGACGAACGCGCAGCCGAGGGCGCCGGCCGCGATCAGCGGCAGCAGCCGCGGCGAGACGACGTCGTTCCGCGTCATCGCCTTGATCACCTTGTGCAGCGCCGGGCGCACGACCGCCATGAGGGCGGCGGCGTACAGCAGAGTTCCGCCGATCACCGTGTAGACGTGGCCGGAACTGGTGGAGACCGCGATCACCGAGACGAACGCGAGCATGCACCAGGCGAGGGCGTCGCCGACGGCGGCGCTGGCCAGGGCAAGGATGCCCACGCGGGTGTGCTGGAGCCGGTGTTCGAGGATGATCCTGGCCAGCACGGGGAACGCGGTGATGGCCATCGCGGTGCCGACGAACAGCACGAAGGGTGTCTGTCCGACGTGGTGCCCGCCGACGCTGTCGTGGTTGCCGTACAGCCAGGCCGCGAGGGCCACCCCGGTGCCGAAGGGTACGGCGATCGCCGAGAGGGAGATCCCGAGCACCGCGTTCTTGTGGGTCCGGATCTGCCGCAGATCGATCTCCCACCCGATCAGGAACATGAACAGGAGGATGCCGATCTGGGCGATGGCGGACAGGCCGGCCCGGGTCTCGGGTGGGAACAGCAGGTCCGGCAGATCTCCCGGGAGCAGGCCCAGGAGGCTCGGGCCGAGCGCGATGCCGGCGAGGATCTCGGCGATCACGGGCGGCTGTCGCAGGCGCCGCAGCAGCGGGACCAGTACCGATCCCACCGCCAGGACGACACAGACGCCCGCGACCGTCTCGGCGAGAATCGTGGCCGAGTCCTGGGCCATCCGCTAACCCCTTCCGGCGGGCGGCCCGGAACGCTCCGGACCACCGGGTCCCCCGTGCGCGCCGCGCCCGCCGGGACCACCCTGACCACCCGGACCGCCGGCACCACCCGGGCGCCCGGGCCCGCCCGGCCCCCCGGCCCCCGCCGCCAGCGGCCCCCGCTGGGGCCGGAAGCCGACGATGCGGTGCTTGGTCGCCAGGGCCTGCATCTTCTCCCAGTCCGGCGGCCCCTGGCCGTCGATCAGCGCGCCCAGCTCCTCGAACCAGTCCTCCACCCCGCCGGGCGTGGCGATGCACAGCATCTTGCTCGGCCGGTTCCAGGTGTTGACGAAGGCGTGTCCCACCCCGCGCGGCCCGTACACCAGGCTGCCCGGCGTGGCCTTGTGCTTCTCGCCGTCCAGTTCGATCTCGTACTCGCCCTCGATCACGTAGAAGGACTCGTCGACGTCCTCGTGAATGTGCAGCGGCGGGCCGCCGCCGGGCGGGGAGGTCACCTCGAAGAACGAGTAGAGACCGCCGGTGTCCTCACCGCGGAGCAGCCAGCGCCCCGTCTCGCCCGCCCACTTGATGGGCTTGACGCCGTCCAGTTGGACGACGCGTCCACGCGTAGCCGTCACAGTCCGTCCCTTTCTCGGGGGCCGTTGGGATGCGACGAGTATCGGGAGCGCCGTTGCGGGTTCCGGTAAAGCGCCGGATAAGCAGCGGGCGCCCCGGTCGGCTTTGCGTTCACCTCACAGGGACTTTTTTCCCCCGCAGCAGACTCCGACGAGTACCGGCCGACCGTGGCCGGACGCGTGAGCAGGTCAGCTGGAGGGAGCGTGAGTGGCGTGTCGGAAGTGGAACGGCATGGCACCGCCGTCAAAGAGGTGCGACCGGCCCGGGAGAGCGCCCCGCGGGAGCTGCCGGCCGAGGGCCTGGCCGACCGGACGGCGGAACTCGCCGTCATCCGGCAGCGGGTGGTGGAGGGACTCGACGCGGAGTCCGCCCTGCGCCAGCACCGGCTCGGCAAGTCGACCGCGCGCGAACGCATCGCGCGGCTGCTGGACGAGGGGTCCTTCAACGAGCTGGAGATGTTGCGCAGGCACCGCGCGACCGACTTCGGCATGGACGCCAAGCGCCCCTACACCGACGGCGTGGTCACCGGCTGGGGCACCGTCGAGGGACGCCGGGTCTTCGTCTACGCCCATGACTTCGGGATCTTCGGCGGCTCCCTCGGTGAGGCCCACGCCGCCAAGATCCACAAGGTGATGGACCTCGCGGAGAGCGCCGGCGCTCCCCTGATCGGGCTCAACGACGGGGCCGGCGCCCGTATCCAGGAGGGCGTCATGGCCCTCGCGGGCTACGGCGGCATCTTCCGCCGCAACGTCCAGGCGTCCGGGGTGATCCCGCAGATCAGCGTGATGCTCGGGCCCTGCGCGGGCGGCGCCGCCTACTCCCCCGCGCTCACCGACTTCGTCCTGATGGTGCGCGGGACGGCGAGCATGTACGTGACCGGCCCGGACGTGATCAAGGCCGTCACCGGCGAGGAGATCGACTTCGAGGGGCTGGGCGGCGCCGAGGTGCACGCCCGGTCGGGGCAGGCGACGTCCGTCCACGACGACGAGGACGACGCGTTCGAACAGCTGCGGTGGCTGCTGTCGTTCCTGCCGCAGAACAACCGGGAGTTCCCGCCGGAAGAGCCCTGCGACGATCCCGTCGACCGGTCCTGCGACGGCCTCCTGGACATCGTGCCCAGCTCCCCCAACCAGCCCTACGACGTGCGCCGGGTGATCGAGGAGATCGTCGACCACGGTGAGTTCCTGGAGCTGCAGGAGGCCTGGGCGGGCAACATCGTCATCGGTCTCGCCCGGATCGGCGGGCAGGTCGTCGGCCTGGTCGCCAACCAGCCGCTGGTGCTGGCCGGCGTGCTGGACATCGACGCCTCGCAGAAAGCGGCCCGGTTCATCCGGTTCTGCGACTCGTTCAACATCCCGCTGGTGTCCCTGGTGGACGTGCCCGGCTTCCTGCCCGGCGTCGACCAGGAGCACAACGCCATCATCCGCAACGGCGCCAAGCTCCTGTACGCGTACTGCGAGGCGACGGTGCCCCGCATCCAGGTGCTGATGCGCAAGGCGTACGGCGGCGCGTACATCGTCATGGACTCGCGCTCCATCGGCACCGACCTCTCCTTCGCCTGGCCCTCCAACGAGGTGGCGGTCATGGGCGCGGAGGCCGCGACCAACGTCATCCACCGCCGGGCCATCCTGGCGGCCGAGGACCAGCAGGAGACCAGGCGGCAGCTGGTGGAGGAGTACCAGCGCACGCTGATGCACCCCTACTACGGCGCCGAGCGCGGCCTGGTCGACGACGTCATCGATCCGCGCGAGACCCGGTCGGCGCTCCACGAGGGGCTGCGGATGCTCCGCTCCAAACGCGTCGACCTGCCCAAGCGCAAGCACGGCAACTCACCGCTGTGACCGGACCCCGACACCCACAGGAGACACCTTCCATGAGGCACGAGATCACCGGAGAGCCGCGTACCGCGCCCCGCAAGGTCGCGTTCGACGAGGTCCCGGTCAACCGGCACCGCGGCGGCGCCCTGCGCACCCTGCTGGGCCCCGGCAACACCGGCGCCACCAGCGGGTTCATGGGCCACGCCCGGCTGGAGCCCGGCGAGTACATCAGCGAGCACTACCACCCGTACTCGGAGGAGTTCGTGTACGTGCTCTCCGGGACGATCGTCCTGCGCCTGGACGGCGAGGAGACCGAGGTGTCCGCGCGGGAGGGCTTCCTGGTGCCGATCAAGGCCCGCCACCGGCTGGAGAACCGCGGCACGGAGCCGGCCGAGCTGATGTACCACCTGGGCCCGCTGGCGCCCCGCCCCGACCTCGGTCACGTCGACACCGAGGACCTGCCCTTCCCCGACCTGGCCCCCGCGGGAGAGCCTCGATGAGCCCCACGGACCGCTGGGGAGCCCTCGTCACCGGCATCGGCGTGGTCGCGCCCGGCGCCGTCGGCCGGGACGCCTACTGGGACCTGCTGACCGCGGGCCGCACCGCCACCCGGGACATCACCCTGTTCGACGCCACCGGGTTCCAGTCCCGTATCGCCGCGGAGGTCGACTTCGACCCCCTGGCGTCGGGACTCACCCCGGACGAGGTGGAACGCATGGACCGGGCCGCCCAGTTCGCGGTGGTCGCCGCCCGCGAGGCGCTCGCGGACGCCGGGCTGGCGGCCGGCGGGGCGGACCCGGAGCGCACCGGGGTCAGCATCGGCAGCGCGGTCGGCTGCACCACCCGGCTGGAGGACGAGTACGTGGTGGTCAGCGAGCGCGGCACGAAGTGGGAGGTGTCGCCCGAACTGGCCACCGAGCACCTCTACCGCGCGCTGATCCCGAGCACCCTGGCCGTGGAGGTGGCCTGGGCGGCGGACGCGGAGGGCCCCTCCACGGTGGTGTCCACCGGCTGCACCTCGGGGCTGGACGCGGTCGCCCACGGCGTCCAGCTGATCTCGGAGGGCTCGGCGGACGTGGTGATCGCCGGCGCGACCGACGCGCCGATCTCCCCGATCACCGTCGCCTGCTTCGACGCGATCGGCGCCACCTCGCGCAACAACGGCGACGCCGCGCACGCCTCCCGCCCCTTCCACAAGGACCGCGACGGGTTCGTGCTCGGCGAGGGCTCGGCCGTCCTGGTCCTGGAGAGCCGGGAGCACGCGGCCCGCCGCGGCGCGCACGCCTACGCCGACATCATCGGGTTCGCGCAGCGCAGCAACGCCTTCCACATGACCGGGCTCAAGCCCGACGGGCTGGACATGGCGGAGGCGATCGAGGTCGCCATGCGGCGGGCCGGCATCACCCCCGACATGATCAGTTACGTGAACGCGCACGGCTCGGGGACGGCGCAGAACGACCGGCACGAGACGGCCGCGCTGAAGAAGTCGATGGGCAAGGCGGCGTACGGCGTCCCGGTCAGCTCGATCAAGTCGATGATCGGGCACTCGCTGGGCGCCATCGGTGCCCTGGAGGCCGCCGCCTGCGCCCTGGCGATCGAGCACGACGTGGTGCCGCCCACCGCCAATCTGCGTGAGCAGGACCCGGCACTGGACCTGGACTACGTGCCGCTGTCCGCGCGGAAGAACGTCAACGACATCGTGCTGAGCGTGGGCAGCGGATTCGGCGGCTTCCAGTCGGCGATGCTGCTGGCCAGGCCCACGCCGGGAACCAGGAAGTGACGGAATGACCATGAACCGTCGCACCGTGTTCAGTGGTGTGTCAGTCATCGCCCCCAACGGCTCCACCACCAAGGAGTTCTGGGACGCGACACTCAACGGCGTCAGCGGCATCGGGCCGGTCCGCTCCTTCGACGTCTCCGGCTACCCGGTCCATGTGGCGGGCGAGGTCGCCGACTTCGCGCCCCGGGACGCGATCGACGGACGGCTGATGGTCCAGACGGACCGGTGGACGCAGTTCGGCCTGGTCGCGGCCGAACGCGCGCTGGAGGACGCGGGCATCGACCCGGGGCGGCTCGACGCGTACGAGATGTCCGTGATCACCGCGACCTCCTCGGGCGGCAACGAGTTCGGCCAGCGCGAGATCCAGAAGCTGTGGGACAAGGGCTCCCGGTTCGTGGGCCCCTACCAGTCCATCGCCTGGTTCTACGCGGCGACCACCGGCCAGATCTCCATCCGGCACGGCATGAAGGGTGCCTGCGGGGTCCTGGTCGGCGAGCAGGCCGGCGGTCTGGACGCGCTGGGGCAGGCCCGCCGCGCGCTGCGGGACGACGCCTCGATGGTGGTGACCGGGGGCACCGACGCGCCGCTCGGCCCGTACGCCCTGGCCTGCCACACCTCGGCCCACCTGATGACCGGCAGCCGGGACGCGGAGCACGCCTACCGTCCCTTCGACGCCGGGGCGGACGGGTACGTGGCCGGGGAGGGCGGGGCGATCTTCATCGTCGAGGCCGAGGACACGCTGCGCGCCCGGGACGCCGAGCGGGGGTACGGGGTGCTCGCCGGGTACGCGGCCACCTTCGACCCGCGTCCCGGTTCCGGGCGGGAGCCCGGGCTGCGGCGGGCCATCGTGCGGGCCCTGGCCGACGCCCGGGTCGACCCGGCCGACGTCGACGTGGTCTTCGCCGACGGGCTCGGTGTCCCCGAGGCCGACCGCGCGGAGGCCGAGGCGATCAACGCCGTGTTCGGGGCCGGGCGGGTGCCGGTGACGGTGCCCAAGTGCCTGGTGGGCCGGCTGCACGCGGGCGGGGCGCCGCTGGACGTGGCGATGGCGCTGCTGTCCATCCGCGACTCCGTCGTCCCGGGGACGCCCGGCGTCACCGAACTCGCCCCCGGCCTCGGCCTGGACCTGGTCCGCGAGACCCGTCAGGCCCCCGTGCGCACCGCCCTCGTCCTGGCCCGCGGCTTCGAGGGCTTCAACGCCGCGGTCGTCGTCAAAGCCCGTTGAACCGTACGGGCCCGCTGAACCGTACGGGCCCGCCGCACCGTACGGACTTCGCTCCACCGCTGAGACAGAAAGGTATTGCCGTGACCACCTCCGTGATCACCCTGGACGAATACGCCGAGCTGATCAACCGCGCCTCCGGTGCGGGGATCACCGCCGCCGACCTCCTCGACCCCGCCGTCACCTTCGAGTCGCTCGGCGTCGACTCGCTCGGCGGTCTCGGTGTCGTCTCCGAACTGGAGCTGCGCCTCGGTCTGGAGCCGGACAGCGGCGCCGACGGCACCCGCACCCCCTTCGAGCTGCTGCTCGGCATCAACCGCCGGCTGGTGGACGAAGGGCTCCTGGACGAGGGCCACACCGAGCAGAGCATCGTCATCGACGCCCCGTTCGACGAGGTGTGGCGGCAGACCAACGACGTCGCCGCCTGGCCCGACCTGTTCAGCGAGTACGCCGCCGCCGAGATCCTGGAGAGCTCCGGGAACACGGTCCGGTTCCGGCTCAGCATGCACCCCGACGAGAACGGCACCGTGTGGAGCTGGGTCTCGGAGCGGACGCTGGACCGCGCGGCCGGGACCGTGCGGGCGCGCCGGGTGGAGACCGGGCCGTTCGAGTTCATGGACATCGTCTGGACCTACCGCGAGGTCGAGGGCGGGGTCGAGATGCGCTGGACGCAGGACTTCCGGATGAAGCCACAGGCCCCGGTGGACACCGCGGCGATGACCGCCCGGATCACCACCAACTCCGCGCTCCAGATGGCGCTGATCCGCGGACGGGTGCGGGAGCGGGCCGGCCTGACCGCCGTGTGACGCCCGCGTGAACGCCGGAAGCGGCCTCCCGCCCGGGAGGCCGCTTCTCGCGTGGTCGTCAGCCGATGCTCTGGGCGAAGCGGAACAGCCCGTGCGGGTCGTACTTCCGCTTCACCGCGACCAGCCGCTCGTAGTTCTCGGCGTAGTAGGCCCGGCGCCAGTTCTCCAGCCGGGGGTCGATGAAGTTCTGGTAGGTCTCGCCGTTGGAGTACGGGTCCAGGACCGCGAAGCCGGCGTCGGTCCACTCGCGCGCGGCGGCCCGGTCGGACGCGTCGCCGCCGCTCACGGCGACGACCCCGAGGAAGCTCGCGCTGAACAGGGCGTCGCGGTGGACGTAGGCGGTGTCGGTGCGGGCCAGGTCGCCGACGGCGCCGCCGAGGGCGCCCACCTGGAGCAGGTGCCGCTGTCCGGGGACCCGCACGGCGTCGAAGCGGGCGACCGCCTGCTCCCACATGGCGCGGGCCGGCGGGCGGTCGAAGAGCCGGCTGCGTTCACTGGCGAACGCGGCCCGCGGCAGCGCGGCGTCCGGGGCGGACCCGGCCCGGTGGCACTGCTGGACGGTGTAGTCCCCGCAGCCGTAGAGGTTCATCATCGCGGTGCGGTACGCGGCGGTCGACAGCTGCCGGGTGGCGGGAGCCGTGCCGACCGCCGCGGCCAGCCGGTCCGCCTGTGCCGCCAGCACCTCCTCGCCGGCCGTGCAGCTCAGCAGCACGGACACCACCGGGACGTTGCCCGCCGCCGCGTCGGGCAGGGCGACGACCGCGGAGGAGCCGAGGGCGCGCGGCGCGTCGGGGATCCAGCGCGCCCAGGCGTCCAGGACGTCGACGGCCGTGTCGTACCGCCAGGTCAGGTCGGCGGTCGACAGGGTGTCGACGCGGGTGGGGGTGACCTCGTAGGAGGTGACGATGCCGAAGTTGCCGCCGCCGCCCCCGCGCAGCGCCCAGAACAGGTCGGGGTGCCGGTCGCGGCAGGCCCGTACGGTGCGGCCGTCGGCGAGCACCACGCGGGCGGCCGTCACCGTGTCGCTGGAGACGCCGACGGAACGGGTGAGCAGACCGGTGCCGCCGCCCTGGAGGAAGCCGCCGAGGGCCACCGTGGGGCAGAAGCCGCCGGAGAGGGCGAGGCCGTGCGGGGCGAGGCCGCCCGTGGCGTCCACCAGCTGCGTGCCGGCGCCGAGGGTCGCCGACGTCTCCGACACGGTCACCGAGGCGAGCCGGGAGACGTCGATGACCAGGCCGGTGGTGGTGGAGTACCCGGCGGCGCTGTGGCCGCCGCTGCGCGCGGCGAGCGGGAGGCCCGCGTCCTGCGCGAAGGCCAGGCACAGCGCCACGTCGGCGGCGTCCGCGCAGTAGGCGATGCCGGTCGGGTCCACGGCGTCGAACTCGGCCGTGCTGAGCTGCTTGGCCGCCGGATAGGCGACGTCCCCGGGGAGCACGAGCCGTCCCCGCAGATGTCTGCGGAGCCGTTCCCACCGCGCGTCGCGGCGCGGTCCCGCCGCGGCCCCGTGGGTGAGGGCGCCGAGGGAGAGCGCCAGCGCGCCGGCCCCCGCACCGCCGATGACAGAGCGTCGACTGATCATTCCGTTGCCTTCCGGAGGGCAGACAGGAGGGGGCTGCCGCCGACGGGGGATTACAGCGGCAGCCCCGCAGGCAGCTTAGCCGAAAACGTTAGTCAGCAACCTAATTAATCCAGGTCCGGTCGTTTGCGCCGCCCTCATAGCCGCTTTATCCGCCCCGAGAAGGATGTGGCGCAGACACGGAGAGGAGCGCTCATGCAGTACACGCTGATCGTCGCCCGCATGGCCCCCGAGGACAGCGAGCGGGTCGCCGGCATCTGGGCCGAGTCCGACGCCACCGACCTGCCGCACCTCGTCGGGGTGAAGCACCGCAGGCTCTTCCGGTACCAGGGCCTGTACTTCCAGTTGATCGGCTCCGAGGAGCGCATCGGCGGCCGCATCGAGGACGTGCGCGGCCACCCCCTCTTCCAGGACGTCAACGAGAAACTCAAACCGCACATCGGCGCCTACGACCCGCTCACCTGGCGCGGTCCCGCCGACGCGATGGCCGAGGAGTTCTACTCGTGGAACGCGTGACCGGCACCGCGACGGTGCGCGTCCTGCGGGGCACGCCCGACGCCCACGAGACGGCCGCGCTCCTGGTGCTGCTCGCCCGGCTCGGCGGCGCGCCCGAGGAGCGGCCGCACGGCCCGGTGGCCGCCCCCACCTGGGAGCCGTTCACCGGGCACGGCGAGGCCGGCTGGAGGCACCCGTGATCCGCACCGTTCTGGACATGCGGGTACGGCCGGGCCGCGCCGAGGAGTTCGAGCGCACCTGGCGCGAGGCCGCGGCGGTGGCCGCGCGCTACCCCGGCTCCCTCGGCCAGACCCTGCTGCGCGCCCCCGGCGACCCGCTGCGGTACACCGTCACGGCGGACTGGTCCTCCCGCGAGGAACTGGCCCGCTACCAGACCAGCGAGGACCGCGAGGCGCTCTCCGCCGCGCTGGACCCGCTGCGGGAGTCGGCGGCCAAGGCCCTCTACGAGGTGGTCGCGCACATCGCTCCCGGCTCCCGCGTCCCCGCTCCCCCGGCCCCCGTACCGCAGAGAGGCACGGCATGACCATCCGCGTCATCATGACCGCGACCATCAAGCCCGAGGACTTCGACGCCTTCGAGAAGGCCTACATCGACGTCACCAGGAAGGTCCGTGGCACCCCCGGCCACATCCGGGACGCGCTGCTGCGTGACACCGCGGACCCGACGAAGTACTCGCTGCTCGCCGAGTGGGAGGACGAGGAGCGCTTCCGCGCCTGGGCCGACGACCCGGAGCACATGCGGCAGTCGGCCGCCATGTTCCCGTTCTGGGCCGACACCTTCCATCGGTCCGTGCACGAGGTCCGGGCCACCCTGGAGTCGTACGAGACGCCGCGCGTTCCGCCCGCGGCCGGTTGAGGGGAGAACCATGCCCGTCCAGAAGGCTGTGGTGATCGGCGCCGGCATCGGCGGGCTCACCACCGCGATCGGCCTGCGGCAGGCCGGCGTCGACGTCAAGGTGTTCGAGCGCCGCACCGAGCCGAGCCGGCTGCTGACCGGCGGCGGCTTCATGCTGTGGCACAACGCCTTCGTCGCCCTGCGCAAGCTGGGCCTCGACGACCGCGTGAGCAAGGTCAGTTCGGAAATCGACTTCCATGAGTTCCGGTCCGCGGGCGGCCGTACGCTGGCCCGCTGGGAGATCGCCCCGGAGGCGGCCCGCATCGGCGCGCCCGCCGTGGCGCTGCGCCGCTCCGACCTGAACGCGCTGCTGCTCGAAGAAGCCGGTGACACGGTGATGATGGGCGCCCAGTGCGTCGGTTTCGAGCAGGACGCGGACGGGGTGACGGCACGGTTCGCGGACGGCTCCGTGGAGCGGGCCGACGTGCTGATCGGCGCCGACGGCATGCGCTCCGCGGTCCGTTCCACGCTGCGGCACGGCCACGACCTGCCGCCCCGCTACGCCGGGTACACCGCCTGGCAGGCCATCGCCGAGCTGCCCGGCGAGGACGTCGTGCCCAGCGGGACCTTCTTCAACCTGTGGGGCAAGGGCGGTCTGCGCTTCCTGTACTGCCGGCTCAACGACCGCGAGGTCTACTGGGACGCCATCACCTCGGACGAGGCCAGCACCCCGTTCGACATGTTCCGCAAGGACAAGCGCCAGGTGATGCGGGAGACGTACGCCACCTGGCAGGACCCCATCCCCCGCATCCTGGCGGCCACCCGCGAGGACGCCATCCTGCCCATCGACATCGCGGACCGCCCGCCCTCGCGGGACCGGGCGTGGAGCCACGGCCGGGTCGTGCTGGTCGGCGACGCCGCGCACGCGATGACCCTCAACCTCAGCCAGGGCGCCGGGCAGGCCATCGAGGACGGGGCCGTCCTCTCCGGTCTGCTGGCGCGCGAGCCGGACCTGCCCACCGCGCTCGCGCGGTACGAGAAGCTGCGCAGGCAGCGGGTGGAGTCGATGGTGCGCGGCGCGTACCGCATCGGCGAACTCGGCAAGTGGAAGGGCTCGCTGGCCTGCGGGGCGCGTGATCTGTTCATGCGCGCGTTCTTCGGCACCTTCGCGAAGAAGGGCACGTACCGCCTGATGATGAACTTCGACTACTGACGTCCTGGGAGGCGGTTTCAGTCGTGTACGTCGACCTCCTGGCGGCCCTGCTCGTCCTGCTCAGCGGCGCGCTGGCCGGGGTGCTGGTGGCCGTCGAGATCGCGGTGGTCCCCATGCTGGCGGATCTGCCGGGCCGGCGCTACGTGCAGGTCCACCGGTTGCTGGACCCCCGGTTCGACCCGTTGATGCCCACCGTCGACAAGATCGCGCTGGGTGTCGGTCTGCTGCTGATCGTGCTGGCGCCCGGCTGGGCGGCGAAGGGCGCGTTCGCCGTGGCGGAGGCGGGCCTGATCGGCGTGGCGCTGGTCTCGGAGCTGTCCAACGTGCGGATCAACCGGTCCATCGACACCTGGGAGACGGACCGGCTCCCGCAGGGGTGGGCCGAGACCCGCGCCCGCTGGGCCCGCGCCAACCGCAGTCGCACCTGGATCGCTCTGGTGGGCTTCGTCGCGGCGATCGCCGGCACGTGTCTCGTGTGAGACGGCGCCGCGGACCCGGCCCCGCCGGTCACGGAGTGGTACGGGGACTCCGTGGCCGCCGGGGCGGGCCCGTTTCCACCGGGCATCCGCACACCCGGGCCGGCCGCCCCGCGGCGGACGCCCCCGTCCAGAACAGGGAACGGATCAGATGAAGAAGGTACTGATAGCCAATCGGGGCGAGATCGCGGTGCGCGTCGTGCGGGCCTGCCGGGACGCGGGACTGCGGTCCGTCGCCGTCTACGCGGACCAGGACCGGGACGCGCCGCACGCCCGGCTCGCCGACGAGGCGTTCGCGCTGCGCGGCAGCACGGCCGCGGACACCTATCTCGACGCCGGCAAACTGCTGGCCCTGGCCGCCGAGTCGGGAGCGGACGCCGTCCATCCCGGCTACGGCTTCCTGTCCGAGGACGCTCAGTTCGCGCGGGCCGTGCTGGCGGCGGGGCTGACCTGGATCGGGCCGCCGCCCGAGGCCATCGAGCAGCTCGGTGACAAGGTGGCCGCCCGGGAGATCGCCCGCCGGGTGGGCGCCCCGCTGGCGCCCGGCACCGAACGGCCGGTCAGCGGTCCCGAGGAGGTGCTGGACTTCGCCCGGCAGCACGGTCTGCCGCTGGCCATCAAGGCGGCCAACGGCGGCGGCGGGCGCGGTCTGAAGGTGGCGCGCACCCTGGAGGAGATCCCCGGGCTGCTGGAGTCGGCCTCCCGTGAGGCGGCCGCGGCCTTCGGGCGGGGCGACTGCTTCGTGGAGAAGTACCTCGACCGGGCGCGGCACGTGGAGACACAGTGCCTGGCGGACCGGCACGGCACCGTGGTGGTGGTCTCCACCCGGGACTGCTCCGTGCAGCGCCGCCATCAGAAGCTCGTCGAGGAGGCTCCGGCGCCCTTCCTCTCCGCCGAGCAGGAGGAGACGCTGCGGTCGGCGTCCCGGGCTATCCTCGCCGGGGCGGGCTATGTCGGCGCGGGCACCTGCGAGTTCCTGCTCGGCGAGGACGGCACGCTGTCGTTCCTGGAGGTCAACACCCGTCTCCAGGTGGAGCATCCGGTCACCGAGGAGATCACGGGGATCGATCTGGTCCTGGAGCAGTTCCGGATCGCCGACGGCGAGGCCCTGGGGTACACGGACCCGGTGGCACGGCGCGGCCACTCCATCGAGTTCCGGGTCAACGGCGAGGACGTGGGCCGCGGTTTCCTGCCCACGCCGGGTACGGTGACGCGCTGGAGCCCGCCGGCGGGGCCCGGTATCCGGGTCGACACCGGCATGGTGGAGGGGACCGTGGTCGACGGTGCCTTCGACTCGATGCTCGCCAAGCTGATCGTCACCGGCGCGGACCGCCGGCAGGCCCTGGCGCGGGCCCGGCGCGCCCTGGAGGAGTTCACGGTCGAGGGCGTGCCCACCACGCTCGCGCTGGCCCGGGAGCTGCTGGACGTCCCGGCGTTCACGGCGGAGGACCCTCAGGCCGGGTTCGCCGTGCACACGCGGTGGCTGGAGTCCGACGACTGCACCGTACGGATCGAGCCGTGGGAGGGCGGGGAGACCTCCGCCGAGGGCACGGGCGGCTCCGACCGCCTGTCGTACACCGTCGAGGTGGGCGGCCGTCGCCTGGAGGTGGCGCTGCCCGGGTCCCTGGCGGTGCCGGGACCGGCGGCGGTCCGGTCCGGTGGCGGCGGGGCACCGCGCCGCAGGCCGCGCTCCTCGGCGTCGTCCGCGGCGGCCGGCGGGGACGCGCTGAGCAGCCCGATGGTCGGCACCGTCGTCAAGGTCACCGCCGTGGAGGGCACCGAGGTGGCCGAGGGCGACGTGCTGTTCGTCATCGAGGCGATGAAGATGGAGCAGCAGATCAAGGCCCACCGCTCCGGAGTGGTGCACGGGGTCGGCGTCACCGTGGGGGCGAGTGTGTCCCGGGGCGCCGCGCTGTGCGAGATCCGTACAGCGGGGTGACGGCCCTCCCCTCCCGGACGCACGAGACCCGGGCCCGCACCGGCGGGCCCGGGTCTCGTGGTCACACGGGGACGACGCGGAAGACCGGGATGCCGGGCGCCGCCCGCTCGAAGCTCTCGGGCGACTTGTCGGCGACCACGCCGTTCTTCACGAAGATGCCGGCGCCCATCGGGACCTGGGTCGGGAACTCCCGGGCGATCGGCGCCCGTTCGGCGGCCGGCACCTCGACCAGCTTGACCGCCACCGCCTTCCGGCCGCGCACCAGGGTCCCCTCACCAGCCGCGCGCACGTTCTTCACCCAGTCGGACTGGGGGAACGCCTGGAGGATGTACATGGTGCCGTCGATCTTCACGGGAGCCACCGGGTTGGTGAACTCCCGCCCCGACCGCCGGCCCCTGACCCGCAGCAGGTGCATGGGGCCGACCGGCATGCCCATGCCGTGGAACACCTCCATCATCTTGTTCCCGAACTTCTGGAACGCGGACACCTTGGGACGAGTGGATGTGGACATGATCTCGCTCATCTCTGTTGCTTCGGGCTGGGATCGGACTCAGGCCACGCTGCCGGTGGTGCGGGAGGCACGGGGACGTGCGGGGGCCATGGAGCCACCCGGTCGCACCAGGCCGGTCCGGTAGGCCATGGTGATCACGTCGATACGGCTGTTCAGGTCCAGCTTGCCCATGAGGCTGTGCACATGGCTCTTGACCGTGGCCCTGCTCAGCTCCAGCGCCGCCGCGATCTCGTCGTTGCTCCAGCCCCGCAGCATGAGCTGGACGACCTCCGTCTCCCGGGCGGTGAGCTGGTCGAAACGGCGCTGGACGTCGGACCGCCGCTGCGGCGGCACGCCCTGCGCGGACTCCGGGCTCCCGGCGGCCACCTGGTATCCGGACCTGACCAGCCGGATCGCCGGGATCAGGCTCGCGCGGTCGACGCGGTTGACGTACACGTCCGCGGCGCTCTCCTCCGCGGTCCCCGCTCCCGCACGCCTCCGGGACGCCGAGACCACCAGGATCCGCGGCCGGGGCGTACTGCCGGCCAGCGCCTGGACGACGGAGCGGGTGTCGCCGTCGTCGAGGACGACCACGACATGGGGGCGGTGCTCGGCGACGGCCCGGTGCACCTGGGCCGGATCGGCCGTGCACCCCACCGCGCGCAGGCCCTCCTCCCCGGACACCACCGCGACCGTCTCGATCCTGCTGAAGAGACTGCCGCCCAGCACGGCGACCCGCGTGAGCCGGCCGGCCCCCTCGTCCTGCACGTCAGGTGATTCTCGGCGCACTCTCTCCTCCAGTGATCGGCGCTCGGCCGCCCGGCGGGTTCGCCATGCCTCGACGTCGAAGAACGGCAAATTCATTACGTAGCGAACTATTTAATAGTCGCATGGGGGCCCACCTCTGTCAACGCGGATCCGTCCCCCCTCCCCGCCTCTCCCCGTCCCCCGTGGAAGCCGCCCGCCAGAGCGGATCAGTGACTCGGTCGACATCGTGTCACCGGCCCTCGGCCGAGGGCCGTCCGTGGCCGGAAGTCGCTCCTGTCACTGACCGGATGCCGGTGTCCCGGACGGCGCACAGCAGAATCTCCCGCCGCCGGGAGGGGCGACGGGAGACCGGCCGGGCCGCGAGGGCGGCTCGGCAGCGCCGTCAGTAGCGGTAGTGGTCCGGCTTGTACGGACCCTCGACCCGCACACCGATGTACTCGGCCTGCTCCGGACGGAGCGTGGTCAGCTTGACGCCGAGGGCGTCGAGGTGGAGCCGGGCGACCTTCTCGTCGAGGTGCTTGGGCAGCACGTACACGTCGGTCGGGTACGCGTCGGGCTTGGTGAACAGCTCGATCTGCGCCAGCGTCTGGTCCGCGAACGAGTTGGACATCACGAACGACGGGTGACCGGTCGCGTTGCCCAGGTTCAGCAGGCGGCCCTCGGACAGCACGATCAGAACCTTGCCGTCGGGGAACGTCCAGGTGTGCACCTGCGGCTTGACCTCGTCCTTCACGATGCCCGGGATCTTCGCCAGGCCGGCCATGTCGATCTCGTTGTCGAAGTGGCCGATGTTCCCCACGATCGCCTGGTGCTTCATCCTGGCCATGTCCGAGGCCATGATGATGTCCTTGTTGCCGGTCGTGGTGACGAAGATGTCGGCCTTGTCGACCACCTCGTCCAGCGTGGTCACCTGGTAGCCGTCCATCGCCGCCTGGAGCGCGCAGATCGGGTCGATCTCGGTGATGATCACCCGGGCGCCCTGCCCGCGCAGGGACTCCGCACACCCCTTGCCCACATCGCCGTACCCGCAGACGACCGCGGTCTTGCCGCCGATCAGCGTGTCGGTGGCCCGGTTGATGCCGTCGATCAGGGAATGACGGCAGCCGTACTTGTTGTCGAACTTCGACTTGGTGACCGCGTCGTTGACGTTGATCGCCGGGAACAGGAGGGTCCCCTCACGCTGCATCTCGTACAGCCGGTGCACACCCGTCGTCGTCTCCTCCGTGACACCGCGGATCTCCGACGCCAGGCCGACCCAGTCCAGGGTGCTGCGCTCCAACAAGTCGCGCACGACGGCCAGTTCCTCGTTGTCCGCGGCGGGCAGCGCACCCGTCTTGCGGTACTCGACGCCCTGGTGGACGAGGAGGGTGGCGTCGCCGCCGTCGTCCAGGATCATGTTCGGGCCGCCGGTTGGGCTGTCCGGCCAGGTCAGCGCCTGCTCCGTGCACCACCAGTACTCCTGGAGGGTCTCCCCCTTCCAGGCGAAGACCGGGATGCCTGCGGCGGCTATCGCGGCGGCGGCGTGGTCCTGGGTGGAGAAGATGTTGCACGACACCCAGCGGACCTCGGCGCCCAGCGCCACCAGGGTCTCGATGAGCACGGCGGTCTGTACGGTCATGTGCAGGGAGCCGGTGATCCGGGCCCCGGCGAGGGGCCGCGCCCCGGCGTACTCCTCGCGGATGGCCATGAGACCGGGCATCTCGTGCTCGGCCAGGGTGATCTCCTTGCGGCCGAACTCGGCCAGGGAGAGGTCGGCGACCTTGAAGTCGGTGAAGTCAGCGGGCACGGAGACTCCTTGCGGTGGTCACGTTGCGGTGGATGTCGAGGGCTGCGGTGGAACGGTTCAGGGTGATGTAGTGCAGACCGGGAGCCCCCTCGGAGAGCAGTCGTTCGGCCATGGCGGTGGCGTACTCGACACCGATGCGGTGGCCGTCGGCGGGACGGTCGCGGGCCGCTTCGAGGCGGTGGGCGAGGTCCTCGGGGAACGCGGCGTGGGACAGTTCGGCGAAGCGGCGGATCTGACGCACGTCGGTGGCCGGCATGATCTCCGGGATGACCGGCGTGTCACAGCCCGCCGCGGCCACCCGGTCGCGCAGCCGCAGATAGTCCTCGACGTGGAAGAACATCTGTGTGATGGCGTAGTCGGCGCCCGCGCGGCACTTGGCGACGAAGTGCCGGATGTCCGACTCCCAGTCGGGCGAGCGCGGGTGCAGCTCGGGGAAGGCGGCCACGCCGACAGTGAACTCCCCCAGTTCCCGCAGGAGTTCTATCAGCTCGACGGCGTGGGTGAACCCCTCCGGATGCGGCACCCACGGGCCGTTCGGATCTCCCGGCGGGTCACCGCGCAACGCCAGCACGTCGCGGATGCCCGCGTCCGCGTACCGGCCGATGATGTGGCGCAGTTCGGCCACCGAGTGCCCGACCGCGGTGAGGTGCGCGACCGGGCGCAGGGTGGTCTCCGCGGCGATGCGGCGCGTCACGTCGACGGTCCGCTCCCGGGAGGAGCCGCCGGCGCCGTAGGTGACGGAGACGAAGGCGGGCGCGAGCGCCTCGACGCGGCGGACCGTGTCCCACAGGACGCGTTCGCCGGTGTCCGTCTTCGGCGGGAAGAACTCGAAGGAGAACGACGGCTCCGTGCCGGGGAGCGGGCCGCGCGCGGGACTCATGCCCGGCCTCCCGCGTGGAAGTACCCGGCTTCGGGGTGGTGGGCGACGAGGGCGTCGGTGGACTGTTCGGGGTGGAGCTGGAACTCCTCCGACAGGTGGACGCCGATCCGCTCCGGCTCCAGCAGGGCGGCGATCTTCGCCCGGT
>NZ_JBVHEO010000022.1:0-82022 GCF_055562815.1 Streptomyces sp. NPDC016677 | reverse complement strand
CGGGTACCACATCGCTGCGCGATGTGAAAGCGGGGCGGTCGCTGCGCTCCCGCTGGCCCTCGCGATGCGAGGGCGGTCCCCTTCCGCTGCGCTCCAGGGACCGGTGGGGCCGGCCGCTGCGCGCCCGGCGCGGCGCGCGATGCGCGGCCGCCCGCTTGACGGGGTGTCACGTGCGGCTAGTCGGTTATCCAGTACGGGAGTTGGGGAGTGCTCCGCACTCCCGGGGCGGGTTCGCTGCGCTCCCCCGCCTGACGGTCCTTCCGGCTGCGCCTCCAGAACCGTTGGGGCCCGCTGGCGCGGGCCGGGCTGGCTACGGAGGGTGGGGGTCGCTCGTTCGTGTCGGGTTCCAGTGTAGCGCGTGCATCCGTGAGATGCAGCATGTACCGTTGGCGGAAACACAGGACACCCCCCAACCGTCCGGGAACCTCCCCGGAATTCCGAGAGGAACGACCGCAGATGACCGGTCACCAGGAATCTACCGGACCCGATCCCGCTCTGAGCAGCGATTCTGTGCGCCGGGTGACGCAGTACCAGACAGCAGGCGTCAACGCCCGGCTCCGGCTGTTCGCGCTCCTGGAGGCGCAGGGCGTGCCCGCGAGCGAGGCGGACGACCTGGTGGCCGCACTGGAGGCCGGGGCAGTCGCCGGGGCGCAGTGCCAGGTGGTGGAGCTGGACGGGATGGCGCCGGCCTCTCGAGGCGAGCTGTTCGAGGACGGCTGGGACGAGGGCGTCAGGACCGTGAGCGAGGCCCTGGTGGGCATCGCGGACCGGGAGTGGTCCCGGCGCGGCGGCCGGTCGGCGGGGGCCGCTGAACTGGCCGTACATATCGCGGACGTGAGGAAGCGTGAGCGGGCCGACCTGGTGCGGCTGGAGAGGTTCATCCGGGAGGCCGTGCTGCCGGGCACTCACCCGCACACCACGGCGCGGCGCCGGGTGCTGGAGGCACTGGGCGAGGCCGGCGGTCTGTGCACCGCGCGGACGCGGAACGCGGACGGGGACGTCATCGTCTGCACGCTCGATGCCGGGCACTACGACCCAGACGACAAGCCGCCCTTCAAGGACGGTAAGCCGGGCGGCTGGCACAAGGCGGATGCGTCGATCTGGAACGACCTCGGTGCGGCCTGCATTCCGCACGCGGCCATCTGAAAGACCACGGGAATTCAGGCTCAGGGGAGGCAAGGAAATGTCAGCGATTCCGCTCAAGGAACACCAGGTAGACCAGCGTGCCGCGTTTCGCAGGTGGGTGGGATTCCCTGCAAGGTCATCTGTGCCCCCGCAGGGTGCCCGTGCCACGATCGTGTCAGCGACCGGCTCGGGTAAGACGATCATGGCTGCCGCGTGCGCGCTGGAGTCGTTCGCGGACGGCCGGATCCTCGTGACCGTGCCGACCCTGGACCTGCTCGTGCAGACCGCCCAGGCGTGGCGCGCGGTGGGCCACCGGGCCCCGATGGTCGCGGTGTGCTCGCTGGAGAACGACCCCGTGCTCAACTCGCTGGGGGTGCGGACCACCACCAACCCCATCCAGCTCGCCCTGTGGGCCGGGTCTGGGCCGGTGGTCGTGTTCGCCACGTACGCCTCTCTCGTGGACCGCGAGGACATCGACGCACCCGCGGGCCAGCGGAAGGTTCGCGGGCCGCTGGAGGCCGCACTGGCGGGCGGGGAGCGGCTCTACGGCCAGCGCATGGACGGCTTCGACCTCGCCATCGTGGACGAGGCCCACGGAACCGCTGGTGATCTTGGTCGGCCGTGGGCGGCGATCCACGACAACGCCCGGATCCCCGCCGACTTCCGGCTCTACCTGACCGCGACCCCGCGCATCCTCGCCGCGCCCCGCCCGCAGAAGGGCGCGGACGGCCAGGAAGCGGAGATCGCGACCATGGCCGACGACCCGAACGGGACCTACGGCGCGTGGCTCGCCGAGCTCGGGCTGTCGGAGGCGATCGAGCGGGAAATCCTCGCCGGGTTCGAGATCGACGTCCTGGAGATCCGCGACCCCTCCCCCGTCCTCGGGGAGTCGGAAGAGGCGCGGCGCGGCCGTCGCCTGGCGCTCCTGCAGACCGCGCTCCTGGAGCACGCCGCCGCGTACAACCTGCGCACGGTCATGACGTTCCACCAGAAGGTGGAGGAGGCGGCCGCGTTCGCCGAGAAGCTCCCGGAGACGGCAGCCGAGCTGTACGTCAACGACGCCTCAGACGAGGACCTGGCCGCCGCCGACCAGCTGCCGAAGTCCTCCATCGACGCGGAGTTCTACGAACTGGAGGCCGGCCGCCACGTCCCGCCGGACCGGGTGTGGTCGGCGTGGCTGTGCGGGGACCACCTCGTGACCGAGCGGCGCGAGGTCATCAGGCAGTTCGCCAACGGCATCGACGCGGCCGGGCGCCGGGTCCACCGCGCCTTCCTCGCCTCGGTCCGGGTGCTCGGGGAAGGCGTGGACATCACCGGCGAGCGGGGAGTCGAGGCCGTCTGCTTCGCGGACACCCGCGGCTCCCAGGTGGAGATCGTGCAGAACATCGGCCGCGCGCTGAGGCTCAACAAAGACGGCAGCACGAAGGTGGCCAGGATCATCGTGCCTGTGTTCCTGGAGCCCGGTGAGGACCCGACCGACATGGTCGCCTCCGCGAGCTTCAAGCCGCTCGTGGCGGTGCTCCAGGGCCTGCGCAGCCACGATGAGCGCCTGGTCGAGCAGCTCGCCTCCCGCGCCCTCACCCACGGCAAGCGCAAGGTCCACCTCCAGCGCGATGAGGACGGGCAGATCGTCGGGGCCGGCGGAGAGGGCGACGGCGAGGACCAGGAGCAGGACGACACCGACGCCGCTGCCGAGTCCGCCCTGCTGCACTTCTCCAGCCCGCGCGACGCGGCGACGATCGCGGCGTTCCTGCGCACGCGGGTCTACCGGCCGGAGTCGCTGGTGTGGCTGGAGGGCTACCAGGCCCTGCTGCGGTGGCGGAAGGAGAACGAGATCACCGGTGTCTACGCCGTGCCCTATGACGTTGAGGTCGAGGTCGGCGTCACGAAGGACTTCCCCCTTGGGCGGTGGGTGCACCAGCAGCGGAAGGCGCTGCGTGCGGGTGAGCTGGAGGAACGGCGCAAGGTCCTCCTGGACGCGCCGGAGGCCGGGATGGTCTGGGAGCCGGGCGAGGAAGCGTGGGAGGCCAAGCTCGCCGCGCTCCGGTCGTACCGGCGGGCGACCGGGCACCTCGCGCCGCGTCAGGACGCGGTGTGGGGCGAGGGCGAGGCGATGGTGCCCGTCGGGCAGCATGCGGCCAACCTCCGGCGGAAGGGCGCGAAGAACGGCCTGGGCAAGGACCCGGAGCGGGCCGCCGTGCGCGCGGCGCAGCTGACGGAGATCGACCCGGACTGGGACTGCCCGTGGCCGCTGGACTGGCAGCGCCACTACCGGGTGCTCGCCGACCTGGTCGACGCCGACGGCGTCCTGCCGGCCATCGAGCCCGGGGTGCTGTTCGAGGGTGATGACATCGGGCGGTGGCTCCAGCGGCAGATGAACCCGGGCGTCTGGGCGCAGCTTCTCCCCGAGCAGCAGGAGCGGCTGGCGAAGCTGGGCGTGCAGCCCGCTGAGGCCCCGGCGGCCGCGCGCGCGATGAAGGGCCCGAGCAAGGCGCAGGCGGCGTTCCAGCGGGGGCTTGCGGCCCTGGCGCAGTGGGTCGAGCGGGAAGGCGCGGACCGGCCAGTACCCCGGGGTCACAGTGAGCAGATCGCCGTCGACGGCGAGGCGGAGCCGGTGACCGTGAAGCTGGGTGTGTGGATTTCGAACACGAAATCCAGGAGGGACCGGCTGGACGCCGACCAGCTCGCCACCCTCGCAAAGCTCGGCATGGACTGGGCCGGACCGGTGCCGGTCGTGGAGGCCACCACGGACAGCAGCCCCTGACCGCTACGCCGTTCCGCAAAAGGTGCTGAAACAGCGGGCAGACCACGTCATGCAGTGCATACGATCATCTGATCACTGTTGCTCTAGGTGACAGGCCAGGTGGGGGGCGAGCGGTGTACGTAGCCGAGGTGTTGGTAGAGCGATTTCGATCGTGCGAGCGGGCACAGATCCCGCTGCGGCCAGAAGTGACGGTGCTGGTCGGAGAGAACAACGCGGGCAAGTCTTCCGTGATCGATGCGCTCCGACTGCTCACAGACCCCCTGGACGGCCGCCGAATGCGCTACTTCGAGGAAGCCGACATCCTCACGGCCGCGGCCGCACTGGGCGGCCCCAGCCTGCAGATGGATGTGGCCGACATAGGCCCCCAGCACGGCGGCGCGTATCTGGAGGCGCTGCTGCCCGAGGGGACCCCCGACAGCCGTACAGCGCGGTGGCAGGTGTCCTGGATGCCACCGCAGCCGGGCGGCCGCCGGGGGAGCACCGTCTGGGCACAAGGCGTGGGCCTCCCCGTCACAATCGAGCCTCCCGCGCGCGGGGGTGTGCGGCATGTCTACCTGCCCGCGCTGCGCGACGCGGAGCGGGAGTTGGCCTCGGCGGGCGGGGACCGGGTGCGGATGATCCTGCGCGGGCTGCTGGGGGACGACGAGCAGGTCGATGCCTTCGTGGAGCGGATCGGCACCGAGCTGAAGAAGGTGGCGGCAGACCCGGATGTGGCCAGGGTCAGCGAGAAGATCAACGAGCCGCTGCGGGACCTGACCGTGGGTGCGCATCCTCAGGTGACTGAACTGGCCCTGGCCGAGCCCACCTTCGTATCGATCGCCCGGTCGCTGCGAGTGCTGCTGGGTGATGCCACCGGCCAGCCGTTTCCGCTATCGGCTTCGGGACTGGGCTACGCCAACGCCCTGTTCATCGCCACGGTGATGGCAGAACTGGACGCGGCAGCGGAGGCTGACCTGACCGTGCTGTTGGTCGAGGAGCCTGAGGCGCACCTGCATCCGCAGCTGCAGACGCTGCTGCTGCGCTATCTGCAGCAGCGGGCGCGGGCCTCGCGCCGCCGGCCTGCCAGTGACCCGTCCCAGCCTGCCGGGCATCTGCAAGTTGTGGTCACCACCCACTCCCCGATCCTGTCGGCTGCGGCCAGCGTGGAGAATCTGGTGGTCATGGCCCGGTGCCCGGCTGGGCTGTCCGACGGCTGGCAGGCACGGCCCTTGCCCATTCCGCGGCTGCGTCTGAGCCCGGACCGGGTGCGGCATCTGGATCGCTACCTGGATGCCACGAAGAGTGCCCTGCTGTTCGCCTCACGGGCGATTCTGGTTGAGGGCATCTCAGAGCTTCTTCTACTGCCTGCCCTGGCCGAGCGTGTCCTTGCCGCCGGTGCTGGTGTCAGTGGCCCGGCGGCCCGGGAGGCGTCCGAGGCGCTGGAACGGTTCTTCGGTACCACCCGGGTGATCGTGGACGGCGTCGGGTTCGAGGTCTACTTGCGGGTGCTTCTGGCGCCCGTGGACGGTATGAGCCTGGGGCGGCGGGTGGCGCTGATCACTGACACGGACGTGGCACCCGATCAGCCGGAACCACGCCGATTGCAGTCGCTGCGGGCGCTTCCGCTGCGCTGGGGTTCTCCTGGTGAGCTGCACCTGGCCGCGGCGCCCCGGACGCTGGAACCAGCCCTGTGGTCGGCCGACAACATCGCTGCGCTGGAGGCTGCGTTCTTGCGCTGTGCGCCGCGCTCGCAGGAACGCTGGGAGCAGGTCGTTAAGGCAGCGGATCCAGCCCTGGCGTTCGGGGAGTTGTTCATCCCGAAGACCAGCCGGACCATCACCGGCACGGACGGGGAGATCCTGAAGGGCACCGAGATCTCCAAAGGTCGGTTCGCCCAGGAACTCGCCGATGTGCTGGCCGATCCGACAGTGGGATTCACCGTGCCCGCCTACCTCGCGGACGCCATCCGCTTCATCACCGCCACCGTCAGCACCGCTGGGGTGAGCACGCCATGAGCGAGCCGAGCCATCCAGGGGTGATGTTGGCCGACGCCGAGGCGCAGCAGAAGACCGCGACGGCCGCGGCCGCCCCCGCCTACGTGCCCGCCTGCCCAGGCGCGGGCAAGACGCATGTGATCACCAGCCGGCATCTGCAGTCACCTAGGCAGCTGCTGCGCCAGGGACGGGCCTTGATCTCCTTCACGCGGGTGGCGCGGGATCAGATGGCCCGCCGCTGCCGCCAGGCGGGCCGCGCCGACCTGGTCCAGGCACCGCACTTCATCGGCACGCTCGACTCGTTCTTGTGGGAGTTTCTGGTCAAGCCCCGGCGCGCGGCCGAGCCCGTGCCCCGGCTGGTGGAGTCGTGGGCGAGCATCAAGGCCCCGGTGGAGGGCGTGGACCGGGAGATCTCCCTGCACCGTTTCCCCATGGCCTTGGACCCGTCGCAGGATCCGGCGCGCGAGTCGGTGGTCTGGGACAAACTCGACTACGACACCCGGCAGCTCATCGAGGCCAGCGCCTACAGCCGACCGGCATGGCAGGAGAAGATCTTCGCCACCCGCAAGTCGTGGTGCGAACAGGGCTACTTCACCGGGCACGAGGCGCGGGTGCTGGCCCTGTGGAACCTGCGCAACGCCGAGGCCTCCGCCAGATTGCTGGCCCCGCTGCGCTCCCGCTTCTCGGAAGTCGTCGTCGATGAGGCCCAGGACTGCTCCGCCGCCGACCTGGCGATCCTCCAGCTACTGCACGACGCCGGCCTGCCGCTGGTCCTCGTCGGCGACCCGGACCAGGCCATCTACGCCTGGCGCGGCGCCGAACCGCAGGCACTGGAGGCCTTCGCGGCCCGCCTGTCCCCCACCCCTCACCGCCTGACGGGCAACTGGCGTAGCTCCCCCGTCATCTGCCGCCTGGCCGCCACCCTGCGCACGGGACAGCGCCCGCCGGACACGTCCGTCGTGCGCGACGACGACATTCCCGTCCTGCTGCTGCCCACCCGGTTCGCCGGCTCCGGCAGCCGCCACCTGCACGCCTCGACCAGTGACGGCATCGTCGACGCCTTCCGTGCGCTCGCCGAGGAGTACGCCATCGAGGCCAAGGACTGCCTGGTGACCGCCTACAAGTACGCCACTCTGCCAGGCATCACCCGGGAAAAGCCCAACACCAACGCCATCACCACCCTGGCCTGGGCCCGCACCGTCGCCCACACCCCAGGCGCCTCCGGCGACGACCTCACCCGGGCCTGCGCGATCGCCGTGCGCGTCCTGTTCGGCTACTGGTATCCGGGCGAAACCGGCGGCCCCGACCGCAGCATGGTTACCCACCGCCTTTCGGCGGGCCAGGTCAACCGCACGGCCTTCGCGTTCCTGCACAGCCTGCCTGCACCCCACAAGGAATGGGGTCCGCAGGTATGGCAGGCCATGAAGGCCTGGCCCCCTCTGCCCGGGGCCGCTCCGCAAGGCGGCAAGGGCCGCCCGGCCGGAAAACCCACGGTGTCCCGTCCTCAGCCAGCCACCGGCATCCGCACCAACATCGTCCATCAGCTCAAGGGCGACGAAGCCGACGGGGTCCTGCTGTTGCTGCCCGATCCCGGGAGCGTCCAGCGCTGGGCCACCTCGGACCCAGCCACCGACGAGGTGCTGCGCATCTGGTACGTCGCCGTCACCCGCGCCCGCCGCCTGGCCGCCATCGCCCTGCCTGAGGAAGAGACCGAGGCACTGGCGAACCTGCTGGGTGGGCGCCGGGTGCCAGTCCGCATCGCCTAACCCCTGTCCTGGGGCCAGAGGTTTGGGACCGGGAATGTGTGGGCCGGCGGCGGAACGGCGCCCACCGCCGTCGTACGGTGAGGCACCCATCTGTGGTTGGCAAGGCCAGGATGGACATTCTTTGCCTCACCCCCGCGCGGATCGCGGAACACGAGACCATGGTGGAGTGACCTGCTACACCAGCCCTCTGCGGATTGCTCCTCTACGGAGGGAGACGACTTCGTCGCTGATCTGCCGCATCGCGAGCCGCTACGGGCTGGAAGCACAAGCGCTGCGGGCGTGCTGGAAGTGGCGCAACTACCCGCCTGGCCATGAGGGCGGAGGCGCGCGGGCCGACGCCGAGGTGCTGCTGAACGCAGCCGGACGCAAGCTCCTGGCAGACCTGTGCGGCGTGGAGGAGGACGTGCTGGCGCGGGCGTTGCCGTCCTGGGGAGGGGGGGACGCACGGCTGCGCGCCGAAGATGATGATCCGGTGGGGCTGTGGCGGACCGGTGGTGCGGTGGCCGGTCCCGTGGCGTTCGGCTGCCAGCTGTGCGCGGCCCGGCGCACGGGGACAGCTTTCCGGGCGATGCGGTACGCCCTGCGGTGGGATCGGGTGTGTGTTCGGCATGGGCGGTGGCTGTTGGACGCGGATGCCGACCAGCCGCTGGAGTATCTGGATCTGCGTGGCCTGCCGGAGGTGGTGGCGGCGCAGCGTCGGTGGGCCTCGGTGGCGCGGCGGGCGGTACGGGCCGGGGCCGAGCCGGAGCGGGTATTCGCGCTGGCGCGGGCGGTGGTGGCCCGGTGGTGGGAGCAGGCCTACGGCTGGGAGCGGGAGACCATCTGGCCGCGGCGCCTGCATCTGGTCGCGGGCGGGGATGCAGGTGGGGATCTGGAGCGGTGGCGGATCGTGGGGCGGGACGCGGTCGTCTTCCCCGAAGTGGTGACGGTCGCGGACGCGCTGCTGGACCCGGCTATGGCGGATCTGGTGTGGGTGGACAGTGGTGCCGGGCGGCCGCGGGCGCTGCCCGCCGACGGGATGTTCTGCCGCAGGCTCGGCGAGCGGCTGGGACGGGGATGGCTGGGGCCGCTGGCCGCGGCGGACCACGGTGGGCCGCTTCTGGCGTGGATGGGCAGCGTCATCCGCCTTCGACGCGGCGCCGGCGGGCCGCCGGGGTACGACAACGACCCGTGGTGGCTGCGCCGGGAACACCTGGCCGTGACCATGGCCGGGCAGCTGCGGGTGCTGGGCAAGGAGAAGAGGGCGCCCGGGTCGGGGACGATGTGGCGGGCTGTGGTGCCCGCCGAGCAGCGGATGCTGATCACCAGCACGCTCGACAGCGTCCAGGAGCAGCTGCTGCAACTGCGTGGGGCGCACAGCGGGCCGACCGCCGACGTCGCCCGGCGGCTGCTGCGCGGCCTCGGCCACAGCGCCGCTCTGATCGAGAACGCGTGGAAGCGGACCGCCCTGGCGGCGGTGAACGGCGGCGTGCCCCTCCAGGAGGTGGCCCAGTGGGCTGACATGTCCGCCGAGACGCTCCGCCAGATGCTGGCCGCGGACGGGCAGGAGGCGGGCGGCTGAGCACGGTGTGCCAGGGAGAAGTCGGCTGTTAGCTGATACGGCACTCGTTCGTGGCAGGAACGCTGAAAACGGCGGTGTGTGTCGGCGGGAGCGGCTTGGCTGACGCGGGTGACCAGCACAGAAGCAGCCCGGAGCCGGGCAGAGCGGGCGGCCGTGGGCCGCTTGGGCGGGTTCGAGGCGGTGTTCCTCGACCCGGTGGGGCAGGCGGTGCAGCAGCGGTGGGCAGATGCCGCGGTGACCGTGGCGTTCGAGGAACTGCCGCCGGTGTCGGCGTTCCCGGCCGTGCCCGGGCGCCGGTGGGGGCCGGGCCTGTGGTGGTCGGCGACGACCGGGCGGCACGTGGCCGCGGGGTCGAACGCGATGCGCACCCAGCTGATGGTCCTGGACCGCGACCGGGACGTGACCGGGCTCGCGGGGCGGCCGGTACGGCTGCTGTGGCGTGACCGGCGCGGGCGGATGCGTTCCTGGGTGCCGCAGCTGTTCGCCCGCCGGGCCGACGGCACCGCGCTGCTCGCCGACTGCCCCGGTCATCTGGAGGCAGGCGGTGAACGCGCGAGGAATGCCGCCGATGCGGTCGAGCAGGCGTGCGCGGATGTCGGCTGGGCCTACCGGCGGCTGCCGCCGCTCGACGACGTGCTGGCTGTCAACCTGAAGTGGCTGGCCGGCTACCGGCACCCTCGCAACGCCGGCCGTCCTGCTCTGGCGGCGGCGGTTGCGGGGGCCTTCAGGCGGCCGCGGCCGCTGATCGAGGGAGCGGGGGCGGCAGGTGACCCGATCGAAGTCCTGCCCGTTGTCTTCCATGGCCTGTGGCACGGGCAGCTGACGGCCGGCCTCACGACGCCGCTGCACGAACGGGCCCTCGTCGGCCCGCGCGACTGGAACGGCCCGGGCATGCAGGGAGGGGCGAGGTGAGCGCGCGGCGTGGTGCCCGGCCGGCCGTGAAGCCCGGCGCGCGCGTCCACTACGGAGGCGTGACGTGGCAGGTCGTTGCCCTGTCGGGGCAGGAGATCCATCTGGTCGGGCCGGACGGCGGCGGGCAGGCCGTGCTCGCCGGGCACCTGTTCGCCGATCCCGGCTTCGCCGTCATCGGCGCCGATACGCCGCAGGCGGCCCCGCAGTGGGGGCTGTTCGAGACCGCCCCCGCTGCGGCACGTGAGAAGGCGCTGGCCTGGCAGCGGCATGTGCGGGAAGTCGAGTGCGGGCTCACCGGCGGGCCCGGCAGCGGCGGAGTGGTCCGGCCGCAGTACGACCCGCAGCGGCACACGCTGGCCGAACGCGAGCAGGCCAAAGCGGCAGAGCTGACCGCGCTGGGTTTTGGCCGGGTGTCGCGCACCACGGTGCAGCGCATGCGCCTGGCCTACCGCAAACAGGGCCTGTGGGGGCTCCTCGACCACCGCACCACCCGCACCTCCAGCCCCACCGGGCGGGCCGACGAACGGGTCGTCGCCGCCGTGCGCGAGGCACTGCGCCGGCGCCGCAGGCGCTCCAAGGGCACCGTCAACGGCCTGTTCCCGCTGATCAACCAGATCCTTGCCGACCGGCACGGCCCCGGCACGGTCCCCGCACCGTCGCAGGCCACGCTCTACCGGCTCGTCACCGCTCTGGCCCGGCCCGGCGAACTGCCCACCGGACCCGTGCGGCAGGTGCCGGCGAGCGTCGACGGGCGGGCCTTCACCCCCGCCACGGCACTGCGGCCCGGCGAACAGGTCCAGGTCGACACCACCCGCCTGGACGTCCTCGCCCTCTTCGACGACGGACGCCTGGCCCGCCCGGAGCTCACCATCGCCGTCGACGTCGCCACCCGCGCCATCCTCGCCGCCGTGCTGTGCCCGAGCGCAACCAAAGCCGTCGACGCCGCCCTGCTGCTCGCGGAGATGGCCGTCCCCCACCCCGCCCGGCCCACCTGGCCCGACATCCTGCGCATGGACCACGACCCCGCGCTCCCCCACCAGCGGCTGGCCACGCTGGACGAGCGTCTGGCCGGGGCTGCGGCCCGGCCGGTCGTCCTGCCCGAGACGATCGTCGTCGACCGCGGCAAAGTCTTCGTCTCCGCCGCGTTCACCGCCGCCTGCGAGCACCTGGGCATCAGCGTCCAGCCCGCCCCGCCCCATGCCCCCACCGCGAAAGGCATCGTCGAGCGGACCTTCGGCACCATCAACCACCTGTTCTGCCAGCACCTGCCCGGCTACACCGGCTCCGACGTCACCCGCCGCGGCCCCGACGCCGAGAAAGACGCCTGCTACAGCGTCCCCCAGCTCCAAGACCTCCTCGACGAATGGCTGGTGCACTACCACCACCGGCCCCACGAAGGCCTGCGCCACCCGCTGATGCCGAAGAAGGCCCTCACCCCGAACCAGATGTGGGCCGCGCTCGTCGCCGTCGCCGGACACGTCCCCGTCCCGCTCACCGGCCACGACTACCTCGAACTGCTCCCGGTGCGCTGGCAGGCCATCACCCCCGCCGGCATCACCATCCACCACCGCACCTACGACCACGATCTCCTCGCCCCCTACCGCGGCCAAACCTCCCCCGTCGCCGGCCGGGGCGGGAAATGGGAGATCCACTACAACCCCCACGACGTCCGCCAGATCTGGGTACGCCTCACCGACGGCGAACTGACCGAAATCCCGTGGATCCACCGCGACCACGTCCACCAGCCGTTCAACGACCACACCTGGCAGCACATCCGCACCCACGCCCAGCACAGCAACCACGACGACCCC
Source organism: Streptomyces sp. NPDC016677 (assembly GCF_055562815.1). Lineage (NCBI taxonomy): Bacteria > Bacillati > Actinomycetota > Actinomycetes > Kitasatosporales > Streptomycetaceae > Streptomyces > Streptomyces sp. NPDC016677. Next base: position 70,110 of record NZ_JBVHEO010000022.1, on the reverse strand, counting down.
CAGCAACACGAAGCGGCTCTGGCCGACGCCCTCGACCAGCTCATGCGCCGCGTGACCAGCGGCCACGCCACCACCGCCGAGCAAGCCCTCCTCGCCCGCGCCACAATGCCGGTCCCCGCCGCCCGGCCCCCGCACCACGGCACCGCACCCGCCACCGGCGAGCCTGCACCACACGACGAGGACGACAGCATCGACGACCTCGACGACCTCCCCGACGACGGCACCCGCCCCGCCGCGGCCACCGGATTCGGGCTCTACGACGCATATGAGGAAGCCGAAAAGTGGTGAACACCCGCCCCCGCCCCGCAGCGCATCATCCGGGCAGCGCACCCGCCGACGCGGACAGCAACAACACGGCCGAGGTGTCCTGGCCCCTGACCACCTGGCAGGGCTGGCACCACTTCGCCACCACCGACCCCGTCTCCCCGCCCCAGCCCGGCGACCCGCCCCGCAGCACCGACGAACGCATCGCCTACCACTCCGCGTTCGTCACCATCCGCACCCCCGCCCTCAGCCAGCTCACCACCCAGGTCCGCACCCTGATGATCCTCGGCCGCCACCAGCAGACCACCGCACGGCCCTCCCTCATCGTCACCGGACCCGCCGCAGCCGGGAAAACCACCGCCCTGCTCAACGTCGGCCGCGCCTGCCACCTCGCCCACACCCGCAAAAACCCGCCCCCGCCCGGATCAGCCCACGGAGCGGCACCCGTCGCCTACATCCTGGTCCCGCCCGGCGCCACCGCGAAAACCCTCATCACCGAGTTCGCCCGCTACCTCGGCATCCCCACAACCACCCGCATGACCCAGACCCAGATCACCGACGCCGTCTGCCACACCTACACCCACGCCGGCGTCCAACTCGTCCTCATCGACGAAATCCACCGCCTCAACCCCCGCACCACCACCGGCGCCCAGACCGCCGACCTGATCAAAGACCTCACCGAACGCCTGGCCGCCACCTTCGTCTACGCCGGCATCAACGTCACCGACACGCCACTCTTCACCGGCACCCGCGGCGCCCAACTCGCCGGACGCGCCACCCTCATCACCTGCGGCCCCCTCCCCGCCCGCCACGGCACCCGCCACCCCTTCCGCGACGTCATCACCGACATCGAAAACAACCTCGACCTCCACCACCACAAACCCGGCACCCTCCCCCGCCACGCCCCCTACCTCCACCAGCGCACCGCCGGCCGCATCGGATCCCTCACCCGCCTCATCCGCCAAGCAGCCATCACCGCCATCCACGACGGCACCGAACGCATCACCAAAGCGGCTATGGACGCCGTAACCCTCGACCACCTCGCCGAAACCCACCACCGCCCCCGCACCCGCTAACCCCCACCCACCAGGCAAAACGGCGCTGACCAGCAAAAACACCAAACGAGCCATTACACGCCAGAACTACCTACAACCCACCCCGCCACACTCCACACAGAGCACACAACCCCAGCTCACATCCCCACCCACCCCGGCCCAGCCGCCCACTCGACTTCTCAGCAAACCCACAACACCCGAAGCCAGCAACCACTCGGCACACCAACAAACCCTCCTCCGAGCGTTAGAGCTCCACGCGGGCCGTGTGCTGGTGCTCGTGCCCTCGCTGGACCTGCTCGCCCAGACCGAGGCCGCGTGGCGCGAGGGAGGCCGCCGGGGGCCGATGATCGGAGTGTCCTCGCTGCGCGGTGAGGAGGTGTCCTTCCCCAACACCACGGACGTGGACGAGCTGGTGGAGTGGACGCGGGGCCTGGACAAGGTGACCGTCTACGCCACGTACGCCAGCCTCGGACTGGGCACGCTGGAGCGGGCGCACGCCGGGGGCCTCGCGGCCTGGGTCCTGATCGTCGTGGACGAAGCCCACCGCGTTTCGGGCCGGATCGGGAAGCCGTGGGCGGTCGTTCACGACAACCAGAAGATCCCGTCCCTGCGCCGCCTCTACATGACGGCCACGCCCCGGCTGTGGCAGCTCGGGGGCGAGGACGAGACCGGCGCCCCCGGCGAGCTGGTCGCGAGCATGGAAGACGACCCCGAGGGCCCCTTCGGTAGCCGCTGCTTCACCCTGACCCTCTCGGAGGCCATCGACCGGGGAATCTGTGCCCCCTACCAGGTCGTATGCGTGGACGTCACCGACACCGCGCTCCAGGCCGCGCAGCTCCTGGGCGCCGAAGGCCGCTCGGCAGAGGTCCGCGGGGCCCGGCTCGCCGCGCTCCAGACCGCCCTGGTGAAGGCGTCGGCCGAGGAGGGCTTCCGCCGCACGCTGGTCTTCCACCACCAGGTCCGCGAGGCGGAAGCGTTCGCGGCCGGCCTTCCGGACGTCGCCGCGCAGCTGCACGCCGCCGACCCGGAGCTGTACCCGAAGACGATCTGGGCGGACTGGCTGTGCGGCGACCACAAACCGCTCCACCGCCGCCGGCTCCTAGGCGAGTTCGCGGCCGGCATCGCCACGGACGGCGCCCTGGTGGAGAAGTGCTTCCTGTGCTCGGTGAAGGTCCTGGGCGAGGGCGTCGACACCAAGCACTGCGACTCCGTGTACTGGGCGGATGTGCACGGCTCCATGCCGGACCTGGTCCAGGCCGTAGGCCGGGCGCTGCGGATGCAGCCGGGCGAGGGCAAGGTGGCCTCGCTCGTGGTGCCGGTGCTGCTCGGGCCGGGCGAGACGGCGGACAACATGCTCACCTCGCGGGCGTTCGGCGGCCTGGCGAAGCTCCTGGAGGCGCTGCGGGCGCACGACGGGAGGATCGTGGAGAGCCTCGCGGAGCAGCAGGCCCCGAGTCGCTACAAGCCGGTCAGCAAGGACGACAGCGGCGAGGGCTCCGGGGGCGTCAGCGCCCCCGCCAAGGCCCTGCTGAAGTTCTCCACGCCCCGCGACCCGGCGCAGCTGGCGGCGTTCATCAACCTGCGCGTCCTCGACCCCGAACACGAGCACTGGCGGCGCGGTGTGGAGGCCGCCGTCATTTACGCCCGCGAGCACGGCGACTTGAAGGTGCCGTTCACGTTCCGCGTGCCCGCCGTCGACGACCAGGAGGCGGAAGGCGCGGGGTGGCCGGCCTCGCTCGCCGGGTTCCCGCTCGGGCAGTGGACCGCCGACGCCCGAAGGTTTTACGCCCGCGGCGACATGGACGAGGACCGCGCCGCGCAGCTGGAGAAGCTCGGCATGATCTGGAGCCACTACGACGTCGCGTGGGAGGAGGGCCTGTCCGCCGCGCGCGGGTGGGCAGCCGAACACGGGCACCTCCTGGCCCCACTGGACGCCACCTACCAGGGATACCGGGTGGGCATCTTCCTGAAGAACGCGCGGGCCGCCGCCCGCAAGGCTCAGGAGATCGAGCAGCGGCGTGCCGAAAGGCTGCCGGTCCAGTCGTCGGCCGGGGTGCTGTCGGAAGAGCGGCGCGAGCAGCTGGAGGAGATCGACGCGTCCTGGTGCCCGAGCTGGCCGGTGACATGGCAGCGGTGCTTCCACCTCGTTCGCATGCACCTGGACGCCGGTGAGACGCTGCCCACCGAGGCGGGCGACGTCGTGCGCCAGGGCGAGGATCTCGGGCGGTGGGTCCAGTCGGTCCGGCTCGGGTGGGACCAGCTCACCACCGTGCAGCAGTGGATGTGCGAGCAGGTCCTCGGCATCGAGCCCGCCACCGAGGACGAGAAGCCCAAGCGCCGTACACAAGCCGACAAGTGGGCGATGAACTACACGGCCGCCAAACAGTTCTACGAGCGCGAGGGGCATCTCCAGGTTCCCCGGAAGTGGGTTGAGCGGATCGTCGCCGGCGAGGAGCAGGAAGAGCGGGAGCACAAGCTGGGTGCCTGGATCGGGAATCAGCGCAGCCGGGCGGCGACGCTGACGCCGGAGCGGGTGGAGCTGCTGTCCGCCATCGGCATGCGGTGGTCGTGATCGGCGTCGTGGTCCTCGTGTCCGTCTTCGCGCTCGCGGTCGGCTATCTGCTCGGGAGGCTGCGCCCGTGGCAGCGGCTGGGCGACTGGGCGGCCGATCAGGTCCGCTTCGCCGGGACGTGGGTACGGGGCGGCACCGGCCGCCAGACCGTCGTCGTGGTCCACGCCGTCACCGCGCCGCGCACCAGCTGGCGCATCCTGCGCGCCCCCGGCCACCGAGACCCGAGCACCGACGCCCGTACGCGATCCGGACTGGGTCGCCAACCGCACCCGTACCGACCAGGGAGGTACCGCGTGAGCACCGAGCAGCACGAAGCCACAGGGGCGCGGTTCACGGTCTTCCAGAGCCTGGCCGCCGCCGCCATCGGGCACGGCCAGTGGAGCCGACCAGGGCGATCGTGCCCGACCCTGCTGTCGCCTCCTGGGCTCGGTCTCGTGCACGGCGCCAGCTAAGCACGAAACTCAACTCCCTGTGGGGGGAGGCATCATACGTGTCCGAACCTGGAGTCACTCAGCGGGTGCCTGGATGATGCCGTGCTCGCGCGCGGCCCGGACGTCGTGGACGGCGCCGGCCAAGGCTGGTGAAGCCCACATCAGACGCCCCTTCGGATCGGCTATGACCTGCACGTTCATGCCGTGCTTCTTGTGTTTGCCCGAGTAGAACGGGCGGTCGGCGGCGATTCGGTCGATGGGCAGGAGAGTCCCGTCGAGGATCACATACGCCTTCGTCGACGCCGCTCGTACGGCTTCGGCGAGGGTGGGGGCGAGGGCGGCGAGGAGGTTGACGGCCTCGGTGATGTATCGGTAGGCGGTGGTGGTGCCGATCCCGAATCCGGCCGCGAGCTGGGCGTAGGGCTGGCCGTGACGCAGGTGGGCGAGGGTGAGCAGGGCCTGTCGCCTTGCGTTCAGGCGCCGCCATCGGGTTCCGAGAGCACGGCGGTGTTCTTTCAAGCGGGCAGCGAGGAAGCGCAGGGCCGAGCTGGACACGTCGACGCCGGACGGGTAGACAAGCATGTGAAGCCTTTTGGTGGAGACGGTTCTCTTGGTCGGAAACCCATCTACCAGGGGCTTCATCTGTCTGTCAGCCCAACCACCCGCCTGGCAAGTGAGGTTGGAAAGGGCTCACTGTCTCGCGTGCGAGACGCCTCGGTGCCGGCGGCGACGGCGCTGTGGGCGCGGCGAGGGATCGGGCGACGTCCAGCAGCCGGTAGGCCCGGGCGCGGCTGATGCCGAGCTTTGCAGTGCAGTACGACTCCCAGCTGCTGTGCCCGAAAGGGAGCCAGATGCGGGCGACGTGCGCGTCGCGGACCCGGGCGGCGAGCACCGCCACGGGAGCGCCGGACGTCGTCGATCGCCTCGTGCAGCCTGGCCGTCATCTGTCAGGCGCGGGCCGCGGTCAGCGGCGGCCTCGCCGGTTCGGCGCCGTGCTCCTGGTCCTCGTTGCTCGGCAGGTCCGGGTCGATCGGCGCCGGCGGCGGGGTACCCGGCCGCCACGGCCGGCCCGGGCCACGGTCGGCGGGGGGGTCGGCACCCGCAGCGCCTTCTTCAGCCGGGGCACCATGGTGAAGCGGCGGGTGTGGTAGGCGGAGGCGACCGCGCCGCCGCGCGAGCGGCACGGCGAGCCGGGCTGAGCGTGACACTTCGGACAGGCATGCTGTTCGACGTCGTCCGCGTCCGACCGGTCGGACGCGGAAGGCTGCTGAGGGCCCGTCATGGGCCCGGATTTTCGCACAATGCAAGTCTCTGCAGGGGGTCCGTCCCGCTTTTGAGTGAGAACGGGTTCTGCGAACGAATCCGGGTCCGGCGGGGGTGCAGCGGCTCGTGATGGATCTTGCTCGCGCAAAGGACCGTTTGTGAGAGTAACCTCGCGTACAGCTCTGCCTCTTGCTCGCCTTCAGTGAAGATCACCAGCGGTCGGCGGGTACGACCCCGGCCGTCTGTTCGAGCTTCGCAAGCAGCAGCTTGCGGTCGCCGACCGCGTCGTGGGGGCCGCCGAGCGGCTGATCGCGGTACGCGCCGCGCTTGACCGGCCGCAGCCCGCGCCACACCGCGTACGGCACCATCGCGTCCTCCCGCCGGACCCGGCCGAGCCACCGATCGACGGCTGCGGCGTCGCCGTCGTGGTGACGGCTGCTCAGGCGCCTGCGCCGCCCGCCTCCTCAGCCTCGACGCTGTCGATCGGCCATGATCTGCGTGCGTACTTCGCCCATGTCTGCCTTCCGTGACTGCACGATGACCTGCTCCACTACGGCAATGGCTTCGTCAACGAGGTCATCCGCGAAGCGCTGCGAACCGGGGGTGACGTGGTGGTCGTCAGCAAGGGCGGCGGTGCTCGCCTTAGAGAGCGGGTGCCGCCGCCGTCTGTCTGGTCAGTGCGGCGCAGCGCGAACCTTGCCCAGCACCTTGAGGACCTCCTGGGCGGCCGCGTCCATGGCGACCGGCTTCGAGTCGTCGCCGGCGGCGAAGGACCTCTTGACCGCGTGGGCGAGCAGATCCGCACGGCACTCGAGGCCGGGCGACTCCTCTTCGGGTACGACGCCGCTGGTGAGGAACCCCGACAGGATCGCGTCGATGCCGTAGACCTGGTCCGCGGCCGGCACGTCGGACGGCAGCGTACCGACGCACCGCCAGGCCTCGACGAGGTCGACGAGGAGGGCGTAGTGCCCGATCTCACGGGCCAGCGGGTTTCCCTCGCGCGTCTTGGCGAGCGCGCCGAGCACGTCGCCGTCGTTCGTCCGGATGGCGTGGGCGAGTGGGTTGCGGGCCATCTGCAGGAAGGTTTCGCGCACCACGCGGTCGGGCAGCGCGGCGGCCGGATCCTCCTCGATCTGCTCGACGACGACCTGGACAACGTCCTGGAACTCCCGCCTCAGCAGCTCGGCGAACAGCACTTCCTTCGTCTTCCAGTGCAGGTAGACGGTGCCCTTGCCGATGCGGGCGTGACGGGCGATCTCGCCGACGGTGACGCGCTTGTAGCCCCAGGCGAGCAGGAGTTCCCGGGCGGAGGCCAGGATGCGCTCGGCGCGTACGTCCTCGGGCGCAAAGGCAGCGGTGGCCTCGGAGGATTCGGTGTTCATGCCCCCAAGGATCGCACCACCGGACTGCCGTGACCAATTTTCGAAAATGGTCATCGGGTATCGATCAGGTGTACCGTCGAGTCGTGCCCACACGAGAGACCCCCCAGCAGTCCACCCATCAGCCCACTCGACCGCGCCGCCGCGCCCTGATCGTCGGCTCCGGCATTTCCGGCCTCGCCGCTGCCCTGACCCTGCACCGGGCGGGATGGGAGCCGGTGATCGTCGAGCGCGCCCCGGCCCGCCGCACCGGCGGCTACTTCGTCCGCTTCTCCGGGCCCGGCTACTCGGCCGCCCAGCGCCTCGGCCTCCTCGACGCGCTGCCGAGCCGGCTGGCCCCCGAGGGGCGCGGCTTCGAGATCGACACCAGTGGCAAGCTCACCCGGGGCATCAGTTTCCCGGCCGAGTCCGGCGGCACCCCGCTGCGGATCCTGCTCCGCAGCGACCTGGAGCGCGCCTTGTACGAGGAGGTCTTTGAACTGGTGGAGATCCGTTACGGGGTCGGGCCCGCCGCGATCACCCAGAACCGCCACGAAGCGACCGTCACCCTGACCGACGGCAGCGTGGAGACGGCCGACCTGGTGATCGGCGCCGACGGCATCCACTCCACCGTCCGCTCCCTGGTCTTCGGCCCCGAGGACCTCTACCGCAAGGACTTCGACCACGTCGTGGCCGCCTGCATCATCGACGGCGAGCTGCCCGGCGTACGCGACGGCGACACCCTGATCGCCTCCGCCCCCGGCCGCTCGGCCTGGATCAACACCTACACCGACGGCCACCCCCCGGTCGCCTTCCTCCTCTACCGCACCCCGTGGCCTGCCGCCGAGTGCCGCCGCAAGCCCGCCGAGGCCCTGCGCGAGGCGTTCGGGAACTTCGGCGGCGAGATCGTCCCGGCCATGCTCGACGCGTTGGACCACTCCGAGTCCGTCATCTTCGACCAGGTCAGTCAGATACAGATCAACCGCTGGAGCCAGGGCCGGGTCGTGCTGCTCGGCGACTCCGCCTGGTGCATGACCCTCTACTCCGGCCAGGGCTCCGGCATGGGCATCGCCGGCGCCGAGGTCCTGGCCCGCACCCTCGGCGAGCACGACACCGTGTCCGCCGCACTCGGCGCGTGGGAGAAGGAACTGCGCCCGCTGACCGCCAAGTACCAGAAGGGGGCCCACCGCATGCAGCACTTCTTCATGCCGGTCAACCGCTTCGGCTACACCGCCCGCCGCGGCCTGATCCGCGCGATGTCCACCCCGGTCGGCGGCAAGCTCGCCAAGGCCATCATGCGCTGACTCCGCCTCGCGACGGCAGCGCAGAGCCCGCGCCCCCGAACCCAGCGGTGAACAACCAACCGGAGTGCTCCGACCGGGCGCGGGCGGCGGCGAGCTGGGCTGTCGTGGCCGCGGTCGGCACCGGCTGGCCGACGCGGTACAGGGTGATCGTGGACCTGCGGCCGGTGCCGTCCCGGCCGTCGACGGTGGCCGCGGGCGGGCCCGGCTGGCGCGGCAGGTCCATGGTCTTGAGCTGGGCGGCGGTCGCGTAGATCCGGACCGGGACATCCCGTCAGGCCTCAAAGTGCGGCACGGATTCCTTCTGGCAAGGGACACGGGTGCGTGCTGGTTGACTGGGGAACGCTGGAGGCGGGGGCCCCGGCAACTGCGATGCCGGGGACCCCGACGTGTGCAAGGCGGTCAGCCGGCCGGGGCTGACCCACAGGGTTCTAGCGGGGCTCGCGGGCCAGGGCGCGGAGATCGTCGTCCGGGTGGCGGTGATGGGCCCGGACGGGCCGGACGGGGGCTGCTTCGACGCGGAGGGGACGCTGCCCTGGCAGGCGGACGGCCGCCGCGCCGCCCGGCAGCCGGGGGCCGCGCGGTCCGGGTGCGCCGGGCCGGGTTCGCCGCCCGTGACGGACGGCCGCGCGGTCCGGCCCGGGGTGTGCCAGGAGGTGTCCCCGGGCCGGCCGGGTCAGGAGTACGCGGCCAGCTCCGCGGGCGTCTGGTCCCGGTAGCCCTGGCTGACCTCCACCACCACCCCGTCGGGGTCGGTGACCCAGATCGTCTTCCAGCCGGGGATGACGGAGTCGAAGGCGAGCGGCCCGAGCGAGAGCGTCAGTTCGCCCTCCGCCTCCCGCCAGAACGCGTCCACGTCGTCGACCTGGAAGGCGAGGTGGCGGGCGATGCCGGGGTGGTCGGGCCCGTCGTCGCCCGAGGTGAGCAGCGGGGGGTTCGCCGACCTGAACAGCTCCAGGTAGACGTCGCCGCTGCGCAGGAAGACCACGCGGACGTCGCCGTCCTCGATGACCCGGGCGCGGCGGAAGCCGAACCAGCGGGTGTAGAACTCTTCGGTCGCGTCCTGGTCGGCGCAGTTCAGGCCCACGTGGGACCAGCGGGCGGTAACCGGTGCGGTCATGGCGGCCGCCCTCACTTCCCGGTGACGGGGGCGAACGGCACGGTGTCGTGGACGTTCGTCATGTAGACGATGTGACCGTCGGCGACCTGGAAGTAGTTGCACACGTCGGCCTCGACGGCCACGCCGCTGTGCGTACGCGCCGAGATGTGCGACACGACCGCCGCCCGGTCGCCCTGGACCACGGTGTGGACGGGCCGGTTGGCGAACTCGGCGTACATGTCCGGGAAGCCCTTCATCATCTCGCGCAGCGTCTCGCGCCCCTCGACGTGGCCCGCGAGCTGCTCGTCCATGGTCTGGTCCTCGGCGAACAGGTCGCACCAGGGGTCCCAGTCGCCGGCGTTGGCGAGGGCGTAGTAGCGCTCCACGATCTCCGTGGTGTTCATGCTGTGCTCTCCTTCTGCTGGTGGGAGGGTGCTGCTCGGTGCCGGCCGTACTGGCCGTACTGGCCGTACTGGCCGTACTGGCCGTACTGGCCGTACTGGCCGTACTGGCCGTACTGGCCGTACTGGCCGTACTGGCCGTACTGGTCCGTGCGTGTGGCGGGGCCGGGCGGGCGCGGTGGGCGCCGTCGCCGGGTGTCCGCCCGGCACCGGGCGGCCGGTCACTCGGGGAGGGGTACGCCGGTCTGGTACATCAGGCCCGTGGTGTCGGCCTGCACCCAGCGCTCGGCGACCTTGCCGTTCTCCAGGCGGTAGACCTCGATGCTGGTCCAGCTGACGGCCTTGCCGGTCGGCTCCTGGCCGAAGAACGGGGCGATGTGGCGGCCGTTGAAGGTGATGTGCATGACGACCTTGTCGCCGTCGGCGGCGTAGAGCTGGTCGGTGGTGACGTGGAAGTCCAGGGCTTCGTGGGCGGCGCGGATGATGCCCTTCAGCTCTTCCAGGCTGGCCACGTCCCAGGCGGGGTTGCGGTCGACGAAGGTCGGGGCGAACAGGTCGTCGAGGTCGTCGTAGCGCCTGCTGTTGACGGCGTCGCTCACCTGCTGGACGACGGCGATGTTGGCGGCGTCGGAGGACAGTTGCTCGCGCAGGCCGAGGAGGTCGTCCTGGGCCCAGCGCTCGACGAGCACGCCCTGGGAGACCCGCCATATCTCGGTGGTGCTCCAGGTGACGTCACGGTCGGTGGCCGGGAGCCCGAAGGCGGTGCCGACGTGCTTGCCGGTCAGCCGCACCCGGGTGACGATCCGGTCGCCGGCCTCCAGGATCTCCTCCAGCTCGCCCCGCAGGCGCAGGGACTCCCTGGCGTCGCGGAGGGCGGTCTGGTAGGAGTCGATGCCCTTGATGTCGAAGCCGGGGTGGTGGTCCACGAAGTCGGGGGCGATCACCTCGGCGATCGTCTTGTGGTCGCCGCTGTTGAGCGCGGTCAGGAAGCGCCGGTAGACAGCGGTGGGGGAAAGGGTGTTCATGCCGTTTCTCCTGTCGGGAGTGGGTGTGTCCTGGATCGGAGAATCAGATCGGCGGCCTTTTCGCCGATCATGATGCTGGGGGCGTTGGTGTTGCCGGCCACGATGTCCGGCATGACGGAGGCGTCCGCCACCCGGAGTCCGGTGACGGCGTGCACGCGCAGTTCGGCGTCGACGACGGCCGCGTCGTCGGTGCCCATGCGGCAGGTGCCCACGGGGTGCCACAGGGTGGTGGCGTTGGCCCGGACGAACGCGCGCAGCTCCGCGTCGGTGGTGACCTGGGGCCCCGGCGCCAGCTCCGCGCCGCGCACCGCGTCGAAGGCGCTCGTGGCGGCCAGTTCGCGGGCGAGTCCCACCCCGTGCAGCAGCACGTCGAGGTCGGCCTCGTCCGCGAGGTAGTTCGCCTCGACCCGGGCCTGGTCCCACGCGTCGGCGCTCTGGAGGGTGACCCGGCCGCGGCTGCGGGGGCGCAGCGCGATGGGGGCGAAGGTGAACCCGGGGCCCTGCCACTGCCCGGCCGGAGCCGTGGGCGGCAGGAACTTCACCGGTCCGAAGGTGAACTGGAGGTCGGGCGGGCCGTCCGGGTCCGCGGCCGGGGTCCTGGTGAACAGCCCGGCCTCGGACAGCAGCGCGCCGGGCGGGTGCTCGCCGCGTGCCTGGTAGCAGACGGGTACGAAGACGTGGTCCTGGAGGTTGGCCCCGACCCCCGGCAGGTCCGCCAGGGTGCGGATGCCGTACCGGCCGAGGTGCGCGGCCGGTCCGATGCCGGAGAGCATCAGCAGCTTCGGGCTCTCGAAGGCGCCCGCGCTGAGGATCACCTCCTGGGTGGCCGCCACGGTGTGGGTGCGGCCGTCCTTGACGTACTCGACGCCGGCGGCGTGGCGCCCGTCGAAGAGGATCTGGGTGACGCGGGCCTCCACCTGTACGTCGAGGTTGGAGCGGTCCAGGGCCGGGCGGAGGTAGGCGGTCGCCGCGCTGCTGCGGCGCCCGGCGGCGGTGCGGGTGGTCTGGTAGTAGAACCCGCCGCCCTCCTGGCGGACGCCGTTGTAGTCGAGGCCGGTGCCGGTGTGGCCGAGTTCCCGGGTGGCGGCCACGAAGGCGCGGGCGGCGGGGCTGGGGCGTTCCAGGTCCCTGACCTGTACGGGGCCGCCCCGGCCGCGGAGCGGGGAGCCCTGCCCGGCGTAGTCCTCGGACCGTTTGAAGTGGGGCAGGACGTCCTCGTAGGACCAGCCGGGGTTGCCCCGCGCGTTCCACCGGTCGTAGTCGGCGCGGCTGCCGCGTACCCACATCAGGGCGTTGACGGAGCTGCTGCCGCCGAGCACCTTCCCGCGGGCCACGGGGATGCTGCGGCCGTCGAGCCGCTTCTCGGGGGCGGTGCGGTAGCCCCAGTCGATCGTGGGGCTCCACGGCGAGGTCAGCAGGGAGAGCACGGAGTCGGCGTCGGTGGCGTGGATCTCGGGCCGGTCGTCCCAGCCTCCGGCCTCCAGGAGCAGGACCGAGTGCCGGGGGTCGGCGCTGAGCCGGGCCGCGAGGGCCGATCCCGCCGACCCGGCGCCGACGACGATGTAGTCGGCTGCCCGGCCCCCGCTCATCTCGGGCTCCTGGGCGGGCGGGTGCCGGCCGCCGGCCGGCGGGTGGGGCGGCCGGCGGGGCAGCCGTGGTCGGGTGAAGCGGTCATGGCGTCTCCTGGGATCGGTGGGGGGCGTCGGGGCCGGTCAGCCGAGGCCGGGGACGGGCACGGGCGTCATGTCGCCCACGCGGTACCAGGAGATGCGCAGCCGGGAGCCGGGGTCGCGGCGCAGCCGCCACTCCTGGTTCACGCGGAACGCGGACCTCTTGCCGTCCTCGGTGGTGGTCGCCGTCCAGACCACGGTCAGAGCGACGTCGACCGTGTCGCCGCGGGTCTCGTGGTCGAGTTTCTCGACCACGTGGCTCTGGTCCTCGAACGCCTTGCCGACCACGCCGTACCAGTCGGTGAAGTCGGCATGGCTGCGCAGCGTGCGCTCGGGGAACGCCATTTCCAGGTTGTTGTCGATTATTTTGGGGAGTAAACGCTCGACGGGTTCATGGCGGCTGAGTTCGTCGAACCATTCCTGCACAAAATTCTCTACGTTCTTCTGCTGCACGGGGAATCATCCTCGGGATGCTGGAAAGAGGGGGGTGGGGGGCGTCGCGGGTGACTTCGAGCGGAGTCCTGGGGGGACATCCTGATAAATGTCGAAGGTGTGGGGGAATCCGGTTGCGGACAGCGTTCCGGAGCGTCGGTCCCGGTGGTCGGTGATCCGTGGGCGGGCGCTCGGCGCGGGCAGTTCCCCGCGCTTTCCGGATTCCGTGTCCGGTGTCCAGTATGGAGCGGACAGGGTGCCTGCCGCGTTCTTCGCCGATGGCGGGGAACTACTTTTGCAGGTCGATTCGGAGGGACCCGGCGCAAAGGCGGGACCGGGTGCGGGCGCGCCGTCCGCCGTCTTCGCCGGGGCGCGCGGGAGGGTGTGCGGTGGCGGGAGCCGGCCGCGCGGGGGTGTGCGGGCGGCCTCGGATGCCGGCCACTCGGGGGTGCGTGCGGCGGCTGCCGGAGCCGGCCGCGCGGAAGGGTGTGCCGCGGCCGCTGGTGCCGGCCGCGCGGTGCCTGCCGGGCTCTCGGCGCCGGCGGCGGGTCATGCGCTGAGGTCGCGGTGGGCGCCGGCCGCGGCCAGCGGGCCCGGGTGCGCCGCGGCCTCGCGCAGCGCGCTGTAGGCGGCGGCGGTCGACACCATCGTCATGTGGTGGTGCCAGCCGCGGAAGGAGCGCCCCTCGAAGTCGCGCAGCCCGAAGTGCGTCTCCAGGCACTGCATCCCGGCCCGGCTGCGGGCGGACAGCGAGACCAGGGGCATGACCTCCTCCAAGAGGCCGCCGGTGACATTGGTGAGCCAGAAGCGCGTCGGTTCCTGCGCCGCGCTGATCTCGCCGATCAGTCTGACGGGCTGCTGCTGCGGCGGTTTGACGAGCCGGGCGGCCGTCGGGACGCGGACGTACTGGGAGATGAGCCGGCCTCTTCGCGCCCTGGTGAGGGAGAGGGCCCCGGCGCCGCGCTGCGCCCCGCTGCCGGTGGCGTCGCGCAGCACGTCACGGGCGTGGGTGACCGGGCGCGCCGGGTACGCCGCGGCGTCGCCCTTGGTGACGGGGAAGGAGGCGTCGACCTCCACGGCGTAGTCGATGCCCCTGGCCGTCAGCCAGTTGACCAGGCGCGCGGCGTCGGGCAGGTGCCGCAGGTTGCCGATCACCGGGGCCGGCGAGAGGTGCCAGCGGGTGCCCATCTCCTCCAGCATGTCGGTGATCTCGGCCCACTCGGGCTTGCCGTACACGTTCTCCGGGATATAGGCGGACCGCCGGAAGGCCGCCTCCTCCCGCCACTTTCCGTGGAGGGCGATGCGCCAGTCGACCGGCACGCTCATGGTGTCGGAGGTGAGCACGACACCGAGGCCGAGCTGGCTGTTGACGGTGCGTCCGAGTTCGGGGACGAAGCGCTTCTGGACCCCGACGGAACGCTCGCCGCGCTTGGGAATGACGACGCGTTCGACCGACCACGCCTGGGGGCGGCGGCTCGCCTCCGCGTGCCGGGCCAGCAGGGCGCGTACCGGTTCCCAGTCCCAGGGGCTCTGGTTGATGAATTGCTGGAGTGATTGCTTGGCCTGGAAGATGGGGAGGCTTTCGGCGATACGACGGACGGACTTTTTACCATCCACCATTAAGAGTCCGCGCAGGTACACCTCCGCCCACCTGCGCTGATCCATCCGCGGCATCGGGCTGAAGATTTCACTGGCGAATGCGGAAACGTTGTCACATGCGAGGGGTGAGATATCAGCGTTCAGTATTGACATTCCTGTCCTCATTCCCGGGAGAGGGGCACGGCAACAGCACCGATACTCCCCACAGGCATCTCGCGACGGGCAAGTGCGACTTAACGTAGTCGTGGACGATCGGTTTACCCGTCGATTTCACTGTCATGGGCGCGGCGAAAGGGCGCCTGCGCATGCCGGAAAAATACCTGGCGGATGCCGGGCATTCGCAGAGGTGATGTCGCTTTTCAGCTGTATCAGCCGGGCGGGTGCCCCAGGGGGCCGTCGCCGGGGAGCGCGGTGGCGCGGTGGCGCCGACGACGGCCGGGTCCGGAGTGAACCGAACGGTAACTTTTTGCCGCCGGCCCGCCGGCGGCGCCCGGGGCGCGTCCCGGCGAGCGGCCGGGGCCGGTCCGGTGCCCGCGTATGACCTGCGACGACGCCGAGTGTGCGATCACGTTTCCCCCCGTGGTCCTCGGTTCCGTCCCGTGGCGCGCGAGGCACTTACGAGACGCTGCGGACACTAACCTACTCAACACTCGGTATGTTCATGCGGAGCCCGGGAGCGTTGACAAAGGCTTTACTGACCGGAGTCGGTGCCGAGGAGCCGGCCGATGGCGCGGAGCGGATTCCAGGCCCAGTCGGGGCGGTTGCGGGTCTCGTACAGCACCTCGTAGACGGCCTTGTCCAACTGGTACGCGGCCAGCAGCGGGGCGCGGGCACGGGAGCGCGGGTCCACGCGGGACGCGGCCGCGTAGCCGTCGCAGAAGGCCGCCTGCATACGCCGCGCCCACGCCTGCGCGACCGCCCCGGCGGGGCCCGGGACGCGGTCCGCGGCGCCCAGCACGTGGTACGCCGCATAGCTGAAGGACCGCAGCATGCCGGCGACGTCGCGCACCGGTGACGCCATGGCGCGGCGCTCCGTGAGGGGCCGCGCGGGCTCCCCCTCGAAGTCGATCAGCAGCCATCCGTCCGGGGCGCGGAGCACCTGTCCCAGGTGGAGGTCGCCGTGCACGCGCTGCACCCGGCCGGCGGCCTGCGGCTCCATGCCGGCCACCGCCGCGAACGCCTCGCGCAGCGCCTTCTCGTAGGGGGCGAGCCGCGGTACCGCCTCCAGCGCCAGGTCGAGACGGTTCGTCATGGCGCCCGCCAGGCGGGCCAGCCCGGGCCGGCCGAGGGGCCTGCTGCCGCCGGCGGCCGCCAGCTCACGGTGGACGGCCGCCACCGCCTCACCGAGCCGCCACGCCTCACCGACGCCCGCCGCCTCCGCGGTGCTCGCCGCCGTGCCGCCCCGAATCCCGCCGGCCGCGCCGGCACCGCCCGCCGGTGCGGCCGCCCCGCCGGGGAGCGGCAGGCGGCGCAGGTCGCGCAGGGCCAGGTCCCAGCCGCTCGGCGCGTCCTCGGCGTACTCCTGGAGCGTGGCGTACGTGGGCCCGTCCGCCGCCGGGCCCTCGATCGAACCCAGCAGCCGCGGCACATGGGCGGAGCCCGCCGTGTGCAGCATGCGGTGCAGCTCCAGGTCGGGGTTGCGGCCGGGGCCGAGCCTGCGGAAGACCTTCAGCAGGTAGCGGCCGTCCACCACCACCGAGCTGTTGCTCTGCTCGGCCCCGAGCGGCCGGCTCGACGGGACGGGGTGCGGCGGGCGCAGCCCGGGGCTCTCCGCGCGAAAGCGCAGCCCGTCGGTGCGGGTGCCGCGGGCGATCAGGCCCACGAGACACGAGGTCAGCTCCGGATCGGCCAGGGCGTCGTAGACGACGGTGTCCCGGTCGCGGGCGACGACGGCCGGGGCGCCGGCCGCCGCCGGGAGACGGCAGGACACCCCGAGCGGCACCTGGTAGTCCTCCGGCGGCCCTCCGTCGGCGAAGTGGGCGCGGGCCACCACGATCACGCCCTCGGGGCCGCCCGGCGGCCGTGCCTCGCGGAAGGGCAGACAGTGCTCCACACCGACGTGGCGCAGCGGCCGCCCCTTGCCCGCGAACCAGCGCTGCGTCGGCAGCCACACGGTCAGCGAGGCCGCGAGCCGCGCGCTCCAGGTGACACGGGCGGGCGTGGTCATGACGTCTCCTTCGCGTCCGTCAGGGAGAACCACAGGAACCCGTGTCCGCCCAGGGTGAGCCGGTAGGGGTCGCCGGTGACGCGGGGAAACGTGACGTCCCCGGTCAGCTCGGTCGGTACGGCGCCGGCCTCCGCGCCGAGGTGGAGGGTGGCCGGCTGCGGGGAGGCGGAGAAGTTGTGCACGCAGACCAGGACGTCCTCGTCGCCCTCCGGTGCGGTGAGCCGCCTGATGTAGGCGAGGACGGCCTCGTTGTCCGTCTCCAGTTCCTCGAAGGTGCCGAGCCCGAAGGCCGGGTGGCGGCGGCGCACGTCGAGCATGCGGCGGGTCCAGTGCAGCAGGGACGACTGCTCGGCCGCCTGCCGTTCGACGTTGACGGCCGCGTAGTCGTAGGCCGGGTCCATGACGACCGGCAGACCGAGGCGGCCCGGGTTCGCCGTGGAGAAGCCGGCGTTGCGGTCGGAGGACCACTGCATGGGGGTGCGGACCGCGTCGCGGTCGGGCAGCCAGATGTTGTCGCCCATGCCGATCTCGTCGCCGTAGTACAGGATCGGCGAGCCGGGCAGGGAGAGCAGCAGCGCGGTGAGCAGCTGGATCTGGTTGCGGTCGTTGTCGAGCAGCGGCGCGAGCCGTCTGCGGATACCGAGGTTGGCGCGCATCCGCGGGTCCTTGGCGTACTGCGCGTACATGTAGTCGCGTTCCTCGTCGGTCACCATTTCGAGGGTCAGCTCGTCGTGGTTGCGCAGGAAGATGCCCCACTGGCTGCCGGACGGGATCGGCGGTGTCTGGGCCAGTACTTCGGACACCGGCAGCCGGCTCTCGCGGCGCAGTGCCATGAAGATGCGCGGCATGAGGGGGAAGTGGAAGGCCATGTGCGCCTCGTCGCCGCCGGAGGGCGCGTCCCCGAAGTACTGCACGGCGTCGATGGGCCACTGGTTGGCCTCGGCCAGCAGCACACGGCCGGGGTACTCGTCGTCGACGATCTTGCGTACGAGCTTCAGGAAGTCGTGCGTCCGGGGCAGGTTCTCGCCGTTGGTGCCCTCCTCGACGAAGAGGTAGGGCACCGCGTCCATGCGGAAACCGTCGATGCCGAGGTCGAGCCAGAACCGCACGACGTCGAGCATGGCGTCCTGGACGCGGGGGTTGTCGTAGTTGAGGTCCGGCTGGTGGCTGAAGAAGCGGTGCCAGTAGAACTGGCCGCGCACCGGGTCGTGGTTCCAGTTGGACTCCTCCGTGTCCACGAAGATGACACGGGCGTCCGGGTAGCCGCTGTCGTCGTCGGCCCAGACGTAGAAGTCGCCGTAGGGCCCCTCCGGGTCGCGGCGGGAGGCCTGGAACCACGGGTGCTGGTCGGAGGTGTGGTTCATCACCAGGTCGGTGATGACGCGCATGCCCCGGTCGTGCGCGGCGTCCAGCAGCTCCACGAAGTCGGAGATGGTGCCGAACTCCGGCAGCACCGCCCGGTAGTCGCTGATGTCGTAGCCCCCGTCGCGCAGCGGAGAGGCGAAGAAGGGCGGCAGCCAGAGGCAGTCGACGCCCAGCCACTGGAGGTAGTCCAGCTTCTCGGTGAGCCCGCGCAGGTCGCCGGTGCCGTCGGCGTTGCTGTCGTAGAAGGAGCGGACGAGCACTTCGTAGAAGACCGCGCGCTTGTACCAGTGGGCGTCGACGGGCAGGGCCCGGGCGCTGTGGTAGTCCTCCGCGCGCACCTCGGGCAGGTCTCCCGCCCGTGTGCCGTCGCCGGGCCGCTCACTCATGACGGCTCCAGGTGATGATGCGGGCGACGGAGCCGGCGGGGTCGATCTTGACGGGGCTGCTGGTGTCCCAGACCACGTCGGCGCCGGTGAGTTCCTCGCGCGCGGCGAAACGCGCCCCGGCCGTCAGGCCGAGCGGCGCGGGGTCGAGGGTGACGGTTCCCTCCTGCGTCCGGTACGGATCGAGGGTGACGACGCACAGCACGGTGTCGCCGCCGGCCGGATCGGTCTTGGAAAAGGCGAGGAGCTGGTCGTTGTCCACCTCGTGGAAGCGCAGGTGGCGCAGCCGGCGCAGCGCGGGGTGCGCGCGGCGGATGCGGTTCAGCGCCGCGATCAGCGGCTCCAGGCTGCGCCCGGCCGCTCGCGCCGCCTCCCAGTCGCGGGGCCGCAGCTCGTACTTCTCGGAGTCCAGGTACTCCTCGCCGCCCCCGGCGCCGGCCAGGGCGCGGTGTTCGAGGATCTCGAAGCCCGAGTAGACGCCCCAGCTGGGGCAGAGCAGCGCGGCGAGCACGGCGCGCAGCGCGAAGGCCGCGGGGTGACCGTCCTGGAGGTGTCCGGGGAGGATGTCGGGGGTGTTGACGAAGAAGTTGGGGCGCAGGAAGTCGGCCGTGTCCACCAGTTCGGTGAGGTAGTCGGTCAGCTCCTGCTTCGTGGTGCGCCAGGTGAAGTAGGTGTACGACTGGGTGAAGCCGGCCTTCGCCAGCCCCTGGAGGACGGCGGGCCGGGTGAAGGCCTCGGCGAGGAAGACGACGTCCGGGTGGCTCTCCTTCACCTCCCGGATGAGCCGGTTCCAGAAGACGGCCGGCTTGGTGTGGGGGTTGTCGACGCGGAACACCGTCACCCCGTGGCCGATCCAGTGCATGACAATCCGGAGCAGCTCGGCGTAGAGCCCGTCCGGGTCGTTGTCGAAGTTCAGCGGATAGATGTCCTGGTAGGCCTTGGGCGGGTTCTCCGCGTAGGCGATGGTGCCGTCGGGGCGTGCGGTGAACCATTCCGGGTGGCTGCGCACCCAGGGGTGGTCGGGGGAGCACTGGAAGGCCAGGTCCAGGGCGACTTCCAGGCCGAGGGCGCCCGCCGACGCGACGAAACCGTCGAAGTCGTCGAGGGTGCCCAGCTGCGGGTGGACGGCGTCGTGGCCGCCGTCCGCCGAGCCGATCGCCCAGGGGGACCCGACGTCGTCCGGGCGGCTGGTCAGGGAGTTGTTGCGGCCCTTGCGGTGGGTGTGGCCGATGGGGTGGACGGGTGGCAGGTAGACCACGTCGAAGCCCATCCGGGCGATGCGGGGCAGTTCCCTGGCGGCGGTGGCGAAGGTGCCGTGGACGGGTTTCCCGTCACGGTCGCGGCCCCCTGTCGACCGGGGGAAGAACTCGTACCAGGCGCCGGCCAGCGCCAGCTCGCGGTCGACCCGCACCTGGCGGCTCGGTCCCCGGGTGAGCAGTTCGCGCAGGGGGTGCAGTGCGACGGCCGCGGCCACGCCGGGGGCGAGGGCGGCGGCGGTGCGCTCAGCGGGCGGGAGCCGCCGGTCGCGCAGCCGTTCGGCGGCGGCGAGCAGCCCGCGGTCCCCGCCGTCCGCCCGGCGGGCGTGCCGCTCCAGCAGCCGGGCGCCGCTCTCCAGGTCGTTGGCCAGCTCATCGGCGTCCTGTCCGGCCGCGAGCTTGGCGCGCACGGCGGCGCACCAGGTGGTCCACGGGTCGCCCCAGGCGTCGACCCGGTAGGTCCACATGCCCGGGCGGTCCGGTACCACCGTCGCCGACCAGCGGTCCAGGCCCTCGTCGAGCAGGGTCATGGGGACACCGGCGGCTCCCGGCCGGTCCGGTCCCGGGCCGCGCCACAGCACCGAGGCGGCCAGCGCCTCGTGTCCCTCGCGCCAGATCGTCGCCTCTATGGGGACGTGCTCGCCGACCACCGCTTTGGCGGGGAACGCCCCGCCCTCCACGGTCGGCGACACATCGCCTATGGATATGCGTCCGCTCATTCGTGAAAGCCCTCTCTTTCCGCGTTTTCTCCACCCTCGGGGCGGCGGGATGCCGAGGGAAGCATTCCGGCCGTATCGCGGTGCACTTCGCGGACTTGGCCAAGTGGCGGCGTAAATGCGGGAGGCGGGAATTCCGGTGCGGAACCGGGGGCGAATGCTGCTGGCCGGCTCTGTTGCGGGCTTGCTCAACCGCAGGTCAGTGATGGTGCGGGTAGGCGGGTGTTCACTCTGGCACAGTCTCGGGTGCCCGGACGGCGGCTGCCCGGGCCGGTGCGCGACTGCGTCAACTTCCCATAGTTGCAGTCATGTCCGAGCCGTTCGTTGCGGCATGTATCAATTCCCGTATCTACTCGGTCCTGTTCGGCGGAGGTCATTCTCCACCGGCTGCGGGGACCGACCCGCGTAACTCGTGATTCACACGGAGGAAAAAATGTCGCAACGAATTCTCGTGGTGCTTTCGGAATACGGTTATTGGGGTGAGGAACTCGTCGGCCCGCTGGAGGCGTTCGACGCCCGCGGGTACCGCGTCACCTTCGCCACGCCCACCGGCAAGCGGGCCCGCGCGCTGCCGCCGAGCCTCGACCCCGACTACATCGACCCGCCGCTGGGCCGCTCCGTCACCAGCCACGACATGGCCCGCAAGGCCCGGGCGCTCGACGAGTCCTTGCGCCTCGACAACCCGCTGAGCCTGGCGGACCTGATTCCGGAGCGCCCGTACTACAGCGCCCTCAACCACCTGCGGGAGCTGGAGGACTACAACCGCCGGCTCCAGTCCGCCACGTCCGACCTGGTGGCAGGGTTCGACGCGCTCGTCATCGTGGGCGGCAGCGGCCCGATCGTGGACCTCGCCAACAACGAGCGGCTGCACGAGGTCGTCCTGGCCTTCGCCGCCGCCGACAAGCCGATCCTCGCCGAGTGCTACGGCGTGGCCGTGCTGGCCTTCGCCCGGGACCTGGAGACGCGGGAGAGCCTGCTTCGGGGCAAGCACGTGACCGGGCACCCCAAGGAGTACGACTACAAGGACGGCACCGGCTTCATCGGCGTGGACTTCAACATGGGCCCGCCGCCGTACCCGCTGGAGTACATCCTGCGCGACGCCACCGGGCCCGAGGGCGGCTTCCACGGCAACGTCGGCAAGGAGACGTCCGTCATCGTCGACCACCCCTTCGTCACCGGCCGGTCCACCCCGGACTCCGTCCTCTCCGGCGAGCTGCTGGTGCAGACGCTGGAGAACGGCCTGCGCCGGTACGGCTGGTAGGGCTGCGCACCACATCCCCGATCGGAGGAAGGACAGCACCATGCGAGCCAGACCAGGGAAGACCGCTGTTTTCGAGCAGTTCGCGGCCGACGGCATCACCTACATGTTCGGGAACCCGGGCACCGTCGAACAGGGCTTCCTGGACGAGGTGCGACGGTCCGGCGTCTCCTACCTGCTGGGGCTCCACGAGGGCGTCGCGGTGGGCATGGCGGACGGCTACGCCCGCGCCGCCCAGCGGCCCGCCCTGGTCCAGCTCCACAGCGGGGTCGGCCTGGGCAACGGCATCGGCATGCTCTACCAGGCCAAGCGGGGCGGTTCACCGCTGGTGGTCCTGGTGGGCGAGGCCGGTGTGCGCTACGACGCGATGGACGGGCAGATGGCGGCCGACCTCGTGTCCATGGCGAAACCCGTGACCAAGTACGCGACCCGCGTACTGGACCCGGCGTCGACCCTGCGGGTGCTGCGGCGCGCCGTCAAGATCGCCATGACGCCGCCCCGCGGCCCCGTCGTGGTGGTGCTTCCGGCCGACGTGCTCGACCAGATCACCACCGAACCCGCCGTCCCCACGCCCCTGCTCGACACGAGCGCCGCGCCGGCCCCCGCCACCGTGTCGCGCGCCGCCGACATCCTGCTCGGCGCGCGGCGCCCGCTCGTCCTGATGGGCGACGGGGTGGCGGTCAGCGGGGCACAGGAGGAACTCACCCGGGTCGCCGAGCGGCTGGGCGCCCCGGTGTGGGGGGTCAACTCCTCCGAGACCAACTTCGACACCACGCACGCGCTGTACGGCGGGCAGCTCGGCCACATGTTCGGCGCGGACAGCGCCCGGGTGGTCCGTGACGCCGACGGCGTCCTGATCGTGGGCACCTATGTCTTCCCCGAGGTCTTCCCCTCGCTCCAGAGCCCCTTCCGGGACGACGCCCGCATCGTCCACATCGACCTGGACGCGTACGAGATCGCGAAGAACTTCCCCGTGGAGCTGGGCGTGGTCGCCGACCCCCGGGCGGCGCTCGGGGCACTCGCCGGCGAACTCGAACGGCGGGGCCCGCTCACACCGCGGGCACCGGCAGCCGCCCGCCCGCCCGCCCCGGCCGCCACCGACGGGGAATCCCTGATGGAGCGCTTCGTGCGGGAGCTGTCCGCGCAGGCCCCCGCCGACCTGGCCGTCTTCGACGAGGCGCTGACCGCGTCGGGCCCGATCGCCGCCCACCTGCCGGCGCGGCGCCCCGGGGACTTCTTCCAGACCCGCGGCGGCTCCCTGGGCGTCGGCATCCCCGGCGCGCTCGGCGTCAAGCTGGCCCGCCCCGAGCTGCCCGTCGTGGGCTTCACCGGCGACGGCGGCAGCATGTACACCATCCAGGCGCTGTGGACCGCGGCCCGCTACGGCATCGACGCCAAGCTGGTGATCTGCAACAACCGCCGCTACCGGCTCCTGGACCTGAACATCGAGCAGTACTGGCGCGAGCTGGGCATTGCGCCGCACGCCGGGCCGGACGCCTTCGACCTGTCCGATCCGGAACTCCGCTTCAGCGCCCTGGCCGAGTCCATGGGCGTGCCCGCCCGGCGGGTGGAGCGGCCGGACCAGGTGGAGCAGGCGGTGCGCACCATGCTCGCCCACCAGGGCCCCTACCTCATCGACCTGGCCACCGGCTGAGGGCGCCCGAGCGCGCACCCGAAAGGACATCACCATGACATCTGCCCCCTCCCGGCCCGTACTCTGCGTGGACGCCGTCCACCGGCTCGTCGACCAGTGGCGCGCGGCGCTCGCCCGGCGGGCACCGGTGGAGGAACTGCTGCCCCACCTGGCCAACGGCCTGCTGGTGGACCTGCCGGGCCGCATCGTGCGGGGCACCCAGGACTTCAGGCACTGGTACGGGCAGAGCGGCGGCCAGGCCGCGCTCTGCGACGACCGCCCCGGCGCGGACGAGGTCCGCGTCCGGGTGGTCTCCCCCGTCCACGCCCAGGTCACCCTCCAGGACCCCGGCTCGCCGCCCGACGCCCCGGCCCCGCTCGCCCGCCAGACGTGGTGGGTCGTCCTCCAGGACGGCGTACCGCGCATCCGCACCATGGCGTTCCACCAGCCGGCTCCGCAGCCCGCCTGAGCCGGCACCGCCCCCGGCGGCCCGGGGCCGGCACACCACCACCCCGGGCCGCCCCCTTCCTTTCTCCGCGCCGGACCGGCCCGCCGCCTTCGTACCGGAGCCCGGCCCGGCCCGCCGCCTTCGTACCGCACCCACCCGCTCCGACCCGCCCCGCCCCGCTCCGACCCGCCCCGACCCGCTCCGCCCCGCTCCGACCGACGAACGGAAGAGGACCGACCGACATGACCACCGCGACACCGTCCGCGATCCTGCCTCCCGGGCGCCTGCCCGGCCGCCGGGTAGGCATCCTCATGGAGAACGACTTCGTCGAGGACGAGATCGCCTACTACCAGCACCGGTTCCTGGAGGAGGGCGCCGAGGTCGTCCTGCTGACCCGGCTGTGGGGCCGCCCCTCGCTCACCTTCCGCGGGCACGACCACCGCGCCGAGGTGACCGTCCACCACGACCTGGAGAGCCTCGACTACGGGGAACTCTCCCAGTACTCCGCCCTGATCGTGCCCTCCGGCATGGTCGCCGACCGCCTGCGCTACAGCGAGGACGTGACCCAGCAGGCGCCCGCCGTCGACCTCCTGCGCCGCGCCTTCCGCCTCCCGCACCTCATCAAGGCCTTCTCCTGCCACGGCCTGCTGCTCATGTCGGCCGCCCGCGACAGCGTGCGCGACCGGCGGGTCACCGCCCACAACAACCTGGTCGGCGACGTCCGCAACATGGGCGCCGTCTACACCGACCAGGACCTGGTCGTCGACGGCGACCTGGTGACCTCGCGCACCGTGGACGAGCGCCACCTGCTCACCCGCGCGGTCATCGAACTCCTCGCGGCGACGGCGCAGGACCCGGCGGCGGCGCAGGACCCGGCGGCGGCGCAGGACCCGGCGGTGGCGCGGTGAACGCCGGCCCGGCCGCCGCGGTCCCCTTCACCTTCTCCGACCGCACGGCCGGTTACGTCGTGGGGCGCCGCGGCCGCGAGGTCGAACTGCGCACCCTCGACGGGCGCCCGGTCACCCTGCACCTGACGGACGTCACCTACGCCCACCGGATGCGCAACCTGGGCGAGCCCTACCAGGACGCCACCGGCAGCATGGACGAGCACCTGCGCCCCGGCGCCTTCCTCTTCAGCTACGGGCCGGTGTACCCGGAGGGCGGGGAGCTGCACTACCAGGCGACCGAGCTGATCTTCGTCACCGAGGCCGGCGGCACGCCGCCGTACGAGAGGGCGGGCTGGTGGACCTCCCAGCTGGGCCGGCTCGCGTCCTTCTACCGCACCTCGCAGTTCGGCACCGGCCCGGCCGACTTCGCCGACTACCGGACCGAGATCCGGGCGGGCGGCGCGAAGACCGGGCGCCACGTCCAGGAGACCGACACGATCTCCCGCATGGTCTACGGCATGGCCACCGCCTACATGCTCACCGGCGAGGAGGACTTCCTGGACGTGGCCGAGAGCGGTTCGAGATACCTGCACGACCACATGCGCTTCAGCGACCCGGCCGAGGACATCGTCTACTGGTACCACGGCATCGATGTGCGGGGACCGCGCGAGAGCAAGCTGTTCGCCTCCGAGTTCGGCGACGACTACCGGGCCATCCCCGCCTACGAGCAGATCTACGCGCTGGTGGGCCTCACCCAGACGTACCGCCTGACCGGCGACCCGGTCATCCGCGCCGACATCGAGGGCACGGTGCGGCTCTTCGAACGCTGCTTCGCGGACCGCAGACTCGGCGGCTACTACTCCCACATCGACCCGGTGACGCTCAGCCCGCACAGCGACGCCCTCGGACCCAACCGCTCCCGGAAGAACTGGAACTCGGTGGGCGACCACGCCCCGGCCTACCTCTTCAACCTGTTCCTCGCCACCGGGGAGGAACGCTACCGCCGCATACTCGAACATACATTTGACATGATTGTCACCCATATGCCGGACAGGAACAGCCCCTTCGTCAACGAACGCTTCCACGCCGACTGGACGCCCGACACCACCTGGGGATGGCAGCAGGACCGGGCCGTCATCGGGCACAACCTGAAGATCGCCTGGAACCTCATGCGGATGAACGCCACCACGCCCAAGCGCGAGTACCTGGCGCTCGCGGAGCGGATCGGCGCGACCATGCCCGGCGTCGGCCGGGACCCGCAGCGCGGCGGCTGGTACGACATGGTGCAGCGGCTGCCGGAGCGCGGCCGGCACCCCTTCGTCTGGCACGACCGCAAGACCTGGTGGCAGCAGGAGCAGGCGATCCTCGCCTACCTGGTGCTGGCCGGGCACACCGGTGACCAGGACGCGCTGCTGCACGCCCGCGAGGCGTCGGCCTTCTACAACGCCTTCTTCCTCGACCACGACGAGGGCGGTGTGCACTTCACGGTCCTGGCCGACGGACTGCCCTACCTGGTGGGCGACGAACGCCTCAAGGGCAGCCACGCGATGAGCATGTACCACAAGGCCGAACTCGCCTACCTGGCCGAGGTCTACACCCGTCTCCTCGTCCACCGCGAACCGCTCGACCTGTGGTTCCGGCCCGGCGCAGGCGCCCACTTCCCGCAGCGGCTCCTGCGCGTCGCGCCCGACGTGCTGCCGCCGGGGCGCGTGGAGCTGGAGTCGGTGCGTGTCGACGGCGCTCCCCACACCGACTTCGACGCCCGGTCGATGACAGTGTCGCTGCCGGACACCGGCGACAGGAGCACCGTCCGGGTCCGGCTGCGCCCCGTCCGGTCGTGACCATGGCCCGCACGTGCGCACCGCACGACGGCCGGCCGCCGGCGCCCGGCCCCGCAACACGCCCGGGCCGGCCGGCGCCCGGCCTCGGCACCCGCCCGGGCCGGCCGGCGCCCCTGGGGGCCACCGTGGTCCCCGCGGGCGTCAACTTCGCCGTGTGCGCACCCGGCGCCCGGGCGCTGTGGCTGGTGCTGATGGCGCCGGAGAGCGGCGATGTCGTCGCCGAACTGCCGTTCCCCGAGGACGGCAGGACGGGCGACGTCTTCGCCGTCACCGTCTCCGGGCCCGGCGTCGAACAGCTCCACTACGGCTACCGCGCCGGCACCGGGGCGGGCACCGCCGCCGCCCCGGTGCTCCTCGACCCCCGCGCGCGCGGGCTCGCGGGCGGGGGCGCCTGGGGCGAGCGGCCCCGCTACCGCTCACAGATCGGCGAGGACACCTTCGACTGGGGCGGTACGCGGCGGCCGCGCACCGCCCCGGAGGACCTCGTCGTCTACGAGCTGCACGTCCGCGGCTTCACCCGCGACCCCAGCTCCCGGGTGGCGCGCCCGGGCACCTACGCCGGCCTGCGCGAGAAGATCCCGTACCTGCTCGGCCTCGGCGTCAACTGCGTCGAGCTGCTGCCCGTCTTCGAGTTCGACGAGACGGACAACACGTACACCTCTCCCGAGACCGGCGCCCCGCTGCTCAACTACTGGGGTTACAACCCCGTCGGCTTCTTCGCGCCCAAGGCCGCCTACGCGGCGACGCCCACCCCGGACGCGGCGGCGAGGGAACTCAAGGAACTGGTCAGGGCGCTGCACGAGGCGGGGATCGCGGTCGTCCTCGACGTGGTCTTCAACCACACCGCCGAAGGCGACCACCGCGGACCGACCCAGTCCCTGCGGGGTCTGGACGCGCCGGCGTCGTACCTGATGACCCCGGACGGCGGCTACCGCAACCTCACCGCCACCGGCAACACCGTCAACGCCAACCACCCCAGGATGCGGGCCCTGATCCTGGACTCCCTGCGCCACTGGGCGACCGAGTACCGCGTCGACGGCTTCCGGTTCGACATGGCGTGCATCCTGGCGCGCGGGCAGGACGGCGAACTCCTCGACAACCCGCCGCTGCTGGAGGACATCGCGCACGACCCCGTGCTGGCCGACCGGCTCCTGGTCGCCGAGGCCACCGACGCCACCGGGCTCGACCTGACCGGCCGCTTCCCCTCCTACGGGCGGTGGAGCGAGTGGAACGCCCGCTACCGGGACGACATCCGCCGCTTCCTCCTCGGCCGCCCGGGCAGCGCCGCCGCCTTCGCACCGCGCCTGCTCGGCTCGCCCGACCTCTACGGCGCACGGACCGCTGCCGCCTCCGTCAACTACATCACCTGCCACGACGGGATGACCCTCGCGGACCTCACCTCCTACGACGAGCGGCACAACCACGCCAACGGCGAGGGCGGCGCGGACGGCATCCCCGACGAGGACAGCTGGAACTGCGGCCACGAGGGCCCCACCGGTGACCCGGCCGTCCTCCTGACCCGGGACCGGCAGCGGCGCACCGCGCTGGCGCTGCTGTTCCTCAGCCAGGGGGTGCCGATGCTGCTCGCCGGTGACGAGTTCGGCCGCACCCAGCAGGGCAACAACAACGCCTACAGCCAGGACAACCCGATCAGCTGGCTGGACTGGACGGGCACCCGTACCCACGCGGACCTCCTCCGCTTCACCCGGCGGTGCGTCGCCTTCCGGCGCGCGCACCCGGTCCTGCGGCGCGTCCGGCACCCCGGCGGCGCCACGCCCGAGGGCTGGAAGCTGCCGCCGGTGAGCTGGCACGGGGAACGGCCCGGGGAGCCGGACTGGAGTGACGGTTCGACCCTGCTGGCCGTCCTGCTGCACCAGGAGCCTCCCGAGGGCGTCCCGGACACCGTGTTCATCGCGGTCAACACCGGCCGCGCCGACCGCGCCGTCGAACCGCCCGCACCCCCGCCCGGTACGCACTGGCGCCTGTCCCTGGACACCGGCGCGGCCACACAGCCGCAGGCCCCGGTGCCGCCCGGACACGTCCACGGACCGGCCGCCCTCCGGCTGGCCCCCCACACGGCGGTCGCCCTGACCGCACACCCGGACGGCCCCTGAACGGAACCGTCCTGCCACTCGCCCGGCCGGCTCCCGAGCGGGGCCAGCCGGCCGCACACCCGACGAAAGGACATGACCATGGCTTTCGACGCCTACCTGGGCTTCGCCGCGACCACCGCGAGCATTCACCTCGCCGGCGACCTCTCGGAACACGATGTGCCCCGGCTGCACTCGCTGATCGACCAGGCCGCGCGGCAGCCGGTGCGCCGGCTGGTGCTGGACACGGCGGAGCTGACGTCGATGGACGCCGGCGGCGCCCGCTGCCTGGCCTTCGCCCAGCAACAGCTCCCCGCGGGCGCGGAGATCGTCGTGGACGGCGCCGGTGACGCCGTCCTGGAGGCCCTGCGCTTCAGCGGCCTCGACCGTTCGGTCACCGTGGTCGCGGCCCGGGTGCCCGTGGCGTAAGCACCACACGCGGTACGACAGCGGCGGCCGGCCCCGGAAGGGACCGGCCGGCCGTTCGCATGCCGCACGCGCCTGCCACACCACGCGTACGCGTGTGCCATGCCATGCCGCGCCCGTACGCGTGTGCCGTGCCGTGCCGGTACATGTGCGCCGTGCCGTACGCGTGTGCCATGCCATGCCGCGCCCGTACGCGTGTGCCGCGCCATGCCGCGCCCGTTCCCGTGTGCCGTGCCGTGCCGGTACGCGTGTGCCGTGTGCCGTGCCGTGCCGGTACGCGTGTGCCGTGCGTTCGCGTGTGCCGTGCCAGTACGGGTGTGCCGTGCCCCGCACGCGTGTGCCGTGCCGTACGGGCCCGCCCACCGGTACGTGCACAACGTGCGTGCGCGCCTGCCGTGCCGGTACGGGCCCGCCGTCTCCGCCTCGGGACACCGGTGCGCCCCGCCGGTCGTGGTGGACCGGCGGGGCGGGCGGCCGGGCCGCGGACGGGGGACGTGACGCGGCCCGTGGTACGCCGTCCCCGCCGGCGGCGGAGACGGCGCGTGTGGTGGGTCAGACGATCTCGTGACCGCTGACCGTGTTCTCGGGGACGCTCTCACGCAGGTCCCAGTGCTCCACGATCACGCCGTCGGCGATCCGGAAGATGTCGACGACCGCGGTGCCGCGGTCCCCGGGGCCCGTGGTGAACAGGCTGTGCACGAAGACCAGGTCGCCCTCGGCGGCACTGCGACGGATCTCGAAGCGGCCGTCCGGCACCTGCTGGCGCAGGCCCTCGATGAACTCCACGAGCGGCTTGCGGCCGTCGGGCAGGTTCGGGTTGTGCTGGATCAGGTCCTCGGCCAGATAGTCGGCGGCCTGGTCGGTGCGGCCCTGGTTCCAGACCTGCTCCAGGTAGTCGTGCGCGAGCTTCACGTGGTTCGTCGTCATGGCGGACTCATTCCTTCGTCAAGGTATCCGGGTGATGCCGGCGGCCGGACGGACGGCTGGCGTCCGGGCGGCCACCGGAGAACAGGTGGTACGGCCGCAGCGGCGGGTCAGGAGGAGACGGGCACCGGCCGGGGCACCGTCCCGGCCTTGCGGACCGACAGGCAGTGAGTGGCGCCGGCGAACAGGAGCAGGCCGAGTCCGGCGGCCGGCAGGATGCCGGAGCCCCAGGCAGGCAGGCCGGTACTGCCGATGAAACTGCCGAAACTCATGCCCAGGTAGAGGGCCGAGGCGTTGAGGGCGAGCAGCAGACCGCGCTGCTCGGGCAGGAGCGCCACCAGCCGCGCCTGCTGGGGCGCCTGGTAGAGCTGGCTGAAGAAGGCCCAGAGCGCGAAGAGCAGCAGACCGCCGATGGCCGCGTCGGGGACCACGAGGAGCGCGGCGAAGGCGACGGCCACGCCCGCGACGGTCAGGGAGACGGTGCGGGTGGTGCCGATGGCGCGGGTCGCCCTGCCGGCCAAGCCGTTGCCCAGGACACCGACGATGCCGAACGCGAGCAGCGTCGCCGTCACATAGCCGGACGAGGCGTCGAACCGGTCGGCCACATAGGCGCCGGCGATGCCGTAGACCGTGAACTGCGCCGCCATGAAAAGCAGGGTGGTACCCACGGTGGACAGCGCGCCGGGCGTCGCCAGCACACCGCGGTACGCGGCAGGCGTCGGGCGCGGCCCGGGATCGAGCCCGGGCATCAGAACGGCCACACCCACGAGGGCGGCCCCGGACAGGACGGCCACGCCGATGAGAGCCTGCCGCCAGCCGAGCACGTCCCCGAGGAAGGACGCCAGCGGAACACCGAGGACCGATGCCGCGGTCATACCGCCGAACACCACGGCGAGGGCCTGCTGACGCCGCTCCTCGGGGACGATCAGCGATCCGGCCGCGGAAGAGGCGGGACCGAATACCGCCGCGCCCAGGGCGGCGACGACGCGGGCGCCGGTGAGGAAGACATAGCCGGGGGCGAGTGCCGCCGCCACCGAACCGGCGGTCAGCAGCGCCATACCCAGCAGCAGGACCTGCTTGCGGCCCATCCGGCCGAGTGCCATCGGGGCGAGGGGAGCGGCGACGGCGAAGGTCAGCGCGAACACGGTGACCTGGAGCCCGATACGGGCCGGCGCGACGTCGAGACCCTCGCCCATGGGCGCACTGAGGCCCACCACGGCGAGCGAGGTGGTCCCCAGAGTGAAGTAACCGAGTGCCAGCGCGAGTAACGCCGGGGTGGAGCCACGGGAAGACATCCGTCCCCCTTCCAATACGGATCGTTGCGTATTGCAATATCAGCACGCACCGTGCCGTATGTCAATGACGGACCGGAAGACGCCGCCGGCGTCCGCACACCGGATGCGCGGCCCGGCCGCCGAGGACGTGAAATCCCGCATTAACAGGGCATGAACAGCATATTTGCGGGCGCCGGCGAGGACGGCCGGCCGACTGGGCGGGACTCGGGGCCCACTCCGGAAGGCTCCGGGCCTGGCGGGAGCCACTCGTTCCTGCTTACGATACGCACCGTGCCGTATCTAGAGGTCTTACAGTGGGTCCCATGACAGGACGTCCTCGTGATCCGGCCGTAGACGACGCCATTCGCCGCGCCACCCTCGAACTCGCCGCCGAGACAGGCGCGCCCGGCGTCACCATGGAGGGCATCGCCGCACGCAGCGGGGTGTCCAAACAGACCGTCTACCGGCGCTACAGCGGCAAGGGCGAGGCGATCCTCGACGCGCTGGCATGGTTCGCCGCCGCGCGGCTGCCCACCCCCGACACCGGCTCACTGCGGGACGACATCTGCGTACTGCTGACAGCCACCTTCGCCGCCCAGCAAGGGGTCAGCGGGGTACTGAACCGGGCACTGATCAGCGAGGCACTCCAGGACGAGGACTTCACCGAACTGCTCTGGAAGCGACTGACCGGCCCACGCCGCGAAGAGGCAGCGAAAATCATCCGGCGCGCCCGGGACCGCGGCGAGGTCAGCCACCCCGACGAGGAATTCCTCATCGACCTGGTGTTCGGCCCGATGTGGTACCGGCTGATCTTCGACCGCGTATCGCTGGACCAGGAATACGCGGCAGCCATCGCCGACACCGTCGCAGCGGCCGCACGGCTCAACAACGGAGAAACAACCCCCACCCCCTGACCCCACACCCCACCCCGACCCCGCACCCCGACCCCGGCCCCGGACACCCCCCCGGGCGGCGCCCCGGGCCGGACGCCCCCCGGGACACCGCCCGGAGAGGCGTCCCGGGCCGCCCGGAGGGGCATCCGGGACACCACCCGGGACACCCCTTGCGCAGACCGCGTTCCGGGCCGCCCGCCACCTCGCACCCACACAGCCCGCACCACACGCCCGACCCGCACCACACGCCCGACGGCATCACGCGTACCACTCGCACCACGTGAACCACGCGACCTCCCGGCCGCCGTACGGACCGTCACAGGAACGCCTCACCCACCGGACAGAATCCCACCCGTCACCGGAGGCACGACATGACGTCCATCACAGACCCGACCCTCCTCACCCACCAACACGACCGACAGACGCAGCCGAACACTCACCCACGAACCAGCCCCACCAGGACCCGAACCCCTCCCACACGGACACAGCGAGAAAAAAACCAAGAGCCTCTCACACAACCACAGACCGCCACACACAACGAACGACCGAACCACAAACACGCCACCCCCCTCACCCACCGAAACCCAGCCACCCACCGACCAGCCACCACCCCACCCCCGGATCGACACCCCGACCCACCACACAGACACACGAACCAAACCCACCCAGACCACACTCACCACGAACCCAGCGAACACACTCGCGGGCCGGCCGGACGGCGTAACAGAAGGAGTGCGTTCTGCTGTCGAGAGGCGAGAGCACACGGAGCCGAATCCTCCTCGCGGCCGCGGAAGGCTTCGGCGCACACGGGTACCACAGGACGAGCGTCGCCGGCATCAGCCGGGAAGCCGGCGTGACCGGCGGGGCGCTCTACTTCCACTTCGACTCGAAGGAGCAGCTGGCCGCCGCCGTCCTGGAACTGGAGGACGACATCTGGCCGGCCCTGGCGATGGCCGTCCGGGTGCGGGAGCGCAGCGGGCTGCGGGGCCTCGTCGAGTTCTCCTATGAGGCGGCGTGCCGCATGGCGCACGATCCCGTCGCCCGGGCCGGGTTCCGCCTCCGGGTGGAGGGCGAGCCCGACGGCGAGGGCACGCAGGGCGCGGAACTGCGGTGGCTCTCCCTGGTCACGGAGTTCCTCGCGCTGGCCCAGCGGCAGCGGGAGATACGGGCGGACCTGCTGCCCGTGGACATCGCCCACGTCTTCGTGGAGGCGCTCACCGGGATGCGGCTGCTCTCCCTCGCGGTGGAGGGGGCCGACCTGGACCGGCGGCTGCGCAGGCTGTGGGACGCCCTGCTGCCGATGGTGCTGGCGGAGGGCAGCACCTTCTCGTTCCGGCCGCCCCGCGAGGTGCCGGCGGCGTGCCCGCCCGGCCGGCCGGAAGACGACCGGGCACACCCGGCACGCCCCCTGGGAAGCACGAGCCCTGAGAAACAAGATCGCTGAGAACGGGAGATGCAGATGTCAGCACTGACGCGCCGCGGGTTCCTCGGCGCCGGAGCCGGCGGTACGGTCGCCGCGCTCACCACCGTGGGACCCGCGTACGCGGGCGCGCCGGACTCCGCCGGGGAGACGGGCCGGGCGGTGGGCGCCCCGCCCGCGGTCACCGTCACCCCGGACGACGTCCGGTACGGCGACCTGACGGCCCGCGGGTACAACGGCCGCTTCGCCGGGAAGCCGGACTCCGTGCGGATCGTCCACACGACCGAGCAGGTCACGGCCGCCGTCGCGGAGGCGGTGCGGGACGGCGCGCGGATCGCCGTACGCAGCGGCGGCCACTGCCTGGACGGGCTGGTCGACGACGGGCAGGTACGGATGCTGCTCGACGTGTCCCAGATGGACGCCGTGTACTTCGACGAGGAGCGGCAGGCGTTCGCCGTCGAGGCGGGCGCCCAGCTCGGCCATGTGTACCGGACGCTGTACCTGGACTGGGGCGTGACGATACCCGGCGGCACCTGCCCGACCGTGGGCGTCGGCGGCCATGTGCAGGGCGGTGGCTACGGGGCGCTGTGCCGCCAGTACGGAGCGGTCGTCGACCACTTGTACGGGGTGGAGGTGGTGGTCGTCGACGGCGCGGGGCAGGCGCGGGCGGTGATCGCCACCAGCGACGCGGACGACCCGCACCGCGACCTGTGGTGGGCCCACACCGGCGGGGGCGGCGGCAACTTCGGCGTGGTCACCAAGTACTGGTTCAGGACCCCCGGCGCCACCGGGGACCCGGGCGGCCTGCTGCCCAGGCCGCCCGGCGCGCTGCTGAAGGCGTCCGTCAGCTGGAAGTGGAGCGACCTCACCGAGGAGGCGTTCATCCGCATCGTGCGCAACCACGGTCAGTGGCACACGGACAACGACGGCGACGGCGGGCCGTACGCCAGCCTGAACAGCGTCCTACTGCTGCACAACGCGGCCCTCGGGACGGTGGGCCTCAACGTCCAGGTCGACGGCACCCTGGCGAACGCGGCCGACTTGGTGGACGACTACATCGGCGCGGTGACCGTCGGCGTGGACGTGGCGCACACCAGAACCCGGGCGACGGGGCCGTGGCTGAAGGAGACCCTCAGGAACCCGTACGAGACCGGGGCCTACGACCGCTCCAAGTCCAAGGGCGCCTACCTGCGCCGGGGTTATTCCGAGGACCAGATCGCCGCCCTGTACCGGCGGCTCTCCGACCCCGCCTACGACGGCCACGCCTCCGTGCTCCTCTACACCTACGGCGGCCGCGCCAACGTGCCCTCCCCCGCCGACACCGCCATGCCGCAGCGGGACTCGGTCCTCAAGGCCAACTTCATCACCTACTGGGCCGACCCCGCCGACGACGCCCGGCACATCGACTGGATGCGGGGGCTCTACAAGGAGACGTACGCGGCGACCGGCGGCGTCCCGGTCATCGACGGCGACAGCGACGGCTCGTACATCAACTACCCGGACACGGACCTGAAGGACCCGGAGTGGAACGCCTCCGGCATCCCCTGGCAGACCCTCTACTACAAGGACAACTATCCGCGGCTCCAACGGATCAAGGGCGAGTGGGACCCGGGGAACGTCTTCCGCCACGCGCTGTCCATCACCTGCTGACACACCCGCTGACACCCACGGGCAGCAGACGCTGACATGCGTGTCCGTGCCCTGGCCGGTATCCGCCGGGCGGGCACGGACAGCCGGGCCGGAGGGACTGTGCGTCAAACGGCTCGATGAGCCGTACCGGCCGACGCGCTCCTGGCGGACGTACAAGGTGCGGGTCACGACCGAGGCCGTCACCGGAGCCGTCACCGGCTCACTCACCGCGCCACGGACCGCGCTGCCGGCCGCTACGGCACAGCGGGCCGCCTTCAGTACACCGGCCGCAGCACCACGCTCACCCAGGCCGCCGGCCGGACCCTGGCCGACGCGCACGCCCCGCCGATGGGTGTGCACCCGCTCGCTCATGGTTCCCCGCTCGTGTCTGTTCCGCGGTCCTCTCGCCGGGCCGGGCCCGGCGAGAGCCACCCTGCCCGGTTGTCAGGGCGGCGAGTGAGTGGCCTGAGGGACACCTGCCGTACCATTCCGGCCATGCCACACAACGTCGCCGTGCTCGCTCTCGACGGAGTCCTTCCCCTGGATCTGGGTATCCCGGCCCGGGTGTTCAACGAGGCGTGCGCTCCGGACGGGACGCGCCTCTACTCGGTGCGGACCTTCTCGGTCGGGGGCCGGCCGGTCCGGACGCACGAGGACTTCCAGATCGTCGTGGACCACGACGAGTCGCTGCTGCGCACCGCGGACACGGTGGTGATCGCCACCCTGGAACCCAGCGCCGAACTGCTCGCGACGGGGACGTTGCCGGGCGACATCGCCGCCGTACTGGATGCGATCCGGCCGCAGACCCGCATCGTGAGTCTGTGCACCTCGGCCTTCCTGCTCGCGGCGGCGGGACTGCTCGACGGCCGGCGGGCCACCACTCACTGGGCGCTGTGTGACACGTTCGCGCGGCTGTTCCCCGATGTCGAGGTCGATCCGACGGTGCTGTTCATCGACAACGGCCGTATCCTGACGTCCGCCGGCGGCGCCGCCGGCATCGACATGTGTCTGCACCTGGTACGGCTGGACCACGGGGCGGCGGTCGCGGCGGCCGCGGCACGCCGGTGCGTGGCAGCGCCGTGGCGCGAGGGCGGACAGGCACAGTTCATCGAGCACGTGGTACCGCAGGACACCGACCGTTCGACCTCCGCGACCCGGCAGTGGGCACTCGAACGGCTGGCCGAACCGATCACGCTGGAGGACATGGCACGGCATGCGCACATGAGCGTGCGCACGTTCACCCGCCGGTTCCGCAAGGAGACGGGGATCAGCCCGCTCAAATGGCTGGCCCAGCGCCGGCTCGCCCACGCCCGCCTGCTGCTGGAGTCAACGGACCTGACCATCGCACGCATTGCCACCGCCTGCGGCTTCGGGGACCCGGTCGCCCTGCGCAAGCAGTTCCACACCCATGTGGGCCTGTCCCCGGCGGCATACCGCCGGGCCCACAACGCGCCAGAGCCGGCAGCATGAGGGGACAGGCGGCTCCGGCCGGCCCGGCGGTGGGGGCCCGGCAGGAGGACGACGGCAGGCCCGTCTGCCGAAGAGCCGTCGGTACCGCAGTTCTGGCCCGATGCCGGGCAGGCGGCACGCCGCGGCCTGCTCAGCGCTCGCTGATCTCGA
Source organism: Streptomyces sp. NPDC016677 (assembly GCF_055562815.1). Classification (NCBI taxonomy): domain Bacteria; kingdom Bacillati; phylum Actinomycetota; class Actinomycetes; order Kitasatosporales; family Streptomycetaceae; genus Streptomyces; species Streptomyces sp. NPDC016677. Next base: position 33,410 of record NZ_JBVHEO010000022.1, on the reverse strand, counting down.
CGCGGAGGACGCGGTCGTCACCCGCGCGGGAATCTGTGCCACCCCATGTGGCGCCGTCGGTGTTCGAGGTGACGAGCCACAGGGCTCCGTCAGGAGCGACCTCGACCGTACGGATACGACCGTAGTCCCCCACGAAACGGGCGATCGGATCAGCGGTCGCGGCCCCGCCGTCGACAGGCAACTGCCAGAGCCGCTGACCACCGAGGGCACCGATCCACAACGACCCCTGGGCATGGGCGACCCCGGAAGGGCTGGCGTCGTCCGGGTGGATCACCGCGATCGGTTCCTCACCCGTCGACCCGGCGGTGCCCTCTGTGTCAGGCCACCCGTAGTCGGCGCCGGCCCGCAGCACGTTCACCTCGTCCCAGGTGCGGTGCCCGAGTTCGGAGGCGTACACGGCGCCGTCCGGCCCGAACGCGATGCCTTGCACATTGCGGTGCCCGCTGGAGTATATGGGTGAGTCTCCCGGGTTGTCCTCCGGCACGGAACCGTCCACCGTGATGCGGAGAATCTTGCCGTTGAGAGAGTCGTCGTCCGCGGCGTTCTCGGGCTCGAAGGCGTCACCGGTGCCGATCCAGAGGTGGCCGTCCGGCCCGATCTCGATCCGCCCGCCGTGGTGGCGGTCGGCGGTCCGGATGCCGTCGAGCAGCACCCGGTCGACGGCGAGGGAGTCGTACTCCTGCCCGATCGTCAGCGCCACGATGCGGTTCTCCCGCGCGCCGGACACCGAGGCGTAGACCGTGCGGTCGTCGGCGAAACCGGGTGACGCGACGATGCCGAGCAGTCCTCCCTCCGAGGTCGCGTGCACGTCCGGTACGACTCCGACCGTCCGCGCGTGCCCGCCGTCGGCGGGCACGCGCAGGATCTCGCCGGTGATCCGTTCGGAGACGAGCGCCGAGCCGTCGGGCAGGAAGGTCAGTCCCCACGGGGCGTCGAGTCCGGTGGTCAGCTCCGTGGGGCTCCCGAGCGTCGCGACGTCGCCGCCGGACCGGGGGGCCGCGGTCGCCGGCAGCGCTGTCCTCGGCTGCGCCGGCTCGTCGGACGAGCCGGTGCAGCCGCTCAGCAGCAGACCGAGGCACAGGACACCGCTCGCCAGTGCCCCGGCCCTCGCGCGCAGCGGCCGCCGGGGATGCCCGGTGTGCCTGCGTGACCCGCCGCTCACCGCTTCACCTCCAGGGTCTGGGCGAAGCCGAGCCGGCGCACGAAGGCCTCGCGCGTCAGATCGCTGAACGCCATGACGTGGTCCACACCGGCCTCGGCCGCATCCACCACCGAGCGGAAGGGCTTGCCGCCGGCCGGAAGGGAGAGGATGCGCTCGATCTCGTCCGCGACGCTCTGCGGGTGGGCTTCCTTCCCCGGCGCGAAAAGCATCTCGTGCGCGTCGTGGGTGCGTTCGACGAGCGGGTCCAGTTCGGTGTACTGAGCCGCCACCCGCTCGTCGCTGGCACGGCCGGCTCCCGGGAAGTGGTTCGTCCCCTGAGTGATGGCTCCCGGCATCACGATCGATGTCTCGATGCCGAACTGCGACACCTCGTAGGAGGTGACCACGGCGAGCGCGTCGAACGCGGCCTTCGACGCCGCATAGGGGCCGAGGAAGGGCGGAGTGGTCACCAGGACCGTGCTTCCGACGTAGAGCAGGGTGCCGGACCGGCGCTCCCGCATATGGGGCAGCACCGCACGGTTCACCCGGTGCGCACCGACGGCGTTGACGTCGAGCAGACGGCTCACGTCCTCGTCAGTGAACGCCTCGACGTATCCGATGTTCAAGTGCCCCGCGTTGTGTACGACGACATCGAGCCCGTCCGTTCCGTCGAGTACGCGGCGCACGGCCGAGTCCGCCGACGCCTGTGACGTCACATCGAGCTCGGCGACCCGCAGCTTCCAGTCCCGGGAGCCGGCGAGGGCCTCGAGTTCGGACGCGGCGCCGCCATCGCGGCCGCCGGGGTCTCGCATCGTCGCGTACACGGTGTGTCCGGCGGCGGCGAGTGTCTGCGCGGTCCGGAGGCCGATGCCGGTGGAAGATCCTGTGATCAGCACGGTCAGCATGCGTGTCCCTTACTTTCCGCTGTCGCTTCCTCAGGCCATTCCGCCGTTGGTGTAGAGCACCTGGCCGTTCACCCAGCGAGCGGGGCCGGCGAGGAAGGCCACCGTCTCGGCGATGTCCTCGGGCGTGCCCAGCCGCTGCATCGGGTTCGCGTTGGCGATCCGATCGACCGCCTCGTCGTTCTTCCCCTCGAAGAAGAGGGGCGTCGCCGTGGGGCCGGGAGCGACGGCGTTGACCGTGATGTCCCGGCCCCTCAGCTCCCGGGCGAGGATGAGCGTCAGGGCCTCGACCGCGCCCTTGGACGCTGCGTAGGCGGCGTAGCCGGGGATCTGCAGCCGGGTCACGGACGTGGAGAAGTTGATGATCGCCCCGCCCTGGCGGAGACGTTGCGCGGCAAGCTGGTTGACGACGAAAGTACCGCGCACGTTGGTGCGCTGGACGCGGTCGAAGGTCTCCAGATCCAACTGTGCGAGGGGGGCGAGCGGCATGATGCCCGCCGTGTGGACGACCACGTCGATTCCGCCGAACTCCCGCTCCGCGATGTCGAAGAGCTCGGCCATCGCCTCCTCGTCCGCGACGTCCCCACCCGCGGCGACGGCTCGCACCCCGGCGCGGGTCAGTGCGCTGACCGTTGCCTCGGCGCGCTCCTTGGAACCCGCGTAGTGCACGAGGACCGAGAACCCGTCGACGGCCAGGCGCTCGACGCTTGCCCTGCCGATGCCGCCGGATCCGCCGGTGACGATCGCGACGCGGCCTGTGCTGTTCGTCATGGTCCGAACCTCCCTATGATGTGGACCATCTGTCCACTAACGACGATACGCGGAAATGTACAAGAGGTCCACAAAGGAGTTGTCCATGTCCGAGAAACCGACCGCACGCCGAGGACGAGGCCGCCGTCCGGCCGCGGAGGTGCGCGCCGGAGTACTGGAGGCGGCGGGGCGCATCCTGCTGAGCGACGGCCTGCGAGCCGTCACCTTCGACCGCGTCGCGACGGAGGCCGGATCGAGCAAGATGACCCTCTACAAGTGGTGGCCGTCGCCGGGCGCCCTTGCCGCTGAGGCATACTTCACGCAGAGCATGCCGGTACTGGGCTTCCCCGACACCGGCGATCTGCGCGCGGACCTGATCGCCCAGCTCGGCTCGTTCGTCCGCTGGCTGACGGACGAGGGGGCGGGAAAGCCCGTACTCGAGCTCATCGGGGCCGCCCAGATGGACCCCGACGTAGCCCGCGCCTGGTCGGAGAGCTATGCCCTGCCCCGCCGCGAGCTCGCTCGCGTGCGTCTGCGCAGCGCTCAGCAGCAGGGCCAACTGCGCGAGGACGCCGACCTCGACATCATCGTCGACCACCTCTGGGGCGCCTGCTACCACCGACTGCTCGTACTGAAGGTCCCCCTCGACGCATCGCTCACCGAGCGCCTGGTCGACCAGGCACTCCGAGGTGTGGCAGCATGAGGAGCCGGCCACCGGCGAGGCCCCGCGGCGTCGGCGCACCTCGAAGCCCGGCGGCGGAGCCGGGCCTGCCGGACGAGCGGTGCGACCGGGGTCGCTGGGCTCACTGACGGACCGTCGACCGGCGGCCGTCGAAGGTGACGCCGAAGGCGTTCAGCGCGGTCTTCCAGCGCATGGTCCAGCGGACCCGGCCCTTCCCGGCGGGGCGGGAGACATGACCGCCACGCAGACGCACTCCAGGGCGGCCCGCTCGTCCGGAAAGTGTCCGCGAGCCTTCACTGCCCGCACAGAGTGAAGCGGCCAGCCGGAAATGACATGACGAGCCGCCGTCCTTGCCCGAGAGCCCGGCGGCTCGGCCGACAGGAACTCGGCTCAGCGCTCGTACGGCCAGGCTGGTTCCGAACCGCGGCACTCGGCCGCCGAACCCGGTCGGCACCGCAACGCATGCGCAAGCGACAGGCTTCCCCGCGAGATGAGCACGTTCGTGAACGGCCGGGAGGGCAAGCCCCCACCCGAACACGGAGACACGCCCCAAGCCGTCGACGGTTCGCGCTCACCACGGAACATCAGCGGACGCGGGACGAGCCCCCGGGTATCGAAGAACCTGAAGACACCCCCCGAACCACTCGTCTGCCCGGATTCCTCAACCACCACCGGATCGAGCAACCTCAGGGGTCCGCCCTCCGACGGCCGGACGACGGTGGCGGCCCTCCCGGTTCCGGTCTGGCGGCGCTCCGACGCCCATGCCCTGCGCGAAGGCACGAATCGCCGCGGCACGATCAGCAGCGTTCAGCTCCTCGGCCACCCGGCTCGCTTCCTCAGCTTCCTCAGCTTCCGCCAGAAACGTGAAAGCACGATCGACGCCCCACGGCCTGCCGCTCGTGCCGGCCCCGGAGCGCAGACACCCGAAAGGCCAGATCGCCGTCGTCGACAACACGCTGATCCCCACCCGGGACCAACGCCTCGCCGCCCCGGGCAAGAACCACCGGTGTCCGGGCCATCCGCACGTCGCGATCGACGCGAACACCCGTCCGGTCATCGCCCCCGGGCGACCCGCAGCCGGGCAACCGCAACGACACGATCATGTACCGCACCGGCGACATCAGCCAGCAACCGGCGGGCCGGAGCGCGGTGGCCGACGGCGTCTACCGCGGCAACCCGGAGATGATCACCCCGTCCCGCAAACCCCGCGACGGCAGCGAACCTGCCGCCTGGAAACAGGACCACAACACCGGGCACCGGAAGATCCGCGCCCGCGTCGAACATTGCCCGGCCCCCCTCAAGACCGCGAGATCCCGCGCGACTGCCGCCGCACTGCGAACCCTCGGGGCCCCACAGCAGGGACCGCCCATCCGCACCCCCTCACTCTGACCCGGTGATCCCGGCACCGGCCACGGCCAACGCCGCCATCAGCGAGGAGACACCGCTCAGCCATCGGCGGTGACAGCGACCCGGGAGAGCGCGGCAGGCATCCACGGCACCGCGGGCACTCCGCTCGACATCAGGCATCCGACAGCACGGGTCGCCGCGTCGTGCTGTTTCCGGACCCCCTCGGGGTAGCGGCCCGCCGCCAGGAATGCTATAAACGACTGACCGATCAGTCGTTTATAGGAGCTGTCGATGCCACGAACATTGAGCGACCAGCGCCGCGCCGCGGTGCTGGAGGCTGCGACACGGGCGATCGCGCGCAACGGGCTGGCGGCGCCGACCGCCTCGATCGCGGCCGAGGCGGGACTCTCGGTCGGCTCGCTGTTCAACTACTTCCCGACGAAAACGGCGTTGCTCAACGGGCTGTACCTCCACCTGAAGCACGACCTCGCCGCTGCGGTGGCCGAGCCGCCCATTCCCGACGGCCCCTTGCGGGACCGTGCCGGGGAAGGCTGGCGGCGGTGGATCAGGTGGGGAGCAGCCGACCCCGACAAGCAGCGCGTGCTGATGCTGATCGAGACCTCCCATGAGCTGACCGACCAGTCCCGGCGTGACGGCACCGCCGCGATGCAGGGCGCGGACGCGCTCTTCGCGGAAGCACAGGCCGGTGGGCCCTTCGCTGACCAGCCCCTCGAGTTCCTCGTGGCCATGGTGGGCGCCCTGGCGGCCACGACCATGGAGGCGGTGTCGCGCGAGCCCGAACAGTTCGACAGCCGCTGCCACGTGGGCTTCACCGCGGTGTGGGCAGCGATCGGGTCAGGCGGCCGGTCTTCCGATACCGGCACAGACGGGAAAAGGAGCCAGGCATGACACACTCCCGAGTGCTCGTCACGGGCGGCAGCGGTTTCCTCGCCGCACACTGCATCCTGCGCCTGCTGGAGGACGGCTTCCAGGTGCGCACCACCGTGCGCTCCGAGCGCGGCGCAGACCGCGTCCGTTCGATGACCGCCACGGGCGGCAGCACGGCCGCAACCGGCGTCGAGACCGTGCAGGCCGATCTCACCGCGGACGAAGGATGGGACGCCGCTGTCGCCGGCTGCGACTACGTACTGCACGTCGCCTCACCCTTCCCCGCCACACCTCCCGCCGACGAGAGCGACCTGATCGCGCCCGCCCGCGACGGCGCGTTGCGCGTGCTCGGCGCAGCACAGCGCGGCGGCGTCAAGAGGGTCGTGCTGACCTCGTCGCTGGCAGCGATCGACTACGGGCATACACCGACGACCACGCCCTACGACGAGACGATCTGGACGGACCTCACCGGCCGCGGCGTGTCCGCCTACGCCAAGTCCAAGACGCTCGCCGAGCGCGCCGCGTGGGACTTTGCACAGCGTGAGGGCCTCGAGCTGGCGGTCGTGAACCCGACCGGCATACTCGGGCCGGTACTCAGCAGCGACTACGGCACCTCGGCCGGGTCGATCGCGGCCCTGCTCGACGGAAGTATCCCCGTCCTGCCGCGAGCCACGGTCGGAATCGTCGATGCCCGCGACGTCGCCGATCTCCACGTGCGCGCGATGACGCACCCCACCGCCGCAGGCGAACGCTTCATCGCAACCGCCGGGCTGATGACCCTCCCCGAAATGGCACAGACACTGCGGGACGAACTCGGGGAAGCGGCACGCAAGGTCCCTACCCGGACCATCCCCGACTGGATCGTGCGCATCATCGCCGCGTTCGACGACAACGTCCGGCTGAGCCTGTCGATGCTCGGCACCCCACGCGACGCAACAAGCGCCAAAGCCCAGCGCATGCTCGGATGGACGCCACGCCCGCCGCAGCAGGCCCTCCTCGCAACCGCACAGAGCATCCTCGCCCTCACAGCACACGCGTCCTGACCACACCCCCACCACCCCCTCACCAGCAACCCGCAGCGGTCGCCAACCCTGCCCCGGCCAACGCCAGACCAACGGCCGACAGGGCTGCGGCCGAGGCCGGGAAAGGCCTCCTGCGGAACGAGCCGCCGCCCAGCCCGGACACACCGCCCGCGGCTGGAACCCGAAAACCGCCTGGGCGTATGCCCACAGAAGAAACCGCCGTTCCGCCGCTCGATGGTGTGCAGCGCCCGGGCGACGATCCAGCCGGTCGGGTCGGCCGCCCACGGACGCGGACGCCGGGTGTCGCCACCGGCGAACAGCAGCTCGTGCAGGCCCCGTCCGTCGTCCTGGGCAGCGCGGCCTGCGCGGGAGAGAGCGGCACGGCCGGCACATGCGGGGTGGTGCGGTCCTCCACCGGCAGCAGACGATTGAGACTGACGGCCACGAACGGCTGGCGGGCCGGGTAGCGGCGGCTCTCGTACGGGACGGTCTCCAGGCCGGCCGCGCGGCAGCTCCTCCTGAGCCCTCACTGGCCGGCGGCCGGACTGGGCGGCGGCCGGTGCGGACGGCGCGCCGCGCGCGGGCAGGACGCCGAGAACACCGTCGCCGGTCCGGTCGGCGATCATGTCCGGTCGGCCCTCCATGACCGGCTCGGAAGTGGACAGGCGGCCTGCCACGGTACTCCTCCGGAGAACAGTGAAGAAACGAACAGCTCCCTGCGGAATTCGTCGTGGATTCTTCGGTCTGGGTGTACTCGGCGAAGGCGTGTGGATGGGGCGGAGCGCCAATTGAGGCTCTCATGAAATAGAAAACCGATGACGTCGGAGACCCCCCTGTCTGCCCGGACAGCCATTGTTAGGGGTGCCCGATGAGCACATGCTCCCTTCATCGCCCGCGATCCACCAGGGCTTGCTGCTCGGCTCGGTCACCCGGCGCGCCGCACGTCGGGCTTCCTTCCCCGTCGTCGTGGTCCCCTCGGCGCGCGGTTGCGGACACGTGCGGTGACGCGCACCCTGGCCGGCCTGATCGGAGCCGGGCTACGGGGCCGAGTCGTCGGCCTGGTTCCGCCAGCGCCGCTGGGACCCGCGCTCACCGGTGTGCGAGTGACGGACCGTCCGAGCGGCCGGTGAGCCCACCCGGAGCGCGCGGCAGACCTGGCGATAGGCTCGCACCCGTATCGCACAGCCCGAAGGACACCTTGTGCTCACGCCGTACGCCGCGCATTTCGACGCCCCAGCCGGTTACCTGGACTTCGCCCGTTTCGGACCACCGTCGCGTGACGCCGTGGCCGCCACCGCGCGGGCCGTGGAAGCCTCCGCGCGGGCGACCCATACGACTGTGGACGAACTCATGCGGGCGGAGGAAACGGCTCGGGACGCGGCAGCGCGGCTGGCGGGCACGGACGCGGCGCACACCGTTCTGCTGCCGAACGCCTCGACCGGTCTGTTCCACGCGGCGCTCGGACTGCGGCACGGGATCGTGCTGGCACCGCGCGGCGACTTCCCGTCGAACCAGTACCCGTGGCGGCGGGCGGCGGAACTGGGGCGGGCGGTGCCCCGCTGGCTGGAGCCGGGCCCCGGCGGCGGTGTCACGCCCGACCTGGTGCGGGGGGCGCTGACGGACGACGTCGTCGCGCTGTCGGTGAGCGCGGTGGACTTCCGCACCGGGTTCAAGGCCGACCTGGCCGCGCTGCGGGAGGTGATCGGCCCGGACCGGCTCCTGGTGGTGGACGCCATCCAGGCTTTCGGGGCGGCCGAGCTGCCCTGGCAGGCGGCCGATGTGGTGATCGCGGGCGGGCAGAAGTGGCTGCGGGCCGGCTGGTCGACCGGGTTCGCGACCCTGTCCGACCGGGCGCTGGAGTCGCTGCAGCCGGTGCTCACCGGGTGGACGGGGGTGGCGGACGTCGGTGTCTTCGACGGCGTCGAGCACCCGCCCGCACCGGACGCGCGCCGCTGGTCCATCACCAACCTCAGTCCGGTCACGGCCGCCTCCTTCGCCGCCGCGCTGGCACTGGTGGAGCGGTACGGAGTGGAGGCGATCGAGGGCGCGATCGGCGTGCGGGTCGTCGAACTCGCCGACACCGTGGAGAGGTTCGGCGGCAGAGTGCTGTCTCCGGCCGATCCCGCGCGGCGTGCGGGCATCCTTTCGTTCACCGTGGTGGGGCACGACCCGGCGGCGGTGGCGCGGGCGCTGCGCGGAGAAGGTGTGACATCGACCGTGCGGGCGGATTCGCTGCGCCTGTCACCGCACGCCTCGACGCCGGCGGAGGCGGTGGAGCGGGTGGCGGCGGCACTGGCATCGGTTCAGGGCGCCCGACGAGCGGGCTGACGCGGAAAGCAGCCGGCGAGGAGGTCGTTCACCGGGTGCGCGGCGCTCAGTAGATGCTCAGGCCGTACGCGGAGAGCCACTCGACCACGGGCTGGTAGTAAGTGGAGCCCCCCACGGCGCAGTTGCCGCTGCTGCCGACGATGATGCCGAGGGCCGTGCCACCGGAGAACGCCGGACCGCCTGCGTCCCCGGCCTCCGCGCAGACGTTTGACCGGAACAGACCGGACACGGCACCACCGCCGTAGTCGACGGTCACATTGACCGCCTGGACGGTCCCGCAGCGGTATCCCGTGGTCCGTCCGACATGGCAGACCGGCTGCCCGACGGCAGGACCGGCCGCGTTGGTGATGTCACGGGTGCCGGCCCCGCCCAGCGAGACCTCGCCCGGGTAGGTACCAGTCGTGTCGGTGTACCGGATGGCCGCGTAGTCGTTGCCGGGATGACTCACCCCCGCGGTGACACCGACGGCCACGGTCAGGGCGGCGTCGGCGTACCAGGTGCCGTCGCCGTCCTGAGCACACCGGCCGGACACCAGGGCGTACAGCGTGGCGCCGGAACGGGCGTTGAAGCCTACGGTGCAGCGGGCGGTCGTGCTGTAGAGCGGGTCGCCGCCGCGCACCACGGCACCTGCCTGCGCCTCCCCCCGCTGCCCCGCTCGGGCGTCCGGTGCGAGGGCGGCGGACCAGCCGAGCAGCAGCGCGAGGACGAGTGCGGCCCGCAGGGCACCCTTGAGCGGACTGACCGAACATGCGGGGTTCACGGCGACCTCCTACGGGCTGGGCCCGCCATTGTGAGGCTCGGGGCCCACGGACGGTGAGCCCGGAACCCGCCAGTCACGGAGTGGCGCCGGCCGGCTTCGAACGTACGCGCCAAGGGTGACAGATGGTCATCTGGTCGGCCCGGTCCGCTTCCGCGCTGTCAGACTCCTGCCGGAGAACGCTCCGGTGGGGCGGCGAAGCGGGGTGGGTGTGACTGAGCAGTGGGCGGCCGATCGTGCCGCTTCGGACGGGTCCGGCAGGGGGCGGCAGGACGGCGGGCCGGTGCGTGCGGTGCCGCGGCATGTGGCCTGTGTGATGGACGGCAACGGCCGTTGGGCCCAGCGGCGTTCACTCCCCCGCACGGCCGGGCACCGAGCCGCCGAGACCACCGTCATCGATGTCATCGAGGCAGCCCGCGCCTCGGGAGTGAAGTGGCTCAGCCTGTATGCCTTCAGCACCGAGAACTGGAACCGTCCCGAGCCCGAGGTCGAGTTCCTGATGCGTCTGGTGCGCCGGGTCGTGCGCAAGCACGCGCCGTCGCTGCTGGCCCGTGGCATCCGCTGCCGATTCCTCGGCGTCGCCGATCCGCGTATTCCCCGCGAACTGGCCCAGGACTTCGACGACCTGACGACGCTGACCGCCGGCAACCGGGGGATGACGCTCACCGTCGCCTTCGACCACGGAGGGCGCCGGGACATCGTCGAGGCCGCGAGGTCGCTCATCCGCAGCCGGACCACCGTCGAGGAGGTCACCGAGCAGCTCTTCGCGCAGCACCTGCCGTTCCCCGACACCCCCGATGTGGATCTGGTCATCCGCACCTCCGGCGAGCAGCGCATCTCCAACTTCATGCTCTGGCACGTCGCCTACGCCGAGTGGATCTTCCCCGAGGTGCTCTGGCCGGACTTCCGCGGCCCCGACTTCCTCGCCTGCCTGCACACCTACCGGCGCCGCGACCGCCGCTTCGGCGGGGTGCCACCCACGACCGACGGAGACCCATCATGACGTCCGCCACCACTGAGACGGCCGACGAGGCGCCCCTGTTCGGGCCGGCCAGGCAGTTCAGTGCCTTCTTCGACGACCCGCGCTGGGCGCTGGCCCTGATCCGCGCCACGGTGCTGGAAGCCGCTCACCCGCAGGTCGGCGCCGCCCTCCTCGACAGCTCCACCTTCGTCACCCACCCCTGGCGCCGGCTGCGCAACACGTTCTTCAGCTTGCGGCGCATGTTCGGCGCCGACCCTTCGGTACGGGAACGGGAAGCGGCGCGGCTCAACCGGCTGCACGCCCGGATCAGCGGTTCCGATACCCGTGGCCGCGGCTACGACGCGCGAGACCGCGCGACCCGGGCCTGGGTGGTCGCCACGCTCTTCGAGAGCACCGTCACCATGTGCCGGCTGAGCGGCCAGCCGCTCGGCCGGGAAACGATGGAACAGCTGTACGCCGAGTACCGCGCGTACCTCGCCGCGCTCGACGGTGACGCGGCCGAGCTGCCGACGGAACTGAAGGACTTCTGGCGGTACTTCGACGGCGTCGTCGAGAACGAACTGGAGAACACCGAGGCGGCCCGCGTCATCCTCTACCGGCTCTTCGACCAGTTGCCCGCCCCGGCGCTGCTCGCGGGTGTGCCGACCCTGTGGGCGGCCGGCCGGGCCGTGGCCGGCCCGGTCCTCGGCGCGATCACCGTCGCCTCGCTCCCGGAGGCGTACCGGCGTCGGGCCGGTTTGCCGGAGATGCCCGGCGCCCCGACCCTCATGCAGGGCGCCTACCTCGCCGCCGGACTGGCCCGCTTCCTGCCGCAGGGCTGGATCAACGCCGAGACCATCATCGAGACCCTCTCCCTCTCACCCGACAGCGACGACCCCCGCAGCCCGGCCGCGACCGCCCTGCGTTCGCGGATGAAGCGTGCGTCGGCCCTGCTGCGCCTCCTCACACCGCTGTCGGCCGCGGCATCCTCGTCGGACCGGGGAGACGGCCGGCGTTCGGCTGGCGAGTTCTTCCGGGAGGTGCTGGACCAGACCGGTGACGGCCACCTCGACTGGCCCGACCTGGCAGCCATGGCACGCGAGCTGGCCACCCGCCTCGACCTGGACGAACCCGAGGAGACCCGGCTCTACGACGCCTTCGCCGCCTGGTGGCGCGAACTCCAGGCCGCACTGGACACGGACGGTGACGGCCGGGTCAGCGCCGACGAGTACGCCGCCGCCGTCCCCTCGCTCGCCGGCCCCGCGCTGATCCGCGTCGCCGAGGTCCTCTTCGACGCCACCGACAAGGACGGCAACGGAACCATCGACGCGGACGAGTACCGGACGCTGTTCCGCACCGCCTTCCACCGCGACCTCACCACTGCCGACGGCACCTGCGGCCGGAGCGCCTTCGTGGGCGGCTTCCTCTCCTTCATGGCAGGACGCCGTTCGGGCACGCCGTACGACCCCCTCCTCGCCGACGCCTGACGCGGAGCGGCCCGCTGCCGGGCATCGCACGCAGCTTCGTCAGATCGATCGGCTGCTGTCGGCAGAGCGACCGGGCCGTACTGCGCCGGGTGAACGTCGAGGGCACCCGGCAGGTGCTCGGCCTGGCCGCGGCGGGACGCCGGCGATCTTCTCCGGGTCCGATGTCCGCTATGCCGAAACCGCGCTCCCGGATCCGATCACCCCGTACGGCGCCGCGAAGGCCACCGCCGAGACGGCGGTCCGTCTCCTGCACCCCGCCCCGGCCGTCGCCCGCACCTCTCTGAATCATGGGCGACGGCGGATCCGTCCACGAACGGATCGTGCACGAACTTGCCGCCGGGACCCGCGAGGGCACTCTGTTCACGGGCGACATCCGCTGCCCCGTGCACGTCTCCGATCCGGCAGCCGCCCTCTCGGAACTCGCAGTGTCCGACGTGACCGGCATCTTCCACCTGGCTGGGCCCGATGCCTTCAGCCGCCACGCCCCTGGGCACCCTCATCGCCCGACACGACGGCATCGACCCCGCCCTGCTTCTGGCTGGCCGGCCGGCCGCAGGACGGTAACCGACCTGCCGGGGACCCTCGACATCCGTCTCGACAGCCGCACTTCACAACGTCGGCTGAGCACGAAGCTACGAGGCGCCAGGGAGTTCCTGGGGGCCTGCCCCGGCACCGCTTCCGCACCGGTTGGCCGCTGATCGCGCGCCACGCCCCAGCGGCATCCGACGCTGCCGACAGGCTGGCCGGCCCCGACGCACTCCCCGCCTGGGCAATCTCACGGGAAGCTGGCCCGGGAGACTGTGCTGCGGAGTCCTTGGGCCCGCCTTCACCGGTCTTGGTCTCGGGCTGAGCATGCTGGGCAGAAGACCCGCAGGGCCCCCGCCACCATCGACCAGTTGAGCCTCGCCCTCGGCCCGCGACGCGGGTCCCGGCCACGCGCCGGGGAGGAGATGGCCGACCTGCGCCGGGCCTCGCAAAGGGTTACGAATTGATGACTGGCGCAAGGTCGATGCGGAGAACCGGGCGTTCCTCAAGCTGACGGGCGCGTGGTCGGCCGAAGCCTACGAGCGTCAGTGGAAGCAGGCTGAGGATGCTCTCAGCGATGTGTTCGACCCGGAAGTCCACTGTGGCGACGAGCACGTCGACGCGTTCCACGACTCCGTGGGTGGCCTCTGGCCCTTCTCCCACCAGTGGATGGTGGAGGCCTCAGTCTTGAAGAACGGCGTGACAGCGTTCGAGGCGTACCTTGAAAAGTCAGCCCATGAAGTCATCGAGGGGTGGCGCGTCACCGTCGAGGACCGGCAGGGAACCCATCGACTTCGTCTGAAGACACCTAAGGGCTTCACCTCCCCGGGCTGGAAGACCCTGGTCACCGCTCACACCGTTCTCGGAAGCACCGTCGACACGCTCGACGTCGAGTGGGCCAAGGACCTGCGACATCTCCTGACCCACCAGAACGGTGAGCTTCGCGACGAGGAAGCGCTTGAGGAGTTCCGGGATACCGACGCCGAGGCTGACGCCGATGCCCTTCACCATGCCCACGTCGGGGGCCGAGTCCGTCTCGGGGCCGAGCGGGTCGTCGGCGTGCTGGACATGCTGGCTTCTGTTGTGCGTCACGCCGACGTGGCCGTCCATGCGTACGTCTGGGGGCGGAAGCGTCGGCAGGTTCCGTGGCACGAACTCCACACCGCGAAGTGCTTGGAGTTCATGCCCGAGTGAGCGGCGGCGTCACACGGCGACGGACTCGGGCTGAAGTGCGACAGTAATAGCGCAGCCAGCGCGGGTGACGCGGCGGTGCGGTGCCCTCGGCGGTGTTGCAGATGCCGTACAGCAGGCCTTCTCCGAATCACTGGTTCAAAACCGGTAGCGCTCGTCGCGTCAGGAGAGGCCAGCCTCGCGATTGCCGTCGACCCGCGTATCCTTACCGCCCACCGCCTCGACCTGGTCATCGCCGCCTCGGTACCGCACCCGCGCTCCCAGCATGACGGACCGCACCCCGGTCACACCGGCAGACCGCCCCGATCCGCTTCGGACCATCTGCTGAGATCACCCCGCCTCCGCCCGGCCGGCGCACCAGCCGCGCCACCAGTTACGGGACGACCTCCAGGCAGTCCCTTCGGTGCTGCGGCCGTATTGGTTCACCGGGCCGGCGGTGGCGTCCGCGCATATATCAGCCCCCACGCCCGAAGTCTTCGCAATGCGCATCGGCTTCCTCCCGGATGGCAGTGCTGCCCTGGGCTAGGGGGGCAACTCCGGCCTGTCCGCGGACGGCGGCGACCGGTGATCCCGAGAGCCGCGCCTCGCGCCTCACCCCCTTTGCCGGGAGCCGTCGGTTGTCAGCCCGCTCCGACGGCGGCGGACCGGGCCGTGGCCTGCGCTCGATACCGTCCCGGGGTGACACCGAACTCCCGCTGGAAGGCGTGGGAGAGGGCGTACGGGCTGCCGTAGCCGACGCGCCCGGCGATGGCGGCCAGAGTGTCCTGGGTGTCCCGAAGCAGAGTGGCGGCACGGACCAAACGCCACCAGGTGAGGTATGCCATCGGAGGGCGGCCGACGAGCGCGGTGAACCGGCGCGCCAGGGTGGGCCGGGAGACACCCGCCTCGGCCGCCAGCCGGCCGGTGCTCCACGGCGCGCCGGGATCGGAGTGCAGGGCCCGCAGAGCGGCGGCAGTCACCGGGTCACCGAGAACGCGGGGCCAGGTGCCGTCGCGGGCCTCGGTCATCCAGGCGCGGATCATGTAGACGAGGAGGAGGTCGAGCAGGCTCGGCAGTGCCACGCAGGACCCGCACTTGACCTCATCCAGCTCACCGGCGAGCAGATCGACGGCCGCACGGAGTTCGGGGTGGTCACCCACTCGGTGGGGCAGGTGGACGATCTCAGGCAGCTCAGCCATGAGCGGGTGCATGCGGCTGCAGTCGAGCCAGTACGTGCCGCAGATCACCTCGGTCCCGCAGGGCTCCCGCCCGGTCGGCGGCTCCGGCTGCCCGGCAAGGGACTCCTCGAACGGCACCGCCTCGGTCCTCGCGGTCGCCGGGTCGATCGGGAAGTCGGCGATCACGTGGCCGGTGCCGTGGGGCAGCAGCACCGCGTCACCCACACCGAGGAGCACGGGCGCGCGGTTGTCGGTCACAAGCCAGCAGCGGCCCTTGACGACGACGTAGAAGCCCGCGCCGTCGTACGGGTCCAGCCGCGCGCACCACGTGCCGTCGGTCCGCATCCGGTGGAACCAGGGGTGCCCGAGGTGCACGGCAGAGATCGCGTCGCTCACCACATCCATTCCTCAACCCTATCTGCCGTATAGAGCATGAGACGCATGCGTATCTTCATGAGTGAATAGATCATTGAGGCGATCGACTGGTCGTTCTTAACGTGAGCGGCATGATGAACGAGAACGAGGACATGCACAGCATGACGCTGGGCGATGTCGAGGTCATCCGGGTCGTCGAGTGGCAGCAGCCGGTCCTGCCTGCCTCCGCGTTCCTCCCCGCGGTCCCCGCCGATACGTGGAAGGACAACGAGGACTGGCTGGCGCCGGACCACTGGGAACCGGACAGCGGCATGGTGGTGTCCGCCCTGCAGAGCTGGGTGCTGCGCAGTGCCGGCCGGACCGTTCTGGTCGACACCGGGGCCGGACACGGTCGTGAGCGGCCGGGCATGGGGCCCTTCCACAACGCGCAGAGCGACTTCCTCGGCCTGCTGGAGCGGGCGGGCATCCGTGCGCAGGACGTCGACGTCGTCGTCAATACCCACCTGCACGTCGACCACGTCGGATGGAACACCGTCGCCGCCGACGGGCAGTGGGTGCCGGCGTTCCCCAATGCCCAGTACCTCATTCCGGCCGCCGACGACCTCCACTACGGTCCGGACAACGCGTACGGCAACGGCCTGCAGGAGGTCGACCGCCTCGTCTACCAAGACAGTATCGAGCCCGTCCACCAGGCCGGACAGTCCGTGCTGTGGGAGGGCCACCACCGCATCGACGAACACCTCACCCTGCAGGCCGCACCCGGCCACACTCCCGGCTCGTCCGTACTGCGTCTGGCGTCCGGCAGCGACCGGGCGGTCTTCGTCGGCGACCTGCTGCACCACCCGGTGCAGATCCTGCACCCCGGTTGCAACAGCAGTGCCTGCCTGTCCCCGGAACAGGCCGCGGCCAGCCGCCGCCGGATCCTCGGGCGGGCCGCCGACGAACGGGAACTGCTCGTTCCCGCCCATTTCGGTGGCGCGGGGGCCCTCGAAGTACGACGGAACGGCGACAGCTTCTCCCTCGGCCCATGGGCAACAGCAGGCCGCGGGCAGAGCGTCTGACTCCGAGCGGGCCGTGACCTCGCCCGCCCCCGACCTGGCGGGTCTTCAACGGTGCTCGCCCTGGTGAGCATCGTGGTCGCCACGACGCGGACCCCGCTCGTCCCGGTGTTCAAGAACGTGGACGTGCCTGAACTACTGGACACCGAGGCGTGGGTCGTCACCTCGACCCTGTGCGCCCTCACCAGCGACCTGCTCACCATGACCGCAGGCCGAACGCTCCAGGGCCTCGTCATGAGCGCGATACCCCTCGGTAGCGGTCTGCCGCGAGACATACTCCCCCACGAAAGACCCGACTCCGCGATGGCCCTGGTGAGCTCCTGCAGGGGCATCGGCGGCAGCCTGGCCCTGTCCGCAGCGGCCCTCGTCGCCCAGCACGCCCTCTTCTACGGGGCCGCCGGGCCGGGGGTCCTCTGCATCGCCCTCCCCCCACCGACGCCGTGCTCAGGGCTGAGCCCTTCGACAGCGAGGCGGAAGAGGCGGTCGGCCTGGGTCCCGGGGTCCTCGTGGTGCTCAGTGGCCAGGGCGATGCCGACGGCGAGGGTCAGCAGGTCGTGGAAGGTGACGTGCGGTGCGACCGCCTTGTCGCGAATGGCCCGCTGGAGCAGAGGAGTTCCGGCCGCTGCGATTCTGTTGCCGCAGGAGTGCGGGGAGGGTTCCTCGGCCGGAGGCTCGTAGCTGAGGGTGTTGGCGAATCCGCGGGCCGAGACGGCGTAGCGGACGAGGGCGTGGAGCCACTCCAGGAGGGCAGTGCGGCCGTCCTCGGCCGCACTCAGCCGGTGGGCGCGCTCGCACAGGCCCTCGATGCGCTCCCGGAAGACGGCATCGAGCAGGGCACGGCGGGTGGGGAAGTGACGGCGCACGGTCGCCGAACCGACGCCTGCGGCGCGGGCGATCTGCTCCTGGGACGCCTCGGCGCCGTGCGCGGCGACCTCGGCTTCGGCGACGGCGAGGATGCGCTGGTAGTTGCGTCGGGCGTCCGAACGCTGACCGGTCATGATCTCCTCATTGCTAAACGGCGGGCCCCGCCATATCTTAGCGGCAGACAAAGCGGCGGGCCCCGCCGTTTTTTTCTCCGGTCCGTGAGGAGCAGCACCCATGCCCATCAACAGCGATACCGTCCTGGTCACCGGAGCCACTGGCCAGCAAGGCGGGGCCACGGCCCGCGCACTCCTGGCCGCCGAGGTGCCCGTACGTGCACTCGTACGCGATCCTCGGTCGGAGTCCGCCCGTGCGATCGAGGCGCTGGGCGCCGAACTGGTGGTGGCGGATCTCTCCGACCGGGCCTCCCTCGGCCCGGCGGTCGAGGGAGTCCGCGCGGTGTTCTC
This sequence comes from Streptomyces sp. NPDC016677, assembly GCF_055562815.1. Taxonomy (NCBI): domain Bacteria; kingdom Bacillati; phylum Actinomycetota; class Actinomycetes; order Kitasatosporales; family Streptomycetaceae; genus Streptomyces; species Streptomyces sp. NPDC016677. The sequence goes on along the minus strand of NZ_JBVHEO010000022.1, from coordinate 15,511 downwards.
GGTGCAGGCGCCGCCCATGACCGAGACCGGCGTGGACTTCGCGTCCGAAATCGCCCAAGCCACCAACCTGGTGGACGCGGCGAAAGCCGAGGGAGTACGCCAGTTCGTGCAGTCCTCGACCAGTGGAGTCGGTGAGCACACCCGGGTCGCCGGCTGGGCCGAGGGCCGCTGGGCGGCGATGGCCGACTACTTCCAGACCAAGCAGGCGATCATGGAAGCGGTGCGGGGCGCGGGCTTCGCCCGCTGGACGGTGATCAAGCCCGCCTTCTTCATGGAGAACCTGCCCCTGCTGGCGCCCAAGGGGCCGCGCGGCGGACTGCTGACGGTACTGAAGCCGGAGACCGAACTGGCCCTGGTGGCCGTGCGGGACATCGGCACGGCCGCGGCGCACGCCCTTCGGGACCCTGACCGCTTCCACCAGGTGGAACTGGAACTGGCCGGTGACGTGCGCACGATGGAGCAGGTCGCGCAGACCTTGTCCGACGCCTGGGGCGTGCCCGTGACCGCGCCCTCCATGAGCCTGGAAGAGGCACTCGACGCGGGTATGCCGATGTGGGGAGCCGGCCACGAGTGGAACAACGCGGTCCTCCAGCCCGCCCGGCCCGAGTTCGCCCGGGAGTTGGGCATCCCGGTCACCACGTTCGCCGAGTGGGCGGATGAGCAGCTGACACCCGTGGCCGGCTAGGGCGTATCCGGCGCTGTGACGCTCGGCATCCCCGCCGCGGTGGTTGCCGAGTTCGCCGGGCACCCGTTGGCCGGCCCGCCGTTCTTCACTCCGGAGACGGTGACGACCGACCGCCGGTTCGTCTACCGCAACGACTGACGTGCTCCGGCTCAGCACAGAGGCTCGCGTGCTGCTCGGGGCGCGGTCTGCTACAGCTCGGACTCGTCGAGGTGCTTGATGTCCGTGAGCACAACACCAGTGGTCAGAGGGCCGGGAGGTCCGTTCTGAGGGCACGAGCAGCGTTCTGATCCGGCCCTGCGGCTCTTCGCGGAGAGAGTTCGAGGGCACGGGAACGACACGGGCACCAAGGGTGCGGGGGGCGGTATCCAGACCGCCGACGACAACCGGCCCGTCGCCTTCCTCCCGGCGGTCGTACGGAAGTTGGTGGCGGCCGGGGTCGGCCGGACCGTCTGTCGACGCCGCCCCGAGCCGACGCGCGGGCGTACGTGGAGGTGGTCCGCCAACTAGCGCGGGGCGGCGGTGCGCTGAACCGGAAGGGTGCCCGTGCCGGTGGCCGGCAGGTCGACCGGGGCGGGCCGGGGGCAACCGGTGACCGGGAGTGTGCCGCCTTGCCGGGCCGAGTCCAGGAGGGTGAGCATCACCTCCAGGACGTGGGCGGCCAGTTCGGCGGACGCGCGGTGCGGTGTTCCGAAGACGAGGGCGTCCGCCAGGTCGGCCAGTCCCGTGCCGCGTCCGGCACCCGGGTACCCGGCGGACACCGGCAGCGGCTCCCACTCCCGACGGTCCGCTGCGTACCGCTCGACCTGCCCGTCGAAGCAGTTGGGGTCGGGGACCGACAGCGACCCCTCGGTGCCGTACACCTCGATCCTGGGCAGCCGGGAGGCGTGCACGTCGAAGCTCATCACCAGCGTGGACAGGGCGCCGCCCGCGTGCCGCAGGATGCCGGTGACGTGGGTGTCGACCTGGACGGGGAAGCGCTGCCCGGCGCGCGGGCCCGAGCCGATCTCCCGCTCGGTGCGCGGCGCGGCGGCGGCGCCGGTCACCTCCGCGACCGGGCCCAGCAGGTGGACGAGTGCGGACAGGTAGTACGGGCCCATGTCGAGCAGCGGTCCGCCGCCCGGCCGGTAGTAGAACTCCGGGTCGGGGTGCCAGACCTCATGCCCGGGCACGGTCATGAAGGCCGTCGCGGCCACGGGGGTGCCGATCAGTCCGTCGTCGACGGCCCGGCGGGCGGTCTGGATGCCGGTGCCGAGCACGGTGTCCGGCGCGCAGCCGACGCGGACGCCGGCCGCGCGCGCCGCGGTGAGTACGGCGGCGGCCTCTTCGCGGCCGGCGGCCAGCGGCTTCTCGCCGTAGACGTGCTTGCCCGCGGCGATCGCGGCCAGCGCGACTTCGGCGTGCGCGGCCGGCACGGTCAGGTTGAGCACGGCGTCGACGTCGTCGCGAGCGAGGAGTCCGGCCACGTCGCCGACCACCGCGGCGCCGGTGCCCGCCGCTGCCCGCGCGGCGCGCGCCGGGTCGAGGTCGGTCACCGCGGTCAGCCGCAGGGTCGGCGTCCTGGCCAGGGTGCCGAGGTACTGGCCGCTGATGTAGCCGGCTCCCACCAGGCCGATCCGCAGCGCGCTCACCGGCTCGCCCACAGCAGCCCTCGCTCGGTCAGCGCGCGTACCTCGGGCACGTCGAAGTCGTCCGCCTTGTGGCCGACGGTCGACACGAAGACGCGTCCCAGGCCGTGCCGGCGTGTCCACACCGCGGGCATGACGACGGGGGTGTCGTGGTCCGCGTCCTCGCTGAAGGTCGTGGTGGCCAGGATGTCGACGGCCGGGTCGGTCGCGACCCAGTACTGCTCGGTGTGCACCCGGAAGTCACCGAGCCCCTGGACGACCGGGTGGTCCGACCGCTCGGGCACCGGGTGCACCACGTGGTCGACGAATCCGGGCGGATGCATGAGGAACTGGCCGCCGGTCAGCAGGAAGTACTCCAGGTCGCCGCGGAACGCGTCGACGATGCCGCCGTGCCAGCCGGCGAGTCCGGTACCGGCCCGTACGGCGGCCGACAGGCCGCGGCTCTGCTCGGCGGTGATGTCTCCCATGCTCCAGCACTGCACCACCAGGTCGGTGGCGGCGAGCCGTTCGGCGTCCTCGTAGACCGCGAGGTCCGCCGCGGTCTCGACCGCGTAACCGTGGTCCTTGAGGAACGGCAGGAACAGGTCCGTGATGGTGACGGGGTCGTGGCCCTCCCAGCCGCCACGGACCACCAGCGCTCGGCGGTTCGGCATGTCGGTCACGGGCGTCGCACGCTCCCATCATCACCGTCGAGTCGACTTCACCCGACATGTCGAACAGCCGTCAGGCGAAGTGTTCGCGACGCTAACCAGCTCCCCTGGGGAGCGTCAAGACCGCGGTCGTCGTCGGGGGCTGAGGGATGCCTCGCTCTACGGGTGGGCCTGATTCCGGTCCGTCCCTGGGAGACTGGCGCCGTGGGTACGGGTTCGTCCCGTGCTGTCGCGCCGGTCCGGCCGGTTCGACCTGCTGCCCCGACGACTGCCCCTGCCGCTCTCCTCGGACAACCCGCTCAAGGCCGGCACCCTGGCGGAGCCGCGGTCCGGCGCCGGCGGCGAGGCGGACGACATGGTGGTCGTCACTGGCTGCACCGGCGTCAGGACGGGTTCGCGGTCGGCGGCACATACGCGGCACCGGCAACGCCGCCGGCGAGTGGGGCCACTCGACCGTCGTCATCGACGGCCGGCCGTGCCGGTGCGGCAATCGTGGCTGCCTCGACCCTGCCTTCGACACCGTCCGCTTGGAGAGGTCCTCCCTCACCGGCGACCCGATCAGTCCGGGCCCCGGTACCGTCGCCCTCGAAGGCTTCCTCACCGGTCTCGGCGTGCCCGCACCCCGCGCCCCCCGCCCGCCACGCGGCGGCGATCGCCACCACTGCGCCGCCCGCGCACTGACCGTCCCTTTTCCCGCGGCGGCCTCGAATCAGCCGAGTCCGGCGTGGGGAGGCCGTCCACTGAGCCCGTCCCGGCCAGGTCACATGCGGCGAACAGCGGCGATGCCAACCCCGGGCGGGTGTGCGTCGCCCGCCGGCGGAGGCGGCTCCCAGTCCGGTCCCCGCCGTCACCGCACCCGGTCGGGGCACATCACCGGCCGGCCGGCCGCGTCGTGTCGGGCCCTACGGCATCGTCCGGCATCCCGGGTGACCGGGCGATCTCCTGTTCGGCGGCCTCGATGACGGCCAGTACGGCGGCCGCCGCGGCCTCGGGGTCGCGGGCCGCTACGGCTCGCACGACGGCGCGGTGGCCGGGCAGCGAGTCCTCCACCGCGCCGGGGGTCTGGGTGCTGACGAGGAAGCTGTGTTCCAGCGCGATGTCGACAGCGCGGCCCAGTGAGCCGAGGAGACGGTTGCCGCTGGCGTCGAGCAGCGCCCGGTGGAAGGTGATGTCGGCCTCGACGTACCCGCTGCGCCCGGGTTCCGCCGCCGCGGCCTCCATGGCCGCCAGGGACTCGTACAGGAGGCGTACGTCGTCGGGGCCGGCCCGGTCGGCGGCGAGCCGGGCCGCCTCGGGCTCGACGATCCGGCGCAGTTCACTCGTGTCGCGCAGCAGGGCCGCGGCGTCCCCGGCCTGTTGCCAGCGCAGCACGTCACGGTCCAGGTGGTTCCAGTGCTCGGGAGGCAGCACACGGGTGCCGGTGCGCGGGCGTACGCGCAGCATCCCCTTGGCGACCAGCGCCTTGACCGCCTCCCGCACCACTCCCCGGCTCACGCCGATCTCGGCCGCGAGCGCGTCCTCGACCGGCAACGCCTCCCCCGGCGCCCAGGCTCCGCCCGCGACCCGCCGCCCCAACTCGTCGACCACGCGCTGGTGCATGGTCAGGAAGTGCACCACGATTCCGGCCCGCCCCCTGGACGCCATTCATCGAATCATTTAATGATTGTGTCACAGGGTACGGCCCCCGGGACCGCGCCCGGCAACACCCCATCGCGAAGCGGACGACGCCAGAGCCACGGGAGTGCTATATGACCGACGGTCAGCAGACGAGCCGGCGCAGCCAGGCATGGTTCGGTGCCCGGGGCCGCGGCGGGATGGTGTACCGCTCCTGGATGCGCAACCAGGGCTTCGGTCACGAGGTGTTCGACGGGCGCCCCGTCATCGGCATCGCGACCAGTGCCTCCGAACTCGCCCCGTGCAACGCCCATCTGACCGGCGTCGCCGAAGCCGTCAAGCGCGGGGTGTGGCAGGCCGGCGGCTTCCCGTTGCAGTTCCCCACCATGGCCACCGGCGAGACCCTGATGCGCCCCACCGCCATGCTGTACCGCAACCTGATGGCCATGGAGGTCGAGGAGCTGATCCGGGCCAACCCGCTCGACGGCGTCGTGCTGCTGTCCGGCTGTGACAAGACGACCCCCGCCATGCTCATGGGCGCCGCCAGCGTCGACCTGCCCGCCGTCATGGTCACCGGCGGGCCGATGCTCAACGGCAAGTACCGGGGCCAGGACGTGGGGTCCGGCACCCATGTGTGGAAGTTCGAGGAGGACCTGAAGACCGGCCGGATGAGCGAGGAGGAGTGCTTCTTCGCGGAAGGCTGCATGGCCCGTTCCCACGGGCACTGCATGACCATGGGGACCGCCTCGACGATGGCCTGCATGGCCGAGGCGCTCGGCATGCAGCTGCCGGGTTCGGCGGCCTGGCCGGCGGTCGACTCCCGGCGGATGGAGACCGCGCAGGCGGCGGGGCAGCGCATCGTGGGGATGGTGGAGGAGGAACTGCGCCCCTCGCGGATCATGACCCGGGAGGCGTTCGAGAACGCCGTCCGGGTCAACGCGGCCATCGGCGGCTCCACCAACGCCGTCATCCACCTCACCGCCATCGCCGGACGCCTCGGCGTCGAGCTGGGCCTGGCGGACTTCGACGACCTGGCCCGCGCGGTGCCGACCCTGGTCAACCTGATGCCCAGCGGCAGGTTTCTGATGGAGGACTTCTGCTACGCGGGCGGCCTGCCCGCCGTCCTGGCCGAACTGCTCGGCGGCGATCTGCTGCACGGCGGACAGCTCACGGTCACCGGGCGCACCGTCGCCGAGAACACCGAGCACGCCGAACGCGTCGGCTCCGACGTCATCACCGGCCTCGACGCCCCCTTCCAGCCGGCCGGCACCGGTATCGCCGTCCTGCGCGGCAACCTGTGCCCCGACGGCGCCGTGATCAAGCAGTCCGCCGCGTCACCGCACCTGCTCACCCACCGCGGCCCCGCGCGTGTCTTCGACTCCCCCGAGGCCTATCACGACGTGGCCGACGACCCGGACCTCGACATCGACGAGAACACCGTCATCGTCATCCGCAATGCCGGCCCCAAGGGCTACCCCGGGATGCCCGAGGTCTCCAATGTCCCGCTGCCCGCGAAGCTGCTGAAGGCCGGCGTCACGGACATGGTGCGGGTCTGCGACGGCCGGATGAGCGGCACCGGGTACGGGACGGTGGTCCTGCACGTGGCGCCCGAGGCCGCCGTCGGCGGGCCGCTCGCCCTGGTGCGCGACGGGGACCCCGTCGTCCTCGACGTCCCCCGCCGCACCCTGCGGCTGGACGTGGACGACACCGAGCTGGCCCGGCGCCGGCAGGCCTGGAAGGCCCCCGCCGAGCGGCACAGCGGCGGCTACACCTGGCTCTACACCCAGCACGTGGAACAGGCCGACCGGGGCGCCGACTTCGGCTTCCTTCGCGGAAGCCGTGGGCACGAGGTCCCGCGCGACTCCCACTGAGTCCACCCCGGGCGACCGACCGCCCCCTCCAGACCAGGAGAGCATCGACTGTGGAAGCGGCAGCAGCGCGCCCCCGTCCGGTCCTCACAGCCGGCTCCGTCCTGCCCGAGGACGCCGGCCGGGCCGCCCTCGTCGCGCGCGTCCACGACCCGCGGTACGACGGACCGTGTGTGGCCGCGGTCCGCGGCGAGCACGTCGTCGACCTGACGTCCCTCGCGCCCACCGTCTCCGACCTGATGGAACGCGACGACGCGGTGGCCGTCGTCCGTGAGGCCGACGGCGGACACACCTGGCGTCTGGACGAACTCCTCCGGGCACCGGCCGGCCGCCGCGACGTGCCGCGGCTGCTCGCCCCCGTCGACCTCCAAGTGATCAAGGCCGCGGGCGTCACCTTCGCCCGGAGTCTGCTGGAACGCGTCATCGAGGAGCGCACGGGCGGCGATCCGGCGCAGGCCGCGCGGGTGCGGGCCCGCGTCGGGCAGCTGGTGGGCGGCGCGCTCGACGGCATCCGCCCCGGATCGCCGCAGGCGCGGCGGGCCAAGGAACTGCTCGTCGCCGAGGGAGTGTGGTCGCAGTACCTGGAGGTCGGCATCGGACCGGACCCGGAGATCTTCACCAAGGCCCCGGTGCTGTCCGCGGTCGGCACCGGCGCCGACATCGGCGTGCTCGGCGCCTCGGTGTGGAACAACCCCGAACCCGAGGCCGTCCTCGTGGTGGACTCACGCGGCCGGGTGCGCGGCGCGACGCTCGGCAACGACGTCAACCTCCGCGACGTCGAGGGCCGCAGCGCCCTGCTGCTGTCCCGTGCCAAGGACAACAACGCCTCGTGCGCGATCGGCCCGTTCGTCCGCCTGCTCGACGAGGACTTCGGCCTCGACGCCGTCCGCCGGCTCGACATCGGCCTGCGGATCGACGGCACGGACGGCTACGTCCTGCACGGCAGCAGTTCGATGCGTGAGATCAGCCGCGACGTACTGGAACTGGTGGCCGCCACGCACGGCCCGCACCACCAGTACCCGGACGGCTTCGTGCTGTTCACCGGAACGCTGTTCGCCCCCACCGAGGACCGGCACGCCCCCGGTGCGGGTTTCACCCACGAGTACGGCGACATCGTACGGATCTCCAGCCCGCGGCTCGGTGCTCTGGTCAACACCGTCGTCCGCAGCGAGGAGGCCGCGCCGTGGACGTCCGGGGTACGGGAACTGATGCGCGGCCTCGCCCGGCGCGGCGTGCTCTGAGCCGACGGGACCCGGTACGGCCGGCCGCCGGCGCGAGCGGCGGGCCGGCCGCGCACCCGGTTCAGGTCAGGGCGACCGGTTCCTGCGTGACCGTGGCGTGCAGGCGCCGCGTGTGATCCACGTGGCGTTCGGCTCCGGTCAGCGTGACCCAGGCCGTCAGACGGCACTCCGCGCTGGAGGCGGCCAGCCGCACCTCCAGCGCGCCGGGTTCGACGACACGCCGGCCGTCGCGCCCGGTGAAGGAGGCGACGTCGGCCGGGACCGTGACCCGCAGGCGCCGGGCCTCGCCCGGCTCCAGGTCCACCCGGCTGTAGCCGACGAGGCGCTGCACGGGCTGGACGACGGAGGCGACCGGGTCGTGCAGATAGAGCTGGACGACCTCGGTTCCGGACCGGCCGCCCGTGTTGCGCACGGTGAAGCCGAGGGTGAACTCGCCGTCCGTCGGGACCTCCTGGGCATCCACGGTCAGGTCCGTCCAGTCGAACCGCGTGTAGGTCAGGCCGTGCCCGAAGGCGAACGCGGGGGTCGGGTCGACGCTGGACACCTCGCCGGCGTGCGCGAGCCGCGCCCCGAGGTACGTCGCCGGCTGGGAGCCGGGCCCGCGCGGCACGCTGACCGGGAGCCGTCCGGAGGGCTCGGTGCGGCCGCTGAGCACTCCGGCGATCGCGTGCGTGCCCTCCTCGCCGGGGAAGAAGGACTGCACGATGGCGGCGGACTCCGCCACGGCGCGGCCGAGGGCGTACGGCCGTCCCGCGATCAGCACGGTGACCACGGGGGTCTCCAGGTCGAGCAGGGTGTCGAGCAGTCGCTGCTGCGCGCCGGGCAGTTCCAGGCTCTCGGCGTCGCATCCTTCGCCGCTGGTGCCCCGCCCGAAGAGCCCGGCGCGGTCGCCGAGCACCACCAGGGCGACGTCGGCCTCGCGTGCCGCCTGGGCGGCCTCGGCGATGCCGGAGAGGTCGCCGTCGTCGATTCCGGTGCCGCGGGCGAAGGTGATCTCGGCGTCGGGGAACTCGGCGGCCACGGTGGCGCGCAGCGTGGGCAGTTCGATGCCGAGCGGGGTCCCGGGGTGGCGTACGCCGATGTGCTGGGGGAAGGAGTAGCAGCCCAGTACGGCGGTGGGCTCGTCGGCGCCTGGGCCGAGCAGGGCGATGCGGCGCGGCCTGCCGAGCGGCAGGGTGCCGTCGTTGCTCAGCAGCACGACGGCTTTCTCGGCGACCGTGCGGGCCAGCGCGCGGTTGCCGGGACCGTCCAGGTCGATCCGGCCGCGCAGGGCCTCCGGGTCGTCCAGGTCCGCGCCGTCGAGCCCGGCCGGCAGGGGGTTCCAGTCCGGGTCGAGCAGACCGAGCGCCGCTTTCTGGGTGAGGACGCGGCGCAGTGCGCGGTCGACCAGCGCCTCCGGTACGCGGCCGTCGGCCACGGCCTCGGCCAGGGGCGCGCCGTATGTCTTGACGTTGGGCAGTTCGACGTCGATGCCCGCCCGCAGCGCCGCGCCGGCGGCGCCGGCCCAGTCGGCGGCGACGCCGTGCAGGGTCTTCAGGAAGGCGATGGCGAAGTAGTCGGCGACGACCGTGCCGTCGAAGCCCCACGTGTCGCGCAGCAGCCCGGTGAGTAGCTCCTCGTCGGCTGCGGAGGGCACGCCGTCGGTGTCGGTGTAGGCGTTCATCACCGACCGGGCGCCGCCTTCGCGGATCGCCATCTCGAACGGGGGCAGCAGGACGTCGGCACGCTCCCGCGGGCCCACGGAGGCGGGCGCGAGGTTGCGGCCGGCGCGCGAGGCCGAGTAGCCGGCGAAGTGCTTGAGGGTGGCGACGATCCCGGCGGACTCCAGGCCCTGTACGTAGGCCGTTCCGATGGTGCCGACCAGGTACGGGTCCTCGCCGATGGTCTCCTCGACCCGGCCCCAGCGGGCGTCGCGCACCACGTCCAGGACGGGCGCGAGTCCCTGGTGGACGCCGACGGCCCGCATGTCTCGTCCGATGGCGGCGGCCATCCGCCGCACCGTGTCCGGGTCGAAGGTGGCGCCCCAGGACAGCGGAACGGGGTAGGCCGTCGCCCCCCAGGCGGCGAAGCCGGCCAGGCACTCGTCGTGCGCGAGGGCGGGGATGCCGAACCGGTTCGTGGCGGCGATACGGGTCTGGGTGCGGGCCAGGGAGAGCGCGCCCAGGGCGGGGTCGACCGGCACCGTGCCGAAGGGCCGGGTCAGCTGGCCGAGGCCGGTGGGCAGGAGCGCGTCGAGGTCGACGGCCTCCTCCATGTCGTGCTGGTGGGGGGCGACTTCACCGCCCTGGTCGGAGGCGCCCACCCACACCCCGTACAACTGGGCGGTCTTCTCTTCGAGGGTCATCGCGTCGATCAGGGCGTCGACCCGCGCGGTGACGGGGAGGGCGGGATCGTGCCAGAGGGAGATCGCGGAGGTGTTCTCTACAGCCACGTCGGCGTTCACTTTCCACGGAGTCGGTGTCGGTGTCGTTGCCGGTGTCGGTGCCGGTCAGCGGCTGAATCCGGCGGTCAGGCCGCTCAGCAGCTGACGGCGGCCGAACGCGTACAGCACCAGGACGGGCAGGGTGGTGAGGACGACGGCGGCGAGGACGGCGGGGACGTTGACCCCGTACTGGCCCTGGAAGGTCCACAGTGCGAGCGGCAGGGTCCGGCGGTCGGGGCTCTGGGTGAGGACCAGCGGGAGCAGGAATCCGTTCCAGATGGTCAGCGCGTTGAAGATGGTCACGGTGAGGATGGCCGGCCGGGTCAGCGGTGCCGCCAGCCGCCACAGTGTGGTCCATTCGGTGGCGCCGTCGACCCGCATGGAGTCGAACAGTTCCTTGGGCACGTCGCGGACGAAGTTGGCCAGGACCAGCACGGACAGCGGGACGGCGAAGGCGATCGACGGAAGGATCAGCGCCAGCAGACTGTCGTAGAGCTGCAGTTTGATGATGATCAGGTAGACCGGGATCACCGTCGCCTGCAGCGGGATGGCCAGGCCCATGAGGAACAGGCCGTTCATCGCGCGCAGCACCCGCATCCGCCAGCCGCGGACGATGGCGTAGGCGGCCATGAAGGAGAACACGACCGCGGGTATCACGGCGCCGGCGGTGACCACCACGCTGTTCAGGAAGTAGCGCAGGAAGTCGGACTCGATGACCAGCCGGTAGTTCTCCAGGGTCGGGTCGGCCGAAGGCACCAGCGGGTTGCTCGAGTAGTAGCGGCTCTGCGCCTTGAGGCTGGTGATGAGGGTCCAGTACAGGGGTACGGCGACGACGACGAGCCAGAGCCATCCGGCCAGGCCGCCCGCCCAGTTGCGCCGGCGGGTCGCCTGGCGGGAAGGGCGTCGCCGCTCACGGTGGGTGGTCTTCTGCGGTCGTCGCGGCTCGGTCAGCGTGGTGGTCACGTCAGGCCCCCTCGAGTTGGCTCGCGCCGGCGTCCCGGCCCCCGAGCCGGCGCAGCAGCAGGGCGAGGGCCAGCCCGACCAGGACCAGGATGACCGCGATGGCGCTGGCCGGTCCCATCAGGCTGGCCTGGAACCCCCGCTTGTACATGTCCAGTGCGAGGACCCGGGTGGCGTCGCCGGGGCCGCCCTCGGTCAGGATGAAGATGAGGTCGAAGAAGGTGAGCGACCCGACCACCATCAGGGTGGACGAGGTGATGATGGTGTATTTGAGCTGGGGCAGCGTGATGCTGAAGAACTGCCGCACGCGGCCGGCTCCGTCCAGCTGCGCCGCCTCGTACAGAGCCGCCGGGATCTGCTGGACACCGCCCTGGTAGATCAGGGTGTGGAACGGGACGAACTGCCAGGAGACGACGAAGACGACGACCCCGAACGCGAGCCAGGGCCGCCCCAGCCAGTCCTGGCTGAGCGCCTGGATCTTCAGCCCGGCGCCGAGCCCGAAGTTGGGGTCCAGCAGTGCCTTGTAGGCGATCGCGATCGCCGCGGAGCTGAGCATCAGCGGCACGAAGTACACCACGCCCAGCACCGCGCGGTAGCGCTGGCGGCCTGCCAGGAACGCGCCGAGCAGAATGCTCAGCGGTGTCTGGACGGCCCAGGACACCGCCATCACCAGGAACGTCACCCACAGGGCGTGCGGCAGGCCGGGGTCGGTGAGCACCGCGCGCCAGCTGGTCAGCCCCGACGGGTGGATGGCGCCGATCCCGTCCCAGGTGGTGAAGCTCAGCGCGAAGACACCGACGAGCGGGATCACGGCGAAGGCGACGAAGACGAGCAGCGCCGGCGCCGCCAGCCACGGCAGGATGCTGCGCGGTTCGCGTCGCGGCGGTCGGCTGGTGAGTGCGCTCATTTGCCGATGACCGCGTTGAGGTTGCGGGCGAAGTCCTGTGGTGACAGGGACAGCTGGAACAGCTTGACGATGTTGTCCAGCAGGGTTTCGGCGGCCGTCGGACTGAGCGCCTGGTCCCAGGACTGGCCGAACGCCTTGGCCTTGCTGGCGACGTCGTAGGTGAACTGAAGGAAATCGGCGCTCTTGGAGGCGGCGAGCAGTTTCTCCGTGCCCAGCTTGATCGGGACCGACCCGTTGTCGATCCACTTCTTCACCTCCTGGTCCTGGAGGACGCCCGTGGCGAAGAACTCCTTGGCGATCTTCTTCTGCTCGGCGCTGGCCTTCGCGGAGATGGACAGGTACTGGGCGGGGTTGCCGACGGTGTTGCCCGGGTCGCCCTTGCCGCCCTCCACGGGCGGGAAGTTCATGTAGCCCAGCGAACCGCTGGAGACGAAGTCCCCGCCGTCGGTCTGCTGGATGCCGTACGACCAGGCGCCGTGCAGCATCATCGCGGCCTGGCCGGTGTACAGCAGCGCCTGGTCCGCGTTGGAGTCCGCGGTGATCGAGGAGAAGCCCTTGATGAACCCGTCGGCCTTGACCAGGTCCTGCACCTTGGTCAGCGCGTCGATGGCGTCCGGGGCGGACCAGGCGTTCTTCTCGCCCTCGACGACAGCCTGGAACACCTCGGGACCGCCGATGCGGTCGAAGAGGAACTCCAGCCACATCATGTTCGTCCACCGGGACTGGCCCCCGAGGGAGAACGGCGCTATGCCCTTCGCGTTGAACTTGGGCACCAGCGCCATGATGTCGTCCCAGGACTCCGGCGGCTCCACGCCCACCTGGTCGAAGACCTTCTTGTTGTAGTAGAGGATGATCGGCTGCACGGTCTCGCACGGCATCGCGTAGATCTTGCCGTCGACGGTGGCCGCGCCGAACGAGGACGGGAACAGGCTCTTCTTGACCTCGGCCTGCTCGTCGAACCACGAGGTGAGGTCCTCGACCTGGCCCGCTTCCGCGTAGGTGCGCAGGGTCCCGCCGCCCCAGCCCCAGATGACGGTGGGCGCCTGCCCGGCGCCGATGGCGGTCTTGATCTTCGTCTTGTACGCGTCGTTCTGGAAGGTGGTGTCCTTGATCTGGTCATCGGGGTGGGCCTTGTTGAAGGCGTCCACCGCGCCGGCCCTGACACCTTCCTGCGGCTGGCCGTTCAGATACCAGTACGTGGCCCCACCACCGCTCTTGCCGGGGCCGGACGAGCCGCAGGCCGCCAGCGCCGCGGAGACCGGCACACCGGCGGCCAGGCCGAGGAGGGTACGTCGGGAGAGCGCCATGTCATTTCTCCGCACTCGAGAGCCACAGGCTTCTCGTGAGTCGTGGTGAAAGGATTTCGAAAACAGTCTTCTTCGGGCTCCGTGCGTGCAAATTAGGTTTCAGGCTCACGCGCTGTCAAGGCATGTGCAGGGCCGTTGTTCAACCGTCACGACCTGCCGGATTTCAAGCGAGGACGTCCTCCGAGAGCCCCGGCGGGGATCGAAACGTTTCGAAAAGGGATGGCGGGGACGGAGGCACGCTGCGATGATTGCGACTGACACGCACTGTCGGTGCAGGTCATGTCGGCCATCCCGGCCGACGGCTCAGCACACCGGGGAACGGACTACCGAGAGGAACCGATGCGACCGAACGCCAGGCGCACCACTTTGGCGGACATCGCCCAAGCGGCCGGGGTCTCCGTGGCGACCGTGTCCAAAGTGGTCAACGGTCGCGGTGACGTGGCGCCGCACACCCGCACCCGGGTTCAGGAGCTGCTGCGTCAGCACGACTACCTCGCACCCGTGTTCCGCCACACCGAGGCCGCCGAAGGCCCGACCATCGAAGTGCAGTTCAAGGGCGGCCTCAAGTCGTACGTGGCCGAGACCCTGGAAGGCATCGTCGACTCCGCCGCCGAACTCGGGGCCTCGGTGGTGATCAGCAAGGCGTCCCATGCCCCGCACTGGGCCCGGAACCTGGTCTCGGCCGGGCGCCGCGCCGTCATCGCGGTCACCAGTGTGTACACCACGGCGCACCTGAACGAACTGGCCCGGTCCGGGCTGCCGCTGGTCGTGCTGGACCCGCTGCACCTGCCGGACAGCCGGATCAACAGCGTCGGAGCGACCAACTTCACCGGCGGCCTGGCCGCGACCCGGCACCTGCTCTCCCTGGGCCACCACCGCGTCGCCTATCTCGGCGGACCGGCCATGGCCGTGTGCAACCAGGCACGCATGCACGGCTACCGGGCCGCCATGGAGGCCGAAGGAGCACGGGTGCCCGACGGGTACGTCCGGCCCGGGGAATTCACCTACGAGAGCGGGGTGACCGGCGCCACGGCGCTGCTGGAGCTGCGAGAGCCGCCGACGGCGATCTTCGCGGGCAACGACGAGATCGCCGTCGGTGTCATCGAGTCCGCCCGCGCCCGGGGCCTGCGCGTGCCCGAAGACCTGAGCGTGGTCGGCTTCGACGACACGAGCCTCGCGGGGATGGCCTCCCCGCCACTGACCACCGTGCGCCAGCCGCTGCGGGAGATGGGCGGTACCGCCCTGCGCATCGCCCTCCGCCTGGCCAACGGCGAGAAGGTCGAGTCCCACCACATCGAACTCGCCACCGAACTGGTGGTACGCGCCTCGACGGCACCGCCCCGCGAAGAGACTCCGGCGCCTGGGTGACGCGGACGTGAGGACGTCCGGCAGGGCCGGTCCTGCACCGGGATCCGCGGTTCCTGCGCGGGCCGAGAGGACGGGGAGCCGCGGGGGTACGGCGGTGCCCCGCCGTGACTCCGGCCCTCCCTCTCGAACGTTCCGCCGGCGCCACGCGGACACACAGGTCCGGGCCCACCGCCGGTCTGGAGTCCCGACGACCGAAGTACGTGGCCTGTCGAAGCGCTGAGGAATTGGTGTGCCTGGATGGGGGAACCGGGCGGGGCACTGAGCTCGCCGTCGGAGCGACGGTCACCGGGGACGGGGGGTGAGCCCTTCGTCCCGGCGGTGAGGAGTCCCGACGCGTGCCGCGGGTTCAACCCGCGCCCAGGACCGCCCGGTCGGTGTCGTCCCGCTTCGAAGTGGTGCCGGCGCTGACAAGTGCGAAGCGCCGGGCAGGGCGCCGGTGTCCTCGGCCATGACCGTGACGCTGTGCACGCGCTCGGTCGCGGAGGTGGGACGGTCCGCGAACTCGTCCAGCGCCGCGAACGGCTCGCCCATCAGCAGCAGTCCGGGATCGCAGACCAGCGACCGGGCGAGCCAGGGGCGCTTCTTCAGACCATGTCCGTGCCGTCGAGGAACGGGCGCCGACCTGACCGGCGAAGAGAATCTCCCCGCCGTCCTTCCTCGCCTTCGCGCGCGTCCTCGGCCAGGCCTCCTGTTGTCAGCACGCCACAGCCTCGGGGGCCTGTTCGACGGCCCGCTTGTCCGGGCGCTGTAAGGACACCCCCCCCCCGCTTCAGGTACGTGCCCGCCCCTGATTCGGTCAGCCGCGCCCCGCGCCGCTTCAGAATCAGCTCGCCGATCAGCCGTCGCGTCCGCAGCTGCCCGCTC